>NZ_WKKI01000021.1 GCF_009674805.1 Metabacillus lacus | reverse complement strand
AATTATACCAAATCAAGGAGGGTTTTCTTTTATTTTTTAACTTTTACAATTTTTAGGAGATGTATTTCAGTGGTCTCTACCCGTCCCCTTGTCCCTTCGTCCCCTTGTCCCAAGCTAAATTTAATCTATAAATAATCTCGATATTGGAAGAGCAATGCAACTAAGTTCACGACGGTATATGCCAAACATGTCAGGAAAATTAGGCCAGGTGAAAACTCAAATTTCTCTTGTTTTGATTTGATCCCTGTCCCTCCTTGAACGGTCACATCCAGCAGACGAGATGTAGCCCCTCCCTTTGAATTAGAAAACCAAATAACGACTGTCACAACTAACCCTACAAAAAATGAATAATCAGAAAAATTTGCATCAAAATAAGTTGCGATTCCGAAACTTAGGCATATTAAAATCAATAAGGTAATGACAATAGTTAATATTTTGTTCATGTATACAACCTCCCCCTTTGTATTTTTCTGTATTTTTTTAATAATACCATATACTTACATTACAAAAAGTCTATTTCTTGGTCGATGCGAATACAGGAAAAGTTTATAAAGTTAAATAGAGACCAAGTGCCTGTCACTCCCCGATTAGTAACTCCAAGGAGCGGGACGAGGTACCCGTCCCCTTGTCCCACGAGAAGGTTTATTGTTTGAAGAAGCGGGAAAGAGATAAAGTGGCACTTTTGCCGCCAATTTCCCACTAGATATCAATTTGCACTTTATAGATTGAGAGGATGTCATTTCATTGTACACTGCTGAATTGCTGGAACTATTGGAATCAAAGATGATATCAGGTCCGCTGCCCTCATATATAACCGGAATGACAATGGACTCTAGAACCGTTACACCTGGAGATCTTTTCCTCTGCATTTCCGGCACAGTCGCTGACGGCCATACATACGCGGAGGAAGCCTGGAGAAGAGGAGCTGTCCTCATTGTTGCTGAGAAAGAGATAGAATGTCTTCCCCCATCGGCTTGTCTTGTTATCGTGAAAAATTCTCTAAAAGCAATGACATTGCTTGCACATCATTTCTATGGCTATCCTTCTTCAAGGATGAATGTGATCGGTGTAACAGGGACGAATGGAAAGACTACTGTTACAAGGCTTATTCATGATATTTTGTCACTGTCGGGAAAGAAGGCAGCCTCAGCAGGAACGCTTGGATTTCTTTTGGGCCAAAAGCTCACTCCCTCTCCCAATACAACTTCCGATATTCTGTCAAACTTACAATTTCTAAAAACTGCTGAAGAAGCGGGGTGCCATGATGCCGCGTTCGAGGTATCTTCCCAAGGCCTTCTAAATGGAAGGATAGATGGAATTGAATTTGATGTAGCAGTTTTTACGAATCTTACACATGAACATCTGGACTATCACAGGACGATGGAACGTTATGCTCATGCTAAAGGCCTTCTTTTTTCACAGCTTGGCCAGAATATAAACAAAAAAAAGTATGCGGTTATCAATTCTGATGATCCTTGGGGTCCTTATTTTTCCAGCCTCACCCCACATGAAACCATCACCTATGGACTGACACCAAGTGCGGATTTCTATGCAGAACAGATGATCATGACAGAACGTGGAATCTCTTTTCTGATGCATTCGCCAGAAGGCGCATTTCCTGTCCACACCCAATACATCGGAACATTTAATGTATACAATATACTGGCAGCTGCAGCAGCTCTTTACGCCTCTGGGTACAAAGTGGAAAAGGTTGTCTCCTGCCTTCCAAAGGTGCTTCCTCCTGCCGGTAGAATGGAGAGAATATCAGGAACTGACGGCCCAGCCGTTTATGTGGATTACGCACACACTCCTGATGCGATTGGCAAAGCAATAAACAGTCTACTTCCCTTTAAAAAAGGAAAACTGATTATTATGATAGGGGGAGGCAACTACAAAGATCCTTCCAAACGCCCTTTAATGGCAAGAGAAGCTTCACTGGCAGACTATGTCGTTATCACAACGAATAACCCGGGATTAGAGCCGCCCAAAAAAATATTGGCCAATTTTGAACAAGGCATGCAGCATTCTAGCTACATTTTAATAGAGAACAGAGCTGAAGCTATCAGGCACGCAGTCATTTCAGCAAGCAAGGATGATATTGTTCTACTAACAGATAAGGGACATGAAACCACACTTCTCATCGGCACAAAAAAAGTGCCCCACAGCGATAAGGCAATCGCATTGGAAGCACTTGCTGAACATACAGATACTCTAATGGCTTAGGCAATTAGAGTATCTTTATTTCCCTATGGAGTGGTACTATATTTCTTCTTGATTTTTTTATTGCTGGATTCTATCACTTTCTAGATTCAAAACTTCAATATCTTCAATAGACAGCCCGGAATCCATTAAGTAAAAATCAACAACACCAGTAAAAATACCTTGTAACTTTAAAGAGATCAGGAGCTGCTCCATAGTTATCGGAAAATTACCCTCTATAAATTTCTTCACGTCTTTGAACGGAGTGTCTATTGAAGTAATAAAATCAAAAATATAGTTAGGATATTCATCTTTCAGTGGAATATCCAACACGCGCCGATATTTATTGTGGTCTATATGATAAAGGTTTAATGTAGCAAAAAGATTATAGATTACAGATCTATCTTCATAGGTAATAGAAGTTAAGTCAGTAAACTGAACTAATTTATATTGCTTTATCATCGTTACCTCACTTTTAAAAATGTCTTGTTTACAAATTTTATACCGGAAACACTTTTTAGCTAAGGCTTCTCTGAGGTTTAAAGCGCCTGGACAGCAGCGGTTCTTCCAAACCTTATTGCTATTTACAAAGTACATAATATAGTATCAGTGGACCTTCAATGGAAAATACGCACAATGACGGGATTACCGGTTATTTAGGATTTTACTTAGCTCAATTAATCCTATTTTAAATTTGTTCGAACTTAAAGGAAACCTGGAGGTTTCCTCTTTTTCTTATTCAGTTTTGATTAACGATATTTTTGGATACTACAAATATTGAAATTAATACTATTCCTCACATTGTGCTTTTTCTGATGACAAGTTCAGTTGGAAGGTAATGATCTTTGTATTCAAGAGAAGGATTTTCAATCCTCGCAATAAGAGTTTCTGCTGCTTTAATTCCTATATCATACGCAGGCTGCTTAACAACCGTTAATGGTGGGGAAGTAATCTTGGTCCAATCGTAATCATCAAAGCCAATAATCATTAGTTCTTCCGGAATTTTAATTTGTTTTTCATTGAAGAAAGCAACAGCTCCCATAGTCATGATATTGTTAGCAATCATAATTGAAGACGTTTTTTCTTGCTCCCACAACTCTTTTGCAAGCCTGTAGCCTTCTTCAAATGTCGCATCTCCTACTTTAACGAGATTCGGATCATAGATCACACCACTTTCACTTAATGCCCTCTTGTAGCCTTCAATTCTAGCATTGCTGGTTGTAAGGCCAAGCCCTCCAGAGATAAAACCAATTCTGTCATTTCCTTTTTCCAGGAGAAGGCCAACTGCATCATAAGTACCTTGCAGGTTATCAGCAAGCACGCAGTCTCCAGCAACATCTTTAGGCTTACGGTCAATAAAAACAACCGGATAGTGGCCGTTCAGGGCTTCATGTAAATGTGAGGGGCCAGACATGGCTGGAGCAATAATCATTCCATCTATTAATTGAGTATTAAAAACCTTGATTTGCTCCTTTTCGCTTTCAATTGACTCATTGGAATTACTTAACAGGAGATGATAGTTATGTTCTTTAAATTTATGTTCAATCCCCTGTGCTATAGACATAAAGAAAAAATTCGATGTGTCCGCACCCATTATAGGAACGAGAAGGGCAATAGTTTTGGACCTGGAACTTCTGAGACTTCGTGCAATCGAATTGGGACGATAATCAAGTTCCGTCATTACCTGGACGACTCTCTTTTTCGTTTTTTCCGATACATGCCGAGTTTCATTGATGACATGTGAAACGGTGGCTGTGGAGACACCTGCCCTCTGAGCTACATCTTTCATTGAAAAGAATTTTTCATTTGTATTAAGCATGTAATCACCTATTATTTTTATTGTAACGTCATTTTAACTTTTCTTTTTGCAAAACGATCAAAGAGGGAATGGCAATAGCTGAAAACAATCAGCGTGTAAATACTTGCTGCAAAGAGAACCGCAGCAGGAAAAGTAAGTAAAGTTATTAGAAATATATACAATGTAATCCCTACCATTAATATTTTAAAAGGGTATGACAGGATGATCGTTGCAGAGTTTAGAACAATACCTTTTGAATCTGTTTCAAAATGGACAATAGCCGAAAACATAATTAAGCTTGCATTAAAAAAGAGATATGAAAATGAAGAAAATAGAAATTCAAAGAATGGCTGTTCAATTGTTTTTATCCAAATCAAATCTACGAAAATGATAAGCCCCATTAAAGTCCAAACCATGTTAAGAAGCCTGTGTTGGCGTAAAATTTGAAAAAAGTATGAATAATAGGATTTGATTATTCCCAGTGAATTCTCTTTCCTCAAATATTGTTGGCGTACTACACCAAACATCGCTGCTGTAGCTGGAAAAATGGTTACCACCGGCAGGCAGCTCACGAACCAAATCAAATTAACTAACAGAAAATCTACAGTCTTTTCCACCAGTTTAACATTTTTCACACTCATGAGGTTCATGCAGTCCCCACCTTTGCTTTTCCTTTAATAATAAATAGATTTCATTTCCCAAATTTTGAGGCTGTGTATTTTCAAGTCGTCTGGCCCTGAAATACCAATACCGAGAGCATCTGATCTACTGGGGTACACTCTTGTGGTTAAACTATGGGATTTATTAATGTACGCTTCCAGTAGTGACTTATCAAGCAGAAGCCTAATACTTATTGTAGATAAACGTCTGCTGAGGGTTCCTCCTTGAATTCCGCCAGTCCGTTCAGATGCATCAAGTGTTGTTTTTGTCCTGTTGACCGAAAACGAATGAACATCTGCATTGTAGCTGAATACTGTTTGTTCCTCTCCGTCAGGTGTTTTACGCACAATTAAATCAAAGGATTTTTCTGTTTCAACTTCGAGCATGATTTCGAGCATATCCCCCTTCACTTTCTGCAAAAGGAAATTAGCCGATTTAACTGGTTCATCATTTATAGACAGGAGACTTTTTTTTCTAAGTGAAGCAACAGATTCCACGGGCTCTATCGTAAGTTCCCCATCATTGGCAAGTGAGAGCATTACAGGCATTCCTGCCGTATGCGCCCATCCAGATTCGAACTCTTTCTCCACACTGCGCTCTCCTTGAGCGATTGAAAATAGAACAATCTTTCCGCTTTTTGGATCCACCATTCCGCTTGGGCCTGTAAAATGAAAAGTACTAAGATCAATCTTCTTTGGCTGCTCGCTGTCTGGACTAAAGGTTGCATATTCAGGGCTCCACTTACCAAGCCAATAAAAAATCTCCACTTCAGCATTCTTTCCTATAGGGCTGATGATTAAAATGTGCTTGTCATTGCTGATTGGCAATAAAACAGGAAGCTCCCATATTTCACCCAAATAAGGATACTTTTCATGGGGAATATCAATTAAAGAGCCTCTGAACTCCCAGTGTATGAGATCTTTAGAAGTGAAAACCGGAATTGTTCCTCCTTTATTCTCAAAGCCTGATCCCACTAATTGATACCATTGGTCACCCTCTTTCCAGACAAATGGATCTCTAAATCCATCATGGTGCAGATCCATACATCTAGGTTGCTGTAAAACAGATTCCGGATGCTTTATCCAATTTTTCAAATCCAGGTCTTGATCTTCCTTAACAGTAGATTTTGCCAATCCTATCATTTGATTTGGAGTAAATGCGTCGTTTCCAGCTGTAAAGAATAGAACTGGATCACCATTTTCATCGAATGAAGCATTGCCGGACCATGTTCCTACCGTGTCAATATCATTATTACTTGGCGCAAGGGCAATAAGGGTATCTTTCCAGTTGACGAGATCTTCACTTACCCAGTGTCCCCAATGAATATTCCCCCAATAAGGACCTTGAGGATTGTGCTGGTAGAATAGATGATACTTTCCTTTATAATAAAAAGGAGCATGAGGTTCATTCATCCAGTGACCAGGTGGCGATGCATGAAACTGCGGCCGGTGATGATCATCTTTCCACCTGTCCCTATTTAACGAAATCTGTTCTTCACTTATTTTCGGGAGTAAATCATAATTAAAGAATTCATCCTCGGATAAGTTCATAGTTTCAGATAAAGTAATTTCATTAATTAGTCCGCTGAACATATTAGGAATAAAAACATTTGCAATCCTCTCTTCGCAGTTGTTTTTACCGATTAGCAACGGGACATATGCTGGCTTGAATGTAAATCCCTGAAGCTCCGCCTTTGCTGCAGGCTTTCCGTTAACATATAAATTAATTTCTTTATTTGAAACGAATGCCTGAATATGATGCCATTCGGATTTATTTAGCATAAAGTCTGACGCAAGACTTACCCACTTATTTCCAGTACCCACTTGGAAATCCAGGCAACCATCTCCCGTGATTCCTAAAAAAAAGCCTTCTTGTTTGTTCATATCACATTGATTAATTATTGCTGCTGAAGCCTTTTTATACCCAGTGTATGTCCTTAGTGCAATCCAAGCACTAATAGAAAAATTTTGTACTGAGGGCATTTTGAAAGCTGATTCTATATAATCTGAATACCCGTCCAGCCAGACTGCAGAAGAAGAAATGCCCGTTCTTATTTCCGGGAGAAATCCCTGCGTAAGTCTTTGATTTTTTAAAATATACGGAGCAAATTCATCATGCACGTCATTTTCAATTTTTCCATCTGACTTTTCATTAAATACCCATCGAGCAATCATTTTTTCCAACGGCTCTCCTCCTACTGTTGTAAACTAAAAACAGAACAGGAGCAGCAGCTCCGGTTCTGCTGAGTATTAATTTTAATTAAAATCATCAAGACCTTTTTGATAAATCTTCATTAATTCAGACAGTCCCATGTCTTCAAGCTGCTGTACGTATTCATCCCATTCTTCTTCTATTCCGCCTTCAAGAAGCCACTGAGCCTGCTTTTGATTAACCACTTCTCTAATTTCCGCTTCAATCTGTTCTTTTGTTCTTAAGTCATCTTCTGTGAATAACACTTGAGGATAGTTATCCTTTTCCATATATGGAGCATAGACAGTCTCCAGATCTTTTAATCTCTCTTTTGCTCGAGGCTCCATTTCTACGACAGTTCCAAAGTCTTCTTTCAGTATAACAACCGGTCCATTTGGTGCAACTTTCTGCCGCAGCTCACCCATTGCCACATCCTTAGGAAGCTCTTTATTAACAAGCATTCCGTTTTCGTCCTCTTCAAATATTGTTCCGATTGGTCCCCAGCTGATTTGAGCAGACATCTTTGGCTCATAAAGCTGATCTACCCAGCGCATTGTAATTTCAGGATTTTTATTGGCCGATGTAATGACAAACGCTGCCTTTCCATAATCTGAGTTATTGGAACGCCCAATTAATTGTGTTCCATCTGGACCTTTCAGAGGTGGAAGAAGTACATAGTCCCCTTTGCGTTCAGGTCCCACAACTTCTTCTGTTTCCCACCAAATATATGAGCCCAGTGTTGGATCTGCTGTTTTTCCTTTAGCAAGATATTGAGGTGCTTCCTGTGTGAAAGATTCAGAATCAATCAGCCCTTCTTTTACCCATTTATGATAATAGCTAATTGCTTCTTTATATTCAGGCTGTACGGCCGTGAAAATCACTTTCCCATTACGAACAACTCTGTGCTCTAAATTATCAGCAAGACCAAACGGCGCAAAAAGATCTCCGTTGTTTCCTGTCCAGAAATTGTACATAAAGCTTAGAGGAATTTCATCCTGTTTCCCATTTCCGTTCGGATCTTTTTCTTTAAATGCTTTTAATACTTTGTGGTAGTCTTCAAGTGTTTCCGGCACGTTTAAACCAAGATTATCCAGCCATCTTTTGTTAATTGAGTGAAAGTTCGGCACTGCTCCAAGACCCATTTCTTCTGCTCGAGGCAAAGAATAAATGTGGCCGTCTGGAGCTGTAACCATTTGCTTTAATTCTGGACGCTTTTCAAAAACCTTCTGAATATTCGGTGCGTATTTCTCAATTAAATCCTCTAGCGGAATAATAGATCCATTGGCACCTGCACTTACGATATCGTAGTCTGAAAACTGCGCATCATAAAATGCATCCGGTAGATCCCCACTGGAGAGCATCAAATTCTTTTTTTCCTGGTACCCTTCAGAAGGTATGTTATTCCATTTAATATGGACCCCTGTTGATTTTTCTAAATCTTTCACAATGTCCATTTCCCCATAGTTAGGCGCAAGGGGCGCTTTAGGTGAAACAAAATTCAAGGTGACTTTTTCATCTACGATTGGAAGTCCCTTTTGATTAAAAACTGCATCACTTTTCTCTTTTTCTTTAGATGTCTGATCAGAGCATGCTCCAAGGAAACACGTGACACTGATTAAAATTGCGCTGATTGCTTTTCCCCTTTTATTCATTTCATTTCCCCCTAAATAATTTGTCCTTTATCATCCCTTAATTCCGCCTATTAGTGCCCCTTTGACAAAGTATTTCTGTACAAAAGGATAGACAATAAGCAATGGTAATGCTGCTACAATGATGACTCCGTATTTAATTAATTCTGCCAGTCTTCTCTGTGCTGCATAAGAGGCTACATCTCCAACCATGTTGGCTGCTGCTTCATTTTGAATAAGAATATTCCGCAGAATGAGCTGAAGTGGATACAGTCCTTCATCGTTTAAGTAAATAAGAGCATCAAAGTAAGAATTCCAGTGACCTACTGCATAAAATAAGATCAATACAGCAATAATTGGTTTAGATAATGGAAGTACCACCTTCATGAAAAATTTTGTATTGGAGCAACCATCTATCTTGGCTGCTTCAAGAAGTTCGTCCGGTATATTGCTATGGAAAAAAGTTCTGGCCACGATTAGATTCCAGACAGCTACTGCTTTTGGTAGAATCATTGCCCAAATTGTATTCACCATTCCTAAATTTTTCACTACAAGATATGTTGGTATCAATCCCCCAGAAAAAAACATCGTAAATAGAAATAATAGCATGAAGAAATTACGTCCTACTAAGTCTTTCCTCGACAGTGCATAGGCTGCCATCAAAGTCAAAGAAACATTTACTGCCGTTCCAAGAACTGTATATATCACTGTGTTTTTATATCCGAGCCAAATCATTTCATCCTGAAAGATTCTAATATAGCCCTCAAATGTGATTTCTTTTGGCAGTAACCAAATGTCACCAGAATAAATACGGTCTGGATTACTTATAGAAGCAATTACGACAAAATAAAGCGGATATAAAACTATAATGGCAATGATTGTTAGTACAGAAATATTGATTATATCGAAAATTCTATCTTCTTTAGATTTTCTGGCTGAATGTTTAGATTTAATTAAAGTTAGTTGTTTCATATACAATGCCCCTTACCATAGACCATTTCCAGATATTCTTTTTGCTGTGCGGTTGACAAGCCAAAGCAGTACTAGGTTGATAACGGCATTAAACAATCCAACGGCGGCGGCAAAACTGTATTGCGCCTGCTGCAACCCTGTTTTATAAACATATGTAGGAATAATCTCAGCTGAAGGTGCATTAAGCGGAGTTTGCAGTAGAAAAGCTTTTTCAAAGCCAATATTCATTATATTTCCAACCGATAAAACCAATAAAATGACAGCAATAGGTAATATTGCAGGAATATCAACATGGAGAATTCTGTGCCACTTATTTGCACCATCCATAATGGCAGCCTCATGCACCTCGGGACTTACTCCCGCAAGTGCGGCTAAATAAATAATTGCTGCCCAGCCTGTCTCCTGCCATAATCCGGATCCTATATACAGCGGCTGAAACCATTCGGCTTTTGCCATGAAATTGATGGGATCTCCGCCTAGAAGAACGATAATGGAATTCGCCAGCCCCTTATTCGAGAAAAAAACGAAGATCATACCGGCCAGTACGACAACGGATATAAAATGAGGAGCGTAAATAACTGTCTGAATAAAACGCTTATACCTTTCTTGAGCAAGCTGATTCAGCATCAAAGCCAAGATAATTGGCAGAGGAAAGCCAAATAAAAGTTGCAGCAAACTTAGTGTAATCGTGTTTTCCATTAGCTTTGCAAACTGAAAGGAATTGAAAAACCGCTCAAAATGCTCCAGCCCAACCCAGGGGCTTCCATTAATTCCAAGAGTCGGAACGAAATCCTTAAAGGCAATAATGACTCCCTGCATTGGAATGTAGTGAAACACAATAAAATAAACGATAGTAGGTAAAAGAAAAAGATATAACTCATAATTCTGTAGTATGCGCTTCCATTTAGATGTTCTGGTTTGCTTTCCTGCTTCGAGTTTCAGCCTTAAGACTTCACCGAGCTGAAGTTTTTGCTCTATTTTCATTTAAACCTCCTTTTACTTGCATTCATTATTTTGTTAACGTTTACATAATGTAAGTAATCGATTACGTAATCGATTACTAATTTGATAGTAAACCACACTTAGGTCCTAGGTCAATCTATTTTTAAAATAATTCAGAAAAATGATTAATCATTTTTTACCCGGTCCTTCTCAGTACATATAAGATTGGAACCGGGCTGGTCAGCATCTGTTTTATTTTGTATAGGAAGCGCCCTTCATTGGATACACTGTAAGGCTAGTTACTTTAACACTTCCATTTGTTGAGTAAAGTTCCAGTCCGTCACTGTTGGGATATGGAAAGATTTGATCTGTCATAACAACTTGGCCGTCATTGGCAAAAACCTCCACAGAAGTTTGATCAATCAGTAAGCGAAGACCTATTTTACCTTCAACCGGCTGCATTGAAACGGTGTGCTTTGCACCAAAGCCTTCAGCAAAACTTGTCTCACCTGATTTGGTTCGATCCACAATTAATGATTTTAATTTATGGTTGTAAGCAATTGAAGTAAAAGTGTTTTTTCCCTTTCTAACCTTTAAGCCAAACTCTTCTGCAGTTGCTGTTCCTGCATCGAATTCAACTATCATTTCTAACGCTGTTCCCTTTACATTGGACAAAAGGTTAGGCCCTCCGGATTGAATGGTCTGGTTTGACCACGTCTGAGCCTGCCCGCGTAAAGAGTTCAGTTCTTTAACGGGAGTTTGAGAAAGCCTTATACCCTGATTTGGCACATTGACAAGTTTCAATTCCCTCGGGACAGTCATTCCGCTCCTCCAGATGGAGGCCGGTGTTCCTTGGCCATATCTCCAATTATTCATCCACCCAATTAAAATTCTTCTGCCATCTGACTCAGGGATATGATTAAAAGTTAATGGCGCATAATTATCTGCACCATAATCAGCATACAGAATCGTACCAGGAGAATTTTCATTTTTAAATGTCACTCCATCAAATGTCCCAACAAAATATTGGACCCCAGAACCCCCTGCTGGCATCCCTTCACTTAGACTTACTGCCATCACCCACTTCTTGAGACCCGGACTCCCTTCTACCGGAAGTTCAAATAAATCTGGAACCTCCCAAACACCGCCATGTGAACCATCTGCTTTTCCAAAGTCACTGGCAAAGGTCCAATTCTTTAAATTTAAAGATGTATAGATTTTAACAAATTGTTCCCTTTGACTATTCTCAGCTGCAAGGAGCATGATCCACTTGTTTGTCTGGGCATGCCAGAATACCTTCGGATCCCGGAAAACAGGAAGGTTATCTCCATTAGTAAGCACTGGATTATCACCAACTTTTTTCCATGTGCGTCCTTTGTTGTTACTGACAGCCATGCTTTGAACCTGATTTCCCCCTTTTTCCTGGGTGTATAATGCAATCATCGTATTCGTGCCAAATCCTGCTGTATTGTTATAATCTACAACTACGCTGCCGGACCATATAAAGCCATTGTTATCGGATTCTATCGCCATAGGTAGTCTCTTCCAGTTAACCAAATCCCTGCTTACTGCGTGGCCCCAGTGCATCGGTCCCCACGAAGTTCCCGTTGGATTATGCTGATAAAACATGTGGTATTCTCCTTCAAAATACACAAGACCGTTGGGATCATTCAACCAATTACGTTCGGATGTATAATGAAATTTTGGTCTTAACTCTGTATAAGAGGATTTGGTAAATAAATCTTCATCCTTATTGTGTACGTTAAAATCATCCAAGTTTAGATGTCCAAATCCCCCCTCTGCACGATCCACAACTTTTATATAAACCTGCTCTCCTGCAAATTGGGAAGCATTCCAATATACCCTCGAGTATTTCTCTTCATTTCTTCCTGTCGCCTTCATGAGTTCTTTATCATCTGAAGAACGGACTAAAGCAACATAGAGCTGATCAATATTTTTCCCTCCTCCAATAAGAAAGTCTATCCAGCCGGATCCTGAAAGGGTAAACGTTTCAGATTTCAACTCTCCGGTTTGTGCATCTCCGCCGTCTTTGAACCCCCATAAGTGATATTGCTTGTTTTGCTCGAAACAGCATTCCCAGCTCCATCCTTCGTCCTTAACGACATCTGCTTGTTTAAATGCATCTCCGACAACAGTCCAGCCTTCGAGTGTACCTGTTTCAAAGTCTGGATTGGCTATACTTGTTTTAGGAGGCGGCTCAACCGGAACGTTTACGTCATCAACATTAATATGACCCCAGCCTCCTGATGCCTTGTCAACTACTTTTATATAAAACTCAATTCCAATATACTCAGAGGCATCCCAGTGGATACGCTGATATCCTTCTCTATTGCCGCCGGTGGCTTTTAAGACTTCTTTCCCATCGGATGCTCTTACAAGAGCAACATAAAGATTATATATGTCATTTCCTCCCGACAAGAGAAAGTCAATCTGACCGTTTCCGCCAAGCTTAAACAAATGAGATCTCAGAACACCCGTCTGGCTGTCTGTTCCTTCATCTAAGCCAAATAAGTGATAGGATTCATGTTGATTAAACGGTCCGCCCCACCCCCAATCAGTCCTCGCTGTTACATCCAGCGCAGAGAAGGCATCACCGCTTTCAATGGTCCACCCTGATAAATCACCAGTTTCAAAGTCATGGTTTACTAGAGAACCATGTACAGGTTCAGGCACGACCGTAACGGTGCTACTGGCAGAAAATTGCCCATCTCTTGTCTTTATTGAGATAATCGCAGTACCCTTGGCTTTTCCTTTTACCTTGCCATTTACAACTTCTGCAATGGATGGGTTACTGGATTTCCAGATAACATCTTTATTCGCCGCATTAGAAGGTGATATGACTGGAGTAAGTCGTTCTGTATCACCTGCTTTTAATTGAAGACTGGATGGCTTTAAGGCTGCACCTGTTGTACTAACTTTAGGATAAGCTGATTTCATCTCCCAGATTTTCAATGATTTCACCTTGACTGTTTCTGCATTGGCATTTGCCCACAGCCTCAATCCCGTTGAATCATTCCTTTCAGGATATGCCCTTGTTGTAAGTGCCTTCGTTTCATTCAGATAAGCATTGATCTCTGACCGGTCGACAAATAGTCTAAGTGTAATATTCTCATTTCCGATATCAGCAATGCCTCCTTGGTACCATTTCTCTACATCTGGATTAAGACTTGACTTCGTTCTGTCAACAAAAAACTCCCTACTGCTGCGTTTATAAAAAACAGTTGTTTCTTCTTCTCCTCTTGGAGATCGCTTAACGCTGAGTCCTGCCTCATTTGCTGAACCTTGATCAAGCACTAACTCGACTTCAAACATGTCACCTTTTACATTGCCAAGTTGCTGGTTTGCTTCCGTAAATGTTGTATCGGAGTTGATATTTAGCAGCTGATTTCCTCTTAATGATGCCAATTCATTTAAGGGCTTAATTCCCAGCTTACCGTTACTCTTTAAAAATACCTCAGTTGGCAAACCGTAATTGTGTGCAAACCCGGCATCATAATCCTGCATTGCCGTTCGCCTGCCCTGTGTAATACTATGAATGACTGTCCGACCATCCGGTGTAATAAGTCCAGCTGGTCCAGTAAAGTGATCCCCAACATCCAGCAGCTCAGGCTTCATAGTATCCGGTGTGAATTTTGCTTTTTCCCTATCCCATGTTCCAATCCAATACCATGTATATCTTGATTGAAATTCATCTCTTTCCATTTTGGCAGGGTTAATCAGAAAAATGTACTTCCCTGTATTCCCAAGCGGCAGAAGTATAGGGAGTTCCCAAACCCTTCCTGTTAAAGGGTAGGTATTAGAGTCACCTACAAAGAGATCTCCTTTAAATTGCCAATCTTTAAAACTGGGGTCTTTAGTGGAATAAACAAGAGCTGTTCCGCCAATCGGATTGCCACCTGCGTCTTCTTTACCTGACGTAACGAGCATAAACCAAATATCCCCATCTTTAAACACGAACGGATCTCTGAACTCTCCTCTAACTCCTTCTCCAGCCTTTTGTTCAAGGACGACTCCCTGATTTTTTTCCCATTTGTTCAGATCATTGTCTCCATCCTTAGGGAATTGGCTTCTCGCAATGTTAATTCTCTGATTTGGTGAATCTCGATCATCACCGGCTGTATAAAAAATCACCGGTGTATTTGTATCATCCACTACAGCTCCGCCCGCCCAGGCGCCATCTGGATCTGTATCTTGCCGTCCCGGAATGACGGGATCCTCTGCATCTCTCCACCGAACCATATCCTCACTTATAAGATGTCCCCATCTAATATGGTTCCAAAATGGTCCGCGTGGATTACTTTGATAAAACATATGGTATTGTCCATTAAAATAAATGGGTCCACCTGGCTCATTCCCCCAATGGTTTGGCGGTGATGGATGAAATTGAGGACGATGCTTGTCGTTTGCCAAGAGACTCCGATCCATTCTCATGTCTGGAGTGGGCAAATTTCCTCCCAGAGCTTGTAAGTAAGTATTGTACTGATTCTTGATTTCCCCCGGAGTTAAAACGTTGTTTCGCAACTTCAGTTCATCGAGTAATCCGCTGTACATGTTCATAGTAAAACCATATAACCACATACCCTGATTATTTTTTCCAATCATCAACTTTTCGTTGCTTTTTTTTATTTTTTCCCCAATTGGAAAATTTTCAGATGCTACTTTCTCCCCATTTAGATAAAGAATCACTTCCCCCTTAACACTATCGAAAGTGGCAGCGATATATGACCATTCATTAAGGGGTAAAACACCGTCCGACATGACTTCACGCCATTCTTTTCCTGTTCCAAATTGTAGCCCCCATGTTCCATGCCTATAATTCCCTAAAACATATCCGGTTTTTTCTTCACGATTATGCTGACTGATAATTGCAGAAATACGCCCTTCGTCACCATGTTCAAAGTTACGCGGTGCAACCCAGCCTTCAATCGTCATGAAAGAATCTGGAGAAGGAGTTTCGCTTGGAGAACGTTCAAGCCATGTTGAATACCCGTCAAAAAGTAGGGCACTTCCAGAAATGCCGTCTTGTCTCCATAACGGATCCTTTGCAATTTGGTAAGCACCCTTAGATAGATGATAATTTATCTGATTGGATAATCCCGTTGTCTGATCCTTCGTTACTTTTCCCGATCCCTCATTTAAACTCCACTGGCCAAATATCCCACCGCCAAATTTAGAGTTTAAGACATGAAAATCGTCTGCATTGATATGGCCAAATTCGCCTGTCGCCTTATCTATCACCCTAATAGAAACAACTTGACCGACATACGGAGACGCATCCCAAAATACACGCTGATACCGTTCCGAATTTCCACCGGTAGTTTGGAAAAGTTCTTTACCATCGGATTCTCTTACAAGTGCCACATACAGCTTTTCAAGATCTTCTCCTCCGCTAACCAGAAAATCTATGCCTCCATTTCCTCCAACAGTAAAATTCTCCGATTTGATTTCTCCGGTCTGTGCGTCACCTCCGTCTTTAAAGCTCCATAAATGCTTAGAACCCATGTGGCCAAACGAATCTCCTTTACCAGCATGTTTTTCCCTTACTAAACTCTCGGGAGTAAAAGCATCCCCGCTTATCACTTTCCAGCCTTTGATCTGATTAGGTGTCAACGACGTATATTCAAAATCATGGTTATATAATGCTGGTTCTGTATGTCCGTGAAGAGAAGGCGTTGGAGGTACATTGAAATCATCAACGTTTATATGACCAGAATTGGACTTATCTACTACCTTAAACTTCACTACGGTTCCCACATAAGCAGCTGCGTTCAACTCTACTTTAGCGAATGTCTCAGATCCGCTGCCCGTTGCTTTTAATAGTTCCTGACCGTCTGATTCACGTACTAGCGCAACATATAAGTTTGAAAGATCTTTATTACCACCTGTTAAAACATTTATTTTCCCGTCTCCGCCCAGAGTAAAGGTTTCTGATTCCATAACCCCAACCTTCGAATCATTGCCTCTACCTCCCCAAATATGCCAGAGATTACTCTGATTAAATGGCGTTTTACTCCAATACTCATTTTCTGAAGCAACGTCTGCAGGGCTAAAGGCATTACCGCTTACGACGCTCCATCCTGACAGGTCGCCAGTTTCAAAGCTTGGATTCGTAATCGTTTCTGCCGCTTGAACCCGTTTATCAGAAAAGCTGAACTCCAAACTAGATATAACCAGAAAGAAAGAGAGAACTAGAATTAATAACTTTTTCATATGTGGCCTCCTAATATAAAACTTCAAGGAAATCGTTTTCGCGTAATCGATTACGTATAAAAGATTAAGAATAAAACACTTACATTTTAGAGCTTGTTAGAAAAGCTTATCCCCTCCTTTCAGTACTTCTAATAAAACCCATTACCAAGATTTATAATTAGGAGACTGCTCATGCATCGTTTTTATAAATTCCATTACACCTGCTCTTCCTGGTGCCGAGTCAATTGCTCCTTTCACAGTTGCCGCCAAAGCACCGCTTGCATTAGCAAAGATCAGCAATCTGTTATGATGGGTATGCAAAAGTTTAGTAAGATTGGAAGGAGTTGTATTTAACATCGCAAGCTCTCTTAAAAAACTCCCAATAAAGGCATCTCCTGCTCCTGTTGTATCAACAGGCGTTACTCTGAATCCAGGATGTTCATACACTCTTTCGTCTTTAATGTAAATTGCTGCACCCTCGTTGCCTTTTCTGTAAACAACCGCTTTTACGTGCCCGTTTAAAAGGGAGTGGATTGCGTCTTCCTCATTTGTAATCCCAGAAACAAATTCAAGTTCTTCGCTGGATACTTTGATTATGTCAGCTTTAGTGATGAATTGCAGGATTGTATTTCGGCACATTGTTTCATCAGGCCAAAGAGCGGTCCTGACGTTTACATCAAAACATACAACACCACCAGCACTTCTTACTTTATTTATTAATTCAATATGAGTTTGCTTCAATGGACTTTCAACTAAATCAACGGAGCAGAAATGAAGAAAATCTCCTTCCTGAAATCGGATGTCTCCCACTTCTTCTGGCGAGAGAAGCAAATCAGCAGCGTTCTTTCGATAAAAGGAAAATGTTCGTTCACCATCTTCACCTAAAGAGACAAACGCAAGTCCGGTTTCTCCTTCGTCTGTTCTAACAATATGGGAAATATCGACTCCATTGGAGGACATCACATGCAGTAAAAATTCTCCAAAAGAGTCGTTTGCTACTTTGGTCAGCATAACCGAGTGCCCTCCATACTTTGCTACTGCTATAGCTGCATTCATCGGTGCGCCGCCGGCAGCTTTTGAAAAAGCACCGGAACTCTTTAACGTTTTGTTTTTATCAAGAGAAATAAAGTCTATTAGCGTTTCGCCGATACAATATACTTTTCTCATGCCTTAACACCTCAATCTGTTTGAATATTTGTCTCTAAAGATTCTCTCTCACTTCCAAATATCCTTAAGCTTCCAGTATGTGAATTCATTTACAGTGAATTCACCATTTGATAAAAGTGTAAGTTCTCGTCGGTTACCTTCAGGGTAGATCCTGCTTGTCATCGTTGCTTCCCCATGATTAGCGAAAATTTCAATAGAAGAGCGGTCCAAATATATTCTCAGTAAAAGCTGGCCGCTGTTTTTAAGAGCGACACTTCGTAAACCCTTGCCACCAGCCACAGATAATATCAGCTTTTCTCTTTCAGCATCATATGTAATAAGTGTATGCTGGCCGCACGAATAAGAAATTTTCATTTGAATATTCTTAGTGTTTGAAGAGGCCAGGTCTATAACGGCTTTGATCTCTAGCAAGTCTTCAGTTGTTTCAGCAGCAATACTTTTGGAAGTGACCTTTTTATGACATATTGTATTTTCGTCCAGACGAAGCAGTTCAAGCTCATCAACAGGATTCATCCTAATGCGATCCTGTCCATCTAGAGTAATTTCCCTTGGAAGTGTCAGAGCACCGCACCAGCCATCTTCTTTGGTGGGCATATACGACTCCCACATATCCATCCAGCCAATGGCAATACGGCGTCCATTGTCATCTTTAAGAGTTTGAACTGCATAAAAATCATGTCCATAATCAAGCTCTTTAAAAGCACCATGGTTAAAAGTGTTCGTATCGTATGAATAATCACCTACCAGATAACCGGTTTGAAACAGATTGTTATAACAGTCGTCTTTTGCATCCATACCCTGAGGGGAAATCATGAGAACGTATTTACCTCCAATCTCAAAGAAATCCGGGCATTCCCACATATATCCGTTTGTTCCGTCACTCTCTGCAAGAACACCGATATAGTCCCAGTTTCTAAGATTGATAGAACGGTATAAAATGACTCTTCCGGTCTCATCTTTTGAAGAATTGCCGACAACCATATACCAATGATCTTCATGTTTCCACACCTTGGGATCACGAAAGTGTTGGGAACTGTCTGGAGGAGGTGCAGAAATGACTGGATTTTCTATTACTTTATCAAAATGAACACCATCCGAAGAAACAGCTATATTTTGATTTTGATAAAACAAATCTTTGTCTTTATCTACATAATGATGACCGGTATAAATGAGGGTAAGTTCCCCGTCGTTATCTACAGCACTGCCTGAGAAGCATCCATCTTTATCGCAATAATCGCCAGGAGCAAGTGCGATGGGAAGGTGCTCCCAGTTTACGAGATCCTTGCTTATGACATGTCCCCAATGCATTGGTCCCCAGTCTGTACTGTATGGATGGTGCTGATAGAAAACATGAAAGGCTCCTTTAAATTGAACAAAGCCATTTGGGTCGTTGATCCAGTTAGCCGGAGCCATAATATGATATCCTAGCCGAAAGCGGTTATTCACCTCTTTTTTTGCTTTGTTGATTGCTTCCTCTGCCTGCTGCAAATTCACTGTACCAGTCATAGTTGTCCTCCTAACTATTCTATAGCATAAAATTTATCGCTTTCCTTGAATTTTATGTCAACCGGTTTCATAAGTCAAAATTTTTTTGAAATAATCAGTTACTTTAAGATATGATAAAAACATGAAGCCAATATTCCACTTTAAAATATACATGAATTTGAAAAGGAGGTACATTTATGAATCCCAATATTCAAGACGTGGCAAAAGCAGCTGGCGTATCTCCAACAACTGTTTCGCGCGTGTTAAATAATCGTGGTTATATAAGTGAACAAACAAGGGAGAAAGTGTATAAAGCAATGAAGGAGATTCAATATATTCCAAACGATTTAGCTCGCTCCCTCTTTCATAAACGAACCTATATTATTGGGTTGATTGTTCCAAACACTAGTAATCCCTTCTTTGGAGAGTTAACCTTTCATATAGAAAATGTGTGTGAATCTCTTGGCTATAAGCTTCTTCTCTGCAATAGCCAAAATAGAATAGATAAAGAACAAAAATATCTTGAAATGCTTATTGGCAATCAGGTGGATGGTGTGATAGCAGTCACTTATAACCGCGGAGTCCTGAACTCAGCTAAAAAGGAGCTCCCAATCGTATCAATTGATCATTACTTATCAGACACGATTCCCGTGGTAGGTTCCGATAATTATGAAGGAGGGAAGTCAGCGACTGAATTGCTTATTCAAAAGGGCTGCAAAACGATTATTCACATTAACGGTCCTAAAGATTTGAGAACACCTGCAGCCCTCAGAAGGAAGGCATACGAAGATGTAATGATTAAAAATATGCTAGATCCTATTATCTATGAATTTTCAACAAATGAAGATCCTGCTCCCATTGTAAGACGAATGTTTTGGGATTATCCGGATGTCGATGGAATGTTTGCAAGTGATGACCTCCTCGCTGCCATGTTCATGAACGAAGCTAAGAGACAGGGAAAACAAATTCCAGAAGATATTAAGGTGATTGGCTACGATGGAACTGAAACAACAAGTAAGCTGCTTCCTGAGTTATCAACGATCAAGCAGCCAATATATGAAATAGGAAAGACAGCAATAGACCGTTTGGTCAAAAGGATTAATGGTGAGACAGACAACCTATCTTCTGAATTTATACTTCCTATCGAACTTATTGAAAACGGAACGACATAAAAAGTGTATGTTAAACTGAGAACGATATGTATTGATATCAAAAATCTAAAGTGTCAAACATCCTGCTCTTAATCAGCTTCCAAAAATCAATGGCATATAACGGGAATCGTAAGATACAGCTACTATGAATCTTCTTTAAAACATTATTATCGAGAAAAGATAATAATGTTCTCAACATTCAATAATCCTAACCTCACTGCATATTGCATTAAAAAGGAGCGGACACAATTGCAGTGCCAAATCACAGGCAAAAGGGCTATGCACCGATTATCAATATCAAAACCTCGGGGAATTTGCTCCTAGTGAGCCAAAAAGTACAGCTACAGCAGCAGCGCCTCAGCGAAAAGATGAAGTCTGAACGGAATTTGCATATGATGAATTCGAAGACTACTAGAGCTAAAGAATATACTATGCTCCACCCTGCAATGTGTCCAAAGCTGTACTCTCCCGTATCATAACCAAAATGATTCATGACCACATACGCGACTGCCTCCGCCTGCGCTTCTCTGATGCGGCTCTTTGCCCAGTCGAATTTTGCGCATTTGGCATAAAGCAGGGACAGCTGCTGCTGAAGCGTGCTTCTGTCCTTGTGAATGGCAATAAAATGACTGCTTAAGTGATAATACCCGTTTGCCTCGCCTGCATCTTTAAACTCAACGGGCAACTCTACTTTTTCTATCCACTCCTTTAGCAAAGTCTTCTCCTTTTCCTCATCCCATAGCTACATATTCTAATAATCAGTTGTTTTTCCCAGTGACCGCATGTTTCTACAATTCTACCGCTCCAGCCCGGCTACTCCAAAGCCCCCGGGTCCCGAATGGGTCGAGATCATCCCGCCCGCCTGTATCCATCTGACATGTTGAAATCCATTTTTCTTAGCTGCTTCGTTCATCTGTTCCTTCACACTTTCCTCGAGGCCGATGGAGTAGATAAAATAGAGCTGCTCTCTATCAATATTGAATTCTGTTAAATAATCATGAAAAAGTTTTTCAGTGGCCCCGCTCATTTTCCCGCGATATCTCTTTGTCGACATCAGCTTTCCATCCTTCAATTCTATGCATGGCTTTATCTTCAAGAGACCGCCAATCAAAGATGCCATATTGCTTACCCGGCCGCCTGCTTTAAGAAATTCCAGACTTCCCGGAATGAAAGCCAGCCTTGATTTAGGAACGACAGACTCTACCTTTTCAACTAGATGTTCCGGCTCAATGCCAGGTTCTTTTTCTAGCAGTTGAGCGGCATACAGGACAATCGCTGCTAATCCCCCGGTCACATTCAGTGCATCAATCAGAAAAATGTCTTCAATTTCTTCGGCAGCAATCAGAGCATTTTGAAAAGAAGAAGACGCTTTTGACGTATAACCAATATGAATCATGATACAATCCGGGAACTTCTCTCTTATACTCGCAAAAAACTCTTGATACTCATAAACATTTGTAGCAGTCGTAGTAGGGATACTCTTCGTGCGATCATAATAATCATAAATATCCTCGACCGGCAGAGAACCGTCTAAATAGTCCTTTCCATCCATAATGATGTGCATGGGAACAACTTGAATATCATATGTTTGGGCCAAATCTTCCGGCAAATCAGCACCGCTTTCGGTCGATAAAATGATCCTGCGCATTGTAATTCCCCCTTGGTTATAGTCAGGTCTCCGTTCATTTTTCCTGTCTCATGCTAAACTGGACTAGAAAAAACCATCTTAGCATTATGTAAGATACTGTATACTTTCGCCATTGTATTCATTTCACCTTTAAATAAGAGCTCAAACCACTGAATATCAATTACTCCAATATGATTTATAGTTTCATTAAGAGTGTGGGCAGGGCTGGAAACAAAATCAAATAAACCTCTCAAAAGTTCTTTGAGAGGTTAGTGCTATGGATGCTTATGCTTTTTCTTCTATTGTGACAATGTTGTTGGGAAATGTTTACACTAGTGAGTGGAGTTGATGCACATGGATGCGTCTTGGATAAAGATTTTTTATACTCCTGGCGTTGGAGTGGCTCTGTATGCATTTGCGTTTTTGTCCATGAGGACCTGAGCATCACTTCCCGAATCAAGGACTGTATTTTGGAGCGATTCTTTTTATATTGTATCCACCTTCAACTATGGCTTAACAACCCCTAAAAAATACGAAATGTATATAAAGAACAACATAGGCTATTTTACCTTCCAACCTCTCACCAATTACCTTTAAAAATAAATGAACTACTCCTGTTACTTCATGACAAAAAAGTTCACTTTCTGCAAGTGAACTCTTCAAGGTAATTGTTTATGAAAATAATCCAACTTAACAGCAGAATCCAAAAGTTCCTTTGCTAGATCAATCATTTTTTCACTAACTCATGTCAGCCCGTCTTTTCAAACACCGCTATTTTCCTTCTTAGCTTTGGTACATACATCCATAAAAATAAAGAGCGTGATAACATAAATAAACTAAACGCAAGCCATAAACCATCGTTGTGATGAATCGGGAAAAACAACCAGTTAGCTATCAAGAATATAAGTAATGCAAGAATAATAGAATTTCGGATAAACTTCGCCTCTGTTGCCCCTGAAAAAATGCCCTCTAATTGTGCATACCAAAATCCTACTAAAGGAAAAATGATCATCCATATTAAAAGCGAATTGGCCATCTCTTTAACAGTTGATATCGTAGTAAATAATGAAACAATATGTTCGCCGAATAAATAGATACAAACCGAAAGTACAATCGCGGATAAGATTCCCCATTGCGCAGATAGCGTATAAGCCCGATTATACAAAGCCTCACTTTTGCCGCCAATTGCTCTTCCTATCAAAATACTAGATGCATTTGCAAACCCTCCAAAAAAGTAGGCCATAAGGTAATGAATTTGCAATAATACAGCATTAGCAGCAAGTGTTACCTCCCCCATGCTCGCCCCTTTTGATGTAAAGATTCCAGTCATTGTTAAGAGACAGACTGTTCGTAAAAACAAATCACCATTTACTTTTAACATTTTCATGAGAGGAGCAGATTCTAACATCATGTTGATTTTTATTTTTGATATATCAATTTGTTTAGCTCGAAAAATAATCCATAACCCAAAAATAACGGCACTGATTTCAGCAATTAATGTGGCACTGGCAACTCCAGCTACCCCCCATCCAAAACCTAGTACAAAAATAAAATCCAGTAAAATATTTAATACGTTCATAAATATTTGTGTAGCTAGAGAGTACACAACCTTTCCAAGTCCTACAAGCCAGCCAATAATCACATAGCTAAGTAATGAAAATGGTGCACTCCAAATTCGAATGGAAAAGTACGTTGCCGCATGACCAGTGACCGCTTCACCTGCCCCAACTAAATATAAAGCAGCCTGTAAAATGGGATATTGCATTAGAATAAAAAAGATACCAAACAAGACAGCAATGACCATAGGCCGCAAAAAAGTTAAAGTTATTTCTTTTTCGTTATTTGATCCTTGTGCCTGCGAGGTAAATCCCGATGTACTTACACGTAGAAAGCCCAGTAACCAGTACATCGTATTAAAGATGAGAGCACCAACGGCAACTCCACCTATAAAAGATGCATCAGGCATTCGGCCAACTACAGCCGTATCAACAGCTCCTAATATAGGTGTTGAAATTCCCGATATAATGAGAGGAACAGCCAGAGCTAAGTACGCTCTATTTGAAATAACAGCATTGGTTTGTATTTTTGCAGGTTGTGTTGCCAGTTTCATAACATTTCACCTTTTATGTATTTCATTAAGATTTTAAAGTGCTAAAAGCTATTGTATTTAGTTCATAACAAAAAGAGTCACCCCACTTTAATATGCAGTGACACAACATCATTTTTTCAATTCTACGTTATCCATATCCAGTCATAATGTTATGTGTTATACCCTTTCACTCGACTTGGAATTGATCGAAACCTTGGGTGTTCAGCAAGCACGGAGTTTCTTAATCGTATAACTGCAGGGTGCTTTGATGAAAAAAATTGATCTTTTGAATCGTAGAGCTCTATCAATTCTCCCTGTTCCAGCACACCAATTACATCAGATATTGAAAAAGCAGCTTTAATATCATGTGTAATAAATAGATAAGATAAACCGAAATCATCCTTTAATTCTCTTAATAATTGCAGAATCATGCTTTGTGTGACCATATCTAAACTACTAACTGATTCGTCAAGGACAATTAATTTTGGCTTTAGTGCGATAGCTCTGGCAATATTAATCCTTTGGAGTTGTCCGCCGCTGAATTGATGGGGGTACTTTTCTAAATCCCCCTCACTTAATCCCACTTTTTCTAACAGCCCGATTACTCTTCTTCTTTGTTCCCCTTTCGTTAATTTCTCATAGTTCTCTAAGGGTTCGCTGATAATACGTTCAGCTGTCATCCGAGGATTTACAGATGAATATGAATCCTGGAAAACAACTTGCAGATCGCGGCGTATTTTTTGTTGATCACTACTTCCGGCATTATATATGTCATATCCTTGAAACAAAACTTGACCTTGTTTGGGACGTTGTATCCCTAGAATTACTTTTCCTAAGGTGCTTTTTCCGGCTCCGCTTGTACCTATCAAGCCCAAACATGTTCCCTCTTCAATAGTAAAGGAAATATCATTAAGAACATGATTGGAGTGACTATTAGCTTTAAATAGCTGCTTCTTAGTATAAAAGCTATGGTGTACTTGTTTTACCTGCAATAAGCTCAATGATTTCACCTCTCGGAATATTTAATACATAATCAAAACGAATAGCTATAAGGTTTTTTCTCAGTATATAAAGTAGTTCTGTTCCTTAATAACTTCTTCGTATATTCATGACTTGGATGATCAAATAAATCAAACACGTTTGCTGATTCAACTATTTTCCCCTGATTCATTACGATAACATCATCTGCCATTTCTGAAATGACTCCGAGATCATGTGAAATGAGTAAAATAGATGTTCCATACTCGGAGCGAACCTTGTCTAATAGACGAAGGACCAGTAACTGGCTATGAAGATCCAATGCTGTAGTTGGTTCATCTGCAATAATAACAGAAGGTTGTAAGCATGCGGCCATAGCAATCATGACTCGTTGAAGCATGCCTCCACTCAATTCAAATGGATAATTTTTAAACAACTTTTGAGGATCTTGCAAATTTACACTTTCCATCACATTCATCGCAAGTTCTCTTGCCTGCTTTTTGTTCAATGAGGTATGAGATTTAATTGTTTCAACAAATTGATGCCCGATTGTAAACACGGGAGTAAAAGCATTCATCGGATTTTGCATAATAAAAGCTATTTCTTTTCCTCGTATTTTTCGCATTTCTTTGTTTTCCAGACCATTTAACTCTCTGCCTTGGAGTGTAATGCTCCCGCTGACATCTAAATTTTTCTTGTTGTGAAGCTGCAAGATTGACATACTTGTAACGGTTTTCCCACAACCGCTTTCCCCAACAAGACCTAATATTCTTCCTTTTTTTATTCCAAAAGTAATATCGTGAACAAGTGTTAAAAAACCTTCGCTGGTTTTCACTTGTACATGTAAGTCTTTTACGCTTAATATATCTTTTTCAGCTGTCTTCATTGTTCACCAGTCCTTTTCCACTATCGACGTGATACTCCAAATCTCTCAGATAATGATTCGCCTAGTAAATTAAAGGTAGCAACGACTAACACAATCATGATTCCCGGGTACATCATTAGTGTTGGATTAGTTCTGATATAGGACTTCCCTTCAGAAATCATTGCTCCCCACTCAGGTGCAGGAGGCTGCACACCTAAACCTAAAAAGGACATAGATGATAAATTCATGATAGCCCAACCCATTTCCAATGTTCCCAATACTGCTATCGGCGGTATAACATTAGGGAAAATATGTTTCTTCATAATGGTCCACGTAGAAGAACCACTGATTTTAGCTGCAGTAATGTAGTTCTGTTCTTTCAGGCTCAGCACCATTCCTCTAATGATCCTCGCGTAATAAACCCATTGTACGAGGATTAAGCCTAAAACGACTTGTTTAAGTCCTGCTCCCCAAATACCAACGAACCCAAGAACAAATAAAAGACTTGGAATTGCCATTAACCCATCACAGATCCTCATTAACAATTGATCTATCCAGCCACCTTTGTACCCAGCAATCATTCCGATGATTAAACCTATACTTAGAGCTGAAATAAAAATGATCATAGCAAACCCAAGTGAGATTCGAGCTCCAAATAGGATGCGTGAAAACGTACATCTGCCTAAGTGGTCCGTGCCTAATGGATAATTTAAAGAAGGAGATTGTAATTTATGAGCTACATTCACCAAAACAGGATCATTCGGTGCAAGCCACGGGGCAAGTATCGTGATCAAAAACAACACTACTATAATGAAAGAACAAAGGACAATCACAATTTGATTTTTAAAAACATCACAAAACTTCGCTATCATTGGTACTGACTTCCTTTTCTCGAAATGCGGGGATCAATATACATTTGAATCATGTCGACTAGTAAGTTACTTATTAGAAATATACCAGCTGCCAATAGCACATATCCTTGAATCACAGGGACATCACGGTTAAAAACAGCCTCAATAAAATACCGTCCAAACCCTGGCCATGAAAAGACGGCCTCTACAATAACAGCTCCAGTCATTAAGTTTCCCAAATTCATTCCCAGTCCAGTGATCATTGGAGAAATAGCAATCCGAAGAACATGTTTGCCCATTATAACCTTTTCATGGACCCCTCTCGTCCTTGCAAAGAGCACATAAGGTTCTTGTAAATTTTCAATCACGCTTGCCCGCAGCAGACGAGTATACAGTGCTATTAAAGGGAATGCCAAAGTGAGAGAGGGTAGAATTAAATGTTTCCATGTTCCCGTACCTTGTACCGGGAAGAGGTCTAATTGTACTGAAAAGAAATATATGAACAAGTATCCGAGCCAAAATGATGGAATAGATGCACCAATAAAAGAGAGGAATCGACTAAAATGGTCAATTCCACTGTTTCTCTTTATGCCTGCTAAAAATCCGAGTGGGATACTTACCAGAATGGCGATGATGAGGCTCCCTGCTGTTAACTGAATCGTTGCAGGTATTCGTGAAGATATTTCTCCCCATACCGATTTATTCGTTACATAAGATACCCCAAAGTTTAATTGGGATATCTGAATAACGGAGTTTACATACTGCACAAGAAGGGGTTGATCTAAGCCAAATTCTTTCCTTATTTCTGCCAATAACTCTTCTGTCGGCTGGATATTCGCAGCGGCTAAGTATGCTTCAGCAGGATCAACTGGTGATAGGCGTATCATTCCAAATGTTAATAAAGCAGCTATTAAAAAAATAGGAATAATGGTTATCATTCGTTTCAAAATATAAGTACCCATTTGAAAAAACTCCTGTCGCTTACTCCTCGATACGAAGACCTTTAAAAGGATGCTCATCACGGTTAGCAGGGAATGTGAAATTAGAGACACCTTTTTGATAGATTGCAATCTGCCTGATATATGAAATTGGTACAATTGCACCTTGGTCTTGTAATGAACCTAAAATGGATGTGTATAGTTCTTGACGCTCATTTTCGTCAGTTGTTTGTTGAACAGCAGCAATTTGGCTCAACAATTCATCCTTGTTTGGATAAGATGATATAGCTTCCCTAAAACCAAATCCTTCTGTTGCAACAGCATTTACAAAAGCATGGGGATCATACGGAGCACCCCAGTTACTGTAGAAATTCATGTCAAAGTCATTCTTATTAAATCTTTCAACCTGAGTAGGAAGTTCAACTCCCTCAATATTTAACTTCACACCGATTTGCGCCCACTCAGATTGCAGTGCTTCTGCCATCGTTTTTTGAATGGATTCAGCAGAATTATACATCAATTGAATTTCAAGTGGTTTCCCGGCTTTTTCACGAACAGCTTTTCCTTCTGTTACCTTCCATCCTGCATCATCTAATAATTGCTGAGCTTTATTCACATCATAATCAACCGTGGCTGCATGAACATTTGAAGTGTATGGGAAGTTGCTTGATAGGATATAGTCAGCTTTCTCTTCCAAATCAGATGTTACGCCCTTCACAATTGCTTCCTTATTAAAACCGTAATGTAAAGCCTGACGAACTTGGATATCTGAAAGCGTATCCCTATTCGTATTCATGACCAGTATTCTAGTTGCCACTGGTTCGGAAATACTACTATCATAAGAACCTGTAGATGTTAATGAATTAAAAGCGTCTATATTCATAATACCTTCACCAAATATAAGGTCTAATTCACCTTTTTCAAAAGCTAGTACACGCGTTTCCGCATCAGGGATGATTTTAACCGTAATTTTCTCTATATCAGGTAATTCTCCCCAGTAATTTTCGTTATGTTTAAAAGTAGCAAAATCATCTACTTTGTATTCATCTAATACCCATGGACCTGTTCCAACGGACTTTGCTATCCCTTTTGAAGTGTCACCGTCTTCCGGAAAGCCCGCTTCTCCAAGAAAACGCACCGGACGAACAACAGCCAGTTCCTGAATTGTCGGGTAGTATGGTTCTGTTAATGTAAACTTAAATGTATGTTCATCGATCACCTCTGTTTGATCAATTAACGAAATAAACCTTAACCAACTATGTCTTTCTCTGTGATCTAAAACACTATCAAAATTCTTTTTCACAATCTCAGCATTGAAATTTGAGCCATCAGAAAATTTCACATCTTGACGTAAATTGAAAACATATTCTTTTCCATCTGGGGAAACGTTCCAGGACTCTGCTAATTGTGGTTTTACCTCTCCCCCATCTTGATAACTAACTAGTGTTTCATAAATCATAGATTGAGCGAACAATTGAGATGGATTGTAGACATGTGGATTCATTTCACCTATATCTCTTGGCCAAGCAAACGTAACCATTTTGCTATTAGTTGAAGCTGAGGGTTCCACTGAATCACTTGCATTTGAGCACCCAAGTAAAGTAAAAGATAGAATGAAAATGATTGCAGACAAGAATATAAATCGTTTTTTTACTATTGAATGATACATGAAATATCCTCTCCCGTTGAAATTGATAACCATTATCAATAGTAATGTTCAACACGCCAACTGTCAATAAAATCTTAATGGTAAAGAGTGAATTTATAAACTGTTTTTAATAATTGAAAATCTTTTGCCATACTTATTAAACTTAAACTTTTTTAAGATAACATGCACGATCAAACCCCATTTCCCCTGCATCACGTTGACACAAAAAATAGTCAATGATAACATTCATTCCATAAATATCAAGTAGAAGTCAGCTATGGATTTTTTTTTCAAAAAGAAAGCTCCTGGTTCAAAGAAAATGAATCTTACATTATATACTTTGCGTATTTTGCCATTTGCAGCAAACAAAATTATTTAAGGAAACATGTTGGTAATACAGACTGCCATAGGTGCATGAGCAGCATGAGTTAAGGAGGGATACCCATGTTTACTAAAGAGCAGTACATGTTAGAAGTGGAAAATAAATTCATTACTAAAAGAAGTCATCCGGAACATCCGCATATCATTATCCTCAATTACACTGAAAATGCTACCTATGAAAAAAGATGGAATGATATCACACTGAACTGTAGAGGATTAATCCTAAATGAAATAACAGGTGAAATAGTAGCAAGGCCATTCCCTAAATTCTTTAACTTTGGTGAATTGCCTGAGTTAGAACATGACATTCCTTTTCATGAGTCTCCGGAATTTACTATTAAGCATGATGGATCACTTGGGATTTGCTACAGAATTGATAACAAACTATATTGGTCTACGAGAGGTTCATTCGAGTCGGAACAAGCTAAAGCAGCACAAGCTATTTGGGATTCGAGATATTCTTCTGTCACAATTCCCAGCGAATTAACGTTGCTTGTTGAAATTATTGACCCTTCTACTAGAGTAGTAGTGGATTATGAGGGTGTTTCAGACTTTATTATAATTGGCGCAATAAACAGATTCACAGGCCATGATTACCATTATAACGAATTAAAGCAGCTTGGAGATTTGTTAGGTATGAAAGTGACTGAACAAATTCAGTTAACTGTTGAAGAAGCACTTCAACTAAAGGAAACGATTCATCACAATAGTGAGGGATGGGTTCTTAGATGGTCAAACGGAAGAAGATTGAAAGTAAAGGGAAATAACTACTTAGACATTCATAGAATTGCATACGGACTTTCACAGAAGATTAAAACTCAATATTGGGCAGAAGGTGAAATAGAAGAATTGATCGTTAAAATGCCCGAAGAATTCAGAAAAGAGATTGAGTTGTTTCAATCAACACTTGATCATCAATTGGCTGTTTTGGCTGAAGAAGTAGAAAATCAGTTAACTTTAGCTAAAGATAACTCTTCTGATAGAAAATCATTTGCCATATATGTAAACAGGGAAGTGCCGCAGGAACTTAAATATTTGCTGTTTAAATCTCTGGATGGAAAACTTCAAGAGAACATGTTAAGGGAACATATTTACAAAAATTATTTAAGCTACTTGGGGGAGGCTTAACATTGTCTACTTTCAATATGATTATTGGCTTACCAGGCAGCGGAAAGTCAACGTTTGCTAGGAAACTCGCAAAAAATCAGGAAGCAGTTATACTATCATCTGATAAGCTCAGAGAAGAGATGCTGGGAGATATCAACAATCAAGCAAGCAACGAATCTATATTTGAAGAATTAAACAGAAGAGTGAATGAACACTTAGCTAACGGCATTAACGTAATTTATGATGCTACTAATACGAACCGCAAGCGCAGAAAACATCTTATCAATCATGTCATAAAGTGTGATAAAAAGATTGCTCATTATGTTAATGAACATTATCATACTGTACTCAAACGGAACAATGAACGAGACAGAAAGGTTTCAAGAGAAGTTATTGATAAAATGTATAAAAACATGCAAATACCTCTGTTGAATGAGGGCTGGGATGATGTAGTATTCGTTGAAAACACCGATACCCGTATGGAATCAAGAGAATTGTTGGAGTCGCTGATTACAGAGGTAAGAGAACATGATGAACTTTTCACTCAATTACAAAATCAAATAGATGACTTTACATCAATCATCAATGTACCACATGATTCTACTTATCACAGTTTTTCAATAAGCAGACACACTTATTATGTTTGGGAATACATTTTAACTCAATACCACGGTCAAGATAAAATGCAATTATTGTGGGCTGCACTATTTCATGATCTAGGCAAAGGTTTTTGTAAGTCTTTCGTAAACTACAAAGGAGAAACAGGAAGATACGCTAACTATATAGGCCATGAGCATATCTCTTCTCAGATGGCTGTATATTGGCTGACCAGACTGGGATATCATGCAGACTTCATAAGGTTAACCAACAACCTCGTACAAATGCACATGATGCCCATGAAAGCTTCGGAAAAGAAAATGAATGAAATTGAAACGTTAATAGGGTTAGATGCTTTTGAAAAACTTATGATTCTTCATGAAGCTGACTTGTCTGCCAAGTAATCTTTAGATGAAGAAGTGCGAAAAAAGTACCCGGCTGTAATATAGATTAAAATTATTTGAATGACCATGTAAATCTAAGAGCTAACCGGCAATCAACTCTTCAACAATCCTGTCATTTCTTTTCTTGATCACACACAACCGGCAAATCAAGAACAGGTGCCTGTCCCCAAAACCCGTATGTGGTATACTGAGCTAAATAAAGTAGAAATGGGTGTCAATACATGAAGAACAATGAGATACTTGCGGTGCTGAAGTCTTTGTCGAATGAGACGCGCCTCAATATTCTTTGTTGGCTGAAGGAGCCAGGGGAAATGAACGTGAGCCTGCCCGCAGCCATCAAAGAAGAATTTCCGGGCGGTGTATGTGTAGGAAGCATTCAAGAGAGATCCGGCCTCGCCCAGTCCGTTATTTCTTCTTACCTGTCTTCCATGCAGAAGATTGGCTTGCTTGAATCACGCCGCTTCGGCCAATGGACATATTACAGGCGCAATGAAGAAGCGATTGCTGAGTTTTTGGAACAGTTCGCAGCTGGCTTGCAGACAAAAAAGGATTAACTTAATAAATAGGGTACCGCCTTATCATTTGCATATTAATCTATATATCTGTATATTCATTTTTGTAGATTTAAAAAAATCAGCAATATGAGGAGAGAGTACGATGACCTTATCCAAAATAGCAGCACCTTTATTTGAGGCTTTTGAAGGCGGCAAGCTGAAGCTGGAAAACCGCATTATCATGGCTCCCATGACACGCAGCTTTTCCCCAAATGGCGTTCCAGGTCCAGATGTTGCTGGTTATTATCGCCGCAGAGCAGAAAATGGCGTCGGCCTTATTATTACAGAAGGAACGGTTATCAACCATCCGGCAGCACCGGCCGACCATAATGTGCCCCATTTCTATGGTGAAGAAGCACTTGAAGGATGGGCACACGTTGTTCGGGAAGTACATCAAGCAGGCGGCAAAATTGCTCCGCAAATCTGGCATACAGGCACAGCTCGGGAAAGAAAGAAATTTCCTGATTCAGATGCCGATCCAATCGGCCCATCCGGCTTGAGTCTGACTGGAGAACCAGTATCCAATCCGCTGACAACCGAGGAAATCCACGGTCTTGTTCAAGGTTATGCACAAGCAGCTGCAGATGCGAAGCGCATCGGTTTTGATGCGGTGGAGATTCACGGCGCACACGGTTATCTCATTGATCAGTTTTTCTGGGATGTGACCAACAAGCGAACAGATGAGTATGGCGGCGACATGATAGACCGCACCCGATTTGCGGTAGAGGTTATCGAAGCGGTGCGAGCTGCAGTCGGTCCTGACTTCCCGATTATCTTCCGTTTCTCCCAATGGAAGCCTGTTGATTACACAGCAAAGCTGGCTGACACTCCTGAAGAACTGGAACGTTTCCTTAAACCATTGTCTGAAGCAGGCGTCGATATTTTCCACGCTTCCACACGTCGTTTTTGGGAACCGGAATTTGAAGGCTCTGATCTTAACTTAGCAGGCTGGACACGCAAGCTAACTGGCAAACCAGCCATCACAGTTGGATCGGTTGGCCTTGATTCCGAATTTACAAGCTTGTTTGAATCAGGAAAAGGCGGACAAATTGCTGGTATCGACAGCTTGATTGAACGTCTCGAACGCGGAGAATTCGACCTTGTTGCGGTAGGCCGTGCCCTCTTGAACGACCCGGCATGGGCAGCCAAAATCCGCGATGGCCGCAATGATGAACTTCAAGCATTTTCGCGTGAAGCGCTCGGTACGCTGAGCTAATCTTATCTAAGGAGCCCGATCCCCGGTATGGTAAAGTGTTACCGTTCCGGGGGGCGGGCCCTAATTTCTAATTTTCTTTATTAGCATTTAAAGCATTAACAACAAGAGCTAACTGGCAAACAACTCTTCAACAATCCTGTCATTTTCTTTTATAGCCGCCGCCTGTTTAGGGTGCGGCTCTTTTCGTTTTTCTCCCGCTCAAACCTATATGACCACGAACTCTTGTAACCTTGCTTTGATCCCTGCCAAGGATTGAAGCGCATCGTTTTTATCTTCTAACTGGATGGCTTGGGTTAACACAACTAAATCTTTCTTCACATCACTTACATGTTCAAAAGGTCCAAAAAGCTCCATCATCCATCTCTTCTGTTCGTATATAGCGTTTAATTTTTCTGCTTCTCTTTTTGCTGCCTGCCAATTTTCAGCTTGAATTTCCACCCTGACTTCCTCAACTTCCCTTGTTAGCGGATCATCAATATATTTTACCAACGTATGAATTGAACTAAATGCAAAGATGACAAGGACCAGTAATATTACTTTTGGCATTTTCGAGGTTGCCTTTTTCAAAATATAACCCTCCTTTTACTACACATTATATTTTTAACCATTTATGGAAATATTATGTTTACTGGAGGGTTAGATTTGATTGATTATATCTTTTTCATAAAAGCTTTAATTAGTTTTTCCTTTCTTTTCATCTTAACTAAATTGATGGGAAAGAAACAGTTAGCTCAACTTACCTATTTTGATTATATTGTCGGTATTACCATTGGTAACTTTACAGCAACAATGGTAATAGAACCCGAGATCCGGACGATGGACGCCGTCATTGCGCTAACTGTTTGGGGTGTTCTGCCAACTTTTATGAGTTATTTCAGCAGAAAAAGGTCTTCACTTCGTAACACATTTGAAGGCAGACCTACCATTGTAATTGAAAATGGCAAATTCCGTGAAGATGCATTGATTAAAGAAAACCTTACTGCTCACAATTTAATGCTTTTATTACGCAAGGATGGAAATTTTAAATTGCAAGATATTGAACTCGCCATTTTGGAGACAAACGGAGATCTAAGTGTCATCCAAAAGAAAAGCGCTAGAAATGTTACAGTTCAGGATCTTACTCAAAGTGGACAAACAGAAAAGGAACCTCGTGTGCTGGTGATTGATGGTTACCTTCTAGAGAGGGCGTTAAAGGAAGTCAATCTTTCAAAAGAATGGCTCCTTGAAGAAATCAGGAAAGAAGGTGCCTCGGATTTACAAGAAGTCCTTCTTGCACAGCTGCAGCCAGATGGCTCACTATACCTTGACATCTGGACCGGAAATATAAAGAAACTTCATTCCTGAAACAGATTCTTTGTTGATGAGAATTACAGTATAGCTACCACGAATTAACTCACGTCCTAAGTGTTGATGAATCACTTGGGACATTTCTCGTTTTATGCAATGTGCCTACATAGCAAGGACATAAATATAACAATGAACATCCTCCTTATAGAGACGCAAATACGCAAGAAAAGGCCTTCCATCAGTTCATAAAGTGATGGAAGGCCTTTAGTTTTATTAATCCCCTCAGCAGCGAGATTATAGTAAAAGAGTCTGTTTATTATTTCTTAGGTATTTCAACAGTAAAGGGCTCCAAATCCTTAGAGGGAATAAGACTTGAAAAATCAAATAGCAACATTGTATTTTCCACCTTAAAATTCTCAATCCTTTCTTTTCCATTTAAGTCAAAAGTAGATTGAAAGTGTGCTGTTGCCTTATCAATCGTTTTCACTTTATTAAAGGAGATACCGTGATTTTTAGGAGGCAAAGGATTTTCAGGGTCAATCTTGTCTAAATAGTCCTTATCAACCAACCAGAAAAGGTATTCTAAGTTATGGTTAATCGTTTCTAATTGATCTTTACTCACATTCTTCGGAAGTCCTGTAAGTTGATAATCTATTACCAATTTACCTTCTTGTTGAGTAACATTATTTACCTGCAGGCCTAAATTGAACCGTGTGCTATTTAGTGTAAAGGTTTTTTTGTCCAAACTTTGTTGTACTTTCGGATCAGCGAAAGATAGAGTCGGATAAAATGTCAGCGAAGAAATATCATTCTCCACGATTGTCATTCCTCTGCGGATGGTGCTGTGGAACCCATCTTCTTGTCTATTTTCAGATAGGACTGTTCCATTATCAAACCGGTACACCTTTCCTTTATCATCCACTGCTTTATCAATATAGATATCATCACCTTTATATTTCTCTACTGTTTCATAAGTAAGAGTTGATGACGCTTTTGCAATAAGAATCTTTTTCATCCGAATCTTCACCCCCTCATCAGGGTAAGCTTGCTCCTGTTCAATAACCCTTGTATTGTTCTTATCCTGTTGGATAGGGACATCAAAGTTCCATTCCCCTTTAATGCCGTTGATAGAATGAATGGTGAGCGGGAGAATAAAGTTATCTTGGATGTTTTCATATGGGTAGTTCATTCTCCACTGAAAGTTGTATCCCTTTTTCACCTTTCTAATATCATTTGACATCCCGCCCAGCCACGGATCATGGTCTCCTTTATTCCCCTGAAAGTTTACATCAAAGTTAACTTCCCCTTTTTCGTTATGCCCATTTTCAACATTCTCATCGACAAATCCGGTAATGGAAACAATGTTGCCGTCAAAATAAGAACTGGTCAGTTTCACGGTTACTCCGTTATTTGTCTGCGAAGTATTTAATACGGTGACCGCTCCCTGAATGGCCAAGTCTGCACCGATTGAATCATCAAACTCTTGGAAGAGGGAACCGATGAAAGGGGCATTTGCCAATACTTTGTTCATCGTTGGGCTGATAAAACCTGAAGCTATCGTAAGCCCAAGAAGTGCTGCTGCAGTCGCCACGCCAGCAAAAACCTTCTTCCTTACTACTTTTCTCCTATTAGCTCCTTTGTTTATCCCTCTGGAAATCGCACTAAACACTTTATCTTTCGGAACAGGTATTTGTTCTATTGAACCTTTAAGTTCTTTTTTATCCATGGCACTTGTCCTCCTCATTGTTATAGGACTTTTTTAATTCTGCTTTCCCTCTGCTTAAATAAGTTTTTACCGTACTTTCGGGAATCTCCATGATACTGCTAATTGTTTTAATCGAGTAATCGTGATAGTAAAAAAGAATAATGGCTGTACAATAATTCTCTTTGAGCTGCTTAATTGCATCCAGCAGTTGTAAGGATTCTTCAATGTTTACATTTGCTTGGTCCGGCAGATTCGACAATATTTCATCACTCAGCGGAACAACATTCTTCTTCCTCTTTAGAACACGGCCTGAACACCGAATAACAATCCTGGTTAACCAGGTCGAAAAATACTCCGGGTTTTTTAACGAATGAATAGATGTAAAGGCCTGATAGGTTGCCTCCTGGACAACATCCAACGCATCTTCTTCATTATGTACATAAAGATAGGCAGTCCGGTATATTTTTTCATAGTGCTGTTGAACTAACTTCTCAAAGGCATTTCTATTGCCTTTGATTGCTTTTTTCACTAGCCGGTGGCTTTCCATTTCCATCTTTTTAACCCCCTTTACTAATTAGTGGTATCTTTTATCTAGAAAAGTTTCAAAAATTATTTTTAGGAAAAGCATAACATGTAAATAAATCCATGAATCAAAAAAATAGTTGCTTTTAACATGTAATCTTATAACCAAAGCAATTAGCTATATGAGAAACAAATTACTAATACTGAAATTCTTAAAGCAAAAAAGAAAAAGGACCACTATAGAAAGTAAGTAGTTCAGATAACGTGGAGAAACAGTAGAAATAACATTTGAAATCGAGTATAAAATCGCAAAGATTTTATACTCGATTTTTTGTTGATATGTAAGAGTTATGACTTTTTTCATCGCTAAATTAACAAGTTAAATAACATACCAATTAACAGGATGACAATAGTTATTGTCTTTGTGTAATTTTTATTGTGAATTAGGCTGTCATTTGAAGTGTAAAAAAACAACCAAAGGGAATAGGAAATTTATGTTAAAATATATATAAGCAAATAACTCTTGTTCCGCTTAAAGGCAGATTAGCTTCATAACTTTGGTTTGTGGTAATGGAGAAAAGAGGTTTAATATAGAGATGAAAACGATAAAAGTAGAAGAAATAATGAAGGTTTTATTAGATTCCTGGTCTTTAGAGTCAAGTTCCAAGTGGAGTAAGGACAACCCTGCGAAAGGACAATGTGGTGTAACAGCACTAGTAGTAAATGATATTTTGGGCGGGGAAATAAGGAAAACTAAACTGCCTGATGGGTGGCATTTTTATAACTTCATTAATAAGAAACGATACGATTTTACAGATTCTCAATTTTTAGAGAACATCACATATAACGATTTGCTTTCAAATAGAGAAGAAGCATTTGCCGATACTAATGCCGAACAGTATTACTACTTAAAACAAAAAGTATCAACTGCTTTATTTAGCTAAAAGGGGCAATAATGGAATAAGTTCCTGCAAAAAAAGCTCAGTGCAAAATACTCTGAGCTTTTTTTGTGCTATTTACTATGTGAATTAACCTGTGAAATCAAATGTTATTTAGCCTGTTATTTTAGGTTTTCTCCACAATAAGTGAACTACTTATATAGGAAGTAGCCCTTTATTTTCAACTATTTATTTCTCTAGATAGCAGCAGTTTAATGAAACGGAATTACATTATACCGTCCACAATTTTCCAGAGTGCACCCTCTGCAAGTCACCCTTATAGAAAGAAAATCGTGCCATTCAATTTCCACAGCATTTTTTAAATTTCTTCCCGCTCCCACATGGACAAGGATCGTTTCTGCCTACCTTTTGACGGGATTGGAGACTAATGACCTCTCCTTTTTTATCCGGCAATGGCATTAACTCCTTCTTGTCCCGTCTGCTTAGCTCCGTTGGTGCATATCCCTTTAAATACCATTCCCTAGTATGATTCATGAGAGGAACAACCACATCCGTCAATTTCTGGACATCGTCTAAGCTATCGAATATGAGCTGTGTCTGCAGTAATTGAAAAATTCTACTGGGCATATCCCCCATTTTCGTTTGAATAATACAGGTGTCAAGAAGCTCTATTGCCTCTTTTTTTGGAAGCCGGTATTTCTGTGTCAAAAGGGATAGTAGCTGAGAAGACCCTTTCGGTCGCTCCACATAATCCGTTTTACCTGCTTCAAGAAGCTGTTTCTTCGAGAATGGATAATAGTCAAGATCTCCTCTTGATTCCTGCTCCTCTAAAATGTTCATAGGATTCATCACTTCCCAGTAGGAAAAGCCGTACTCATCAACGTACATTTCATGATAGTATTCCATCGCCTCAGATATAACAGAATGATATGCCTGAAAGTCGGGATGAATAGGACTATACTTCTCAACTAGTTCTATCAGCTTCTCATGCGGCACCGTTCCGTAATAATAGAGCAACCCCCGTGTTATTTTGATCCATTCCGTATTCCGTTTTACCTCTGCAAGTACACCCTGATCTTGAATAACCTCTCCTAAGGAAGGCAATAGTTCCTGTGGAATCATCACGATGGGTTTACCTTGGTAAGAACCGGTATATATAAAACCTGTTTTAGGAAAATACTCCATCTCTTCTATCTCTATATTCTTTGCGCTGATGACTCCTTCATTAGCCAGTAGATTTTTCAATAAAAATAAGCGACGTTCATCAAATTGGCTGACAGCAAACTTTACATGCGAAGGGAAGTTCTCACACAAATGTTGAATTAACTCCGCCTTCTTTAAGGAACTAACATTTTTAATTTGCAGCCTTTTCCGGATATCATGGAGATCAGCCATTCTTAATCGAGATAACCCTTCTTTTAATGAAGCTATCCCTTTGGCTTTATCTCTATCATTACTATTTATAGTCATTTTTACACTCCTTTCATATAGAGTCCCACCTCTGATATAGGCATGGCAACTCCATACTGACGTACGGTTCGTCTCTATTATTTTTCATTGTAACACGCTCATGCTTTTGATTGAAACGGGGTTTACTGCTCTCGGAGATATTAAATGAATGCGAGATAGTGATAGGTGAGTATTAACAAAAAAAGACACCCTCTTCATCAAGAACTTCGTTTTTAGAAGAAAAATAAGTACTCAGGATTAAGGTCTATAGTTAAGCCGGTGGACCTTTGCAGGATTTCTGCTTTCGTTTAAAACCCCTAATAAAAAAGGTGCCTGCCCTCCAGAACGCTAAAGCATTCACACACTGGGGGCAGGCACCTTCATTTAACTTACGGTGAACTAAAAGAAGCCTTTTTGAAAAAAATAGAGCATTTTCTGCAGCTGGCTCTTCCACAAACGCTCCCTTTTGTTTGACTCTCATCAGTAGAATTTGAGTGTTCAACCAATTTAACTTTTTGGCCATGTTTTAGAAATCTGAATCCATTAGGAAACCTTTTGGTACCAAGTAATATAGAACTGAAATTAAGAAAGAAATCGCTGATTGATGAGTCTATTATAAACCAGTGAATGTAACAACTATTATAAAATGCTTTTTGGCTTCTTAATTGATAATTTTTTTAAAATGTTCCTTCCAGCTAACAACGCAAAATATAAAGGAATTGTGACTAGTAATATTGCATAAAAGTCTCGTAAAGCAAGGTAAGTTGCAGAGTGAAGACCTTTAATAAGTAAGTGAGCAAACAGGTAGGATATAGGCAATAGAATAAGTTTTTCTAGTACATTTTTTATTCTTTCGTTCTTACGGAATATGGCCAATCCAATTCCACAAATAAGTAAAATTCCTATAGCAAACAACACATAGTAGCTTAAAACGAGCCGAGGTAACGTCATGACACCCCCATTCGTTATTGAATTTCCATAAATCAAAGTATTTTCACTTCCATCAGTATTGTAATAATAGATTGAAGCAACCGTTTCTCCATTCGGGTTTAATACAGTATTTTCCAGGTTGTTTTTACTTATTTTCTGGTGCCAAATCGTTTCCCATGTAGTTATATCATAGACATAACCTGAATTGTCTTCTGCTGGATATTGATTTACATCGAATCCAGAGACTTCTTCACCAAAATTCAAAAGTACAGTTCCGTCATCCTTTTCGATAATTGTAACCGAGTTTTCATTATAAGAGATGTATGCTGGTGTTGTCAGATAAGCCATTGTAAGCACTGCAAAAACCAATGTTGCCATGACTGAAAAAATAATCGCTTGCAGCTTGTTCCTTCGCAATGTATTTTGTATGTTTCTTAAGGGAGCTATATCGGTATCTATCGGCATTTCTTCAAAAGTCCGCATATCTTCAAGTCGTTTTTTGCAGTTTTCACAAGAATCTATATGTTCTTTAACTATATCTCTAGTATCTTGACTTGCCATATTCTCGACATATAACGGCAATACATCCCTAATTACATTACAGCTAATTCTCATTAATAATCCCCCAATCGCGCTTTAATCTTTTCTCTAGCACGGTGATAAGTAACACAAGCCCAGTTATCACTTTTTGCAAACAATTTGCCAATTTGCTTAAATGATAGTTCTCCAAATACACGGAGCATAAAGACTTTTTTGTACGGCTCTTTTAAATCCTGGATCATTTCATGTACCTTCATAGACGCTTCTGAAGTGGCTATTTCTTGTTCTACATTGTCTCTACTAGCTGTTTCTGGAACCGACTCAAAATCTACAGTGCTTTTTTTCTTACGCAAATAAGAATAATAACTGTTTTTGGCAATTTGGCATAACCACACACGGATATCACTATCCCCTCTGAAACTGTCTAGCGATGTTAATGCCTTCATAAAAGTTTCCGAAGTGATATCTTCAGCGATATGCTTATCGCCAGATAGACTATACACATATAAAAATACATCTTTGAAGTATGTATTATAAATATCCTCAAGCTGTGTCACCAGCTCACCTCCTTACACATAAGACGCGATAAACTTCAGTATCTTACAAAATTATAAAAAAACCGAACAAAGTACGCACGGCCCTTTTTCTTCTACTATAATTATTGGGAAGAAAGTGCCCGCCCCCCAGCACGCTAAGGCATTCACACACTGGGGGGCAGGCACTTTTATTTATTCAAATATGGGAAGGCGTTAGCAAAATGTTAGCAATTTAAAACAGTTAGACTCCAATCGTTGTTTCATATTCTCGGCAAGAGATGATGTTGCTAAACCTAAATGACACATCAAGTTAGTCTTTCATGGAGTTCCTTCAGTTTTATATTTACAAGCATATTAGCACTTAGATTCTTCCATTCTAATTTTTCAAAAGACACCACTTCATTAATTCCATTTATTTTTAGTTTAACCAAAAAAGTATGGTTATCTTGTAAGCAGTAATGCCAATTATTATCTATTATTCCTTTACCTTCTGGATTGTATTTATCAGCCTGATTAATCATTTGAATGAATGTATTTACAGCTCCGATTACTTCATTTTTATAATGAGTGTCTATATTCATTAGTTATACACCTCTTATTTTATTTTCGGAAAAGACTATTGACGATTATTTACATTTTTTTAATATATAAAAAAAGTATGAAGACTACTAAAGAAATATTAGTAGTTTCATACTTTATTGATAAAATACTTCCTTTACATTTATGTTGCCAGTTCTGTGTCCATATTTTGAGAACTTATAACGAATGTACATAGATATTTTATCTTCATGTGTGGATAAAATTATTTGTTTATTTGGAAAATCATTTCTAAGCAATTCAACAAACGAGGCCATATTTATTTCATCCATAGTCTGGATTGGATCATCTATTAATAAAGTACTCAGACCACTATTATTATAGACCCTATTTAAGGCTAAAGAGAAAGCAAGGACAGTTGCTGATAATTGACCAGAACTAAATGAATGCATGATATCATGTGCAGTTTTCTCAGGTGGAACAAAATTAATTGCTTTTAATTGAGGATCATCTGCATGCTCACTTTGTTCCTCTTTAATGAACACTCCAATACCCCTTTGATGAGTTTGTATAATTTTCCCACTATAAATGTAAAATGGTATTTCAATTTCACTAATCATTTTAGCACGGTAGCCATTAATCTTTTCATTATAAATACCAATTGAATCATTAAGATTTTTAATAGATTCATCTATTAGTCCCAATTGATTAATTAATCTTTGATGTTTTTTAAACGACTCGCTAGCTTGTATATAATACATATATTCAATGTATTGTATCTTTTGATCAATATTTATTATATTGATGCCTTTGATTACCTCTTCATCATTATCAAAGACACTCTTATAAAGTTCTCGATATACATGATATTTTTCATTTTCTAGTTTACTACTAAGGAGTTTACTGTAAAGGACTTCTTTAATCCTCTCAACCATCTCGCTTAAATTATTCACATAGTTCTTTTCTTTATTATAGTAATTTGATATATCAATATTTAAATCACTGAAAAACTTCTTGGCTGCATTAAAATCTATATTTAATAGTTTATATTCTTGCAGTTGGTTAAAATAATTATCTGTGATTGAGCCTCTAACAAATTCGTCTATAATAATTATCAGTGGACTTAAACAATTTTTATAAATTTGATCGATTTCTTCCATTATTATAGCTGACGAATTGTCAAGTTCCTCTTTAAAAATTTCAGTTTTATTCTCTATTTGCTGTATAAGGTCTCGGTAAGTTTCCCACTCTTTTCCACAAAGCGGACAATGATTGCCATCAACTTGCTTACTATTAATATACTCTTTGTATTTTGATATAAGATCATTTCTTGAGGTAAGTAGCTTTTCCACAATACGTGAGATATTACTTGAATTTTCTCTTAAATTTTTAATATAATTTATCTTTTGGATAAGATTCTCTTTACTAAGAGTGGGGTTAAAATGTTCATACAACAAACTCCAATTTATTCCACTTGTAAATATATCCTTGTTTTCAATCTTTATTTTTATATCTTCAAATAATTTTTTTAGATTATTACTGGTCTTAATTTGCTCAAATTCTTCATCAAAATACCCTAAGATAACTAAAGCTGATAGTCTCTGATCTTTCGAAGCAATACCTCGAATTCTTTCGTTTTTTGCTTCAAGTATAAATTCATTAAAGTTAGTGATTAGACCTTTAATATCTTCTAGTTGTTCTATGTAATTGGCTTTCTGCTCTTTGTCTAAGGGTTTAATAATTTTTTGATCCCAAACAATTTTATTGGAGGGAATGTTAATTAATTGAAAGTACTCAACTTCAGTTGTTTCATCACCTTCTTTACTAGTCGTAAAATCTATGGATATTTCGGAAATTTTTCTATTTAAATTAGTCTTATAATGAATTAATCTATTTTTTGCTTTTTCAAGAATATCTCGTTCTTTTATTTCTAGATCAATGTTAAAGAGTTTACCAATGTGATCCATACGTTCTTTTTCATTTCTTCTTAGTAAGTGACTTGATTCCTCTTGTTCAATATAATGGTATAAGCTGTACTTAGACTCAAAACCTGAAATTCCAAATAACTCTTCAATAGTTCCCTGAGATGACTTATTCTCATCTGTTAAGTCCCCTTCAAACTCTCCAAGCAAATGTACAGAATAGTCAAAATCAAAGGGTCTCTTTCTAGATCTACTTAATGAACTAGGTTCAATCTTACGTCCAATAATAATTTTTTCAATAAAATTAAAAGTAGTATCAAATTTTTCCAATTCTATCTTTAAAATAATTGCTTTAGATTGATCTTTAGCAAATAAGTAATCATCGTATCCTCTGTTTCCTACATTTATTTTTAATTGTTTAATACGTCTAATACTTCCTGTCAAAGTTAATTCTATTACATCATATATACTAGTTTTCCCAAATCCATTAGGTCCATCCAGAATTGTAACAGTTTGATCTTTAAAATAAATGTTTGCTTTTTCTATTGACTTGAAATTTTCAATATAGACCCTTGATATTTTTATACTATTCAATGTATTCACAACCTATCACAGTTAAGATGTCATTAATCTGAAGTTCCGGGTCTTTAATGTATTGTTCGAGCATTAAACTAACTATATTGGATTGTGTTTGATTAAGCTTTTCGTCAATTTCCTTCTTTAAACTTACTAAATTCTCTTGCTTTATATTTACACTTAAAAATGGTAACTTTATGAATAACTTTGATACTAAATCGTATATAACGGCTTCTTGATTTTCAATAGTATTTCTATTTTCTTCTTTCTTTTTAAAAGAAGAAAATAGTTTTTTCTCTAGCAAAAAGTAATTTAATATTTTTAATAAGGGTTCTTCTTTCATTTCATTTAATTGAATTATTAATGCTTCAAATTGACCTTTGGTATATGTTAATACATATTTTTTAAAGTCATAGGGGTCTTCCTCTATATTGTAAATATATCTTGTGCGTTCTTTTGAATATGCTATAGATTCAGTCTCTAGCAAAAGTAGGAAAGAAAGATTCTTATCTAAGCCTGATACATTCATTTCTAGTAGAATAGAATCAAGACATTGAGTTAATTCTTGCTGTAACCCCTCAAGATTTACCTCTCCTTCTCTGAAATTCCCGACTAGATAAAAGTCAAATTTATTGTTAATTGTTCTGGTAAAAAAAGAGAAGTTGGCTGAAAAATCTCCATTGAAAATTAATCGCTCATAAAATTCAAATCCAGCTTCGATAAAGATAGTTTTAACGAAATTATTCATTCGATCTAAATTCCTCCATAGCAGATTTTATATCCATAAATTTTATTTTTTTTGGTCCAGTGAATTTTTCTCTACTTTTATAATCTATGTCTGATTCCACTTCTGTAATAGTTCCCTTGTACTCTTCATTAATTGATTTATTGATATAGGTTTCAACCTCAAAGAGAAGTTCTAGAAGCGATTCATCATTATTAAAGTTATTGAATATATCCTTACCAACTGTAGAACAAGCGTTTCTTCCTGAGTTAAGAATAAGGGTAATCAAGCTAGCTACCTTGTTTTTTTTTATAAGGAGAATATCATTTTTTAATGTCGCTGTTTCTAGCATATGATGAAAAGTAAACAAACACTCAAATAACATTTGCTTAACCCCATGCTGGTCAATAAGTCTTTTGTATTCTGCTATACTGATAGAATCAGACCTTTTCATTTTGATATTAGGGGCAATTTTTCTGCAAATGAGTACAAAGTCTTCAGGTGTTAACAGTTTTAATACGTCTATATGATGGATCCAGATTTTTGCTTTTTCTTCTTCTAGTTCTAGGTCAATTCCCTGTTCTTCACAGTATTCTTCAAAATATGTTGTTAGATCGTCCATAAGTAAACTAGCAACTGTTTCACTAGTTAGGTTAAAAACATTCTCACTCTGAAGAATTTCTAATACTTTGTTGAAAGTAATTACTGGATCTGATTGTCTTTTTAAATGGATGTCAGCAATGAGATTATTAACCGTATGTAGTAAGTTTGAGTAAGCATAATCAAGATTCTCTACACTTATTGAAGAGGGACTTCTATGGGTGTCATTTTGAAGAAATATTTTAAGTTGTTCTTTTATTCTGTTGTTAATTTCGTCCACTTGGACAACCCTATTAACATTTATTTTTCCATCATGTTGATTAATGTTTAGCTTACTCCATGCTCCTTCAAATCTCCCTTCCTCAAATAGCAATTTTTTAAAATGATTGAATAAATCTTTCTTTTTGCGAGGTACATAAGCAATTAAATCATTTTTCAAATTCTCAACAGTGAATTCTTTAATGTTTATCGCTGTATGTAGACTTGCTTCTTTTACAGATGGTTGTATGATTGTCTTTCCTAATAATTCAAGAACCGTAGCTTTATATCCACCAATAGTTTCTTTGTCTTGATATGATTTCACTTGATGTATCGAGTAATAATCACCCTTGTATTTAATACAAAAATCTTCAAACAATTCAATTTCAAGTGTGTAGTTATTTACATCCTCATTACCCGCACCGATTTGATTAATTAAGCAAAGCATAGTGTACATTGCTACCTTACCTTGATATGTATATCCATTCCAAGAAGAAGCAGCACTGCCACACGCAACATCTGTCCAATTTATGTCCATTTCAGTATTATTCATATATCCTCCCACTTGTTACATATTAGAATAGTACAGCACAGTTTCACAATTCTTCACATTCCAACATCTCTCCACCTATTTTACCAAAAATTTCATCTAAATAAATGTTTGTAATCTATTAAAATTAGCAAAATCACAAGATATTATGATGTAAGAATTTTACCGGTTAAATTCAATTCAACTAAATAAAGTAACTAACAAACGAGAACCGCAGTAACTAGATTCTATCCATTTTGGAGATGGTCTTGTGCTGCGGTTTTTCTTTTTAAATTTTAAAGAAAGAGGAAATTGCAAATGAGCAAATAGCAAAAAGCTAGCGAAGATCTTAAAAAAGATAAGAAAACCATTGAACAGTTGGAGGATGAAGAAATTACGAAATATCTTGAGATAGAAGATCTTGCTCTGTTTTTAAAAACAGCTATGGAACATGGCTTGGAACACGATTACTTGGCATTTTTCATTCTTTCCTATACCGGTATTCGCGGCGGGGAGTTAATCGCGCTCATGTGGAAGGATATTGATTTTGTGAATCACACCATCAGCATCACGAAAACGCTTTACAACCTAAGCAATAATCCGCTGAACTATCAACTAGTTACGCCAAAGACAAGGAAATCACGAAGGTAAATCATCGTGGATGAAGAGGTTATAGGGGCGTTGAAGGAACATAAAAAGGTTACAAGACGAAGTAATCGAGCGGTTAGGAAATGCTTACTATAACCATGATTTTATTTTTGCCAAAACTGGGCGCCACTACGGTTATCCCATCGTGCTAAAGAACTTTCGAGACCGAATGAAAAGGCTGCTTAGAATCGCAGGTTTGAATGAAGATTTAACCCCGCACAGTCTAAGGCACACCCATACATCACTGCTCGCCGAAGCGCGTGTGTCACTTGAACAAATCTTGGACCGTCTCGGTCATACTGACGATCAAATTACGAAAAATGTGTATCTCCACGTCACCCAAGACATGAAAAAAGAAGCCTCTCAAAAGTTCGCTGAACTTATGAGAAGCCTCCGTTAATATCCTTAATGTTAGCAAAATGTTAGCAAACCACTCTCATCTTACTTCAAAACCCACTTATATCAAGGGTTTGAGGGCGTTATTACATCATGCCGCCCATTCCACCCATGCCGCCCATGTCAGGCATTCCTCCGCCAGCATTTTCTTCCGGCTTGTCAGCTACAACTGCTTCAGTTGTCAGGAACATAGCCGCTACAGATGCAGCGTTTTGAAGTGCAGAGCGAGTTACTTTTGTAGGGTCAACGATACCTGATTCGATCATGTTTACCCATTCGCCAGTTGCAGCGTTGAAGCCGATTCCGACTTGCTCGTGTTTCAGGCGCTCAACGATAACAGATCCTTCAAGGCCTGCATTGTGTGCGATTTGGCGAACTGGCTCTTCCAATGCACGAAGCACGATGTTGATACCAGTTCTAGTGTCTCCAGTTTCCTGAAGTTCAGCTACTTTGTTGTATACGTTCACAAGTGCAGTACCCCCACCAGCTACGATACCTTCTTCAACAGCAGCACGAGTTGAGTTCAAAGCGTCTTCGATGCGAAGTTTGCGCTCTTTCAGCTCAGTTTCAGTAGCAGCTCCAACTTTAATTACTGCAACACCGCCGCCTAGCTTAGCAAGACGCTCTTGAAGTTTTTCTTTATCAAACTCTGAAGTAGTTTCTTCTACTTGAGCACGAATTTGGTTTACACGGCCTGCAATCTTGTCAGACTCTCCAGCACCTTCTACGATTGTTGTGTTTTCTTTTGTTACAACAATTTTTGAAGCGCGGCCCAGCTGCTCAATACTTGCAGATTTAAGGTCAAGACCTAAGTCCTCAGTGATTACTTCTGCACCAGTAAGAACTGCGATATCTTCAAGCATTGCTTTTCTGCGGTCACCAAAGCCAGGTGCTTTAACAGCAACAGCATTGAAGGTTCCGCGCAGTTTGTTCACAACAAGTGTAGCCAGTGCTTCGCCTTCAACGTCTTCAGCGATAATCAATAGCGGCTTGCCTTGCTGAACAACTTGCTCTAATACAGGAAGAATTTCCTGAATGCTTGCAATCTTTTTATCAGTGATCAAAACGTAAGGGTTGTCAAGGACAGCTTCCATTTTGTCAGAGTCTGTTACCATGTAAGGAGATGCATATCCGCGGTCGAATTGCATACCTTCCACAACTTCAAGCTCAGTTGTGAAACCTTTGGACTCTTCAATTGTGATAACGCCGTCGTTTCCAACGCGCTCCATTGCTTCAGCAATCAATTGTCCTACTTCATCATCAGCAGATGAAATGGCAGCAACTTGAGCGATAGAAGCTTTGCCTTCAATTGGCTTGGAGATTGATTGAAGCTCTTCAATCGCTGTTTTAGTAGCTTTTTCAATCCCTTTACGGATCACCATAGGATTTGCGCCTGCAGTTACGTTTTTAAGACCTTCGCGGATCATCGCTTGAGCCAAAACAGTTGCAGTTGTTGTACCGTCACCGGCAACATCATTTGTTTTGCTTGCTACTTCAGCAACAAGCTTAGCACCCATGTTTTCAAAAGCGTCTTCTAATTCGATTTCTTTTGCAATTGTTACACCGTCATTTGTGATAAGCGGAGAACCGAATTTCTTTTCAAGAACCACGTTGCGTCCTTTTGGTCCAAGTGTTACTTTTACAGCATCAGCCAGAGCGTCAACTCCGCGAAGCATGGAACGGCGAGCTTCTTCGCTAAATTTAATATCTTTTGCCATGTTAAGAAACCTCCTCAAATTTTAAAAATCGTTATGTTATGTGGGGCTGTTTATTAACCAATAACAGCTAAAATGTCGCTTTCACGTAAGATTAAGTATTCAGTACCTTCATATTTCACTTCAGTACCAGCATATTTTGAGAAGATGATGCTGTCGCCTTCAGAAACTTCAAGAGAAACACGCTCTCCGTTTTCCAGTACGCGGCCAGTGCCCACAGCTACGATTTTGCCTTCCTGCGGCTTTTCCTTTGCAGTATCAGGCAGAACAATACCGCTTGCAGTTTTTTCTTCTGATTGAACAAGTTCAATAACTACACGATCACCTAATGGCTTTAACACTTGAAACAACCTCCTCAAATTTTTCAGTTTTACCTAAGTATTCTTTCTTATTAGCACTCGAACACAACGAGTGCTAACACAATTTATATATTATATAATCTTGTTTCCAATTTCAAGTATTAAACTTGAAATTTTTTTCCCACCATTCACTTTAATTGATTATGTCATAATAAGCAAAACTTAAACCTTATAGTTCAAGGATTTATGTGTATTGTGGGGAGCAGCGTGTAGCCTTGAAGATACTAAAGGATCTGTTGCTGCAAAAGGACGAAGAGAACATAGGGCAGACTCCGAGGGTTAGAGTTGCATACCTTTTTTACCTGCTGACTGGAGCACTGGATGGGCAGTGGAAGCGTTCCTCATGTCCTGCAGTGAGGCGTGCCTCCTGCGGTCAGAACCACTTCTTCCGCCTATCTTGGCAGTCTCTGGGAGAGTTATCAGGTTCCTGGAGTACTAATTGTGCCGCTGGATCCGTTCAAGCGGCACACGGTGAGGCACGCCTCCTGCGACTCTCCTCTTTACTCTGGAGCGTTGCCGTGGGACGAGGAACCGGTCGCCTTATCCCAGGAGCGTTGGCGGGTGGGACGAGGAACCCGTCCCCTTGTCCCACCCGTCCCCTTGTCCCACCCTATCTCCACCGGATTATGATACAATAATGCTCAACGGGTTTCTTGGGAAACATATGATAGGGAACCGGATGGGACGAGAGAAACGTCCCCTTGTCCCATGGAGAGGAGAATGAGTTACTTGCGTAAAGAGTATTGGCTGATTATTTTAACATATATCGTGATGCAGTTTTCTTCCTTTGTAGGAGTCCCGCTGCTGCTTCGGCTTGGCGTTGGTGAAGGTGCAGCAAGGGAGCTTGCTCCGATCGTTGCCTTCGGGTACTGGGGTATCTTCAGCTTTGGGGCAGCCCTTTTGATCACGCTTCTGCTGTTGAGGAGTGACAGGCAGTATCGTTCCCACCTGGGCGGAGAGCCTGCAAGCACGGCGGCCTCCATATGGTGGGCAATTGCCGGGGTCTTTCTGGCATTGTTTGTGCAGGTGATCGCTGCCAACATTGAAATTAACGTATTCGGCATAGAGCCGGGCTCTGAAAATACACAGCAGATTGTCAGATTCATTCAGGCGGCACCACTCCTGATTATTGTTACCTCGGTCATCGGCCCGATTTTGGAGGAAATCATTTTCCGGAAAATCATCTTCGGTGTGCTGTACGAAAAGACAAACTTCTTTATTGCCGGATTGATCAGCTCTGTCATTTTTGCGCTTGTCCATCAGGAGCCTGAGCATATCCTTTTATATAGTGCAATGGGCTTTACCTTTGCCTATTTATATGTAAAAACAAAACGCATTCTTGTTCCGATTTTTGCCCATGTTGCAATGAACACGTTCGTGGTGCTTGTCCAGATTGTCTTCGCGGACCGCATTGATGAGTTGATGGAACAAGTTGAACAGATGCAATTTATCTTTGGAGGCTTTTCAGGATGAGAACAAATCCGAGAACCATCGCTTTATTTTACTTTGCAATGGGCATTTTGTTTACGTATCTGGCTGTAAGAACCGGCCAGAATGGCCTGTGGAGCCTGCCTACCATTCTGCTTTTATTGGTTGCAACCTTTGATTTTGGTGTAGCGATCAGAATGTTTGCTTTGTCCCGTAAAACAAAATCCACACAAAACAAATAACCTCTCCGGCAGGAGAGGTTATTTTTGTGCATTTGCTTGCTCCATTTTGTATTTCATCGCTTTTCTGTAAGAGACTCTGGAGACAATGATGCTGATTTCATAAAGAAATAGAAGCGGCACAGTTACCATCAGGTGGGACAGCAGCTCTGGCGGCGTGATAAATGCTCCCACCACCAGCAGCACAAAGTACGCATATCTTCGTACTTTTGCAAGAAACATTGGGGTAACAATGCCGAGCCTTGTTAAAAACATGATTACAACAGGCAGCTGAAACAAAAAACCAAACGGCACTGTTAACTGAAGCAAAAACTGAAAATATTCATGAATTCCGATTACCTGGTTAATCTGAAGGTCATTAGAGACTCTTTCCATAAAATTCACAACAAACGGAAACAGGACAAAATATGAAAAAGAAATGCCTATCAGAAAAAGTGCAGCCGAAACAGGAATATAGCTCAGCGTTATTTTTCGTTCCTTTTCATAAAGTCCGGGGCTGATGAACGCCCATAACTGATACAGTATGACGGGAGATGTAAGAATAAAGGCAATAATAAAGGCAAATTGCATATACACCATTACCGGATCTGTCAGCCGGAAGGCATTCAAAGTAAGGCGGCGGGCTTCTTCTGTATGCTGTAAATAAATGATGATCGGCCGGGAAAGCAAAAATCCAATGATTACGGAAACAAAAAAGAAAACGACAACTAGAATTAGCCGTTTCCGCAATTCGGTAATATGCTCTAAGACCGACATTTCCTTTTCTAACATGAAGGATTCATCCTATCTTGTTTCTTTCTCTTTTTTCACTTCGTCATCATCATCCGCTAATCCTTTAGTAGCATGCTTGAATTCGCGTAATGTGTTTCCTGCGGCTCTTCCAAGCTCAGGCAGTTTTTTGGGTCCAAAAATCAAAAGTGCGACAAAAACAATCAGCAAGAGGCTTCCTACTCCAACGTTTGGCATGTTTGTCTTCACCTCCTCAAGGTCAGGTTCTTTCTATTTATGATTCACTTGGATAATGTTTCAGGAAATAAACCAGTGACTGCAGTTCCACAGCAAGATCAATATGATGAATTCTGATATGTTCCGGCACATTCAGCCTTGCCGGAGTAAAGTTCAAAATTCCCTTGATTCCTTTTTCAATCAGGCGGTCGGTGATGGATTGGGCTACTTGGGCCGGAACAGTCAGGATTGCAACAGCAATGTCTTCAGAAAGATGCTGCTCCAGATTGTCCAGATGAAACACCGGGACACCGCCAATTTCTGATCCGATTTTGTCCTCATCCACATCGAATGCCATTTGAATGATGGTATTATTGTTTTTCGAAAAATTATAATGCAAAAACGCTGTTCCCAGGTTTCCGACGCCAATCAATGCAACATTGGTCAGCTCGTCCTGATCGAGTGTTTTCCTAAAAAAGGATAACAAATAATTGACATTATAGCCATATCCTTTTTTGCCTAAAGCCCCAAAATAAGAGAAATCTCTTCTGATGGTAGCTGAATCTACTTTGACTGCATCGCTCAGCTCCGCCGAGGAAACACGCTGCTTTCCTGAGGAGTGCAGGTTTTTCAAAAACCTGTAGTATAACGGCAGTCTTTTTGCGGTTGCCTGCGGTATCTTTGATTGATCTACGTTCACAGTCTCCTCCTCATTCCTTCACAGGCTCTTCACGTTTATATTCGCCATTTTTGCCGCCTGTTTTTTCAACTAAATATGTAGGCCCGATGACAAGGCCTTTATCCAAAGCCTTGCACATATCATAAACAGTCAGGGCGCAGGCGGACGCCGAGGTTAGCGCTTCCATTTCCACACCTGTCTTTCCTTCTGTTTTCACCGTTGCCGCAATATCCAAATGGCAGATTGCACCTTCTAAATTCCATTCAAATTGTATGTCAATACCCGTAATGGGGATGGGATGGCACATTGGGATAATGGATGAAGTGTTTTTTGCTGCCATAATGCCAGCAACCTGGGCTACTGCCAAAACATCGCCCTTGGCTAATTTTTTATCCCTGATCGCGGAACAAACGTGCTCAGGCATTGTGACCCTTGATTTAGCAGCAGCAAAACGTTTTGTAGGCTGCTTATCGCCCACATCCACCATCTTTGCTCTTCCCTGTTCGTTGAAATGTGTAAATTCAGCCATAACAACTCTCCTTACTCTAAACTATACACTATTTTCATAAATCTGTCTGTTTAGTAAATGTGACAATTTTTTACTGGCTGCGATAATGCTTGTTGCTCTGAATAACCTGCTCAGGTATGCTATATTAAGCTTAACTGAGGTGAAATTAATGATCATATTACAAGTGCAGCAATTAACAAAATCCTTCGGTGCAGAAGTGATTTTATCAAATATAAAACTGGAAGTGCAACACAGAGACAGAATAGCCCTCGTCGGGAGAAACGGAGCAGGAAAGTCCACTCTTCTCAAAATTCTATCGGGACAGCTGTCCTATGAATCCGGGGAAATTATGAAGCCCAAAGATGTCACAATGGGCTACCTGGCACAGGATTCAGGCCTGGAATCGCACCTGTCCATTTTTGAAGAACTGGCGTCAGTTTTTCAGCATTTAAAGAAGATGGAAATGGATATGCGCAAGCTTGAAGAGGCCATGCAGTCAGCAGATCCATCCAGCAATTCTGATCAGTATCACAGACTGCTGTCAGAGTATGACAAGCTGCAGGTATCCTTCAGCGAGCAGGGCGGCTATCAGTATGAAGCCGACATCCGCTCCATCCTGCATGGCCTTGGCTTTTCCTCCTTTGATCCCAAAACGCCCGTTTCAAAACTAAGCGGAGGGCAGAGAACCAGGCTGGCGCTCGGAAAACTGCTTTTAACAAAGCCAAATTTGCTCATCTTGGATGAGCCGACAAACCATCTGGATATTGACACCCTTTCCTGGCTGGAGCAGTATTTACAGTCCTATCAGGGTGCCATTCTTATTGTATCGCATGACCGTTATTTTCTTGATAAGGTCGTCACGCAGGTTTATGAAATCTCAAGAAACCGCTCCGCTAAATTTCTTGGCAATTACAGCAAATATCTTGATATAAAAGCTGAGAATTATGAACGCGATCTGAAGATGTATGAAAAACAGCAGGATGAAGTAGCCAAGCTGAAGGACTTTATTCAGCGTAACCTGGCAAGGGCTTCTACTACAAAGCGGGCGCAAAGCCGCCGGAAAAAACTTGACCGGATGGAACTGATGGACAAGCCCCTTGGTGATGAAAAATCCGCATCCATCATGTTTGATATCGAGAAGCAGAGCGGCAATGACGTCCTGAAGGCCGACAGCATTTCTGTTTCTTATGACCAAAGCAAGCCTGTTGTGACCAACATCAACTTCAATATTTCCCGGGGAGACAGCATCGCTCTTGTAGGGCCGAACGGAATCGGCAAGTCTACTCTTTTAAAAACAATTACAAGCAGGCTAGAGCCTCTAACAGGAGACTTTAAAATCGGATCTAATGTGAAGATCGGCTATTACGATCAGCAGCAGGCAGATTTAACCTCCAATAAGCGAGTGCTGAACGAGCTGTGGGATGAATATCCGCTAGAGCCGGAAAAAGATATTCGTACCGTGCTTGGGAACTTTCTGTTTTCCGGGGATGATGTCCTGAAGCCCGTAGCTTCTTTAAGCGGCGGTGAAAAGGCCCGCCTCGCACTGGCAAAATTAATGATGGAAAAATCAAATTTCCTCATACTAGATGAACCGACAAACCATTTAGATCTGGACAGCAAAGAAATCCTTGAAAATGCCCTGATTGATTATCCCGGCACCATCCTGTTCGTGTCTCACGACAGGTATTTTATCAACAGAATTGCCACAAAGGTATATGAACTGACTTCAAAAGGAATCAACGAGTATTTGGGCGATTATGATTATTACACACAAAAGAAGCAGGAAGAACTGGAGCTTCAGCAAATAGAAAATGCCGAATCCTCACTTGCTGTGCCAAAGAAAAAGAATGAATCTGAGAATAAACTTTCTTATCAGCAGGAAAAAGAAATGAAAAAGCAGGAACGTCAGCGGCAGCGGCGGATCCAAGAAATAGAAAGTGAAATCTCAGAACTTGAGGAATTGATAGAGAGAAATGAAGAACTTCTGTGTGAACCGGAGATTTATCAAAATCATGAAAAAGTGTTAAAACTGAATCAGCAAAATAACGAAGCCTCAGCATCTCTTGAAGCATTAATGGAAGAATGGGAAGAGCTGCAGGCTTAATTCCTTTCTTTTAAGCAGCCCCAGCGGCTGCTTTTTCATTTTAACTTATCCACATCTCATTTCTATTCTATTCAAGTGCTCAACATAGTTACCCACAATATCCACAGAAAACACAGATTTTATCCACATTATCAACAGTTACGCACAAATAGACTCAGAAAAATCTGTTTTTACCTTGTGGATAAGTTTACTTGCAAAAAAAGAAGCCTCAAGCTTGAGGCTGTTACAGAGGAAGTTCCAATCCAGGATGTGCATTCATTTTTAAATTTCCGAGCATTCCCTTTTCATACATAACACTTCCGGCAGCTGCAATCATTGCTGCATTATCCGTACACAAAGACAAAGGCGGTATGATTAACTCAACATCATCTCGTCCGGAAAATCTAGTCTCCAGCGCAGTACGCAATCCTTTATTTGCAGCAACTCCTCCTGCAAGCAAAAGCTGCTTGACACCATATTCATCCACTGCTCTTTCTGTTTTTGTCACCAGCACATCCACGACGCTCACCTGAAAGCTTGCCGCCAAATCTTCCGGACGAATGCTGATCCCTTTTTGTGCAGCGTTGTGAACTGTATTAATGACGGCAGATTTTAACCCGCTGAAACTGAAATCATATGATCCTTCCCCAAGCCACGCTCTTGGAAGATTAATCACCGGCTCTCCTTCATGGGCAAGCCTGTCAATATGGGGACCGCCTGGATAAGGAAGCTTCAGTGTACGCGCAACCTTATCATAAGCCTCTCCTGCTGCATCATCGAGCGTTTCACCAATCACCTGAAATGAAGCATGCTCTTCCATGTAGACAAGCTCCGTATGCCCCCCGGAAACCACAAGAGACATTAATGGAAACTTCAGCTCCGTTAAAAGCCTGTTTGCATAAATATGGCCTGCGATGTGGTGAACACCGACAAGCGGAAGGCCGTGGCAGTATGCAATCGCTTTAGCCGCATTCACACCAACCAGCAGGGCGCCGACAAGTCCTGGACCCTCCGTTACTGCGACAGCAGTTAACTCTTTAAAAGACAAGCCTGCCTTCTCCATTGCCTCTTCTACAACAACAGTCAATTGTTCAACATGATGACGCGAAGCAATTTCCGGAACAACACCGCCAAAGCGTTTATGACTCTCTATTTGTGAAGCCACAACATTTGAGACAATTTCCCGTCCGTTTCTTACAATGGCAGCCGCGGTTTCATCACAGCTTGTTTCTATGCCTAATACATATTGATCTTCAATACTCATAATTTCACCCACATTACAATAGCATCTTCTAAATTATCCGTGTAGTACTGCTTTCGAATTCCGCCCGGCTGAAAGCCAAGCTTTCTATAAAGCCCCTGTGCCTGATGATTGGACACTCTCACTTCCAGGGAAAGTGTATCAGAGCCTGCGTTGCGCGCTGCATCCATTGCATTTCCAAGCAGATGCTCTCCAATGCCTTTTCCCCGGTAGGTTGGCAGGACAGCAATATTCGTAATTTGAGCATGCTCCATTACCACCCACAGACCGCAGTAGCCTATGACCTTTTCCCCGTCAATGGCAACAAAGTATGTGGCAAACAGGTTATTGGTCAGCTCATTATAAAAGGATTCCTTTTTCCAGGGCAGACTGAATGATAGATGTTCAATTTCGTATACGGCATCAATATCATGTAAAGTCATTTTCCTAATCGAAATCTGTCTTTCCATCATAACCTCATTTCTGAGATTCAAGCCATTTTGCTTCTGCTTCTGCAAGCCTGATGTAATTCGGCACAAATGAATGAGTGCCAACCGCCTCTTTTCTCATGCCAAGAAGGCCGAGCTTTGAAGGTCTAGGATTATGCTCTGATGCATCAGCAAACACCGCTTTTTCTCCCAATTCCTCTTTTATTGTCTCTTTATGCATCTCAACATCATTACCTATAAACAAGATCCGCTGTTCCTGCTGCTTGAGTTCCTGCAGAAAAGAAGACAGCAAAATATTCTGATCCTCACTGATTCGTTTCAGCTCCTGCTGCTCATATTGAAACAATCCTGTGTAAACTTGGCCTCTTCTTGCATCAAACAAGGGACAGATATATCCTTGGAAATAACTTCCGTTTGCCGCCAATGCTTTCAAGCTTGAGACACCCGCAATAGGAATATTCAGGGTCCATGCCATCGTTTTGGCAATTGTCACACCAATTCTGAGGCCGGTATAAGATCCGGGTCCCTCTGCCACTACAATGCGGTCAAGCTCGGAAGGCATTACGCCGCAGGACTCCATAAGTTCCTGAATCGCAGGCATTGTCCGAACGGAATGATTGCCTTTCACATTTGTAATGTACTCACCAATCACAGTTTCATTCTCTACAAGTGAAACTCCTAGTACATAATTGGATGTATCGATTGCCAATACCTTCATCCCAATAGCTCCTTGCCTAAATTAATGTATCTTGGACCAAATGCTTTGACTGTGAGCCTCCGCTCCGTTTCACCCACATGAAAAATTTGAACTTCAAGCCTGTTATCAGGCAAGTATTCATGTATCAAATGGGCCCATTCCACAACGGTAACTCCTTCACCTTCAAAATATTCATGAAAGCCCAGGTCCTCTGAATCCTCTTCCATTCGGTAAACATCCATATGATAAAGAGGCAGCCTTCCGCCATGGTATTCTTTTATAATGGTAAAAGTGGGACTGTTGACATTGCGCTCAATTCCCAGCCCTTTTGCCAGCGCCTTGGTAAAAGTGGTTTTTCCTGCTCCAAGATCTCCCTCGAGTGTCAAAACATCACCTTGCTCCAGTCTTTCTGCGAGCTTCATGGCAAATGCTGCTGTTTCCTCAGGATTTTCCGTTTTCAGATTCCACTCCATTGATACCACCTGCTTTTTGAAAATGATTGTATCCGCCTTTAGCCAAGAGGCGCACCTCGCTATGTAGATCCTCCAAGAAGACTTTCGCCTCTCCCTGATGAGCCTCGCCTATCCTGGTTATCAGAATGCCGGCTTTTTTACATTCCTTTTCGATAACAGCAAAAGTTTCAGGAGAAGCTGTTCCCACAAGCTCAAAATCCTCTCCGCCATATAATGCCCACGTTAAAGCTTGTCTGTTATCTGCTTCAAAAGCCTCTTTGCTAATGGGCAGCATTGTTTCATCTATCATAATCGTTACATTGCTTGCTTCTGCTATTTCATTCAGTTCACTGGCAAGACCGTCGCTGATATCATTTAAAGAAGCTCTGCCACTTGCTGAAATTATGGTTCCTGCTTCTACTTGCGGAACAGGCATTTTATGCCGCTGAAAAAGATACTGAGAAGTTGCTGAGAGATTATCGGGGTTTTCAGTCAGTAAATGCAATCCTGCAGCAGAGTCGCCTACATAGCCTGTCACAAAGACAATGTCTCCCTCTTTTGCATTGCTGCGCAGACAATTGTCCGGCCGCTGTGTTTCACCAGTAACTGTTACTGTTATCACCAGTTTTCCCTGAGTAGATACTGTATCTCCGCCGAGCAAATCCATTTGATACGTATCTCCGAGCTGTTTCATTCCCTGATAAATGGCAGTCAGCTCCCCGGGACTCCAGTGCGCCGGAATGGCGATGCTGACTGCATAGTACTTCGGGATGCCTCCCATCGCAGCAACATCACTGATATTGACGGCCAAAGCCTTATGTCCAATTTCTTCAGCACTGGAATAGCTTCTTTTAAAATGAATATCCTCTACCATCGTGTCCATACAAAGAATCTGCTGCTGCCCCTCCTGCACCTGATAAACAGCTGCATCATCTCCAATGCCGACCAGGACATCTGCTTGATGAAGAGACGAAGGAGTAATATCTTTAATAAATGAAAATTCATCGTGAAGCGCCATGTTCACACCTCTTTTCACAAACCTTGCAATTGTCTTACTACTAGAATAGCCTATCGAGTTAGTTTATCCAAGTTTAAGGAGAAATGAATCAGCCTTTTGTTTTTGAACATAAAAAAAACGAAACTCTCGTTTCGTTGTGAAGGACTATGTAATTAAAATGGCGGTCCCGACGGGAATCGAACCCGCGATCTCCTGCGTGACAGGCAGGCGTGATAACCGCTACACTACGGGACCTTTGGTTGCGGGGGCAGGATTTGAACCTACGACCTTCGGGTTATGAGCCCGACGAGCTACCAGACTGCTCCACCCCGCGATAATAATATAAGATATGCAGTTAAGAAAGAAAGTGTGTGCACTGCGTATGTATCTTTATAAAGCCTGGCAGCGTCCTACTCTCACAAGGGGAAGCCCCTAACTACCATCGGCGCTGAAGAGCTTAACTTCCGTGTTCGGTATGGGAACGGGTGTGACCTCTTCGCTATCGCCACCAGACTGTATAAAGTTTGAGAAAAACATGTTCCCTCAAAACTGGATAACGCGCAAGATATTATATGTTTTCGCTTGTTTATGCCTATATCATATATAGGTTAAGTCCTCGATCGATTAGTATTCGTCAGCTCCACATGTCACCACGCTTCCA
>NZ_WKKI01000020.1 GCF_009674805.1 Metabacillus lacus | reverse complement strand
TAAGGCTTCTAACCGTCGGTGCAACGGGATAGCCTAATCCATAACTAGCGGTTACGCTGGTGTTCTTAGGAATCCCCCACTTCAAACAGCTCGCAAGAGCAGTTAAGTGGCGGGTAGTTCAATAAAGAAACAAAACACCACAACATGAAAAAAGAGCAGGGAACATGTCCCCGCTCTTGTAGCCATTATCTATTTAATTATTGTTGTTGAAAGCTTCCACTCATGTTTTGTTGTGCGAAAGATACTAGACGTTTAGTGATCTCTCCTCCAACAGAACCGTTAGCACGAGAAGTTGTTTCTGCACCAAGGTTTACACCAAATTCAGAAGCGATTTCGTATTTCATTTGATCGATCATTTGTTGAGCTCCAGCTACTAGAAGCTGGTTTGAGTTGTTTGAGCTGTTAGATGCCATGTGTTTTCACCTCCTTGTGAGATTAGAATGTGTTAAAACACACAGCATCATTCAATAAAACCTGTTGGTAATTGTTGTTAGAAAAGCGGAAGGCGCCGCTCAGCCCCGACAAGCATAAGACGAGCATCTCTAAAAGGTGTTCTTTGCCTTTTTGAGATGATTGGCTTATGACCTCGAGGGGCTGGCGCCTGGAGCTGGACAATGTAGAAAAGCGGAAGGCGCCGCTCAGCGGCGACAAGCATAAGATGACTTGGACGGAAGGTCGTTCTTTGACCTTTTGGCCAAGACAGCTTATGACCTCGAGCCGCTGGCGCCTGGAGCTGGACAATAACGAAAAGCGGAAGGCGCCCGTAAAGCCCCGACAAGCATAAGACGAGCATCTCTAAAAGGTGTTCTTTGCCTTTTTGAGATGATTGGCTTATGACCTCGCGCGCCTAACTGTATCAAAAAAGCTGTGAAAAGCTTTCCTGCGTTTTGCTGGACTGTTTATCAATTGTAATGGTTTCCGTCTTTTCAACTGCCTTTTCAATTAAGTCCTCAAAGTTCACAAAGCTTTCGAAACGCTCTGCCTTCTCCTTTTTCGGACGTGTTTTTGGAGCAGCAGGAGTGAAGATTGTACAGCAATCCTCAAAAGGCTGAACCGAAATATCATGGGTTCCGATTTTTTGAGCGATTTCAATAATATCCAGTTTATCCATAGCAATCAAGGGCCTAAGAACAGGGGTGGATGTAACGCCATTAATCGCATACATACTTTCTGTTGTCTGGCTGGCAACCTGACCAAGGCTTTCTCCGGTCACAATAGCCAGTCCCCCATTTTTTTCACGGATGGCATCCGTAATTTTCAGCATCATTCTTCTGGTTGATGTCATTGTGTAATTTTCAGGTATCTGCTTTTGAATCAGTTCCTGAATTTCAGTGAATGGGACAATGTGGAGAACCATCTTCCCGCCGAATTTAACCAGTTCATTGGTCAAATCAACAACCTTTTGTTTAGCTTTTTCGCTTGTGTAAGGGGGACTAAAAAAATGGACCGCTTCAATCTCAAGCCCTCTTTTTAAAGACAAATAGCCTGCTACCGGGCTGTCTATTCCACCGGACAGTAAAAGCATCGCTTTGCCGCTTGTTCCTGCAGGCAGTCCTCCGGCTCCCTTATAGTCCTTTGCTGTAAAATATACCGCATCCTCCCTGACCTCGACTCTCAGGTTGATATCAGGCTTATGAAGGTCCACAGAAAGTTCTTCCGTGTTCACTAATATATGAGATCCAAGCTGATAGTTTATTTCATTTGTATCTAAAGGAAATGTTTTATCTGCGCGCCTTGTAGACACTTTGAAGGTATCGCCCCTACGATAAATACTTTTCACTGCACTCAGTGCTGCATCCTTCATGACAGATATGTCTTTTTCAGCCTTTACAGCCAGCGAGTAGGATTGAATACCAAACACATGTGAAAGCTTTTCAGCTATCAATTCATGATTTTCACCGTGAAGCTTGATATAGATACGGTCTCTTGTTCCTTGATAACGGAGCGAATCGTGCTCAGACAGCACATCTCTAATATTCTTCAGCAGGGAGTCTATAAATTTACGTCTGTTTTTCCCCTTTGTTGATATTTCTCCAAATCTAATCATTATATGGTCAAATAACATATACATTACCTCATAACATGTTTTAGTTTAGTTACGGACTTCTCCAGGCAGTTCAATACTTTGTCAGCCATGTGCTGACTGGCATCGTAAGAAAAACTGACTCTAAGAGAGCTTTCCGCTGCGGCCTGTCCTTTTCCCATCGCCATAAGGACAGCACTTGCTTTTTTTGCTTTAGAGGAGCACGCGGAAGTGGTGGATAAGATAATTCCTTCATCCTCCAGCATATGCAGGAGCACCTCCGCTTTTATCCCCGGCACTGAAAAGTTTACGATATGAGGAGCCGAGCCTTCAATAGGGGTATTTACTTGAACACCCTCCATCTTTGCCAGTCCATTCATCAGCTTTTTCTTTACTGCTGACATTTCTAAATGAGATACTTCAGCAGCTTCTAAAGAGAGTCTGAGGGCTTTTGCCAATGATACAATCCCTGCGATGCTTTCAGTGCCGGAACGCAGGGACGACTCCTGACTGCCGCCTGATAACAGCGGCAGTATTTCAACCCCCTGTTTTACGAACAGGACTCCCGTTCCATTCAGGCCGTGAAACTTATGTCCTGACAAACTTAGCAAATCTATATTGGCTTCTTTTATATTTAATGGAACTTTTGCAGCACCCTGAACATGATCCACATGAAATAAAATCCGTTGATTATACTGCTTGATCGCTTTTCCGATTTCAGTAATTGGCTGAACGGTGCCCACCTCATTGTTCACATGCATGACTGAGACAAGGATAGTATCCGGACGTAAAGCTTCTTGTATCTTCATGGCCGAAACTCTTCCTTCGCCATCAACAGGAATATACGTTGCCTCAAAACCAAACTCTTTCTCCAGCTGGTGAAATGTTTCCAAGATAGATGGGTGTTCAACAGAAGAGGCTATAATATGCTTGCCTCTTCGCTCATGGAAGAAAGCAGCTCCTTTGACGGCCATATTATTGGATTCAGTTCCTCCTGAGGTAAATATAATTTCATCTGCATGTACTTTTAAAAGTTGGGCTGTTTGTTTTCTGGCCTCTTTTAACAGCCTTTCAGACTCAATTCCAAGTTTATGAAGGGAAGAAGGATTCCCAAAATATTGTCCAGCAACGCTTGTAAAAGCAGCAAGCGCCTCTGGATATGGTTTTGTTGTAGCACTGTTATCTAAATAAAGCATCTTCTACCCTCCATAAAGCACTTAATCATGCAACAAAATATAATACCACATTTCAGCCTGTATTCATATGAATTCCTGGTTCAATTGACAGCCTAAGTTTTTTAAATATAATTAATATGAATTGTCTATTTTTTTCGACAATAATATTTTTATTATGTTAGAAAATAGTTTAAGGAACTTCAGGGGGATGTTTTTATGAAACAAACACTATCTGGAAAAGAAACATTTATTATTGGATTAATGCTCTTCGCTCTCTTTTTAGGAGCCGGAAATATGATTTTCCCTCCGTTGCTTGGACAGTCAGCGGGTGAGAATGTTTGGATTGCTGTTGCTGGATTTCTGATTACAGGAGTAGGATTGCCTTTATTAGGTGTCGTAGCCGTTGGCCTGTCTGGAAATGATGTCCAGTCTCTTGCCCGGAAAGTTCACCCGCTGTTTGGAGTGGCATTTCCCATTATTATGTATTTGGCAATCGGCCCTATGTTCGGTATTCCAAGGACCGGAACAGTTGCTTTTGAAATTGGTGTGACTCCCTATTTGCCAGAGGAGATGGAGAGAAACGGAATCAGCCTGCTGATTTATACAGTTGTTTTCTTCAGCATCACATATGCACTGGCCTTAAATCCAGCCAAACTTGTTGACAGAATCGGGAAAATACTGACGCCAGCGCTTCTGGCTGTGCTGGCCCTTTTAATGTTTAAAGCTTTTGCAACCCCAATGGGGACGTTTCAGCCAACTCAAGAACCGTATACAGAAGGTGCTTTCTTTACAGGCTTTCTAGAAGGATACTTAACGATGGATACCATCGCAGCACTTGTTTTCGGCATCGTCATTGTAACGGCAATTAAAGAGCGTGGTGTCACATCGAGAAAAGCAATTGCCGGGGCGACGGTTAAAGCCGGTTTAGTTGCTGCTGCGGGTATGGCTGCCGTTTATTTATCTCTGGCTTATCTCGGAGCAACCAGCGTGGAGTCGATTGGCTATTCGGAAAACGGAGCAGTCATCCTTTCGAATTCAGCCACCTACCTATACGGATCTCTGGGGACAGCGGTGTTGAGTCTTGCCATTACTTTTGCATGCTTAACTACAAGTGTCGGACTTGTATCAGCCTGCGGAAATTATTTTTCGAAAATTCTACCAAGTATCTCGTATCGGACCGTCATCCTAATTGTTACTATATTTGGCGCTGTGATTGCAAACATAGGCCTTACTCAGCTGATCGCATTTTCCTTACCGATTCTGGTGGCAATCTACCCTCTGGCAATCGTATTGATTTTGTTAAGCTTTCTTGACCCATTATTCAAAGGCTCATCGCTTGTTTATGGTTTTAGTATTTTGCTGACCGGCATCTTCAGCATGTTTGACGGACTCACAACTGCTAACATAAATTTAGGAGCAATAGAAACCCTGCTAGAGAAGTATCTCCCATTTTTTGAAATAGGGATTGGCTGGGTGATTCCGGCACTTATAGGAGGGATTTTAGGCTTTATCCTGTCTTTTCTACGGCCTAATCATCATGCCTAACTATAATGAACATAAAAGCTAGCATCTGTTTTAAAAATCGCACTTGCTCATAGCAGCGAGTGCGATTTTTTTATTTTAGTTTTATTCTTATTAGAAATGGCTGTTTAAACAAAAAACAGTGTTTACCTATCTATTCCTCTTCTCTTCTGAAGGGGCTGTGTTTGTGTCACTTATCCCCGTGCTTTACTCCAATGAGCAGAAGCTGCAGACCAAACGACAGCTTCTGGAAAGCCACCTAACATGTCCCACTAAAACAAAAAGAATCCTGCAGCTAACTGCAGGATCATGGATTGATTGCTTTTAGTTCATCGTCAATGATGTTCTGTATCCGCTGAAGCGAACCGGGATCTACTTGTTCAAGTGCCGCTGCAGCTGTCTCCAGGGACTCTTCATATTTATAAGCCCTAAAGAGATTTTCTGCTTCAGTTAATGACGAAGCAAGACCGCTGTTTCTGCTTCTAAAACGATTGCCGTACTGAATGACCTTTTCAATCAAATAAACCTGTTCCACCATATCGTTTGTTTTATTATTAAGAGCTTCCACAGCTTCGACTGCATCCTCAAGAAGGTAATTCACCGCGACCATATCCAGCGGTATTTCATCGAGTTTCTGAACAACCATGGAAATTGCCTTGCTTGATTGAACCACTGATTCACGATAGGATTCCGGAAGGCCCGGAATGTTGCTTTTTTGTATCAGCCTGTTGGATTCCGTTATCATTCTCTTCATCTCAGTGAGCTTTTGACGGGCCTGAAGTTCATCCTTCCTCAATGCCTGAAGCTTTTGGCGGTAAGCATCATGTTCCTTCTCGACATTTTTAATCTTATCGTCAAGCTCCTGCAAATCTTCCTTAATCAAGGAGTAAGCAACCTGATCCTGATTCATGTGCTGAAAAACGGCATCGTATTGCTTTTGAAGCTGTGAAATCTGCTTGCCAATCTGTTTTTGCTTTTCAATGTCCTGTTCTGTCAGCTGATAGCTCTGTCTGACTATGTCTGTTTCAGCGTCTGTAAGCTTTCGGTCTGTCTCCAGCTTTTCAAGTGACTTTTCCATAGAACCTAGTGCTGTTCTGACAAATTGATTTGCGCCTACTTCCTTTTCAAGAAGGTCATAGAAGGTATCAATAGATTCATTGATTTCCTGAATCTCTTCAGAAATTTGTTCAATTTCGGTCTGTTCTATTTGTTTTAAATAGATTTTCACATTTTCAGAAATTCTGTTAAGCTCTGTTTCAATCTGAATGTGGCTCAGCAGATAGCCCTGCTCCTCCATTTCCCTGTAGCCTTCAAGGAGCTCATGAATCTGGGCAGGTATAGCATGCTGGCACTCGGAAAGCAGTTTTGGAATATGCTCAATTTTATAGCAGACTATGTCTAATTGTTCCTTTTGAAGAATGAGTATTTCACGTGCAGCTATGTAGTTGCCGGCTTCGGTTTCTACATCAAACTGTTTCAGCGCCTCATAAATTTCATGCAGTTTTTCTTCAAGTTTCTGCTGGGCTTTGCCAAATGTATGGGCGTGCGCTAAAAGGGTTTTCTTTGCTTTTTTGAAAGATTCCCTTAAGTCCCCGATCTCCACACTGTTTTTTTCTTCGCTGGAAACAAGCTCGTGTATTTCAGAGATGATTCTGTCGATGTTCTGATCTGTATTTTGAAGCACCTTTTCAATATGCTGCAAAACCTGCTTGGATTTTTTAAAGCGGTATTTATCCGCATAATCCTCTGCATCAAACAGGAGCTCCTCCACTTCGGGAAGCTGGGTGGTAATAATCTCATCCCACTCTTCTCGCCATCGTTCGAACATTTCCTCTGCCTGCCCGGTCATCTTCAAATCTTTTACCTTTATCATTTCATCTGCAAGCGAACGATTCATGATGGCAATTTTCCGGGCTTCAAGCCTGTCTACTTCCTTATAAACCCTCTTCCTCATAAAGTATCCAATCCCGAACAGGATGAGGATTACAATTAAAATACCAATAACAATTTCCATAGTGGGCCCCCTCATTGTAGCAACATCCACAGTTATAGGGATAATTGGGTACAAATCCATTTATATATGTATATTAATTTCCAGATAGATGTTATTTCAATGTATTTATGATACCATGTAAACGACATTTTTTGACCAAGTTTTTTTATTTTTTTCATAATTTAAGCCTGTGATTACTAAGGAAAGACAGAGGTGTTTACAAGATGATTAAAAAAGACGGGCATATTCACACTCCTTTTTGCCCTCATGGGACTGAGGACCTGATGGAAGAGTATGTCTTAAGAGCCATAGATTTGGGGTTTGATGAGATTTCGTTTACTGAACATGCTCCATTACCTGAGGGTTTTACTGATCCAACTCCAGACGGAGACAGCGGTATGAAACTCAGCCGCCTTCATTCATACTTTTCAAGCATAGATAAAATCAAAGAGAAGTTCGCCGGGGAAATTTCCATCTTAACAGGATTGGAGATTGACTATATAGAAGGGTATGAAAAAGAAACAGAGCGTTTTTTAAATATGTGGGGACATTTGCTAGATGACTCTATCCTCTCAGTTCATTTTCTTAGAACTTCTCGCGGCTATACATGCGTGGACTACAGCGCAGATGTATTTGGCGAGCTCGTCGAACAAATGGGCTCTGTTCTTAAAGTGCATGAAATGTATTACGAGACAGTGAAAGCAGCGATAAAATCCAACCTAGGGAATTATAAGCCCAAACGGCTCGGGCATGTCACTCTTCCAAGGAAATTTCAAAAAAAATACCCGCTTGAGCAGCAGGCAGGCAGTTTACTGGATTCTATTCTAATAGAAGTAAAGAAACACAGCATGGTTCTGGATTTCAATAGTGCAGGACTTCGAAAAAAGGACTGTGGTGAAACATACCCGCCCGAAGACATTGTCAAGAAAGCACAGCTTCTGGACATTCCATTCACTTTTGGCTCTGACGCACATGCAGCAGAGGACGTTGGAAAAGACTACGACCTCTTTTTACGCTATCTAGCCTGAGAAATAAGATCTTCTTTTCCCGCTGTAAAACAAAAGCTATCCAGCCAAATTTCAATATCTTTATAATATTGAGTGACAAAGTAAACCTCGTGGGACTGTATATGAAGGACCTCAGCCATATACTGCGGCTGAAGATAAGGCATATGAAGCAGGCTTTTTAACTGCAGGATCATATGCGCAGAAGACACATTTCGGAACATGCCCAGTTTTTTTCCCTGCTCAATAATGAATTTTAAGTAATACTTTTCCTTTGTAAGGTAGGTAACCATTACTTCTCTTATTAAAATAGAATCCAGGGTTACTTCACGATGCACAATTCTCGCAAGTTGACGGTGCTCATGCTGATAGATTAAAATATCTAAAACCAGCTGCTGAAGGCAGTCCTTAGGATTAGAAGAAGGAAGGCGGGCATAGCCTTTTTCAATTACGGCAAGGTAGCCTTCAAAAAATTCCTGAACCAGGAATTCCAGCAATCCATTTTTACTTTTGAAATAATAAGAAATATGAGCAACATTTGCATTGGCTTTATTGGCAATCTCTCTTACCGAGGTCCCGGTAAATCCTTTTGTGTGAAATAAGAAGACGGCGGCATCAATAATTTTCTGCTTCGTATTTGCAGAAGCTGCTGTTGAGTTCAATGGCTTCACCCCTTCAAATTGGTTATTTACTGTATTCCATGCGAAAATGTCTATTTCCTTTTATGACTTCTCGACAATTCTTTTAGGAAAACAGTCATTTTGAAAAAATAAAACTAAAGGTGGGGAAAGAACATGTTCCATGTCGAAAATTATAACGGCAGCAAAAAAGATCAATACAGCCTGCTTATTAAACAACTGAAAGCCCTTTTGGAGGGAGAAAATGATCAGTTAGCAAATCTGGCTAATTCTTCTGCCTTGCTCAACCAGTTTCTCACTGAAGTAAACTGGGTCGGCTATTACCTTTATAAGGAAGATCAGCTGATTCTTGGACCTTTTCAGGGACTTCCTGCATGCGTGAGAATACCGCTCGGCAAAGGTGTTTGCGGCACAGCTGCGAGCAATCAAAAAACGGAGAGAGTGGAAGACGTGCACCTTTTCCCGGGACATATTGCTTGTGACGCTGCATCGCAATCAGAAATTGTTGTACCGATAATGAAAGATGGAGAGTTGTTCGGGGTTCTTGATATTGACAGTCCTGTTAAGAACCGATTTGATGAAATTGATCAGCATTATCTCGAATTATTTGTCGAAGAACTTATTCTTCATTTATAAAAAAATAAAACAGCCTCCCGAGAGAAAGGCTGTTTCAGACCGTAGACAAACTCAAGGATTCCGAGTTTTCCTGCGGTCTATTTTATTTTAAAAATATAGATAGAATACCAAGGTGGTGAGATTTCCACTCCGGGCGGACGCTTTCCGCGGGCGGGGCCGAGCCGCTTCCCTCGCTTCAGGAGGCTCGCCGCCCGCCCCCCGGAAAGCAAGCACCCGGAGCTGAAATCAACTTTTCCCCCACCATTCCTAAACAAAAAAATAACAAAAGGCAGCGAGAAGGAAGGCTGTTTTTATATGGACCGAAGCGCCCGGCTCAAGTCCTCCCATATATCTTCCTCTGCCTCAAGTCCAACTGAAAGTCTGAGCATATTATCTGTTATCCCCATTTTTATCCTTTCTTTTTCGTCTATTACAGAATGAGTCATTGTGGCAGGATGCTGAATGAGTGTTTCCGCATCTCCCAGGCTGACCGCAATCTTCACCAGCTTCAAAGCATCCATTACTTTCTGCGCTTCCTCTTTTCCTCCTTTAACAGTAATGGTAATCAAGCCTCCGCCCTTTTTCATCTGCTTTACGGCGAGGTCATATTGCGGAAAGGAACGCAGAAATGGATAGGATACGCTGCTGATGACAGGGTGATTTTCTAATTTTACAGCAAGCTTTTCAGCAGTTTCACAGTGGCGGTCCATTCTGACAGCCAATGTTTTTAAGCCTCTTAATAGCAGCCATGCATCAAAAGGTGAAAGCACAGAACCTATATCTTTTCTGACTGTCATTGCCACTTCATTCAAGTAATCTATTTTTCCGACCGCTATACCCGCAATCACATCTCCGTGCCCTGAAATATATTTTGTAGCACTGTGAATGACAATATCACAGTTCAGCAAAAGCGGCTGCTGAAGATATGGAGAACAGAACGTATTATCTACTATGACCGGAATACCATGTTTTTTTCCTATTTTTGCAGCAAGCTCTAAGTCAATAAGTTCCATTGTAGGATTGATTGGTGTTTCTATATAAATGCAGGCTGTTTCAGGAAGGATTGCACTCTCAATTTCCATGCTGCTGTTCATGCCGGAAAAAGTATGGGAGATAGCAAACTTTTCTTTCAGCATTTGAAGCAGACCATACGTACAGCCATATACACCTTTAGAACAGAGAATATGCTGATTTTGATTAACAAGGGACAATAACACTGATGAAACTGCTCCCATTCCGGAGCTGAAAGCAAGAGCTGCTTCTCCGCCTTCCAAATTCGCTAATTTTTTCTCCAGCATCTCTACTGTCGGATTAGAAAGCCTGGTGTACACTGGACCCTCATCTGCCCCTGAAAATCTCGCTTCCCCTTGTGCGGCATTTTCAAAAGCAAATGTTGAAGTTTGATACAAAGGAGGAACAAGGCTGCGATAAGGATCTTCATGCTTTTCAGAAGAATGAATGAGTTTGGTCTCAAAATGCAGATCTTTTTCCATGTCTTTTTTGCTTCCTTCCTTTAAACGATTTTTTATATCTTATGAAATATTCTTCCTTTTGTAAGCGTTTTCCTTTTAAAATGAAAGAAAACCCGCCCAGGGGCGAGTAAAAGGCTGGCATAAAAGGCTGCTGCTCATTTTATTGGATGATCATTCCTTGCTCCCCTGCTGAAGAAGAACTTTGTTTTTACCGCTTCCTTTAGCAAGATACAAAGCCTGATCAGCTCTTTTAAACACCTTTTGCAGGGAATCTTCCTCTCCGCAGCTCCACCAGGAGACACCGCAGGAGACAGTTACTGCTGGAGAAGTTGTTACTTCCACTTTCTCTACAATCCGTTTTGCCACGGCAGCTCCCGCTTCCAGGTCTGCATGCGGAAGATAAATGGCCAGCTCTTCTCCGCCCCAGCGGGCACCTATATCGTTTTCGCGGATATTTTCTTTTATGATCAATGCCACCTGCTGCAGCACTTCATCACCAACCTGATGTCCGTACATATCATTTACTGCTTTAAAATTATCAATATCAAGGAGAATAAATGTCCCTTGCCTGTCGGCTTTCATTGACATATTAATTTTTTCATCCATATGTCTTCTTGAATAAAGCCTTGTTAACGTGTCCGTTCTCACCAGCATTTCAAGCTCTTCCCTCAGCATAGAATTTGTCAGCGCCAGCGTTGAGTGGTGTATGAGCGACTGAAGAAGCTTAAAAGTTTCAAAGGGAAAGAAATAAGGTTCATGATGAAGAACGATGGCAAGCCCGCGGACTTTTTCACTAACAATCATTGGGACTGCCATCATAGATAAGTACCGGCCGTCATGTATCTGAAGAGAGATATTTCCAATAAACAGACCTTCAGGATCATCTTTGGTTTTATCCCAGGCAAAGGATAAATATTTCGCCCCTTCTCCTGAAGAGAAGAATTCGGTGCTGCCCGGAAGCATTCTTGCTGTTCCTCCCTCTTCCGTATAAACGAAGCACATTTCTTCTCCCCCAAAAGATTCGCTGATTTGTTCTGCCATATATGTCATCGTTTCATGCAGCCGCAGATTTTTATTAAGCTGGTGGGAGGTTTCATTTATCAGCTGAAGATCCGCTATCAGTCTTTTGGATTGCTCGTATAACTGGGCATTTTCAAGCGCGTTTCCTGCCGTGTTTGCCAGCAGTGATATAAAACTGATTTCCTCAGCTGTCTCTCCTGAGGCTTTAAAATGGTTAATCAGAACTTCCAGTACGCCATAAATACCCTGCTTACCTTTTAAAGGAATATAGGCGGCGGTCTGAAGAACTCTTTGATCAAATTCTTCAACGGTCTCTCCTGACAAAAAAGCTTGCATTGCTTTTTCATTGGCAGGATCGCTTTCGGGAAGCAGATTCTTTACGGGCAAGTCAAGAAGCCTGTCATTATCATTATCGTGGGACAAAAACAAATAAAACAGATATTGAGGATACATGTTCTGCAGTGTAGAGACCAGTTCAAGCAATACGCCGTCTTTGTCCATGCTGGCATGCATTCTTTCTGTCAGCCAGTATAACTTTTGATATTTGTTTTCATTGCCGCTAAGCTTTTCACTCTGATAGCAATGGGAAAGAAAGCCTGAGCACAGACGCAAAATCTCCTCCATTTCTATAGAAGAAACACTCTTTTTTGGATAAGCAACAGATACAAGAGCTTCTGTCCTTGCATTCAGTTTGCAAGTTAACATTATCTTTCCTTCTGACTCTGCCCAGCCTGCAGAGAAAAGTTCAGCAGGAAGAATTCTTTTGCTGATCCAGTCAGGCTTCAATTTTTCTTTTAAACCTGAAATACGGACAAACGCTTCCAGCCGGCTGTCATAAATGGAGACAGCAGCTGCCGGAGAATCAAACAAATGCTTCAGCTCATCTTCCAGCAGGGCTGCACCTGCAGAGAATCCGACTGTTTCTTGTTTCCCCTCAAGGATATATGTAAGAAGAGATTGTTCCAGTTTTCTGCTTGCTAAATGTGTACCCAGCATACAATCACCCGAATTTATAAGATACTCGCTTTTGACAATCTTATCCATTATACCATAATATTTATTCTATTTATATTATCGACTGAAATCCTAAAGGTTGAACTCCCGAAGATTTAGAAACAGCCTTGACTTTACCTTTTTAACATCATATAATATTCTTTGTGTAAAATATCGCAGCCTAGTGGTTCAGCAAACATGATTTCATTTTGTTCCTCTGCCTAGAGGTGTATCGAGTAACTCCCTGCTGCCGGAGCGAGGATATATGAAAACAAAATGTGCATGGTTGGAAGAGTCATACTGTTTTTATTTTATGCGAATAAAAACATGAAGGAGGAGTCATATAATGGCTCGTTATACAGGTCCAAGCTGGAAATTATCTCGCCGATTAGGCATATCTTTAAGTGGTACAGGAAAAGAATTGGAAAAACGTCCTTTCGCTCCTGGACAACATGGTCCAACTCAACGTAAAAAAATCTCTGAGTATGGTTTGCAATTGCAGGAAAAGCAAAAGCTGCGCCACATGTATGGTGTAAACGAACGCCAATTCCGCAATCTTTTTGACAGAGCTGGCAAACAAGCTGGTAAGCACGGTGAAAACTTCATGATTCTTTTAGAATCTCGTTTAGACAACCTTGTTTATCGCTTAGGATTGGCTCGTACGCGCCGCCAGGCACGCCAATTAGTAAACCACGGCCATATTCTAGTTGACGGAAGCCGCGTTGATATTCCATCTTTCCAAGTTAAAACTGGTCAAACTCTTTCTCTTCGCGAAAAGTCCCGCAACCTTGACATCGTGAAAGAAGCAGTTGAAGTAAACAGCTTCATTCCAGACTATATAACTTTCGATGCTGACAAACTTGAAGGAACTTTCACTCGTTCTCCTGAGCGTTCTGAATTGCCGGCTGAAATTAACGAAGCTCTAATCGTTGAGTTCTACTCTCGTTAATCTTTTTAGATTGCAGAGTAATGAAAACAAAAAATCCCCTAAAATGTTGTTTATCAACTTTCAGGGGATTTTTTGTTTTTAGCATTTATCCTTTTCCTCAACAATAACTACTAGCTCCTAATAATACTAATCCTGCTCCATTTTCACTTTCTTCTTTATCTAGGGTTATTTCACCTGTTGAGGTAATTTGAGCATCGAATGCTACTCTTATCCCATTGATTGTTTCAATCTTATCAGTTGGCTCTGGTGTATCTAATGATAATGCAAATTGTGGTCCGCAGCATCCAGCAACTGAATAAAGTCGTATTCCTTCTGCCCCATTTTGCGTTAAGAAACATTCTAATATTTCTTTAGCAGTATCTGTTATTTTCATCTAAATCTCTCCAATATATTTATCCATTGTGATAAATTTTTTTTAATGCCTCTTTCATTTCAGTCTTCACATTAATTTTCGGTCGAGCATTTTTCGCTATACCTTCTGCCTCTTCAATAGTGCTGGCCTTTCCTAAAGAAAGCAGGGTTCCTATTGCAACAGTACCAGTTCTATTACTTCCTCCTTGGCAGTGGAAATAAATATTCTTACCTTCATTATAGTCTTTCACCACTTGATCAATGGATTTTTTTATCGATTCTTCTTGATTTGCCTCATCATCCACAATCGGACTATGAATACGATTATATTCTGAATCAGCATTGGGTGATTCTGCTCTTAAATCATACACCACGTCAACTTTTTCATCCTTAAGGACATCTTTAACATCATCAGCTCCACCAATGAAAATTCTATCTTCAATTAATTCGTGATAATTTTTCGTTGTCATTTTAAAATCCTCCTAGTTATAAAGATACACTCCAGTCATGTACACTGGATCCTTCTAAATACCTTTCCGCATCTAGAGCTGCCATACAACCTGTACCTGCTGCGGTAATTGCTTGTCGATACTTCTTATCTCCAACATCTCCACATGCAAAAACACCAGGAATATTCGTTTCGGTTGTGCCAGGGATTACTTTTATATAACCTGTCTCATCTGTATCAATTTTTCCATTTAAAAAGGCTGTATTTGGTGTATGTCCAATTGCTACGAATATTCCATCAGTCGGAATTACTTCTTCTTTATTTGTCTCATTGTTTACTACTTTTAAAGCTGTAACTCCCTTTTCTTCTGCTAAAACCTCGATTGGCGTTTTGTTTAGTTGCCATGAAATCTTTGGATTATCCTTGGCACGTTCCTGCATAATTTTTGAAGCTCTAAGTTCACTTCTTCTATGAACAACAATGACTTCACTGGCAAACTTAGTTAAGAAATTAGCTTCCTCCATCGCAGAATCTCCGCCGCCAATAATAATGACCTTTTTTCCTCTAAAAAAGAATCCATCACATGTGGCACAGGTACTAACTCCACGTCCAATATTTACTCTTTCTCCAGGAATGTTTAACAGTTTTGCAGATGCCCCTGTGGATAAAATGAGAGCCTCTGTTTCCAATTCCCCTAAACCCTCGACTTGTAGTTTGTAAGGTCTTTTGGAAAAATCAACATTCGTAACCCACCCTCTTTTAAAGACAGCACCAAATCTCTCGGCTTGTTTTCTCATGTTGTCCATCAGCTCAGGTCCCATAATTCCACTAACAAATCCAGGGAAGTTTTCAACCTCTGTTGTTAGTGTCAATTGCCCTCCAGGCTGACTGCCTTCGATGATAACTGGCTTCATATTTGCTCGTGCCAGATAAATTGCTGCCGTTAGTCCAGCTGGGCCTGTACCTAAAATAACTACTTTCTCCATTTTCTTCCCCCAATGTTACAATATAAAATCTTTAAGTTTCTCATAACCTACTTTTTCTTCGCTGATCCATTGAACAATCGCACATCTTTCAGCTAAATTTGTAGTGACTTCATGTATCCATTCCTTTTCTGACATTGCTTTGCCCTTTAATATAGGATCAGATGTATCAGCAGCAAATAAACTTTGATTAATCACCCACCATTTTGGATAAATATCTGCTCTCCTTAAATCGTCTTGTAATCTAGAAGCTTCTAGCACTGGTGTAGTTTCAGCTAATGTAACAATGACAACAGAAGTTTCTTTAGGATCTCGTATCTTTGGCAGCAGCTCTGTTACACTTACTGGAACCTCCCCTGTGGACTTAGCAATTTCCTTACTATATGACTGTGCTGCATCTAACAACAATAACGTATGTCCCGTCGGGGCTGTGTCAATCACGACAATTTCATTTTCGGACTTGGCGACTACTTCAGCAAACGCTCGGAAGACGGCAATCTCTTCTGTACATGGTGAATTTAAATCCTCCTCGAGATATGCAAGTCCTTCATGATTCAAATTCTTCCCCGCACTTGCTAGCACTTCTGCTTTATATTTCTGCACTTCCTCTTTCGGATTTATACTGCTTATAGTCAGATTGTTATCTAATTCACTGTTTTGAAAATGATAGGCTATATGTGAGGCAGGGTCAGTAGTTGTAAGATGAACACGATGCCCCTTTTCGGCCAAACCGACCGCTATGACAGAAGCGACAGTAGTCTTACCTACTCCACCTTTCCCCATTGTAAAAATAAGCTTTGTTTTGCTTTCCGAAAATTCATCAATAACATCTTTAAGCTCTGAGATGTTACTAGTATAGTTTTCGTTTTTATTTTCCTGTGTTGGCACCAAGCCTTCTGTAAATAAATACCGTAAATTAGTAACACCAGTTAGTGAATAAGAAACAAAAGGTAACGAATAGATTGCAAGTTGTTTTAGAGTAGCTGGAATTTGGGTTAACGCATCACGCTGCCTATTATAAAATGCTGTGGATACTTCATCTTCTTTTATATAATTTTGTAGAAGTCCATTTACGATAAGCAATTGATTACTAACTCCAATCTCTTTTAACTCCATCGAAGCATGACTTGCTTCTAACAGGGAAGAGGCATCAGGTCTTGTTACTAATAGTAGTGTTGTTTTACTATTATCTGATAGAACTTCAACAGTCTCTGCATAAAGATTTTTTTTGTCAGCCAGGCCTGATAACGGACCTAAACAAGATGCTCCATGGGTACTTACATCCAAAAATCCACTCCAGGCTGTTGGTAGTTGTAAAAGACGTAAAGTATGTCCTGTTGGTGCAGTATCAAAAATAATATGGTCATATTGATGAATAAGCTCTTCGTTAGTCAATAAGGTTGAAAATTCATCAAATGCTGCTATTTCAACTGTACATGCCCCTGATAATTGTTCTTCCATCGTAGCCACAACTGAATCGGGCAGAACCCCTCGATATGGACCAACTACTTTTTCACGATATGTTTCAGCTGATGTATGTGGGTCTAAGTTACTTATAAATAAATTTTCCACATTTGGAACTGATCTAGGTGCATTGGATAATTCAATGGCAAACACGTCTTGCAAATTGGATGCTGGGTCGGTGCTAATTAACAATACTTTTCTCCCGCTATCCGCTAAGGCGACCGCTGTTGCACAGGCTGTGGAAGTTTTTCCAACCCCTCCTTTTCCCGTTAAAAAAAGAAATGGTGTATGAACAACATTTTTTGGATGGAAAGATTGAAACATATTTATCACTTCTTTCTAATTACTGCTTCTTAATGTTTAGAGAAAGCCTTACTCTTGGTTTTTCATTTAACTCTTCAGCTTTTACATCAAACCATGATGCCAGTTCTTTATTGGATGGATACTCTCCTATTTTAGCTATTTGATCATTCACTAATATTATAGGTAATGAATCAGGACCTTTTTCATGTAGAACTTTACTCACATGGCTGTTCTCAGCAAATTTGTCAGGCTCTATTGTTAATTGATATCTTTTTATATCTAATCCTTTCTTCTCTAGAGAAAAAACAGCAGAAGCAAATCGTGTTAATTCAGGATCAGTGCTTGGTCCACATACACCAGTAGAACAACACATGGCTGGGTCAAAAATTTCTACTCTACTCAAAATAAATCCCCCTTAATAATAGTGTATAAGCATATACTTATAAGTTATTCTAAAGGCAGCCAAGAGATTTACTTCTCTTGGCTATACTTATATTTGGATTATTCCCCAGTTTCTTTGAAACGATGAATTCTTTCGCCAATTTCATCACGCACACGTTGGAAAAATGCCCACTTCTCTTCTTCTGTTCCTTCTGCTTTCGCCGGGTCGTCAAATCCCCAATGAACTCGTTTAACATGTGATGGGGTGACTGGACAATGATCAGCCGCATGCCCGCAAAGCGTCACAACTAAATCTGCTTTGTTTAAGATTTCAGGATCAATTGTATCAGAAGTTTGATTAGATATATCAACTCCGGCTCCTTGCATCGCTTTGACTGCATTGGGATTTAAACCGTGCGCTTCAAGTCCTGCACTCTTTACTTCCCACTCTTCCCCTAAATGTTTTTTTGCCCATCCTTCTGCCATCTGGCTTCTGCAGGAGTTTCCTGTACATAAGAAATAGATTGTTTTTTTAGACATGATGATATCTCCTTTATTGTTTAATTAATGAATGATGAGTAACCAAATATATAAACCAACTAGTGTAATAAACAATGTTGGGATGGTTAAAACAATTCCTACTTTAAAATAAGTGCCCCATGAAATTCTCACACCTTTTAGTGACAAAACATGTAACCACAGTAAAGTTGCAAGTGAGCCAATGGGTGTTATTTTTGGACCTAAATCTGAACCTATCACATTTGCATAAATTAATGCTTCACGGGTAACACCGCTTGTGTTAGTATCTGCAATAGCCAGTGCATCAATCATGACCGTTGGCATATTATTCATCACAGATGATAAAATTGCCGCAATGAAACCCATGCCTATAGTTGCGGCAAATAACCCTTGATCTGCCGTTAATTGTATAACGTCGGTCAAAACATTAGTAAGTCCGACATTTCTTAGTCCATATACTACAACGTACATTCCTATTGAGAAAAATACGATTGCCCACGGTGCACCTTTTAAAACAGTTCTAGTATTTACAGCTGAACTTCTTCTCGCCATAATTAAAAAGAATATTGCAATGACTCCTGCAATGATGGAAACGGGGAGTCCAATAAATTCACTTGCAAAATATCCAACAAGGAGGACACCTAACACATACCATGACAAACGAAACATCTTTTCATCACGAATCGCTTCAACAGGCTGTTTTAAATGTGCTAGATTATAATTTCTAGGGATATCTTTCCGAAAATACAAGTACAAAACCAAAATACTAGCTCCTAAAGAAAAGAAATTTGGAATAATCATTCTCGAAGCAAATTCAACAAATCCTATTCCGAAGAAGTCAGCAGATACAATATTCACCAAATTACTAACCACCAATGGTAAAGAAGTGGTATCTGCAATAAAGCCGCTCGCGATAATGAATGGAAATACCATTTTTTCATCGAATTTTAAATTACGCACCATCGCAAGCACAATTGGTGTCAAAATTAGAGCAGCACCATCGTTTGCAAAAAATGCAGCAACTAAAGCACCAAGTATTGATACGTATACAAACATTCGAATTCCATTTCCTTTAGCTGCTCTTGCCATATGCAGAGCTGACCACTCAAAAAAACCTACTTCATCTAGTATTAAAGAGATAATAATGATAGCAATGAATGTTAAAGTAGCATTCCAAACTATGGATGTTACATCTACTACGTCATTAAAATCTACCACTCCAACCAGTAAAGCAAGAATGGCACCTCCGCAAGCAGACCATCCAATCGATAAGCCTTTAGGTTGCCAGATAACCAATACTAGGGTTAGAAAAAAAATCGCCGAAGCTAATATGACTTGTGTCATGCAGATTCCTCCTGTTAATCACACGAAATACGCAATCCCTGCTCTTCCAGTTCTTTTAGTTTAAAATCTTGGCTAGGGAGATGCTCCAGTAGATCCTGAACTAAAGGATAAAAGTCACTTTCTTTATTAAGTGAATATATTATCCATTGTCCTCTGCGTGTTTCCCGGACGATCCCAGCATCTTTCAATTTTCGTACATGTTGACTAATTGCAGGTTGACTGGTTTTAAAGATTTCAACAAATTCACAAACGCAACAATCATGTGAATCTAAAATTTTCACCATTGTTAATCGTGTTTTATCTCCAAATAATTTTAGAAGTGATGAAGCCTTCTCTATTTCAGGGGTTAATTTTTGCACGTAAACACCTCCTCATACACCGATAAATAATAATTCGCTTATATAAAGCTTCATTTATATAATAATTTACTTATATACTGATTTCAAGTATGTTTTTGTAAATGTTTTGTAAAGAAAAACCGTTCAAACTTTATGGATTAGTTTAACCAATCTAGAGGCAGAAATACTAAAATAAGCTTGTAAGGCGTTTATCAAGAATTTTTATGGAGGAGATATATTTGAAACGAATTGAGTTGATTTTGAACCTGCTGGATTCAACTTTCGATAAAGAAAGTTGGTACGCTCCATTTAGAGATGCCATAGCAGGACTTACTGCTGAACAAGCTGCATGGAAACCATCAGGAGAGGCAACTAAAACCATCTGGGAGAACGTTAATCATCTTACTTATTATAAAGAGCGACTTACTGTGAATTTAGAGGGCCGTGAATTGTGATCAAACCTTTACTCTTACAAACCAAGACAACGATGATAGAAAATGGAAAAAAATCATTGAACGAGCAGAAAATGCTCACAGGAATTTAAGACAGGTCTTAACTACAATTTCCGATAAGGAGCTGGATCAAAATTCACTTGAAAAGAAATTATTAGACATAATGCTTCATGATGCTTATCATACTGGACAAATTGTCCAATTGAGAAAAATGCAGGGTTCGTGGCCGTCGCATCGTTAATTGTTGGGAAAAGAACACTACAATTTGCTCCAACAACCCAGATTTCAGGAATATTTTGTTATCTTATGGGGTGTAGTCAATGTATAGCAGAGATAGATTGAAGTTTTTAAGCCTAATAAGGAGAGTTCATGGTGTTTCATTTTTTTATCTTTATCCGACAGAAGACTCCCTCTTCAAGTGCGTGATGAGCTTAAGCTCAGCGATAAGGGGGAGATGAATGGAGGTTGGCGGGTTATTGATTTTCAAATGCTATTTATATGTGTATACTGTGAACATACTGTGTGATGGGTGAGGTTACGATAGATATGAACCAGACTAATGAACAACTGTCTCAAAGAATAACTGAACTTGAAGAAAGAATACGAGAGCTGGAAACAATTATTGAACATTCTTCTGTTCCGATTATTCCTTCCATTATTCCCAATACTGTCCTGATTCCGCTCACTGGAGAACTGTCCCCTTCAAGATTTGAACAGATCATTCCCAGAATTCTCGAAGGCGGAAAAATAAAAGATGTCGACTCTGCGGTCATTGATCTTTCTGCTATTACCACTAAGGAAATCGAAAATCTTAATATAGCCGGGCATTATTTCAGGAATTTAATTGTCTCACTGAACCTGCTTGGCATTCAGGTGTTTTTTGTTGGTTTTACGCCAGCGCTTGCTAAAGAGCTTGTCCAAACAGGCCTCCCTCTCGCAAATGAATTAACTGCCTTTTCATCCTTTAAGGCTGCCTTGACATTCTTAATGAAGAAGAAAGGGCTGGCATTCTCTACTATATAAATGTGATAAAAATGCTAGCCCCGTAACTAACAAACATAACATCGAAGTTTCTGTGCTGTTATGTTTGTTTTTTCTCCAAGTACGATGTTCCCCATAAGGACTGTTAGGCGTCCCCGTAATATTCAGCTGTAAAAAAAAACCATATTCTTTTTACAAGAAAATTACTGAGTATGCCCTGCGTCGCTTTTTCTACAGGAGGCTTTGTCAGGGTATACGCTTTCGCATTCATCTCTGCAAACTTTTGCTCATCTGCTTTATTGTGGTAAACATCATCAACTATTTCAGATGTTAAAGCTGCTTTGGGATAGCCCATTATGAATACATGTGTTCTTAATGCCATATGCGGGGTTGAGTGCAATACAAAAAGAATGATGCCCAATGTCAAAAGAATGATGATTTTTTTCTTCCCAGCAATATTCATGATTGAAAAATCCCCCCAAAAAATATTTGGTGCGTACCCCTTTCTTTAGTGTAACATTTTTTCCCTGCTGAACAGACCACAAAAAAGCTGCAGCCGCGTTTCAAGGAACACAGCTGCAGCTATTTATACATTTCTGCCTTATTAAAAATTAATCAGATAATATTTTTTCTTTCCGCGGCGAATCACGATGTACTTTTGTGCAATTGCATCTTCCTTTGCAACAGTATAGTCAAGCTCCTGTTGACGCTCTCCGTTTACATACACTGCACCATTGGAAATATCTTCTCTCGCCTGTCTTTTTGATGGAGAGATCTTTGCAGCCACCAAAAGATCAATCAAACTAACTTCTTCTTCAGCGGCATCAAAAGAGGGAACATCTTTAAAGCCCTGCTCTATTTCATCTGCTGTAAGTGCAGCAATATCACCGCTGAACAAGGCCCGTGAAATATTTACTGCCTGCTGAAGGGATTCTTCTCCATGAACCATAGCTGTCATTTCCTGTGCAAGTGCTTTTTGAGCACTTCTTTTCTCAGGAGCATCCACCACTTCTTTTTGTAGGGCATCTATTTCATCACGGGAGAGGAAAGTGAAGAATTTCAGGTATTTTATCACATCCCTGTCATCTGTGTTAATCCAGAACTGATAAAATTCATAAGGAGAAGTTTTTTCCCTGTCGAGCCAGATGGCCCCTCCTTCAGTTTTTCCGAATTTTGTTCCATCTGCCTTTGTCACAAGAGGAATTGTTAATCCAAAAGCTTTCGCATCTTCTTCTGACTTTCTAATCAGCTCAAGGCCCGCTGTAATATTTCCCCATTGATCGCTCCCGCCAATTTGCAGCCTGCAGCTCTCTTCCTGATAAAGCTTGAGAAAGTCATATGACTGAAGAATCATATAGCTGAATTCTGTAAATGAAATTCCTGTTTCTATTCTGGATTGTACAGAATCCTTTGCGAGCATGTAATTAACCCCAAAGTTTTTTCCAACATCACGAAGAAATGAAATAACATCCAGCGAGCCGATCCAATCAAAGTTATTGGCAATCACAGCCGGGTTTTTCTGAACTTCAAAGTCAAGAAAGCGGGACAGCTGCCCTTTAATTCTATTAGACCACTCTTCAACAATGTCTCCTGTGTTTAAGGTGCGTTCTGCCTTCTTCCCGCTTGGATCGCCAATCAGGCCTGTTGCTCCGCCGACAAGCGCAATGGGATGGTGGCCGGCGATTTGAAAGCGGCGCAGCGTTAAAATCGGAAGCAAATGTCCAATATGCAGACTGTCAGCAGTAGGATCAAAGCCTGAGTACAGCCGGATCTGCTCATCCTCAAGCACCTTTTTTAAACCCTCTTCATCCGTCACTTGGCTAATCAGCCCTCGAAACTCTAAATCCTTTAACAATTCCACTTTTTTCTCTCCTTTTTTACACAAAATAAAAACGCCCCTTCAATACATGAAGGGACGAATTGTCGCGGTACCACCCTACTTGAAAGAAACCATGTGCAGTTTCTTTCCACCTCTAAAAAATAACGGTTCACACCGTCTTTCACTACTGGGCAGAAAGCCTTTCGCAAAAGAAGCTCATGGACGTAATTCTGAGTCATCTGTGTACTGATTCACAGCAGCCATCAGTTCTCTGGGACAGGGAGATGCTCATCGGGCTCCAATCATAGCCGATTTATTATATTGATAATGAATTTTTATCATACTTTTTGCTCTCTTGTCAAATTCAACAAAATTTATGGCTGATACTTCTTACTTAAAAATCATTTATGATATAATAAACAGGATTTTGGGGGGATGTGCATGAAGAAAAAGCAGGAAAAACCAAGGAATTTGACATATAACAGACAAAAGTGGTGGCGAAGGCTAAATCTTACCTTTGATGTAGCATGGAACTTATTTCTTTTATTCTTTATTTTCGGCTTAATTGGAGCCAGCTTCGCAGCAGGCATTGGAGCCGGATACTTTGCCTCTCTCGTGAAAGACGAACCGATCCGAAGCGAGCAGCAAATGATGCAGGAGATACAAAATTTTGAGCAGACGTCGGAAATGTACTTTGCTGATAACGTTTATCTCGGCAAACTCCGCACAGACTTGGACAGACAGTTTGTTCCGCTTAAAGACGTATCCCCATTTCTTACTCAGGCCATTATTGCTACAGAAGATGAACTCTTTTATGAACATGAAGGAGTTGTCCCAAAGGCTGTACTCCGCGCTCTATTTCAAGAATTTTCAAACTCTTCCTCACGGAGCGGCGGCAGCACCCTGACACAGCAGTTAATCAAAAACCAAATTCTTACAGACGAAGTTTCTTTTGACCGAAAAGCTAAAGAGATTCTCCTTGCACTCAGGCTGGAGCGATTCTTTGAAAAAGAAGAAATTCTCGAATCTTACTTAAATATATCCACTTTTGGCAGAAATAGCTCAGGACGCAATATTGCCGGAGTTGAAACCGCAGCACAAGGGCTTTTTGGAGTCAGTGCGAAAGATTTGACCCTGCCTCAAGCTGCCTATATAGCAGGGCTTCCACAAAGCCCGTTTGGCTATACCCCTTTTACAAGCACGGGAGCTGTGAAGGAAAACCTTGAACCTGGACTGAACAGGATGAAGACGGTACTGAACAGGATGAGAAATCAGGGCTACATCACACAAGAGCAGCATGAGGAAGCTCTTACCTTTCAGCTGGCTGAGGAACTGACAGACAAAAAACCCTCAGTCCGCGAAAAATATCCATGGCTGACTGTAGAAGTGGAGAAGCAGGCAAAGGAAATACTGTACCAAAAGCTCCTACAGGATGACGGATATACACTGGAAGAAGCAAGAAGCAATGAAGAGCTGCAGTCGCAATATTCTTCAAGGGCAGATTCAGAGCTGCGCCTGAATGGCTACAAAATTTATACTACCATTAATAAAGGCATGTTTGAAAAAATGCAGGAGGCTGCAAGCTCCTATCAGTTTTATGGGTCGGACAAAGATCAAGAGAAAATAGATAGTGAAACGGGTGAGATCTTTTTCGTTAAGGAGCAGGTGGAGACAGGCGCAGTCCTGATTGAAAACAGAACCGGAAAAATCCTCAGCTTTGTGGGGGGACGCGACTTTAACCGTTCAGAAACAAATCATGCCACATTAGCATTAAGGCAGAACGGATCAACCATGAAGCCGCTCCTTGTTTATGCTCCAGCCCTGGAAATGGGTCTTATTCAGCCTGGAACAATTATTGAAGATGAAGAATTTATTTACAAAGAAGGGACCAAAGATGAATGGCGCCCGAAAAACTCAACCGGAAATTTCCATGGTCTTGTCAGTATTCGTGAGTCAATGAAGCGCTCTTACAATATACCGGCAATAAAAACCTATATTGATGTGATGGATCGTGACCCTGATGTATTAAGCTATCTAAGAAAAATGGGCTTTTCATCATTAGATAAGAATGACGTCGGCGGACCTTCCCTTGCATTGGGGGCAATGACCAGAGGGGTAACGGTCGAAGAGAATGTGAATGCCTACACCACATTCGCGAACGCAGGAAAATTCATAGATGCTTACATGATTGAAAAAATTGAGGCACAAAATGGAGACATTATTTTTGAGCATCAGGGAACAGAAACGGACGTCTTTTCCCCTCAAACCGCTTATCTGACAATAGATATGATGAGGGATGTTATTTCCTCAGGCACTGCGGCCTCTCTAAGACTGCCATTTCGGTCAGACTGGGCAGGAAAGACAGGAACCGGCCAGGACCTTAGGGATGCCTGGTTTGTTGCCTCTAATCCCAACGTAACCTTTGGCACCTGGATAGGCTACGACACACCTAAGCCTCTTGAGCAGGTGTACAGCGGGCTCACATACAGCCAGAGAAATATTCGCCTGTGGGGCAACTTGATTACTGCAGCATATGAAGAAAAACCAGAACTGATTGCACCTAGGGAACGTTTTCAGAGGCCTGAAGGAATTGCGGAGCGAAACTACTGCTCCCTTGCCAGTGATGTGCCAGCCTCGGCCTGTGAGGAAACGGAATTAACCTCCTCCGACCTGTTTAACATTAGGCATCCGATAAGGTCCGGTGATCATGACTAGGGTTTTAGGCAGAGGGGTAAGGGTGTATTCATATATCGAACTCTTATTTTAATACACACACAGAAAGAGCACTATTCTTATTTGAGGGTAGTGCTCTTTCTTTTTGTTTCAGGGAAGATGGTGATGAAATCTTCAATTAAGCGGGTCCGTTTGTTATACGATGTTGGGGATAGTAGAACAAAGCGGCACTCTTTGTTATAGTATCCTGAAGATAGTAGAACAAAACGGCACTCTTTGTTATAGTATCCTGAAGATAGTAGAACAAAGCGGTACTCTTTGTTATAGTATCCTGAAGATAGTAGAACAAAGCGGCACTGTTTGTTATAGTATCTTGAAGATAGTAGAACAAAGCGGCACTCTTTGCTCTAGTATCCTGAAGATAGTAGAACAAAACGGCACTGTTTGTTATAGTATCCTGAAGATAGTAGAACAAAACGGCACCGTTTGTTATAGTATCCTGAAGTTAGTAGAACAAAACTGCACCGTTTGTTATAGTATCCTGAAGTTAGTAGAACAAAACGGCACTCTTTGTTATAGTATCCTGAAGTTAGTAGAACAAAGCGGCACTGTTTGTTATAGTATCCTGAAGATAGTAGAACAAAGCGGCACTGTTTGTTATAGTATTCTGAAGATTTTCAAAGATAGTAGAACAAAACTGCACTGTTTGTTATAGTATCCTGAAGATAGTAGAACAAAGCGGCACTGTTTGTTATAGTATCCTGAAGTTAGTAGAACAAAGCGGCACTCTTTGTTATAGTATCTTGAAGATAGTAGAACAAACCCCCGCCCGTTGATTAAACCATCTTAAAAGTTTGCGAAAAATAGTAGAACAAACCACAGCACCAGCTGCCATCTCACAGCAAATTCCCCAAGCTGCTCTCCTTAAAAAAAGGCACCCCAATATCTCTGGGACACCCTTCTTCTTCTCTTAATCTTCCATTGTGCTAAGGTCACCGGCCGGGAGATCCAATTCCCACGCTTTCAGGACCCTTCTCATAATTTTCCCGCTTCTTGTTTTTGGCAGTTTGTCTTTGAATTCTATTTCTCTTGGTGCCGCATGGGCAGCCAGGCCTACTTTAACAAACTGCCTGATTTCGTCCTTCAGATCGTCAGTGGCTTCATATCCGTCACGCAGCGCAACGAACGCTTTAATGATTTCTCCTCTGACAGGGTCCGGCTTGCCAATGACTCCTGCTTCAGCTATTGCAGGGTGTTCAACCAGCTTGCTTTCCACCTCAAATGGCCCGACTCTTTCTCCTGATGTCATGATGACATCATCGATTCTTCCCTGAAACCAGAAGTAGCCATCTTCATCCATATAGGCTGAATCTCCGGATACATACCAGCCTGAAGGCATAAAGTAAGATTCATATTTTTCTTGATTGTTCCAGATGGTGTGCATCATGGACGGCCAGCCTTTTTTAATCGCGAGGTTCCCCATTCTGTATGGAGGCAGTTCCTGTCCCTGATCATCCACAATGGCGGCCTTCACACCAGGAATCGGCTTGCCCATTGAACCTGGCTTGATTTCCATGCAAGGATAGTTGCAGATCAGCTGTGCGCCCGTCTCTGTCATCCACCACGTATCGTGGATACGCTGCTGAAATACCTTCATACCCCATTTGATTACCTCTGGATTGAGCGGCTCTCCCACACTCAGCACATGCCTCAATGAATTCATGCGGTATTTTTTGACTAGCTCATCTCCTGCTCCCATCAGCATTCTGAATGCGGTAGGGGCACTGTACCAGACTGTTACTCCGTATTCTTCAATCGTCTGATACCACGTTTCCGGTTTGAATCTGCCTCCTAGGATGACGTTGGATGCACCGTGAAGCCATGGCCCGAAAATTCCGTATACCGTTCCCGTTACCCAGCCAGGATCCGCTGTGCACCAGTATACATCATCTTCGTTTAAATCCAGGACCCATTTGCCTGTCATATAATGCTGCACCATTGCCTCGTGAACATGGAGCACACCCTTTGGCTTCCCTGTTGAACCTGACGTGTAATGAAGCAGCAGTCCGTCTTTCTTATCTACCCATTCGATGTCCAGCTCACGATCAGCATTCTTCATTTTTTCGAGAAGATTAATGCAGGGCCCTTCTTCTTTCACTCCGTCTCCAACCAGTAGTACATGTTTTAAAGAAGGAAGCTGATTCACTGGTATTCTTTCCAGAAGCTCAGGAGTTGTGATAATTGCCTTGGCTTCACTGTCCTCCAGGCGGTCTTTGACGGCTCCCTCCATAAAAGCTTCAAAAAGAGGTCCGACGATTGCCCCAATTTTAATGGCACCCAGTATAGAAAAGTAAAGTTCTGGCGTTCTTGGCATGAACACAAACACTCTGTCTCCCTTTTCGATGCCGGCATGCTGTCTGAGTACATTTCCGGCTTGATTGGAAAGGTACTTCAATTCTTTGAAAGTGTATTTCTCGTTTCTTTCCTGATCACGGTAGTAAAGAGCCACCTTGTTTTTCCGAAATGTTGCTGCATGCTTGTCAACGGCTTCATAAGCAGCATTGATTCTACCAGTTTCTGACCATGAAAAATTTTTTTCTGCTTCTTTCCAGTCAAAGCTGTTATACACATTGTCATAATCAGCTAATTGATGGTTACCCTTTGCTACTGGCAGCGCTTCCAACTTCATTTCTGACATCCCCCTTATGTAAGTATGATCCCTTTTATTATAGTACAGCTGTCTATTTTTCTCAATTTTTAAAAAAATAGCCCCAAAAATATTGTAAACGCTTTACTTTTTTATTTTTACAGTATAATAGAGATAGAGTAACAGAATTATAGGTGGTGAACACATGGAACATCCAAAAACATATCATGCCAAAGAAATTAAAACACCTCACGGTACCTTGATTGTGGAAGGTCCTGTTTCACAGGAAGCCCTTTCTTCGTACGAGTTTCATCCCGGTTTGACTGCTTTCCGCCCTCCTGAGCAGCAGCACAAGGCTCTGGTGGAAATTGCCGGCCTGCCGGAAGGAAGAATTCTTATCGCCCGCAACCGCCATACCATTATCGGCTACGTTACATATTTATACCCTGATCCGCTGGAAAGATGGTCAGAGGGAAATATGCAGGATTTAATCGAATTGGGTGCGATTGAAGTTGCCAAGGAATTTCGGTCCTATTCTGTTGGAAAAACGCTTTTGAAAGTAAGCATGCAGGATGACGCGATGGAAGATTACATTATAATTACCACAGAATATTATTGGCACTGGGACTTAAAGGGAACGGGATTGAATGTGTGGGAATACAGGAAGATCATGGAGAAGATGATGAATGCAGGAGGCCTTGAATGGTATGCAACCGACGAACCCGAAATCAGTTCGCATCCTGCCAATTGTTTAATGGCCAGAATCGGCAGCAGAATTCCTCCAGAGTCGGTGCAGGAGTTCGATAAACTGAGGTTTATGAATAGATTTATGTACTAATTTACAATACTGGAGGCTTTTTTAGAAACTGCTTAAGGAGACTATCAAGGCTTAAACAAAGGGGTGATCTCATGATTGTGGAACAAATCATGAATAAAGAAGTAAAGACGCTGAAGCCTGATCATACACTGGAACAGGCGATTGCCATGATGAGCGAGAAACGCATCAGACATATTCCAATCGTGTCAGATGATGATGTTCTCGTTGGAATTATCAGTGACAGAGATGTGAAAGAAGCCAGTCCATCTATATTTCAGCTGCACAACTCGCTGGACGACTTGAAAAAGCCTTTGAAGAAAATAATGAAAACAAATGTAATTACAGGGCATCCTTTAGATTTTGTGGAAGAAGTTTCAGCAATATTCTTTGAGCATAAAATAGGCTGCCTGCCTATCCTTAAACAGGGGAAGATTGTCGGCATTGTAACAGAGAGCGACTTGCTGCATACGTTTGTCCAGCTTACAGGCGCCAATCAGCCAGGTTCCCATATTGAAGTAAAAGTATCCAATGTGTCCGGTGTGCTGGCGGAGGTTGCAGGAATTTTTCAAAAAAGAAGAGTAAATATATCCAGTGTCCTGCTGTATCCTGCAGTGGACGAAAATGACAAAGTACTTGTGTTTCGGGTGCAGACCATGAACACTTCTCCGCTCATTTCTGACCTTGAATCAGCAGGATATGATGTTCTTTGGCCTAATATGCAGGGGAAGCTGACATGAAGGATAGCGTTTTTATCTATTCTCCCCAGTTTCAGCAATATAAGTTTCACAATACCCACCCTTTCAATCAGCTGAGAGTTGAACTGACGGTGGATCTGCTGAAGCAGATGGGGGAACTGGCTGATGAGGAAATTGTCCCCCCACGGCTTGCTGCCGAGGATGAGCTCGCACTGATTCATGACCGCGGTTTTATCCGTGCAGTGATGGCAGCAGGAAATGGGACACTTCAAGCTCAGGAAGGACTTAATTATGGAATAGGGACTGAGGATACACCTGTGTTTAAGGGCATGCACGAAGCCAGTGCTCTTCTTGTGGGCGGCACCCTCACAGCAGCGGATCAAGTGATGTCTGGAAAAGCAAAACACGCAGTAAATCTGGGAGGCGGCCTGCATCACGGTTTCAGGGGAAGAGCCTCAGGATTTTGTATTTATAATGACAGTGCGGTCGCCATTAAATATATTCAGGAAAAATACGGGGCAAAAGTTCTTTATGTGGATACTGATGCACATCATGGGGATGGTGTTCAATGGGCTTTTTATGATGATCCTAAAGTATGCACCCTGTCCATTCACGAAACGGGCAGATACCTTTTCCCTGGGACGGGCAACATTACTGAGCGCGGCGCCGGCCAAGGGTACGGTTACTCATTTAATATACCGCTTGATGCTTTCACAGAAGATGAGTCCTGGCTTCATGCTTACAAAACTTCTTTAACAGAAGTTGCAGCTTTTTTTAAGCCTGATGTCATTATTACTCAAAATGGAGCTGACGCACACTGCTATGATCCTCTTACTCACCTATCCTCAACAATGAAAATATATAAGGAAATTCCAAAGCTTGCCCATTCCATTGCCCATCAGTATTGTGACGGCCGCTGGATTGCAGTTGGAGGAGGAGGCTATGATATATGGAGAGTTGTCCCAAGAGCATGGTCGCTCATCTGGCTGGAAATGAAAAATAAAGAAGTATCAGGGCAACTGCCTGCTGCCTGGGTAGAAAAGTGGCGGGATGCCGCTCCTCTTGAACTTCCTCTCCTTTGGGAAGATGATAAGTGTATTTATCAGCCTATCCCAAGAAAGCTGGAAATAGAGGAAAAGAACGCACAAACCGTTGACAAAGCACTGTACACAATCAGATCCGGCCGACAAACGGAAAAAACAGAATTCAACTGCTAAGACATTCTGTTTTAGATTGGTAACTGCACTAAAAAAGGCGCAATATGCTGCGCCTTTTTTTACTTAGTTGACTGCCTGATTTCAATGCGGTGCGGCAGCTCCACTTTATGCTCTTCAACCTCTTCTTTGTTCATTAATTTGGTCAGCAGCCTCATTGCAACAGCCCCAATATCATATGTTGGCTGTACAACTGTTGTCAGCTGCGGGCGAACCATGACAGCCAGGCGAGTATTATCAAATCCGATAATTTCTATATCCTCCGGAATACTGTAGCCCCTGTCTTGAGCTGCATGTATCACTCCAAGAGCCATTTCATCAGTACCTGCAAAGATTGCTGCCGGCTTCAGCTCTTCAAGCTTTTCGAATGCCTCTATTCCAGAATCATATGTGTAGTCGCCTTCAAAGATGTATTCTTCATCTACTTCCAGCCCAGCATCTTTCAAGGCTTTTGTATAGCCGTCCATCTTCATCAGCTTATTAACAGGCTCTTCCATAGGTCCAGTCACATAAGCAACTTTTTTATGGCCCTTTTGAATCAGCATGGAAACGGCATCATATGCACCCTGCTCATAATTAATGTTAACCGAAGGAGTTTCTCCCTCCAAGTCAACCGAAGCTGCCAGTACAATTGGGACAGGGGAACGTTTAAATTCTTCAACATGTTCGTTTCTAATATGTCCGCTCATGAAAACGATTCCGTCTACCTGCTTGCCAAGCATCGTATTCAGAAGATGAAGCTCTTTATCTTTATTCTGATCAGAATTACTCAGAATAATATTGTACTTATACATGGTTGCGATGTCTTCAATCCCTCTTGCCAGCTCAGAATAAAACGTGCTGGATACGTCAGGTATTACGACTCCGACAGTTGTCGTTTTTTTGCTTGCAAGTCCTCTTGCAACAGCATTAGGCCTGTAGCCAAGCCGATCAATTGCCTCAGAAACCTTCTTCCTCGTAGTCGGCTTTACATTCGGGTTACCGTTCACTACCCGGGAAACAGTAGCCATTGAAACATTTGCTTCACGTGCTACATCATATATTGTTACATTGCTCATTTTTGCACACTCCTTTTCTTACTAACCTTCTTATCACTTTTATGTATGATGAACATTTACAGCGGCAAAGCCGTAAATTGTCATAAATTCAGGCTATATGTAATTTATCATACGATACTATGAAAACGTAAGCAATGAATTTACATGGTTTTAACCCTTTAAATCATCACTTTGTGAACTTTTATAAAAATATGGAGAATTGAGGGGGATTTTGTCATGATAAACAAAAGTAATTATTCATAAAAAATGAAGCTGCGAGGTTAGTATTCGCAGCTTCATTACCAATTATTCATTTACTTTACTGCTTTTGCAAGCGGTCTAAGTTCCTGAATCCAGTCGTTAAATTGATCAATGTCCATCTGCTGGGCAGAATCTGACAATGCGACAGCCGGGTCAGGATGAACTTCAGCCATGACTCCGTCCGCACCAATCGCCAGTGCTGCTTTCGCTGTCGGCAGCAGCAGGTCTTTCCGGCCTGTTGAGTGGGTTACGTCTACAAATACAGGCAAATGGGTTTCCTGCTTAAGAATAGGAACAGCAGAGATATCCAGCGTATTCCTTGTCGCTCTTTCATACGTTCTGATGCCGCGTTCACAAAGAATAATTTGATCGTTGCCCTGCGAGATGATGTATTCAGCAGCATTTATGAATTCTTCAATTGTTGCTGCAAGCCCTCTCTTAAGAAGGACAGGTTTTTTCACAGAGCCGGCAGCTTTCAACAGCTCGAAATTCTGCATGTTACGTGCGCCGATCTGGATGACATCTATATATTCTACGGCAGTTTCGATATCGGCAGGGCTGACAATTTCGCTGATTACTGCCATATCATATTCATCTGCCACCTTCTTTAGAATTTTCAAGCCTTCCATACCTAGTCCCTGGAAGTCATACGGGCTTGTGCGGGGCTTAAATGCGCCTCCGCGGAGCAATCTGATTCCCTGCGCTTTTGCTGCCTTTGCAACTTCAGCTACTTGTTCATAGCTTTCAACTGCACATGGGCCAACGATAAAGGATTGACCTCCGTCCCCCACTTTTTCTCCTTTGATTGTGACAACTGTATTTTCAGGCTTGTTCTTTCTCGATACCAAAAGCTCTTTTTTATGATCTTCTTCCTGAAGCTCCAGCCCTGCTTTAAAGATTTCTTTAAATATATGCTGCAGCGTGGCATTTTCAAAGGGACCGTCATTATATTCTTTAATCAAATCGAGCATCTTTCTTTCACGGACAGGATCATACCGGTCGACGCCCTGATTTTTTTCCTTTGCTTTTCCGATGTCGCTCACAAGTCTGCCGCGTTCATTCACCAGCTTCAGGATTTGAAGATTGATTTCATCGACTCTTTGTCTCAGTGCTTCTAATTCTGCTGAACTCACGTTTCATCTTCCTTTCAATTCATCTAAAGATACGCACACTCTAGATTTCGTTTATTAATAAAAAGAAATATGTTACATTTTCTTTAAGTAATTAGTGATTATTATATAGGATGAATTACAAGATGTCACTAAAAAACTTTAATATTTAAACGCTTTTAAGTGATAAAGCGAATATAAGCTTACTAATAAAAGAAGGTGTATAGCTTTGGAACATCATCCCTTAACATTTGCGCTGGATATTGGCACGAGATCCGTTGTCGGCTTGATTCTGGAAGAAAACAGCGGCAATTACCGTGTATTGGAGACTGTAATAAAAGAACATGAAGAAAGGTCTATGCTCGATGGACAAATTCATGATGTTCTTGCAGTATCTAAAGTCATTTTATCAGTTAAAGAACAACTTGAAAAAACATACGGCCCGCTGAAAAAAGCATGCGTTGCAGCTGCAGGAAGAGCGTTAAAAACCGAAAGGGCCAGGGTTGACGTGGAAATCGGCGGGAAGCCCATGATTCAAAAAGAGGACATCCTTCATCTTGATTTGGCTGCTGTACAGCAGGCACAAATTCAGCTGGCAGAAAAAAAGACAACCGGTGGATCAGGAAATGATGACTGTGTCGGCTATTCTGTATTGCGCTACAAATTGGATGACCAGGAGATTGGAAGTCTGATAGATCAGCAGGGGGAAACTGCCTCTGTTGAAATTATAGCCACCTTCCTTCCAAAGGTTGTAGTGGAATCCCTTCTTGCCGCCCTGGCGAGAGCAGGTTTGGAAATGGAGGGTCTTACACTTGAGCCGATCGCAGCGATCAATGTTCTCATTCCTCCTTCCATGAGAAGGCTTAATGTTGCACTTATTGATATTGGCGCAGGTACATCCGATATTGCCATAACGAATGAAGGAACAATCACAGCCTATGGAATGGTGCCCGCTGCAGGTGATGAAATTACAGAAGCTGTTTCTGATGCTTTTCTCCTTGATTTCCCGCTTGCGGAAAAAGCAAAGAGAGACATACAAGGTGCTGATTCAATTACCATTCAGGATATTCTCGGATTTGAAGAAAGCGTGTCACGGGAAGATTTTATTGAGAAAATCCGGCCCGCTGTCCTTAAGCTTGCTGAACATATTCAAAAAGAGATATTGCTTCTCAATAACCAGGTTTCTCCAAAAGCGGTCATGCTTGTCGGTGGAGGAAGCCTGACTCCGGAATTGCCTAAAGTGCTTGCAGAACTGCTGGGCCTTCCTGAGAACAGAGTCGCAGTGAGGGGAATTGATGCCATTCAAAATGTTGAGTTAAATGAGCAAATGCTCAAAGGACCTGAGCTGGTCACACCAATTGGCATTGCCATTGCAAGCAAGCAGAATCCCCTGCAGTACATTCAGGCAGAAGTAAATTCTGTAAAAATCAGGATGTTTCAACTGAAGGAACTCACTGTTGGGGACTGCATTATCTCTTCCGGCCACTCTGTTAAAAAGCTGTACGGCAAACCTGGCCCCGCGCTGTTTGCTGAATTGAATAACCAGAGGATTGCGCTTCCCGGATCACATGGCAAGCCTCCTGAAATTATTAAAAATGGAAAAGCAAGCTCACTGGATGAACTCGTTAAACACGGAGATGTCATTAAGTTAAAAAGCGGCGATAACGGAGAAGCTCCTGCCGTTACAGTCCGTGAGGCAGCTGACCTGGATCCCCACCGGTTCTACACTATAAATGAACAGAGGATCCAGATTTTTCCCGAGGTTATCATTAACGGAAACAAAAGCTCGCTGGATGAAATTGTGAAAGATAGAGATCAGATTATCTGTAAATACCCTGAAACTGTTGGAGACGTCTTGAAAGAGGCAGGAATGAGCAGCCTGGAAGCAGATAAAGTCTTCCGACTATATATCAACGGCAAGGCTGCAGAGTTTGAACAGTTTTCACGAAGGCTCTTGAAAAACGGACTTCCTGCATCCCCTGCTTCCAAGGCTGAACATAACAGTGTAATTGAGTATCAAAAGCACACACAGCCGAATACACAGGAAATCGCTGAGCTGCTTGGCAGCCCCCTGTATAAAAGAATGGATATTTTCTTTGATGATCAACCCATTTCTCTTCAAAAAGAATGGCATTGTATCGTGAAAGATGGAAAAAGGTTAAAAGCGGGAGATTACTTGAACAATGGTGATCATATTGAGCTGAAAACATCTCAGCCGGACGAATTTATTTTTCAGGATATTTTTGCAGCAGTTGAAGTAGCCGTTCCTGATTCCGGCAAACATTTTACACTGCTGCAAAATGGCAGAGAAGCTGCCTTTCACCAACAGCTGCAGCCGGGGGACCGATTAGAAATAAAATGGGAGCGAAAGTGAGCAGGGTTGTTCAGGTAAAATTGGTCATTTTTCCAGCCACCATTTCTCTTAGCTGCCCTGCTGCACAAAAAAAAAATAGCGCATAATTGCGCTATTTTGTCCGAAGCTGTTCTGTTAATGTGTTATAGGTAATGCTGTGATGGGAATCATGCCACAGAACTTCCTTGCTTTTAAAAAGCAGCGCCTGCGGTGATTCATGTTTAATGCCAAATTCTTCACTGATTTTATTGGAAAGTTCTCTTGAGTCCTGCACATTGAGGTAGTAAGTCGGCACCTCATCATGTTCATCAGCAAACCTTTTGTACTCTGTAAATGCACCATGAGAAATTGGGCAGGTGGTACTGTTTTTCAAAAACAAAAACATATCATGTTTTGAAAAAAGCTCATTAAATTCATTGGAGTCTTGTATCTTGCCTAATGCCATGCTGATATCCTCCTTAAAAAAGCAGGCAGAGAGCCCGCTCTCTGCCAGAATTATGATAATGTATTGGCTTCAGTTACTGTCTTTTTTGCTTCGGAATGCTCTTTGTCAATTTCATCCCTGATCACAGAAGCTTGATCTTCTGAAGGATTGTTCATTGACTCTGAAGCTTCTTTTGCAAGCTCATCAATCGCGGATTCAACCTGATCCTGGCTGTCCCCCTGGTTCTCCGAGGAAGATGTCAGGTCACGTACTTTATCCATTACCTGTGAAGACTGGCTGTTCACACCTTGTGTGAATGCAGCCGTCTTTTCTTTTGCCATTGCTGCAATTTGATTTCCTTTTTCAGTAGCATTGGAAGAAAGCTTGTTTGCCTGTTCAGTTAGATCGATTCGCATCTCCCTGCCAGACTTTGGTGCCAGAAACAAAGCTGCCGCTGCACCTAGCAGTCCACCAACAATCGTACCTACAACAAAATCTTTGTTGCTGCTCTTATTGCCTGCGTTATTAGCCATCTCTTTTCCTCCTAGTCCAAAAGCTTATTATTTCACTGTTGTATTGACAGCAGTTGTTCTAGATCCTGTATTTTTCTTTGTTTTCCACTTATCCCAGATTTCCATTGCAGCATTGCTCCACTGGACTACCTGTGAAATCTTGTCCTCATTTTTCTCCACATTGGTTGTAACTGAGCTGGAAACACGCTGTACAGACTGGTTAAAATGCTTTAGAGAAGATCCAACATCCTGAACAGCAGTTACAACAATGTTCAGTTTATCAGACTTCTGCTGAATATCATCAGCCAGCAAGTTTGTTTTATGTAGCAGCTCCGTTGTTTCAGTTGTAATGCCTCTCATCTGTCCTTCCAGTCCATCTAAAGTATTCGCCACATTATCAAGCGTTACCTGCAGAGAACTGAGTGTTTTTGATAAAAATGCAACCAGCACTGTAAATCCGATTGCAATGACAGCTACACTTACATACATAATCCATTCCATATCATAATCCTCCTCGTAATGTTTACTGAATAAATACCCGACCCTATATATGATAAACATAAAAGGGCCAGGATATATAGCTTTTTCTTCAAAAAGTGCTTTTCTCCTTTATTGAAGATTAATTTTGTTTTCTATTCACCTAATTCTTGTGAATCGGTTACAATAACACTTGTACATATTTGATGAATGGGAGGTATATTGGTGAAAGATCCTCGAATAGCAACACTCGCAAAAAATTTAATACATTACTCCATCAAGCTGCAAAAGGGAGAAAAGGTTCTGATTGAAAATTTCGGGCTGCAGCGTGAGCTTGTTACAGCACTTGTAAATGAGGCATATCAAGCAGGAGGTTATCCTTTTGTGCTGTTGAAAGACCAGCAGGTGGACCGTGCGCTTCTGATGGGTGCCCAGGAAGAGCAGTTTTCCCTTATGGCCGATTTTGAGGCCAATGTGATGAAGGAGATGGATGCCTACATCGGGCTGCGTTCAGGCGACAATATAAATGAGCATGCAGATATTCCAGATGATAAGATGCGCATCTCCGGCAAAACTGTAAGCCAGAAGGTGCACAGAGAGATCCGCGTTCCTCATACCCGCTGGGTGGTTCTGCGCTATCCAAATGCTTCTATGGCGCAGCTTGCCAAAATGAGCACAGAAGCTTTTGAGGACTTTTACTTTGATGTCTGCAATCTGGACTACAGAAAAATGGATTCAGCGATGGATGCCCTTGTAACGCTTATGGATGCTACAGATCAAGTTCTGATTAAAGGGGACGGAACAGAGCTTTCATTCTCCATTAAAGATATACCTGCAGTAAAATGCTCCGGGCAGATGAATATTCCTGATGGTGAAGTTTACACGGCACCTGTCAAAGATTCGGTGAACGGGACCATTACCTACAATACACCTTCACCATATCAGGGCTTTACTTTTGAAAATGTAAAATTGACTTTTGAAAATGGAAAAATTATTGATGCTTCCGCAAATGACACTGATAGAATCAATAACATTTTCGATACAGATGAAGGTGCAAGATATATCGGTGAATTCGCCATTGGAGTGAATCCTTATATTCTTCACCCGATGCAGGATATCCTTTTTGACGAGAAAATTGACGGCAGTTTCCATTTCACTCCAGGGCAGTGCTATGATGAAGCGTACAACGGCAATTCTTCTAATATACACTGGGATATGGTAAACATACAGCGCCCGGAATACGGCGGGGGAGAAATTTACTTTGACGGGGTGCTCATTCGCAAAGACGGCCGTTTCGTTCTTGATGAACTTCAGCCTCTTAATCCAGAAAACCTGAAGTAACATGATAAACTAAAAAAAGATGATCCAGTGAAGTCAATGAAGTGTACTGCACCTCAAGGGGACTTTTAGGATCATCTTTTTTTATGCAGGCTCACCGTCCGGCATTTAGGCCAGCACGCTCTCGTAGGCATGCTGATACTTTTGTATATCTCCAGCTCCCATAAAAACAAGAACACTGTTTTCATGTTTTTTCAGCATGGATGTTTCCGATTCTTCAATAAACACAGCATTCTCTATTTTATCCTGTAAATCTTTAATAGACAGCTTGCCTATTTTCTCACGGGCCGAGCCAAATATGTCACATAAGTATACAAAATCAGCTTTTTGAAGGCTGTCAGCAAATTCTTTTAGAAATGACTGCGTCCGTGTGAAAGTGTGCGGCTGAAACACAGCAATAATGTCACGGTCAGGATATTTTTGTCTTGCAGCATCGATTGTCGCGTTAATTTCTGTAGGATGATGCGCATAGTCATCAATCAAAACCTGATCACCGATTACTTTTTCATTAAAGCGCCTTTTAACGCCTTTAAAAGTCAAAAGCTGAGCAGCAATCACTTCCGAATCTATTCCCTCATAATGGCACAGGGCAATAACAGCTAATGCATTAAGAACGCTGTGGTCTCCATAAGTCGGAATATGGAAAGACGCATAAAATGTATTTCTGACAAAAACGTCAAAAGTTGTGCCGTCAGTCGCTTTAATCAGGTTTCTTGCCTGAAAGTCATTATGTTCGGCAAAGCCATAATATACAACTGGAACCTTCGCCTGTATCTGCTGAAGATATTCATCATCTCCGCACGCAATAATCCCCTTTTTAACCTGAAGCGCCATATTTTGAAAAGCACCAAATACATCTTCAATGCTATTGAAATAATCCGGATGATCAAAATCAACATTTAACATGATTGCGTAATCAGGAAAGTATGAAAGAAAATGCCTGCGGTACTCACAAGCTTCAAAAGTAAAGTATGTGCTGTTCTCAATTCCTTTTCCGGTCCCATCTCCTATGAGAAAGGAGGTTGGTTTTGCTCCCTGCATAACATGGGAGAGCAAACCGGTTGTTGAGGTTTTTCCATGTGCGCCTGTGACAGCTATACTAGTGAACTTTTCCATAAAATCACCTAAAAAGCGGTGATATCTTATAACCGGCAGTCCCTGATTTAAAGCACTCTCAATTTCAATATGCGAGTCAGAGTATGCATTGCCGGCAATAATCGTTAAACCTGGTGTAATATTATTTTCAGAAAAAGAAAAAACGGGTATATTTCTTTGTTCCAGGGCCAGCTGGGTAAAGATCGTATCATCAATATCCGATCCCTGGACGGAATAACCCATATCATGCAAAATTTGTGCAAGGGCGCTCATACCTGTCCCTTTAATTCCTACAAAATGATAAACAGTCATAATAGAACCTCCAACAAACGTCTATCTGATTGACAGTATATGACGCTCATTCAGAATTGCAACCTAATGGTCTAATCTTAATACAGTACATGAACAGCAGCTTATGTACACTTACGGATAAAAATTATATCACTAAATACGGAACGTGACCATGGAAACTGAAAGACAATATATCATTCGCCGTTTCTCCCAATTTGTGGGCTGTTTCAACAAATATTTATTGAAAAATTGTTTATTCCTCAACAGCTTTCCCAATTTCTACATATTGTAATGCATAACGCTTTAAAAATGTTGTCTCTCCAAGTTCTTCGCAGTTGTAAAAATCACGTGTAAGCCTGCTCACAGATTCACTGCTTGCGTAAGCTGCAGTCCCGATTTGCATCCAGCTTCCTAACAGAGGTACACACCTCAGAAAAAGAAAAGAACCAGGAACCATATGATGCTCCTCTTTCAGACGCAGAGATAGATAATCGGATTTCTTATCTTGCTCTATCAACAGCGGCTGAAGCTTTGTTTCCGGGAAATGCTTTTCAGTAACCAAATACGGCTTCAGCAGATTTGCCAGCAGCAGAGCATCAGCTGGTGAAGCAGAGTTCTTACCTGTTAAATAGAGCTGATACATGGTCTTTCCTGCCGCAGTTTGATAATCGAACGAAAACCAATCGTTGAAAATGGCTGATTCCCTTTCTGTAAGGGAGGATTGGTCTGATTTGGCAATCAAAGAACGAAAAAGTGTTTTAGCCTTTACCTTTTCCCTGATGTTTGCATGGCGCTCCTGCCAGTGTGAGAAGGTTTCCAGAGCCATTTTCAATTCCAGAGCAAGTTCAGCATCTTTTGCTTTTCGAAGAGCGTCAAGGTGAATTAATTCACTCAAGAAAATCAACTTTCTCAAGTCTTTGATTCGGCCTGTATTTTCTCCCCGCTTTCGCCTGGTGCTCGCCATTCAGCATCACGTTGTCTCCTGTGAATCCGATATGAATTTTCAGAAGGCTGCTGCCTACTCCATATATATCGACAGGCACATTCTGTTCTTCAAACTCCAGAATTCTCTTTTCGTTAAATCCTCCGCTGACAACAATTTTTACATGATGATAGCCTTCTGCATCAAGCGCGCTGCGGAGCGCAAAAATCAGCTGTGCGTTCACGCCTCTGGGATCAAACGTTCCAAGCACTTCAGGATGGCGGATAAAATGCTGATCTATCATTGTTCTCGATGTATCAACCCTGACACCTTTCAGCTGTGATCCAAATTCTCTTGCTGCCCGCAACGCATCAGTGATGCAGTCATTATTGTAATCAACCAGAACAATCAAGTCATCTTCAGGAAATCTTTTTGAATAAGCCTTTGCAGCTTCCACTACGTCTCCGTTAAACATTTGGATCAGGGCATGAGGCATCGTTCCCATGCCTTTTTTTCCCCACCATTCATTCATAGCATGAGTGGCTTGTGCTGTTGAACCGCCGATATGTGCAGCGTAGCCGTCACCTGCCTGCTGTGTGAAATGATCATCACGGTCACCCATGAAAATGACAGGCTTTTGCCTGCCCGACAGCCCTGCAGCTTTCACAACATTGAAGACATTGGTTGCTACAGAGGTCCTGCGTCCCAGGATACCGTCTATCATTCCTTCCAGATATCCGAAGCTCTGGTAGGGGCCTTTCACAGTTAATACGGTTTCAAAGGGACTAATTTCATCCCCGTCTTTTAGTGAATATATTTCAAGCTCCTCAGGTTTATCTGCAAATGTGTGGATCAGGGCAATCACTTCGTCCGTTCCGCACAGAACTGCATGCTCCTTTTGAAAAAACTGCATCGTGACGATATTTTCAGGGAAGTAGTCTGTTACAATATCCTTTGTTTTAAGAAAATACACAGCAGAGAACCAGCCATCTCCAACACGTTCATCAAATTTAAACGTTTTATTGGTCAGACGCTTTATTTCTCCCTGCAGCTTTAATTCAATTTCTTTCATCCAGAAAGCACCCTTCTTCTTTTACATCAATTTTCCACACTACATTGTATCACTTTTTTCGTAAAATGCACTACCCCTGCATTGCTTCCAATTCGTCTTCTGTAATGAGTACATCCCTTGGCCTTGAGCCTCTATTTTCCGATATGATCCCCTGTGCCTCCATCATATCAATCAATCTTGCAGCACGATTATAGCCCAGGCGGAATCTACGTTGAAGCCCGGAAGCTGATGCTCCTCCCTGATGAATGACAAATTCACAGGCTTCAAAAAACAGTTCATCCTCTTCTGTCTGCACGGCAGATCTTCTAACCAGCTCATCATGTTCAAACAAATAGGCGGGTTTTGCCTGCTGTTTGACATGTGCTACAACTCTTTCAATCTCATCATCGGATACAAAGCAACCCTGCAGCCTGACTGCTTTTGAAGAACCATTCTCCAAAAAGAGCATGTCACCCCTGCCGAGCAGCTTTTCTGCACCGCTTTTATCCAAAATTGTTCTGGAGTCAATTTGTGAAGAAACAGAGAAAGCTGTACGGGTTGGTATATTTGCTTTAATCAAGCCTGTAATAACATCTACAGAAGGACGCTGTGTAGCTACAATCAGATGAATTCCGCAGGCTCTTGCTTTTTGTGCTAAACGGCAGATGGCATCCTCTACATCAGCTGGTGACACCATCATTAAATCTGCAAGCTCATCGATGATAACCACGATATACGGCAGATGCTCTCCTTTTCCATGCTCTTTCGCTTTTTGATTGTAGCGTGAGATATCCCGCACACCTGTGTGGACGAACAGTTCATACCTCCGCTCCATTTCCTCCACAGCCCATTTCAGAGCTGCTGTAGCAGCCTTCACATCAGTAATAACAGGGCTGACCAGGTGGGGAATGGACTGATATGGAGCAAGCTCCACCATTTTTGGATCGATCAGCAAAAGTTTTACCATATCAGGAGAAGCTTTGTACAGAAGTGAAACGAGAATGGTATTGATGCATACACTTTTACCTGAACCTGTCGCACCGGCAATCAGCCCATGCGGCATTTTCTTCAAATCTGTTACCGAAGGCTGGCCTGAAATATCAAGTCCCATGGCCGCTGTCAAGGGAGATTCGCTGCTTCTGAAAGCCTCGCTTCTAATGATTTCACGCAATGTAACAATTTTGCTGGATTTGTTAGGAACTTCTATTCCAATTGTATTTTTTCCGGGTATGGGCGCTTCCATCCGAATATCCTTTGCGGACAAACTGAGTTTAATATCATCTGCTAAATTGGTAATTTTATTAACCTTCACTCCAGGTTCCGGCTGTACTTCCAGCCTCGTTACAGCCGGTCCTTTCGTTACGTTCACAACTTTTGCTCTTACATTGAAATTCTCAAAGGTCATATTCAGCAGGTTCCGCTGTTCTTCAAGCCATTGCTGATCATCATGCAATTCTCTCTCAGGAACGTTTAAAAGAGCTAGTGAAGGATAGGCATAAGCTGCTCTCTTTCCTTCCGGCTCCCTTTTTTGTCGGTCGCGCTGAAACATCAGAACGTTATATGGCACAACTGGGCTGCCAAAATTGTCCTTGTTTTCTTTTCTTTGGGAATCATATGTTTCTCCATTTTCCTGCTCAGCTGCGGGAGAAACAATGATTTCCTCTCCTGCCTGCACAGATGTTGAAGCAACTTCACTATTTTCCGTTTGATTTTCCTTTATACTTACAGCTTTTTCTTCAGGAACAACAACAATCTTTTCTTCTCTGCTGTTCCAGCTCTGTTCCTTTTCAATTTGCTGCTGTGAAGCTGAAATGTCTGTATCATCTTCAATGTTATCCAAGATGACCTCTTCCCCAGCCAACTCTTCAGCAGGCAGAGATTGTTCCTGAGCTGTCATAATCTCCTCATTACCTTCATCGGAGAATTCTCTTTCACTGTTTAGATCCTGCCCCTCAAATAATAGCAAAGAGTTTTCCGGCAGACTGCAGCTTTCAATTCTCATTTCTCCTGCAGCATATATCTCTTTACCATTCTCTCTTCCAAAATTCTGACTCTGTTCAGCATCCGGTAAAGTAACCAGCTCCTCTTCCGGTGCAAGGGGCTCTACAACTTCTTCAAAGAGAGGCTGTTCTTCGGCATGCTTCTCCTGCCTTGCTTCCTGAGACCTCCTCTGTGTTGCTTCCCGGTACTTTCTGTTCTCAGACAACACGGCATTTAACATATCAGAATCACTCGACATCTGATATCCCTTGTAAGTAAGACTCTTTGCAAGCTCAGGGCTGCTCTCTCCGTATGTATATCCTCCGCTTTCAGCTCCTGAACGCGAACGAAAACCATGGATGGGCGAGGGAATCTCTGTTACATGAAAAGGCCGCTTTGACGCAGGTATCTCAACAGCCGGCTTTTGAGAAGGTACGTTTTTTCGTTTTTGCTGCTGTATAGGCCTTTCTTGCGGGCTTCTGTTTTTTCGTCTGGGCTTTTTAGCTGTATCTCTATCAGGCATAATCGGAAAACGGAAGTTTCCCTGTGGATACTGATAGGTAATTTTTGCTTCTATATCACCCGATTTGCGGTTTTGACTTACCTCAGGTATTTGAGCCTTTTTATGAACCGTGCTGTTTGTTTTTGTCTCTAATTCTTCTTCTTCTTCAGTAATGAAAAATTTTGTAATTTTAGAAAACCAATTCATCTTTTATCACTCTCTCAACTCTTTGTTTCATTATCTATTATTTTGCAATGATCCGTTTTTCTTTGTGAAACTACCTATTTTGATTTCGGCCGGGTTTTGTTTTCATGGCTGCATTGTTTTACCTGCCATTCTCTATTGTCATAAAAATCATCTTTAAACGCAACAGTCTTTGCAAAAATTGTCTTCATTTGTTAAAAGGTTTCCTATTTAGGCTGAAAAGTCCTTTTCAAATAGAGCCAGTAGCCAAACAAAAGCCCTCCTAACTCCACCCTAAAAGAAAAAGAGCCACTAGCTCATATTCTAGTGACTCTTTTTCTTTTGTTATACCTTTCGAAATACAGTGTTTATTTGTGGGAGTCTCTTTTAGGATTGAAAGGCTTCTCCGACTTCTCTTGATGCTTCAAGAACAAGAATGCCCTTTTCCTGCGGAGCATCCGGAAGGTTAAGCTCCTTTGCAGAGCAAATCATGCCGCTTGATGCCACACCTCTAAGTTCAGCATCTTTGATCACAAGCCCGCTTGGCATAACAGCCCCTGCTTTTGCGACTACTACTTTCTGTCCCTCTTCCACATTTGGCGCTCCGCAAACGATTTGAAGTGTTTCTGTTTTTACATCTACCTGACACACACTCAGCTTATCTGCATCGGGGTGCTTTTCTTTAGAAACAACATGTCCTACAACAAATTTAGGCGATAAATCCACTTCCAGTTTTTCGCTGTAGCCTTCTCCTTCAAGGATTTGATTCAATTTATCCACAAATTCTTCCGTAAGAGTTACCTGCCCTTGTTTCTGCAGGCTTTCATATTCGCTGAACTGAGAAATATTGTACCCTGCTGTTTTATTCGTACCCTCTTCAAAAATGCGTACTACATTGCCTTTTTTTTCAAAACTTCTTTTTTCCTTGTCTATGTCTGCTATATATACTAGCAGAGTATCTCCAATACCTTCTGCATTATAAAAAACGTTCATTTTCAATCATCCTTTCTTATCCGGCAGCGGTCTGTTTTTCCCAAGGATAAAGACCGGTTCCAGCTCTTCATCTTCGTATAGAAATGACAAAGCGGTAATCGGTACTCTGCCGCCCGCAAAGAAGCTCATGGCCATCTGTGCAAGAACGTCATATCCCGTTTCATTCCTAATATCCGCCAGTATCAGCACATCTTGATGCGGAACGGCCACTGCCAATGTTCCTTCCGCTTTTTCCTGATAGCTTTTTAGAATTCGTTCATCCAAAATTCTGCTCGCATCGTATCCATCATTGGAATTAAAAAAATAAAATACATTGCCGGCCACGCTATCAGCCTTGGCACTATGTTTTAAAGAACGAAGATTGAAAAGCGCGGCTTCTCTTACCTGTTCCTTATTCCATCCCTCAGCATTCAGCATATTTTCATCTATCAGCTGATAAGTTTTACCCAGATCCAAAGCGTAATATATCCGTGTTTCGGCAGTATGGCTGCTTGTAACTAAAGGAACACCATCGCTGGATTCTGAAGGAAATGACGTGGATCTGATTACCGGGAAGATTCCCTTTTCGCTTCCTGAAAAGACAGCTTCCCTTCCCATTGCTGCAAAGGTTTCCTGAATATAATACACAACCTCTTCTACAGCTTTATCACCTTCATTTTCCCATCTGGCAATGATGCCAGGCAGGGAAATGGTCATACCCTTTCCGGTGCTGCTTTCTTCAATTCTGAGCGTATCTTTTTCCTTATCAAAATTCGTAAGCCATGGATGCTCTTTTAATTTTTTAATAATAGTATCTGCCATTTCTTTTGATTTCAAGGTGATCAGCATCCTCCCTTACTTCATGATGATGGTAATGAATGAATGAATTCCTGTATTTGCTCTTTTGTTTTTCTCTCTTTATTAACGTATCTGCCTATTTCTCCGCCCTTGTGAAAAGCGACAAAGCTGGGAATGCCGAATACATTTAAATCTGCACATAGGTCAATGAATTGATCGCGGTCTACATAATAAAAAGTATACTCGCTGTTTTCCTGCTCCAATTCTGGAAGCACGGGTTCTATTACAACACAATCCGGGCACCATCCTGCAGAAAACATCAGGATTGTCCGATCTTCTTTGATTACTTGTTCATATTGTTCCATGCTTTGAAGTTTTTCCATTATTTCAGCCTCCAGTATTGATTTTCATATCTCCAGGCTTTATCCAGCCTTTTTTTCTCATCCATTCGGATAATACCAGACTAATGGCTGCGGGGCCAACAAAATGCAGCAGCAGAACTTTTACCAATATATCTGCGGTAAAGCCCATTGAGGTAAAAGTCATAATCTGGCCGACCAGGCCGCTTGTCCCCATTCCTGCCCCTGCAGCATTGTTCGTCATCTGAAATAGTGCAGATCCAAAAGGAGCGAGCATTGCCCCGGCAACTGTTGGCGGAATCAGGATCAGCGGGTTTCTGACAATATTCGGCACCTGAAGCATGGAAGTCCCGATTCCCTGGGCAACCCAGCCTCCAAATTTATTTTCCCTGTAGCTGCTTGTTGCAAAACCCACCATCTGCGCGCAGCACCCGATGGTAGCCGCTCCTGCTGCGAGGCCGTGCAAATCAAGCATCAGCGCAATTGCTGCACTTGATATAGGAGCTGTTAGCGCCAGCCCCATTAAAACTGCCACAAGAATGCCCATGACAATCGGCTGCTGTTCAGTAGACCACATGACAAGGCTTCCAAAACCCTGCATAAAAGAAGCAATGGAAGGACCAATCACACTGGCAATGAAATAGCCTGAACAAATCACAGCAAGCGGCGTAACAATGATATCCACCTTTGTTTCTTTACTGACCATCTTCCCAATTTCTGTTGAAAGCAGGCTGGCTGTATACGCCCCGGCCGGCCCTCCCAGGGCTGCACCCGCCGCACCGCTGATGATAGACGAGAAAATCACAAGCGGAGGAGCTTTCAGCCCGTACGCAATCGCTCCGCCTATAGCCGGACCCATCAGTCCCATGGCCAGCGTCCCCAGATCCACAAACGGAGTAAACGAGAGCTGCTCTCCAATTGTTTTCACAATCAGCCCGATAATCAAGGAAGAGAATAAGCCCAGGGCCATAAAGCTAAGGGCATCTACAAAGTAAACTCTTGGTGAAAGGGTAACACCTTTTCTCTTTAAAAACTCTTTCATATGTACGCCTCTCCTCATAATTAATATCATGACAATATCTATCATATCTGCTATTTTTCAGTTATCAAGCTTTTATCTTTTCATTTTATCCTAAAAAGGGTAAAAAATAGATAGAAGGAGGAATTCAATATGAAATTAACGGTTTATCTTGCAGGAGAAATACATACATCTTGGAGAGAAGACATCAAAAAAGAGGCAGAGTCTCTCAACTTGCCGATTATGTTTGTCGGCCCCCAGGAAAACCATGAAGTATCTGACAATATTGGGGAAGAAATTTACGGTACCCAGCCCGGCAGCATTTATAAAGACGATGCAGCTTCCGACTTAAATAACCTGAGAACTGCAGTCATGATGCAAAAATCAGACATTGTGATTGCGCTGTTCGGAGAAAAGTACAAACAATGGAACACAGCAATGGATGCAGCAAGTGCAGTATCACTCGGCAAACCCCTGATCCTTATCCGTCCGGAAGCACTCCATCACCCGCTGAAAGAACTATCTAACAAGGCAAACGTAACCGTAGAAACAGTGGGCCAGGCGGTAAGGGCTTTGGGATATATATTTGAATAGAAAAGCGGAGCCGGCGAAAAGGAAGTCATGCTAAGAGCGCCACGTCCTGTGGCAACGCATGACTGTCCGACGTCGTGTCGGGCTCTGACAAGCATAAGATGGCTTGGACGGAAGGTCGCTCTTTGACCTTTTGGCCAAGACAGCTTATGACCTCGAAGGCCTAGCCGGCGGAGCTAGACAAAAAAGAAAAGCGGAAGGCGCCGGTCAGCCCTGACAAGCATAAGGCAAGCCAGAATGAAGGTTGTTCTTTAACCTTTAGGCTGGATTGACTTATGACCTCGAAGGGCTGGCGCCTTCTTTGTTATAGCATTCAGGAGATAGTAGAACAAAGACGCTCTCTTTGTTATAGTATTTCGCGTTTTAGCCAAGATAGTAGAACAAAAACCCCTTCTTTGTTATAGCATCCAGGAGATAGTAGAACAAAAACCCCCTCTTTGTTATAGCATCCAGGAGATAGTAGAACAAAGACGCTCTCTTTGTTATAGTATTTCGCGTTTTAGCCAAGATAGTAGAACAAAGATAGTAGAACAAAGCCCGACCTTTGGTTTTAGTATTTCGCATTTAAGCCATTTTCCTTACAGAACCCAGGCTGGAAAATAAACCACAGCCGAAATAAAAAGAAAGTCACGCTGCAACGGACCTTCCCATAGCAGCACATGACTGTCGGGCATCCCGCCAGCCTGCAGCAATTAAAAAAAGCAGCGGCAATGAGCCGCTGCATTTCACCTGTTATAATGAAAGTAATACTGTCCCATCAGGAGCTTTACAATGTGAACAAACATCTCAGATCTGCTCACCATTCCGTTTGTAAAGATGCCTACCGCGCCTTCTTTTTCCCGGATATTTTCTGCAGAGAAAAGAGAGTCCATAACGATGCCCAGCTCTACACCCTTTTTCACATGCAGCCCGATTTCATAAGGCAGCAGAATTCTGGCACCTCCGGCAGTAAACACCTTCCCTGTCTTATCCGTTAGTGCTCCCCAGTTCGTTAGGTAAAATCCTGAGGAATCTTCATATATTCCGCCTTCAAGACCAATACCTGCATCTGCTTCACCAAATTCAGCTGCCTTTTTGGATCTGTTTACAGCTCCCAGCATTGTTTCTTCATCAGAAAAAGGCTGTGAGGAGACGCCGGATGGAACGTCAACCGGGAATATGACTGCACTTTGTTCAACTAACATCGCTTTGCGAACTGCTTCCAGCTTCGCTTTATTCAAGGTGCCAACTGCTATTTGCATCTTCAGCTTCCTTTTTTAATTTCATCAACTGTTGAACGATCTGCTGCTTTTACAAGCCTTACCAGCAGTTCTTTCGCTGCCGCATAATCATCTACATGGAGAATGGATCCGGAAGTATGAATGTACCTTGAGCAAACCCCAATGACTGCTGATGGTATTCCTCCATTTGCTGTATGCACTCTGCCGGCATCAGTGCCTCCCTGAGATACAAAGTATTGATAAGGAATGTTATGTGTTTCTGCCATATCCAGCACAAACTCTCTCATTCCCCTGTGCGTGACCATTGTTCTGTCAAGAATTCTTAATAGAGCTCCCTTGCCGAGCTGGCCAAATTCATTTTTATCTCCGCCCATATCATTTGCAGGGCTGGCATCCATTGCAAAGAAGATATCCGGCTGAACAATATGTGCAGCTGTTTGCGCGCCGCGGAGGCCTACTTCTTCCTGAACTGTTGCTCCCGAATACAGTGTGTTTGGAAGCTTCTCATTTTTAAGCTCCTTCAGGAGATCAATGGACAAACCGCATCCATACCTGTTGTCCCATGCTTTTGCGAGTATTTTTTTCGAATTGCTCAGGGGTGTAAATTCGCTTGCGGGAACAATCTGCTGGCCCGGCTTAATCCCGGCAGCTTTCGCATCCTCTCGATTATCGGCACCTATATCAATCAGCATATTTTTTATATCCATCGGCTTTTTCCGCTGATCCTCGCTTAATAGGTGAGGAGGAATAGATCCTACAACACCCACTAGAGGTCCATTTTCGGTATACACATTGACTCTTTGGGCTAAGAGAACCTGACTCCACCATCCGCCCAGGGGCTGAAACCTGAGCATTCCATTCTCGGTAATGGAGGTAACCATAAACCCGACTTCATCCATATGCCCTGCTGCCATAACAACCGGTGCATCACTATCAGATGATTTTCGAACTCCGAAAATGCTTCCAAGTCTATCCTGAATTATTTCATCAGAAACTTTGGCAAGCTCACTGCGCATATATTGACGGACTTCATGCTCATTGCCCGGTGCGCCCGGCAGCTCGGTTAGCGTCCTGAACATTTCTAACGTTTCATGATTCATAAGGAAATCCTCCAATTCTTTATTTTGATAAAAGATATTATGTATGTACACCCTATTCTACCTAAACATTGACTATGTTTCCAGTTTACTTAACATCCCTGCGGCGCTGTTGTATACTGTACATAGTGTAGAGGAAGATACAATTGGAGGCTGAAAAAATGAAATTTAAAAACGTTGCTATAAGTTTAGGCGCAGGAATTGCAGCAGCTTACCTTGTTAAAAAACAATTGAACACACCTGCAGTTTCCTCTGATAAAGCACTTAGCATTGTAAAAAGTGCTTTTAAGCAAAAAGGGCCGGTGGATGGCTCTTGGATTTATACCATCCCTGAAGACTATACCACGGACGATCAGCCACACAAGGTATACAGAGCGGGCATTACCCGTACAATTCAGGGAAAACTTGAACAATACGAGGCAGTCGTGGATACAGAAACAGGTAATATCCTTGATGTTACAGTACTGGAAAAATAAATTTTACTCATAGAAAAAGCGCCATTCGGCGCTTTTCAGACAGCACCAGCTTTTCATTTCTTAAGCTGAATGCTGTCTTTTTTTGCGTTATCTAATTCTTTCTACGTATTCAGCTACATGCCCTTTTTCGCCGAATTTTACAGCGCGGTAATATGCATCGTGATAAAAGGTGAACCATGAATTTCGTTCAGCAGCAAAGGAAAGCCATTTTTGCTTTTGTTCTATAGATGTCATCGGATAATCATCAAACGCAAGAACCCAGAGAGGATTCCAGTGGGCATGTGTGGGCATTAGATCTGCCATATGTAAGGCACTTTCACCGCTGTCCTCCAGAACCACTACACAGTGGCCGTCGCTGTGGCCGCCTGTATGATGAACAGTGATTCCTTCTGTTACTTCAAAGCTTTCTTGAAAGGTTACCATTTGATTCTCAATGCCGGACCAGTTATTTTCCCAATAGGTGTTCCTTGAACGAATATTCGGATTTTTCATCTCATTCCACTCAATGTCACTTGCGACTATTTTTGCATTTGGAAAGACAGAGTTTATCATTCCGTTTTCCTCAGCAGTCAAGCCGCTTGCATGGTCAAAATGCAGATGAGTCATAATAATGAAATGTATATCTTCATACACCAGGCCCTTTTCTTGCAGTGACTCCCTTAATCTTGATTCCTGGCTAACCCCATAATTTCTTCTTTGCTTTTCTGTTAATTTTCCTTTCCCAATCCCAGTTTCGATCAGGATATTCAGGTTCCCTTTTTGCACCAATAGCGGATCTGTGCGCAATTCAATCAAATTATTTTCATTTGCATGATATTTTTTTGTCCACAATGCTTTTGGAACTACACCAAACATTGCTCCGCCATCAAGATGCGTTACACCCCCGTCCAACCATGAAACACTTATGTTTCCAATTTGAAGCTTCTCCATCATACATCCCTCCCTTCTGTTATTGTAACAAATTTTCTGTCATTAATATCGCCTTTCACATTATGAGGTGCTTCATGAACCATTCAATCTCCAGCCCAAATAAAAAAGCTTGTGCAGCGCACAAGCATAACAGTACTAATTTTGATATTTTGCTTCTACACGATAAATTCTTTGGCCTTTTGCGGAGAATTTTTCTTCATATTCTGTCATAACATTTCCTTCAAAATCACTTTTGTGCAAATCAAGGCTGATATAGGCGAGCAGCATACCATATGCCGATAAGCTTGTTAGGGAATATTCGAATAACCCCTGATTGTCAGTTTTGAAGTGGATTTCTCCGTTTTTTGGCAGAATGCGTTCGTACGTTTCAAGAAATGTCCGGTAAGTAAGGCGCCTTTTTTCATGCCTCTTTTTAGGCCAGGGATCAGAAAAATTCAAATATACTCTATCTACCTCGCCGCTCTTAAAAATGTCCGGAAGCTCCTCGGCATTCACATTGAGAAGTCTCACATTGGGCAAGGCGCTTTCAATTGTTTTTTGCAGGGCCGCAACTACAACACTCTCTGCCAGTTCTACCCCGATATAATTAATGTCAGGGTTTTGTTCAGCCATACCCAGAATGAACTGCCCTTTTCCGGTTCCGACCTCTATATGAATAGGATTGTCATTTTTAAAAATAGAATTCCAGCTGCCCATTACTTCTTTTGGTTGGGGAATAAGCAGGTGGGGATGCTGGGCGATAAAATCTTTTGCCCAAGGTTTATTTCGTAAACGCATGAATTACACCTCTGTTAATATTGTCTATGATGTTGCTTAACATATCACGAAAAAAATCGCTGCGCAAGCACAAATTCCCTCAGGAAGCTGAGCATCATAAAGTATGTGCAAGGTATTCTGCATATAAAAGATGTGTACGAAGCTTATCATGCCCAGGCACGCCATTTACTCTCTCACACCCTTCCAGTCCGTTGTACCCCAGTTTGGTTTTTGGATAATATGTTACAGGACTAATGAAAACGGAGTTGATATATGTTGAAGCTTACTGAAAAAATCGCAGAAGTGCTTGTCCTTATCGCGGCTGCAGTCATATTTTTCTTCTATGCCCTGCTTATCTATCCTTTTGAGTTAGAGAGCCGCAGGAAATATAAGACAAAAATCAGAAGAGAACAGCTGAAACTTTCAGCCAGCAAGTGAGCTGTTTTTCTTTTTTTCTTTCAATGAGGGAACCGTATCGTGCCCAGCCATCCCACATCAATGCAGCACAAAAGATCAACAGAACGCTTCAATTGAAAAAGAGCTGTCCCTTTAAGGGGCAGCTCTTTTGGTGCCGGAATAAAAATCCGGATTTATGAACAAGTTAATGATGTATGCTAATGAAGAAAGGGTGTGGACGTATGCCATTGGAATATAAGCACCAGGTAGGCCTTTTGCGTGACATTTTATCAGAACACGAACAGGACTGCTGCGGAACTGTAGCAGAATGCGAGCAGGTTGAAAGGCTTATTAAGTCACTGATGGTTCACACAAATCTGGACAGCAACCTTAAACCGATTCTTCAGGATATTTATGATTACAGCCAGTCAGGCAGAAATTCATCAGAACTTGACAACCACATACTTCAGCACAAAAATGAGCTCACACAATGGGTCTCTGATATTGATCAGTTTTCCTGATGAATTTTTGATAGCAGCACCTGCAGCGAAGTAAGCCCTGTGCCTAATTCCTTCACATTGTCTTTTGCTTTATTCCAAAGTATGGAGGTAATGGCCTGGGCAAGTACATACCAATACATTCTTTTCAGCATGTTCTCAGTCAGCTCAAGTCCGTATGCAGACAGCCAGCTTCCCCAGTCCTCTTCCTTAATATAGGAATACAGAAGGGGGCCAAGGTCAATGGCAGGATCGGCAATCATTGCTCCATCCCAGTCAATTAGGTAAAGCTGCTGATGATCAGACAGCATCCAATTATTATGGTTAATATCGCAATGGCAGACAACTTTGTCCTCAAAATCCACTTCCTGGACATTTTTCTCAAGGTATTGGACAGCCTGAGAAATCTCCGGGAATATGTACGGTTCGTACTTCAAAGCCTGGTTAAGATCATCTAGTACTGAATGTGGAGTAAGCGGCTGCTTGCCCATGCGTTTCAGCATTTCAAGCAGTTCCTTAGAACTGTGAATTTTATGAAGAAGCCGGGCCACATTTTCCCCATCCATATCTTTAGCCTTCAGCTCGCGGCCGCTCAGCCAATGCTGGGCGGTGATCACATCACCGTTCTCCATTCTTTTTGTCCAAACCAGTTTTGGAACGATGCCTTCCGCTGAGAGCACAGCCAAAAAGGGAGAACTATTTCGTTTTAAAAAGAGTTTTTGCCCTTCCTTCTGCGCGAAGTATGCTTCTCCCGTTGCGCCTCCAGCAGGGAAAACCTCCCATTCTTTACCTAATAGATGTTCCAACCAGTTCTCCATCAATTTCAACCCATCATTTCTTGTAGAATATTTTAAAAATAAATAGGATGGCTATTGGAAATCAACTCTGTTCATACAATAGCCATCCTACTAAATTTTATCGTTATCATACAAATTTCGTCAAGAAAAACTGAAAAACTACTCTTTATAGAGAATATAAGTTCCTATTTGCTCAAGAGATAGATCGCTGCTTTCCACCATTGTTCCTCCCTCATGCACCCTGTCAGGCGTGCAGAAGATCTTCCAGCCGGATGATGGGAGAGGGAGCACTTCCCTATTCCTTGTACTGCTAAAAACAACAATCATGCAGTTCCAAGGGCAGTAATCCTGAATATGATGATAGTGGATGACAATCTTGCCTCTGCCGCAGCTCCCAATATCTATATGCTGGTCAATTTGCTGTTGATCGGCAAACCGGAAAGCTCCATTCTCTTTCCTGAGGGCAATGAGCTTTTGAATGTATTTGATATCCTCAGCATATGCCTCTCTTCTCTCCCAGTCCAGCCGGTTAATGTCGTCAGGGGACTGATAGCTGTTTTCTTCACCTTTTTTTGTTCGATAAAACTCTTGTCCCGCATGCAAAAAAGGAATGCCCTGCGAAAGAAGAACCATGGAAGTCGCAAGCTTCTGCCTCTCCCTCAACTCCTGTTCTTCCATATCGCCTCTGCACAGCAGTGCTTTATCCCAGAAAGTATGGTTGTCATGAGATTCCACATAATTAACGGCTGTTGAAGGGGTTAACGAGAAATAATGCTTTGAACCGGCCACAAGCTGTTTTACTTCATCATCTGTATGCTCATTTCCCAAGGCAAATCCGCAATCTTCCGCTTGAAAAGTGCTTCCTTTAATCACATCCCGAAAGCGGTCATTAAAAAAGGCGATGTCTTTGATTGCTCCCGAATTAGCCATTGTGGCTTTACGATCATGCGCCAAAGGTGTAGGCAGGTCCCAGCCTTCTCCGAGAATCAGTATATCGCTTTTGAACGTCCGGGCAATACTCTGTATTTTGTTCATTGTTTCTGTATCTAAAATTCCCATCAGGTCAAAGCGAAACCCATCTACATCATATTGCTCAATCCAATAGGCGATAGAATCGCAAATATATTTTTGAACCATTTTTCTTTCAGACGCTATATCATTTCCTACTCCTGTTCCGTTTGAAGGAAATCCATTTTCATCATGGCGAAAGAAATAACCTGGAACTGTTTTTTCAAAAGGGCAGGTTTCACGAAGAAACACATGATTATACACGACATCAGCGATTACTTTAAAACCGTGCTGATGAAGCTGCTGAACCATTTCTTTTGCTTCCTGAATTCTAGTGCCGGGGTTATGGGGATCTGTTGAGTAGCTTCCCTCTACAGCATTAAAATGCAGCGGATTGTATCCCCAATTATAACTTTTTTCCGGATGCTCTTCATCGACTCCCCCAAAGTCATTAAAAGGAAGAAGCTCAATGTGTGTGACTCCCATTTCCTTTAAATAAGCTATACCTGTGGAAAATCCTGAATGTGTTGCGGTCATTACCTCAGAAAACGCAGCATACTTTCCTTTATTTTGGATTCCGCTGTCTGGATGAATGGAAAAATCCCTGATATGAAGCTCGTAGATAACGGCGTCAGTAGGCTTTTGAAGCGCAGGCACTTCATATTTTTCCACGATTATACTGCGGGGATCCAGCAGAACACTCTTTGTACCATTAACGGTCACAGCAGCTCCATATGGATCTTCAGCCTCTTTCCAGATCAAATTGTTGCAAACAAGAAAAGTGTAAGTCCATTGGAGGTATTTGCTGCTGATACTGCTTCTCCATACGCCCTTATCTCCCCTTGTTAAAGTAAAGAGCTTTTCTTCGTTTGTCACAGGATGAATCAGTTTAAGTTTGACAGAAGTTGCAGCGGGTGCCCACAGCTTGCACACAATTTCGCCATTATCATACTGAGGTCCAAGTCTGCCCTCATAATAAAAGGCTTCATCAAACTCTTTTGTACGAATGACCGCTCCAATTTGGACATCCGTCTTGACTCCAGCCTCGTCTTCCATATAGCAAACTTCTCCAAAAGGGAAAGCTTCTTGAAAGCTGCAGCTATACTTCATATATTTCTCCACTTTAAAAGAGTGATCGATCTTAAGTTGAATTTTCTTTTCTTGCAGATGCAAATAAAAGACTTTTTGTTCATCTTCAAAGTCATCCAAGGGGATTAGTACCGTTATGCAATTCCAGCCATCCAAATATGCTTTATACTTGCGGTCAATAAACAACATCGCGATTTCTCTCCCTTTTCAGCTGAGATAACTACCATTATTACCAAAAATAGGCAGGATTATGTGCTTTATGTAAGGAGATTCATTCTGGAAGCAAGAACTGATACAATCACCGGGGTTTCACCGGCTATTTCACCATCTGCTTGAACGGGCAAAGGCACTTCGCTTCTTAAAAAAATCTCTTTGCATGTGAGGATTTCTACCTCTTTTAATAATGTATGTTTACCAGTAAAAACGGTTACAAACAGGAGCAGAAGCTTCCATTTCGGAATCTCCTTTACGACTGTGATATGTAAAAGTCCATCTGTAGGAACCGCTTGGGGAGCGATCTTCATTCCGCCTCCGTAATATGGCTGGTTTGCCACTGCAATCAGCCATACCTTTTCAAATTGAAAACTGTTACCGTCAATGACTGCTTCCATATTGCAGGGCTGGAAGCTTTGCAGCGTATGCAGCAGAGCAGCTGCATAGCTAAGATAGCCCAAGTTAGCTTTATTTAACATATTTTTAAAAGGAAGCTGAGAGGCTGCAGCCGTTACAGCAGCATCAAGCCCAATGCCTGCACTATTAAGAAACAGCCTGTGATTGCCAAAGTGATCGAGGGACAATCTGCCCCCGTCAAAAACCCTGCATTTTCCTTTATTGTGCTGTTTTAAGATATTTTTTAGAGCTTTTGCTGGTTTTTTTGAGGTCTTAAAACCTCTTGCTATGTCATTCCCCGAACCTGCAGGAATATAACCTACATGGATATGCTCGTATTCCGAAAGGCCGTTAATTATTTCATGTATGGTACCGTCTCCGCCGATTCCCGTTATCGATTGAAGTCTGTGGTTTCCGAGTGAGGCAATCTGCCTGGCAAGTATTTCTGCATGCCCCTGATATTCAGTCTGAAAAGACCGGTACTGAACTCCATCCCGATCCAGAATTTTTTTAACCTTTCTCCATGTTCCAGCCCCCCTGCCGTTTCCCGCAGCAGGATTAATAATAAATACCAAATCCTTCATTCTTTACACCGCTTTGCCTTAGATATAGTTCCAATTATTATACCTTTAAGTTGCACCTTATGGAATCCTTTCCCATCCGGCCTTCTCCACCCTCAGCAGGTTAGGAATCAGCCCAGATATCCACAAAAAAAGCGGCGCTTAGATTGTCGACAAAAGGTAGCGAGATTCTGTATGGTGGAAAAGGCTTTCGCTCCGGGTGCTTGCTTTCCGGGGGGCGGGCGGTAACCCTTCTCATTGCTGACGCTCCTGTAGGGTCTCACTTGTCCCCCCCGTAGAAAACTAACCACATTGGTATTCGTTCTATATCTTAAAAATAAAATAGACCGCAGGCAATCTCGAAATCCTCGAGTTCGCCTGCGGTCTGAGTGCTTTTCAGCACTTTAGTTTCCATCAGTCTCGCTGCTGCTTTTTGAAAGTACAACAGGGGGTGTACGATTCCATTCTGTTCTTTTCCATCCATTGCTCCTGCAATGAATCAAAAGGCTTTTTGCACACTTCAGCTGATTATGTTTGATTGGGGAGGCATATGATTTTTTACTGTTGTACCAGCTTTGAAAATTTCTCTTATCAATAATATCCACATCAAATGGTTTCTGATTTGCTTCAATGTAGCCATTTCTTGACAAAAGCATTTTTTTAACGGGCAATCTGTCGTGAACATCATGTAAAACAGAAGAGACGATATTTCCCATTCTATTGAGCGACAAATACGGATTCAGTACTTTTTTTTCTCCTCCGCCTGCTTTTTTCAGCCAAAAGTGATCTTTGGACTCAACAAACAAAGCATTATCCTGCCCCTCCAGCATGGTGATGCAAAGAATTTCTCGGGGACTGATTAAAATGATCTCAAGTTCCACTGATGCCTTTTTCATTTGAAAAACCGGGCGGTAGAGCAGAAGATACTGATCAGGCAGGGTTTGAAGAAAATATTTTAATGTGCTGTCGCGTTTAAAGACTGAATCAACGGAAGATGTTTCGAAAATTGTTGAACTGGCCCATTTTAACTGAAAATCAAAAATATGATCCAGAAAAAGCTGTTTTAGCTCCTTTTCGTTATTGGGAAGAGAGGCAAAAGCAAACTCCATACTATCTTCAGCTGAATCTTCAAGGATCTGGGGTGCTTCGAGAGCCTTCGTTTCTTCATATTTCTTTTTAAACAGCTTTCTGAATTTCCTGAGTGCATGTTCCTTCTCTATGGGCGGCATTTTCTCCAGCTGCAGCTTCTTTTGCTTCAGCAGATTCTCTGTACTGCCCTCTTCCCATGCTGAAAATGTTTTTTTCCACTGCTGTTTTTTCAGTCGGATAAACTGTCCGGGATATCTGTATATGTCAGTTTCATATCTTGTTATATAGTCTGCTAGTTTAATAAGTTGAGCCAATGGAAGATACAACCCCTTTACCGCTAAAGAATAATAGAAATAATGATCGGACAGAGCAAAGCTGCAAACAAAGCGCTAAGTGACATTGATATGGAACTTGCTGCCCCCTCCAGCTCGCCAAGTTCCAGGGCCTTCGCAGTTCCAATCCCGTGAGAAGCGGCCCCGAGTCCGATTCCTGCTGCAACACTGTCCCTGATGCGCAGCACTTTCAAAAGAGGGGGACCAAACATCGCTCCTGAAATACCTGCACACATCACATACACGGCTGCTAAAGGAGGAATACCTCCAATTCCTTCTGAAATGCTCATTGCCACAGGAGTTGTCACCGATTTAGGTGCCAATGAGAGAATTAGTTCCAGATCCACCCTGAAAAGAAGAGACAAATAGACTCCGCTGACAATTCCAACAACGGTACCTATTAAAATTCCGGCAATGACTGGTGCGAAATAAGCAAACAGGGTGCTGCGATAACGATAAAGCGGAAAAGCCAGGGCAACAACAGCTGGTCCCAGCCAAATATCTATCAGCTTTCCGCCCGCCATATAGCTGCTGTAGGGAATGTTCAACAGCAGGAGAACCAGAATAATAGCAGCTGTACTAGTGACAATTGGCACAAGCAAAGGATGCGGGAGGCGGCTATATAATTTTCTGGATAGAAAATAAGCTGATGCTGTCAGCATGACCATAGAAAGTGAAAACAAAATCATATATTCACCTTCTCGCTTTTTTCTTTTCCGAAACCTGCCAGCATCTGACAGAGGAAAGCAGAGCATGTCATAACAAGTGCAGTACTGAAGATCACGATGATTAAGGTGATGCTGTTAATCCCGCTGAAAAGATCCAAGTAATCTATTAAACCTACTGTTGCAGGAATAAAGAGCAAAGTAAGGTGCTTTAGCAAAAATGTGCTTCCTTCTTCTATCCAGTTTTGAGGAATCACGTTGAATACGAGCGCTGCAAACAGAAGAACCATTCCAATGATGCTTCCCGGCACAGGTAAGCCCAAACCAGCTTGCAAAAGGCTGCCAAGAGCATAAATGACAGCCAAAAGCATAATCTGCAGGAAAATTTTTAGATATTTAGCCATGTTTTCAGCCTCCTTCAAGAGGAAACTCTGCGGCCGCTTTATATTTTGGTGTTTCATCCATAAAGGTTTGAAGCAATACAGCTTCTTTCACTTGAAAAGAAAATCGGCTGCTGTTCAGCTCTGTTACTGCGGATTCCGGAAGCTTGAATTCTCCGGCACCCTTCCACTTTCTTGCAAGAGTGATATGAGGGTTGAATGATCTTTTATCAAGCTGAAAGCCATGCTCCTCACAGATTGAGTAAACGCTTTGCCTCAGCTCATTCAGCTGTTGGGAAGCTTTGACACCAGTCCATAGAATCCTTGGAGCCTTATTTTGTCCAAACGTCCCTGCACCATGGATTTCCAGTGAGAAGGGCTGCAGGAGGGCTGCTTCTCTCATAACACTTTCTGCTGTTTTCTTCAGCTGTTCAGAAGAAGAAGGGCTTCCCAGAAAAGCAAGGGTGATGTGATAGTCCAGCGGATGAACCCATTTATGAAAATCACTCTTATTAAAAAATTGCTGATGCCAATTCTGTATGGCAAGTGAGAGATTTTCCGGCAGGGCAGCTGCTATAAAAAAGTGATTGTTCATAATCTTATTCCTTTCAGTTCATGGTTAACTAATTTTAACAAAAAAGGATGCCTTCATAAAGGAAGAGGCATACTCTTCTTGTAGGCAGGCATCTCTTGCATGCATTACTGGATATTATGATAAAATTCACCTTAACTATTCATGATAAGAGAGGTGCTTTATGAAAACCGCAAACAATATAGCTGAACTGATAGGTGATACCCCTCTCGTGAAGCTGAACAGGGTATGTCCAGATCAGGGAGCAGATATTTATCTGAAGCTGGAGTTTTACAATCCAAGCAGAAGTGTAAAAGACAGAGCTGCTTTTAATATGATTGTTGAAGCTGAAAAACAAGGCCTTCTTAAGGATGGTTCTGTGATTATAGAACCTACCAGCGGAAATACCGGGATTGGACTGGCAATGAATGCTGCTGCAAGAGGGTATAAAGCCATTCTTGTCATGCCGGATACGATGACAGCAGAACGAATCAATCTACTAAAAGCATATGGTGCAGAGGTTGTTCTTACGCCGGGTGACGAAAAAATGCCTGGTGCCATTGCTAAAGCAAAGGAACTGGCAGAGAGCATAGAAAACAGCTATTTGCCGATGCAGTTTGATAATACTGCTAATCCAGATGCCCACCGTCGCACTACGGCAAAAGAAATTGTCACAGCAATGGAGAAAATCGGCAAACCTTTATCAGCATTTGTTGCAACATCCGGAACCGGCGGAACAATTACGGGTACCGGCGAAGAACTTAAAAAAACATATCCTGAACTTTCCGTTCACGTAGTAGAACCGGCAGGCTCCCCTGTTCTATCAGGAGGAAAACCGGGCAAGCACAAGCTGGTCGGCACAAGTCCCGGCTTCATTCCTGCCATACTGAACCAGGACGTATACAATGAAATTCTCCAAATCAAAGATGAAGAGGCCTATGACATTACGAGAAGACTTGCAAGAGAAGAAGGCATTCTAGTAGGTCCCTCCTCAGGTGCAGCCTGCTTTGCAGCCATTGAAGTAGCCAAACGGCTCCAACCAGGAGAAATCGTCGTATGTATTGCCTGTGACACAGGTGAAAGGTATCTGTCTAGTGATCTTTTTAACTAGAAAAGCGCAGGCAGCTTGCCAGGCCCGACAAGCATAAGACGAGCATCTCTAAAAGGCGCTCTTTGCCTTTTTGAGATGATTGGCTTATGACCTCGAGGGCCTAGCTGCCGGAGCTGGACAAACCGAAAAGCGGAAGGCGCCCGCTCAACGGCGACAAGCATAAGACAGCTTGGGCATGAGGTCGCTCTTTGACCTCTTGATCAAGATGGCTTATGACCTCGAGCCGTTGGCGCCTGGAGCTGGACAAACCGAAAAGCGGAAGGCGCCCGCTCAGCCCTGACAAGCATAAGATGGCTTGGACGGA
>NZ_WKKI01000019.1 GCF_009674805.1 Metabacillus lacus | reverse complement strand
CGTCTTATTGATTAACTCCATTTGTTTTTGATTAGGGAAGATACGAAACTTAAACGCCTTTTTAACTAACATGATTTCACCTCGCTTTATAGGAACGCACGTTCTAATTTTACCATGACAGTGAGTGTTTTGGCTATCGCCAACCGCCATTCATCTCCCCCTTATCGCTGAGCTAAAGCTCATCACGCGCTTGAAGAGGGAGTCTTCTGTCGGATAAAGATAAAATATGGCTAAATAAAAAAGCCAATCCAAAGAGGAAGAAGGAAATAACCCCTAGAATATTAGTAACGTCAAGAACTATTATCACACTAACTATAAAAAATATTAAAGTAAAAATAGTTATAAACAAGCAGTTAACACAATGTTTAAAAGACTTTGGTCTAATCCAAATACGCTCCTTTGATAATAGTTTGGTTTCTAGATTTTTAAATATAAAGTTTTTTTCTTTAATATTGAATAAAACCTGGAATAAAATAAGCACTAACAGAAGAATGACAGCGATTATCTTATTAGCAAAAACCGTACTTGGGATAGTAAAAACATCTGTTAAATCAGTTAATATGTTTCCTAGGAAAATTCCAATTCCTGCTGTTAATAGAATGCTTACATTTTTCTTTTTTTAGATACAGCTGGTATATTCAGCTTCCTATTCAGCTCTTCTCCGTCCACTTTATAAATTGTTTGGGGCAGGATCCATATTAAAAATGGGAATACAATATTCCAAATGAATTGGCTCATATTTAAAATATAAGTCTGACCTTCAATCTTTAATAACCTATACCTTAGGGTCTTAGTAACTTGTACTTCACACTTCATTGAATTTCCCATCCTAATTAAATAACCACCACGGCATTACTCAACTGAGCCATCTACCTTCCTCTTACTTCGTTTCAACAATTCTATCAAAAACATATTTACCTATTTTTCATAAATCTTACCGTAGTCTGGCCAATAGGTACATATAACATATGAATAAATGAAAAAACCAATCCCATGACAAGAAAGGAAACAATTCCTAAAATATTCGTAATGTCTAGAACTATCATTACACTACCTATAAAAAATAGCATTGAAAAAAAATTCAAAAACAAGCAATATATACAATGTTTAAAAGACATTGGTCTGAGCCAAATCCGCTCCCTTGTTAACAATTTGGGTTCTAGTTTTTTAAATAAATAGTTTTTTTCTTTAATATTAAATAAAACCTGGAATAAAATAAGCACTAACAGAAGAATGACAGCAATTATCTTATTAACGAAAACCGTACTTGGGATCGTAAAGAGATCTGTTAAATCAGTCAATATGTTCCCCAAAAAGATTGCAATTCCTGCTGTAAATAAAATACTTACATTTTTCTTTTTTTTAGATTTTGCTGCTTCTGGTAAATTAAGCTTCCTATTCAAATCTTCTCCATCCACTTTGTAAATTGTTTGGGGCAGAATCCATATTAAAAATGGAAATACTAAATTCCAAATGAATTGGCTTATATCTAAAATGTAGGTCTGGCCTTCAATCTTTAACATTCTATACCTTAAAGCTTTAATAGTTTGTACTTCGCACTTCATAAAATCTACCATCCCCAATTCATCGGGTTAATTGCATCTAGACCACTGCTAATAGCCTCTCCTGCATCTTTTACAAAAGACCCAACAGCTTTACCGGCATCGTCTAGCTTCCTGCCTACAGCATCCAACCCATCCTGAAGCCCTCCAACGTTGTTATCGTAAAGATAATTAAACCCCCATGTTGCAAGTGTCCCGACTGCGACACTACCTACGACGGCCCAACCAACAGGGTTACTTATAGTAAAAACAGTTGCTGCAACAGTGACAAGACCAGTACCTAATGCTCCCCCTACCAGACCAGCTGTCACACTTGCTCCATTATGCACGACAGCCTCTCCCACTGTCTTACCTTTCTCAGTTACATCTTCATAAAACCCGATAGCAGCACTTGCCGCTATAAATGTCCTGCCTAAAGCTTTTCCCGCTCCTTGAACATATTGACCCGTTTTTGTTATAAAGTTGGATGTTTTCGACGTAAAGTTTCCAACGCCTGTTACAGCGTTTCCTACTTTGCTTGAGAGCCTGCCGAATAAATCCCCGAGACTCTTAATTTGTGTTCCAAGCCCTCCTACTGCTTTCCCTAATTCCATAGTTTCATGCCCGAGGTATTTGATTGCTCCAGCAAAAGAATTCACTGCTACGTCAATACCAATTTTCACTTTATTATCTATGATATAGTCAATAACCGATACCGGCACTTCTTCGTTGAGTTCATCTTCACTCAGTGATTGTGTAGATTTGTTCATCGTATTGAAAATGTCATAGTACGTTTCCCGGTCAATTACTCCATTTATCAGATCTGTAAGGGCATGATCTAAGATCTTTTGAGCTGTACCATCCATATTTTTCACTGCAGCGTCCTTTAATTGCTCAATCTCGGATAAAGTCATGAGATGAATAGAATTTGAATCCAATACTGCAGACGTGATATTAGTTAAATTAAACTTTTTAAGTGCAGCCAATCCGCTGGTTGCTGCAGCATCCGTGTAATTCGTAAACCTGGCACTGCCGCTTACAGCGGCTGCTGAATTCAGCGTTGTTTTGATTTCCTGCAGCAGACCCTCTATTTGCGCAGCGCTGTTTTGTCCAGTACTTGTGAAAGAATGTAAATTCTCCAATAATTTCTCAGCTGCATTGATCGCAGTATGATGGTCATTCATCACATTACCAAACGAGGGGGTGGATGCACTGCTAATATCAGAAACACCGCTGATTGTGCTGCTCACTGTGTCATGCTGTGCCTCCAGCGCTTCATATCGTTCACTAACATCTTCCATGGTGTCACTGATATAGGTGCTTAGTATCATCGTTTGACTGCTTTCATCTACACTTGAACGAAATTTTTCTATATGCTGATTCAAGTTATGATACAGATCAGTCAGCAATCCGTTAAAGGTGGTCAAAACCGTGAGATGGAGATCGCTGAAATATAATTTTGCCTGATCTGCTGTTTGACCGGAAAAAGAACTCATATTGCAAATTTCTTGTATATGCTGTTCCACTTTTAACAGACTGACTTTGATATCTTCCGATTTTGCTTTAACCTCATCGGAAAAGTCGATCACTTCTGCAAGATCTACTTTATGTCCCATGGATAACTCCCTCCCTTTCCTTAACGTACCATCTGTGGACCGGAACGAACTTGGTATGATGCTGCTAACTCTAGATCTTTTATTCTCATTTGTTCCCCTGTCTCTTCTAAAATCTCCGCATCTGCTTCCAAAATGCCCCTATACCGCTCCAATAAGGACAGCGCTTCTATCACATTTTCCAGGTCCTTTGTAAATGGTTCGATATTTGTATAGCTGAATGAACTTGTTGTTTGCTTTGCATCTATTTCTCCAACAGATGTTTTTAGCTTTGTTACTTTTGCGCGAAAGGCACTGATATTAATAGAAACTTCTTTAGACATTTAACTCAACTCCCTTTGTGCTTGGGCTATTTGTATATCCAAAGACTGAAGTGTATTCTGTAAGCTCGCTATACTAGAATGGCATAAGGCCTTTTCGTTTTCATATCTCTTAATATCATTGGCAATTGCTTCTTTTGCATCAACAACATTGGAGATATAGGTTTTAACACTTTCCTTAAATTGATCATATTTTTTTTGGAAATCTTCTTTTTTCTTTCCACGCCAGCTGCTTTCATCAATAGATAGACTGTCTATTGAACTTTTTTCAGATTCCAAGCTTGTCAAACTGCTGGAGATCTCTCTTAAAGCTGTCTGTAAACGGGATATTTTAGCTTCCAGATCAGATATTAGTGTTGTATTAGACTGAATTTGACTATGAATTGAACCCTTTCTAGAATGTAAATAATTTACATGACTAAACGAACTCATCTTTTCTACCTCCCTACTGTGGTAATTTTATTTTGATATGCTGGTGATCCCTTGCAAAATAGACTTCAAACTCTTTCGGGTATGTTTCCTTGCGTATAAATGGCTGGCTGAATATATCTTGATCACCAAGACGCATGCTGACTAATCCTGAATTGGCCAAGCTACGAATTGTTTTTGCTGTCTTTTCATAGCTTGTATTTATATAGCTGGCATCTCCGCAAATAATAAAATGGATACCAACCTTTGGACCTTGTTCAAATAGAATGGATAGTTCTTCTTCAAGCAGGCTGCTTCTTTCAGCAAAGTCTTTTAAATCCCTTATGAGGATCATCCATTTTATACCACTTTGTTTACCCTTTATGCGCTTACTGATATCAGTTATCATGTGTTTTTTCATCAACAGGATGCTTTCAGAATCTGAAATGTAATTCTTCATTTTCAACCCAATATCAGCAAAGCCTTGATCAGCATGATCAATCAGCATCGTTTGGAAAGGTTCCTTCAGCAATGTCATACTATGTGAAATAGCATGTATCATTTTATCCAAGCCATCTCTTCGATCACTAACAGCAATGAGGAACCCATCTTTTACAGGATCAAAGCCGATTGGCGCCACTTCTTCAAAATCCAATCCCAGCGGCAAATGATTTTGTTCAACCAGCTTTTTCGTTTTTCTTTTCCTCTTAAACTCTTCGAAATCTATGACACCCTCCGGCATCATTGGAATGTCGTCAGGGCGTTCACCTTTCCAGAAGTTGTCCATAATGCGGGCGGTACTCTGAATGGACCCGATGATTTCCAATGCCTCTGAACCTTCCGCAGGTAACATCGTTTGAAATAGTGCCGGCTCATCCAGCTTCACCAGGCCTCGGCCCGGGATTGCCTCAATCTCCAGGTCTGTCCGGCCGATAATGGAACGTGCCTCTGTTTGTTCAATTAAATAAAGAGGAATTTGTGTCTTAATATTGGACAGCAATGGCATGCGCAGAGCTCCCTGTCTTCCCGCACTAATCGCTAAATGAATTCCGACACTCGCTCCTTCACGGGCAATTTGCGTGATGATTTTCTCGAACTCTTCTGAGAAATCTGTATCCCTCACTGTGTCGAAGTTATCTATAACAATTAATAAGTTTGGCTCAATCTGTCCACTCGATCTCTCGTACATTGACACGTTCGCTACGCCATATTGACTGAGGAGCTGTTTTCTCTTCTTCATCAGCATCGTTAGTAATCGGATCAGCTTATGAACTTTCTCTATTTCATCAACAAGAATGACGTCTGCTGTATGCGGCAGACCTTTTAACGGCAGTAATCCATTGGTGCCAAAATCGAGCAAATACACATGTAAATGCTCAGGACTATGTTGTTTTGATAAATTCATGACAACGCTTTGCAGGAAAGTGGATTTCCCATAACCAGGACTGGCAAATACAGCGATATGGCCATCCTTCGTTAAATCCAAAGTGAACGGTGTTTGAGATTGAAGCTCTGGCTGATCCAGCAACCCAATTGTTACTGAAAGTGGTTTTTTCTCTTCTGTCCAAGCTTCTTCAAACTTTACTGAGTGCAGCTCTTCTGACATGATGATCTCAGGCAGCGGAGGCAGCCACGGCTTTGGCAAAGGGGCAATTTCCCGTTTCTGAGCAAAATCATGCAGATGATCAATCACTGCATCAAGCTCCGTTGGTATTTTTTCCACTTGGTTTTTATGACTCAATCCACTTAAATCTTCCGTTAAAATGTCATACTGCCCCAGATCATTGATTGCATAAATTGTCGTATCGATCAGATCGTAATTATCCTGGTCGGGAATATAATCAGCTCCGCTCCACGCACTTTGGAACAGTTCATAAATTTCATTATTGCCGACTTGCAGATATGCACGGCCCGGCAGTGTAATTTCTGCAGCATCCGGCGTTTTTAAAATTTCGTTGGAATCACTTGCATTCTGAACTTTTAAGGCAAGCTTGAATTTTGAGTTTGACCAAATTTGATCATCTACTACCCCGCTTGGCTTTTGCGTCGCCAAGATTAAATGAATCCCAAGAGACCGGCCGATCCGTGCTGTTGAAACCAGCTCTTTCATAAAATCAGGCTGCTCCGATTTTAATTCAGCAAATTCATCTGAGATTAAAAACAGATGCGGCATAGGTTCTTGTACTTTTCCTTGCTTATAGAGCTTGTGATATTGATTAATATGATTCACATTATTTTCTCCAAAAAGACGCTGTCTCTTCTGAAGTTCTGCCTTAATAGAAGCTAGTGCCCGCATTGATTGGCTACGATCCAAGTTTGTAATCGTCCCCACTAAATGCGGGAGCTTCTTAAATAAATTCGCCATTCCCCCACCTTTGTAATCTATTAGTAAGAAGGCGACTTCATATGGGTGAAAATTAATACTGAGAGACAAGATATACGATTGGATAATCTCTGATTTACCTGAACCCGTCGTTCCGGCGATCAGTCCATGTGGTCCGTGTGCCTTTTCATGAAGGTTAAGCTGCACAACATCTTCTTTTCCACGCAATCCAAGCGGAACAGCTAAGCTTTTATACGTTTCATTTGCTTGCCATCTTGCAGAAACACCCAGCTCTTCCACTTTTTCCACTCCATACATTTGGAGGAAGGTCACACTTTCAGGTATCGAGTTTTTCAAGCTTTGCAAATGGTGAATGGGAGCAAGAGCCCGCGATACTTCTTCCTTATTGAATATCCGCGGAAAGTGATCTGGTGCAAAAGCACGGTTGACCAGCTCCCCATCTTCCAGCACAATATTACCTGTTTTTGAATCCCTTATATCAATAACCGTTTTTACATGCTCAGGTAAAGATTGCATAACGTCCTGTACAAAAACAAGCGAGACGCCAAGATCACTCAAATCCTCATTAAAGAATTCCATGATCGTATGATCAAGAATTAATTTTTCATCTGTAATCAGAACAACAAAGTGCGGAAAGAAGTACGTTTTTTCACTTGTATTTCCCTTCGCATCTATCACCTGTTTTCGTTCCTTTAATATTTGATACAAGGAATACAGCACCTGATCCCGTGATCGCTCATGATAGACAAACCCTCTGACATTTACATCACGCAGACTTGCATGAGGCAGCCACCTCATCCAGTTCCACTCTTCTTTTTCCTCTTCAGGAAATACCGTGATCATTTGTACATCATGATAGCTTTGAAACAGTGCAACCTGCATCGCCAACAGCTGTAATTGCTCTAATACGAGATGCCGCTGACCGATATAGCCAACCGGGCCATTCATTAAGGAGGCAATCACCGGCACTTCACGGATATCCTCATACTGATCTAATAGTTCTCTGGCTTCATCTACTAATACATCTTTTTCCTGTGTAAATTCCTCTTCGTTAAAATCAATTTCAAAGCTTCTCTCAGCTGTTCCCAAACCCGTACGGAACTGAAGAAAATCATGGTGAAATCTTGTTTTTTCAAAAATTCTCGCATCAACACGGACAGCCATGTCCCTCATTTGCTCAATATCGGGAAAATGATAGAGCAAAGAATGTTTTTGGTCTTCACTAATTTTATAAAGCTCTTTTGTTTTTCTGTGCAAATACTCTCTATAGCTTTTTAACCGCTCTTTTGTATCGGCTTTGTATTGTCTTACATTTTTCACATAATAAATGAGTGAAACGAGAATCGTCGTGACTGTCATTGCCAGCATGACGACAATGTAAATTCCGCGCGGCTGGAAAATGGTAAGCAGCACAAATGCAACAATCATAACAAGGGATGGTACGATTGTTCTTGCAATCTGCTCACTAGGCTTAGAAGGCTGCGGCGGCGGTTTTGCAATTGTCTGCTTTTGAGTCGGTTCTCGATAAATGACACGGGGAGAGCGGTGATAATCCGGATACTCTTCACTGTAGTACGTATCCCGTTCTGTTAATCGTGTTAATGTTGAAGATGGTTCTTCCTCGTTCACAACCATTTCCATATCATCACTATGAATGGTTATAAAAATCCCATCAGCAAACAATATATCTCCATGTTGGATGCTGCTCCCGCTGTCCTTGTAAACATTGTTATGATAAACCTCACCCTGATTGACTACCAAATGGAAGAGCGGTTGTTCCAGCGAACGCAGTAGTGAAAAGTCCGCTGAAGCTGTCTTCAGCTGTATATCATGTTGTTCGCTGTTACCGAACGTAACTGTAGAAATTCCTGCTAAATCATACACGATGACTTCTTTTTCTTCTACAACAAGAAATTCAATCTCAGCAGATCCTACAGGAATAGAGGCCCGCTTATAAGGGAGAAGCGTTTTTCCATCAAGGGAACACGATACCCCATCCCACGTGACCACAAAGGATTTTTGCAGGTTTGCAAATGTGACTGTATCAGTCCAATCACTGCTAATCCTGACTTCCTTAGATACCCCTTCAGGCAGTGAGCATGTATGCAGGTGCTTATCATAAAGAATTAAAAGTTTTGTTCCTAACATGATTTTCTTCCTCTCTCAGTCAACCCATCCATCTGCGGCATTAATCCCCATTTGGCTGCTCTTCATTGTCATTTCCAGCGTTTTCTTCATTACTGGCTGGAGGAGTTTCCTCAGATGCAGGTGCTTCATTTTCGGCAGGTGCAGGTGCAGGCGCTGTATCTCCTTCTTCTATCGGCACTTCGTCTGAAGAAGCTTCTTCAGTTTCTTCATCTTCCTCAACATATTCCTCACGGTATGAATTCAGCTGATCTTGAAGCCTCCGCACTTCTTCATCCCGTTCTGTACCGCTTAATTGAGGATTATTTCGTACTTGTTCAATTTGTTTAATCAATCCATACATGATCAATTGGGGATCATCAATAAATTTCGCTTTATCAATCGACTCATCAAAAGATCCTCGGCCATTCAAAATCCAGTAAAGCAAATAATTCTCATCACTTCGCAAACTCACATTTCTCATGATTGCTTCTTTTTCCCGGTCTGACAAGCTTTCAACTTGTATATAAGAATAGGACAGAATATACTTTGTCCGGTAAGGCAGCTTTTCCGGTTCTTCCCCGTTAAGCGTTGTAATCACATCACCGTAATTTGATGACAAAAATTCACCATGGGCTGCTAATAATTTATCCTGATACGGTTCCTTGACAAACAGGTAGTAGAACAACGGAACAGCCAGGACGATCGACAGGCCGATCATAATAACCGACAGCTGTTTGAATAACCGGAACTTTTTTATTGGAACAACAGTCATCGCTGCTTCGGTTTTTTGCTGTTCTTTGCGGTAGCAAACCTGGATATATTCAAGCAGTTGTTCAAAATTTTTCTTTTCAAGAATCTGGCGTTCGAATTCTGTTTCCTTCGCTTTATTTAACGAACCATTGTACAAATCTTCAAATGAATATTGTTCGGAAAACAAAGCAAGGACAAAGCATCGATATTGCTGAAAAAAATCTTCTTCTGTCACCGTATAAGGCGGCAATATTTCACGTATGCCGCGATAGATAACAGCAGGCATTAAGTTAAAATCAAATACAACGTTATCAGGATGAAGGAAGAAAGTGATTCGGGAAGATAAGCAAGATCTCAGCTTTGCCAAATTACACAGCAGCCGCAGCTTCTCGTTGCGCTGAAGATTCTTAATATCCTTCCATTTCTTTTTTTCTTCTTCCACCACAAACGAAAATATAAAAGTATCCTCGTCTTCACTGACAGAGACCGGCAGAAAATATTCGGAAGGTGCAGAAATAAGCCCTAATTGCCTGATATCTTTTACTTTTGTTTGAGATTTTGCTAATTCTGTCCTCCACTCTTCATCCCTAATCTGAAAATGAAGAGAGAGGGATTTTAATTGGACTTTTTTTTCCTCCATAACGTTGACTCCTTCACCTTTTCAACAGATCTGAATCATCTGTTCTATAGCACTTGTAATATATCACCGTCCGTAATTGGATAATCATGTAGAATATCATGATCAGTGATCAGCAATTTTTTTGTTACTATTTTGATGGCGCAGAGAGATGAATCCGGCCGTTTTATATGCAGTGTTTCAGACACACTTAACAACAATTGCTTTACTGTCAGCTGGACCGGAATGCGCAGGTCATACACACTGCCGCCCCAATTTTGAAAATCAACCGTTACGTTGATATGTGAAGACTTTGTCATCTCCCATTCTCCTATTCCATTACTTGCCGCATCATTGTAAATACAATTCCGCCAATCATGACAATAAATCCCACAGCAGATACTAGGAGGACATGATCAGTCCCCTCGCCGGGCTCCTCATCCACACGCCTGTCAGCTGTGGGAGCCGCATAACTCTCTGTAAAAAGAGACTTTTGGACAAGTGCAGTTGTGGCATCTGCCTGACTTTCCATTTCAAATATTGACTGATAAAGATCTTCAAGCGCCTCTTCTTGTTTTACCTGTGTTGAATGAATAAGCTCTTTCGTCTCTTCTTTAAACAACTCCGGAAAGACATTCTCAAGTTCTGTTTTCCTTTTGGCTTGATCTTCTTTACTGCCGCTGATTCGATCCAATTTCACATTCAGCCTGCCCCTTTCCTCAGCACCCTCAGCGAGCGCTGCGGACATTGGCAGCAAAATAACAATAACTGTAACAAAGAACAAAGTATTAGCCAGCTTTAGATACCACTTCATCGTCATGTCCCTCACTCCTTGAAGCCCTCTTGAACACGAGCAGGTTCAGCAGAGCACCTGACAAGCACAACAGAATCAATACAAAGAATGTGACTATAAATGAAATTGATCCATCGAATGCTGATATCAGTACATTTTCAACATACTGTAACGGTGAATAGGCTCGTAATCCTCCATAAGCTGCTGAACCTAATGCTCTTGTAAAGAATAAATACATTCCAAATACTGCGAGCAGCAAGAACATTCCTGCCATTTTTAATTGTCTTAATAAATACGTCGAGAAAAGCACAAGCGTTAACACAATCAGCGATAACAAAAACGTCCATAACAATAAGTTAGATCCCTGAATTCCTAACATGTAGCTTGAAAGGATTCCGATTGCTGCACCTTCAATTATTCCCACACCTGCTGTAATCAGCGTGATAGGCGCATTTCTCGAAAAAATTGACCTTTCTCCTTCAAATTCATCCTTTGCAGCACGCCGCTGTTGATTAGCTGAGATCACATATGCTGTAAATAAAGCAACAATGAACGAGATTAACACGATAAAGTATGGTGTAAATGTATGCCCTGAAACGATTGTTCCTTCATTTTTTGTTTGGACTGGACTTGACAGGAAACCTAACAAATCCTCGTTCTGCCTGTCGCCAATTCGGCTGTTTGCCAGTACTTCAGTAAAATTAGTCGCAAACTCTTCATCTTCCATTAACTTATTTGTCAAATTAATAGACAGCTCTTCCGCCTGCGTGATTAAAGCATTTCCGCTTTCTTGTATCATTGCTGCCTGTTTATCAATGTTTTCAAGAGATTTGTAGACACTTTCAGCTGTAGACGAATTGACCTGTGCTTGTGCAGCGAGATCCACACTTGTAGTTAACAGCGGCATAAACCCGCTGCTAAGTGTCATAATGGCCGTCTGCTCCTCGTCACCTGCAGCCTGTACGACAGATTGTTCATCTATGAGGGCCAGGCTTCGATCTCTCCACTCGGTCACATTCCCCAGAACCTCATTAAGACTTTGATTCAGAATCTGTGCCTGCTCTGTTGTTACATTTATTTTTTCAACAAGCTGATCCATAAGATTTTCAGCTGATGATGCTTGTTCATGATACTGTCTTGTTTGATCATAAAATTGCACCATTGGCTCTCTAATTTCATTCGCAACATCTGCCGTTACTCGTTCTACGACATATCTCGTAATTAATTCATCTAATTCTTGAACGTTGAAAAGATAAAATAAAGAAGAGTCTGCCGCTAAATCAGATAATCGGTTTTCCTCAAAGGAACGCTGTAAAGCTGGTGAGCTCATGTCAAAACCATAGTACGTGTTGAAAAGAGCAGATAATTTTTGATAGTTGCTCACCGTATGCTCAACTGCATGGATAAGTGCTTGTGCACCATCGTCCAATACCGGTGATGTAACTCCATGGTGGATGTAGTTATTTATCACTTGCACTTTCTCTATGACAGGTTCTTCTTTTTCATCCTCTGGATCTTTATTTTCTTCAGCTGGAGGCTCAGTACCCTCTGATGGCTCCTGTTCCTCTGCATCTTCATTCGAATCTCCACCAGTACCCCCATCAGTCTCACTCTCAGGAGTTTCAATAACTGGCTCATCTTGAACAGGTTCTTCTGCTTCAACCTGTTCTTCTGCTTCAACCTGTTCTTCTGTTTCTGGAACTGCCAGCGTATTAGCTATTAATGGAGCGTGAAAAGCTTCATAGCTGTAAAGCTCCTCTGGACGATCAATATCTGTAGTATCTTCCTGCAGCATGCTCCAGCTCCAAAGGGCTGGTCTGAAAACATCAATCTTACTATTGGCATCCTTCAGCTGCAGCTGAATGCGAACTGTAAAAACGCCGCTGACATTAGCAGGCAAATTGACCCGCCCATTTTCTTTATATACTTCTGTATAATTGACTTCATTCGTATGAGGCAGGGTTAACCACAAACCTCTAAGCTCATATTCTGATGGAATTGAAAGAGTGAAAGTTTGGCCTGACTTTTGATTGCCCGGCAGTTCAACAGAGTTGGTCATCACAATGCCCGTTTGAGCTAAGCGGTTTTTAATGGCTTGAATTTGAGTTTTTAAGATTTTGCTATTATCCAGCTCTCTTGGGGAAAAATTATTTTCTTGATTATACTTTCTTGCTGTGGCCATCACATTATTGATTTCCAAAGCCATTCTGTCGGATAACCCCGATTCATCAAGATCCTGCATACTTAATGATGGCAGCTGATTGATGTGGTCTTGAATTGCCCGATTAAGATTTTGGTCCGGCTGCCTGAACAAAGAGTTCATATTTGTCATCTCATTTTGAAACGCGTTCATAAAGATGCCTGACAACCGATTGTAAACAGTACTTTCCATATTTGCCTGCAGGTTACTTTCTAGATTTTGCTCCAGCAAACTTACACTCTGATTTGCTTGATTAAAATACTCTCTTAATACCGCAGCATCAGAGATAATCGTCGGCCTCTCTTCGCGAAGCTGAAACTGCTGCGTAACTCCTTCGTTCATAGAAAGCAGCGTATCAAGCCGGCTTTGGGTACCTGCATCTTGAATTGTTGAATGATATTGATACAATGAGTCATAAAAGCCTCGTGATATCCCCTGGTTAGCTTCTTTTAGGCTTGTGACGTCGTTAACAGTAGAAACGAAATTCTGGCCGGATGCAGCCTCTTCTGTTAAACGGTCAGTAAAAGAAGCAAGAATATCTTCCAAGCTGCTGAAGCTGCCCTTGGATACTTCTGTGAAACTCTTCACTGTACTAAATTGATTCGTATAATCTGATAGGGGAGTTTGAATGGCTGTATTATATGTAGATGTATACTTAGCTTGCTCGTCAACGATGGAGACGACTTGATCCTGGGCTTCATGCAGATTGCCAATCACACTGGCAAAATAAACATCGATAACCCGGCGATTAAAGTCATTTAGTATGTCACTTGCTGCCTTTTCTGCTTCTGCTCTGATTTCATCATTCTCTGAAGCATTGATTTTATAATTCAATGTAACTGGCGCCGGAGAAACTGAGTCAATTGAGAGCGCCTTTCCAGAAAAGTCCCTTGGAATCGTAATCAGCATGTCATATGTCTGCTTTTCCAGACCGCTTTCCGCAACTCCCCGGCTCACGACATACCAGTCGTGGTCCACGGCATTATCAACGCTGCGGACAAAAGCGTCTCCAAAAGCCAGACGTTCATTATTAAAAATGGCGCCTTCGTCCTCATTTACTAAAGCAATTGTCATCCGGTGCCTTGTATCTTCATTATTTTTTTGCGTTACCTGATTTAATGCCACATAAGATAAACCAGTAGCTAGCGCAAGAATCATTACCAAGAATGCGATTAACCTGAGCTCTAGTCTTTTCATCTTTCCTATCCTCCGCTACTATTTCAAAATTAGAAAACATGTACTCTGTGTTTTGATAGTCAAACACAATACCACTACCTTATTTACCTATTATAATGTAAATAATTACAATTTCTTCTTTTTAATAAATATGAGCCACACAACATTAGTCATGTAGCTCATACATACATAGGCACTTACACTTTGGAAAGCAATTCTCTCATCAGGCTGCTTATCTTAAGCCGAAGTTTTGAGAAAGTGCTTCATCCTGCTGCGCAACAGCTTCAGCAGTTTTAACCAGCTGAGTTTCAATTTCTTGCAGTAAACGAGAGAAATCTTGCACACGAGGACTTAATTCTCTGAACTGATCATCGAAACGTTCAAATGCGCGCCCTTCCCACTCGCCTCTTAACTCTTCTTGTAAGTTCGTCAAATCTCTTAAAATCTGCTCAATTTGCTGTGAGCCCTGACCATAACGTTTAGCCTTTGCCTGCAGCTGCTCCGGAGTCATACGAATTTGTCCTGCCATGGATACTCATCCCCTTTTACAAGAATTAGGAAATCACACAGTTCAATAGCATGGATTTCCATATTATACTTCAATTACTAAGTTATTATTTTTTGGATATAAAAGTCAATTATATTGGTATATTTTCATAAAAAATGGTTATATATGACTATACTTGGAGAAGTTTTTGGTTTTTTGTCACAAAATACAGCTTTACACCCATTGAAAATATGAAAAAAGACTCTCGTATGCACAGTAGATATTTCGTAATTAAGGTACTTACCTTTTCAGCAATATTGCTGATCTTACAAGTACCCTAGTATTTTTTCCTACAAAGAAGTTTATATAACGACAGATTTCGCACAGTTCATACTTTAAGAAGATAATAAATTTTGATTTACATTAAAAAAAGCAGGTCTATAGACCCACCTATCCTACTATCGTAATAAAAGAAACTCAAAAATTCATTCTTTATAAGAAACGATCATCTCTGTCTCAGCTTATTTTTCAGCCAATTGGAGCAGAGACAGTTATCTTTCCAAGACTTCATGTTAAGAAGATAGTCACAGAAAACATAATAAGAAATTTTTAATAACAGCCTAAAAAAGCCAGTAGAAATCTCCTGGCTTTCAGAATGGATATGACTTTGTAATGTACTATAAAAGAAATCGTTATTTTTTAAAGCTAAAATCTACAGATGTGAGCTCTTCAGATACACTCCATAACTTTTTCATCGTTTCTTTATGATAGACGGCTGCCTTAGGCACTTCGATTGCCGGTTTTCCAGTCCGGTTGCCTCGGCCGTCCGGACCGATGTATTCCCCGCCCTCTAATGTCCCATCAGTTGCTGCCATGATGGTAGATAAGGCACCTTGTTCAGCAGGCTGAGCAATCAACTTCATAAGAGGTTTGATATACCAAGGTGTGCTTTCTTTTCCTATTTTGAAGAGATTAGTTGATGATACACCAGGATGTGCTGCAACACTAATCGTTTTATAACCATTTTCTTTTAATCGATCATCCAGCTCCTTTGCGAACAATAGGTTCGCCAGCTTACTTTGGCTGTAGAATTTCATCGCTTTATAGCCCTTGGAACCGTCCAAATTGTCAAACTGGATGACGCCGCTGCGGTGCGCGATTGAACTGAGTGTTACCACACGGGAATGCTCTCCCTTCTCAAGTAGTGGAAGCAGCAATCCTGTTAATGCAAAATGGCCTAAATGATTACTGCCAAACTGAAGCTCAAAGCCATCTTCTGTTTTTGTATAAGGAGGAACCATGACGCCGGCATTATTGATTAACAAATCTGCTCTCTCATATTTTTTTGAAAATTCCTCAGCAAATGCACGGACACTGGATAAACTCGCTAAATCCAGCTTCATTACCTGGACTTGCCCCTTAGGAAACAATTGCAGCAGATCTTTCTTAGCACTTTCACCCTTACTCACCGTTCTCACTGCCATGATGACTGTATCTTCCTTACTGACAAAGTATTTCGCTGTTTCAAAACCTAAACCGCTGTTGGCACCTGTAATAATTACAATTTTATTAGACATAATATGGGATGCTCCCTCTACGCAGATTGCTGTATTCAGCCAATTCACACTATGATTTATGAAATTAGGCTATATAACCATGGAGATTTTTTCTATCACTTCTTTATAGAATGAAATGTGGTGGGGAACAAATTTATCCCGGCCGACGTTCTCCGCATACAAACCTCTATTACCTTCTTTATCTATTTGAAATCCATTTACATCAATGGTATCCCTTTCTCCCAGCCACAGTTCACAAAATTCCTTAAATTCCACGATCACCATGCCTGAAACTTCATCAGCCTGAACAATAAAATCATTAAGATGATGACTACTATTATACAGAAAAACATGTGCCAGTTCCCTGTCAATGAACTTCTCTATTGTTACACTATATTTCATTATCCCCAACTGCACTAAATCATTGTAAGAAACAACAATCCCCACTTCTTCTTTTATCTCCCTGACACCATCCTGAACAGTTTCGTCAGAAGTTAAATGACCTGCAACTGTAATGTCTAAAAGATCCGGATAGTCTTCTTTCGATGCACTGCGGAGCTGCAGATAAATATAATTCTTACCATTACGCTTAGTCACAAACCAACAATGAAAAGTCTCATGCCAATAACCAAATTTATGTACATCGCTGCGGGAAGCAACTCCTATCTGGTTTCTATGTTCATCAAATATTTTGAAATATTCATTATCCATTTTTTCTCCTTAGCCACCTTTATTTACAATTAACGATACCATTAACCTCTGTAAGTGTGAATGAATGTTAGCTCTGCCGCTTAATGCCAGCTGTTTTGTCCTTCATCGGCTTGATGAAGGACACTTCCGCAGATTTTCCACTGGGTTTTGTCCTTCATCGTCCTTATGAAGGACATTTCCGCTGCTTTTCCACTTAATTTTGTCCTTCATCGGCCTGATGAAAGACATTTCTGGTGCTTTTACACGGGGTTTTGTCCTTCATCGGCTTGATGAAAGACATTTCTGGTGCTTTTCCACGGGGTTTTGTCCTTCATCGGCTTGATGAAGGACATTTCTGCTGCTTTTCCACTGAGTTTTGTCCTTCATCGGCATTATAGTAGAACAAAGAAGACCTGTTTGTTATACTATCTTGCGTTTTTCTTCATATATTAGAACAAAAACCCTCCGTTTGTTATACTATGAAAAACATATCTATACAATTGATTTAGAAAATAAAAAAGTAATCAGCCATGAATCCATTCTAACCATAACGAATGATCAAAGTAATGATCGTGTTTACGTAGATCTGATTGAAACATCTCCGATGAAAGCATCTGAGTATCTAATCTTTGTGAAAACGGAGCTAGAAAGAATGGAAGATATGAAAGATATGGAAGATATGGAATCTATAAGAGAAGAAGTTATCAATCAAGAAATTATTTCCTACAATATATCCACAAAGGAACAGAAAAGAATTGATGTACCAGAGTTCCAATCACATGATCTCAGCATCTTTGATGGCTCTCTCATTTATTTCACGATAGTAAATGGGCAAGAGCTTTTAGTAACTCCTTATAGTGTCGTAGATAATAGCGTTGGTAAGGCATATACTATTCAACTCTCAGGTGATAACGGGGATATGGGTGGTCTAATAACAACTATAAATGATGGTAAGCTTTATCTTGCATCATCACAAATGAACCCCAGCTTAAATAGGAATGCGGACGTGATTGTTGCGGACGCGGATACAGGTGAAACACTTTATAGAGGTGAAGTAATACTGGAAAATTCTTCGAAGGAAGCTAAACAGATTAAGGTACACCTTCACGAAATACTTGTGAAATAAGACAATTGCATTGGTGGAGCTTTCCCTGTTGAAAAATTATCGGGTGCGGTTGTGTCTGATTAGAGACTTTAAATGCCCTTATCAAACCTAAAGCTAGAAGAGCCTTATCCACCAAAGGATAAGGCTCTTCTATTATTTAAGTACAATCTTTGCAACAGCTTCACAGTGCATCGTATGCGGAAACATATCCACCGGCTGCACCTCGACAGTCTGATATCCTCCCTGTTCGAGGATGTTCAGATCCCTTGCCAGGGTGGCCGGATTGCAGGAGACATAGACGACACGTTTGGGTTTCATGTCGATGATGGTGTTGAGCAGCGATTCGTCGCAGCCTTTGCGAGGCGGGTCGACGACGATGACATCCGCACGGTTACCCTCTTTGTACCATTGAGGAATAACTTGTTCGGCTTCTCCTACTGCAAATGCTGCGTTACGAATGCCGTTAAGTTCCGCATTTCGCTTGGCATCTTCAATTGCTTCTGGAACGATTTCAACTCCGAATACCTTTTTTGCCTTTTGAGCAAGAAACAGAGAGATTGTACCGATGCCGCAATAGGCGTCAATCACACTTTCTTCGCCTGACAGCTGTGCATATTCCAGCGCCTTGTCGTACAATACCTTTGTTTGTTCGGGATTGACCTGGTAAAAGGATCTTGCGGAAATGGCGAATTGGATGTCACCGATGCTGTCGTAAATATATTCTTCTCCCCAAATGACATTCGTTTCATTGCCAAAAATAACGTTCGTCCGCTTTGGGTTGACGTTTTGAACAATGGATTTGATTTTCGGAAATCTTCCTGTTATTTCATCTATGATGGCTGCTTTATGCGGAAAATCCCCTGTTCTTGTAATGAAAACAATCATCATTTCCTTGCTGGCAGCTCCATACCTGACCATGACATGGCGGAGCCAGCCCTTGTGCTTTTCCTCTTGATAGGCAGAGATGCCGTACTGGCGGCAGATGCCCTTCACCGATTGAACAACATGATCATTCTCCGCCTGCTGAATCAGGCAGCGGTCCATGTCAATAATTTCGTGGCTTCTTTGCTGATAAAAGCCTGCCACGAGTCCGCCTTCCCGCTCTGCGAATGGCACCTGTGCCTTGTTGCGGTAATTCCAGGGATCCTGCATGCCGAGTGTTCTGTGCACTTTAACCTTGTCCATATCGAGCTTGCCGATTCTCTGCAGTACATCAGTGACCTGCTTCCGCTTCAAACGAAGCTGCCCTTCGTAGCTGACATGCTGCAGCTGGCAGCCTCCGCACTGGCTGTATATGGGACATGGCGCCTGAATGCGGTCTTTGCTTTCTTCCTGAAGCTTCACCAGCTTTCCAAAAGCATATCCTTTTTTCACCTTAAGAATTTTAATCTCTGCTTTTTCCCCCGGCAATGTATTTTGAACAAAAACCGGGAAGCCGTCTATCTTTGCAACACCTGCCCCGTCATGTGTCAAATCTTCGATGAAAACCTCTCTGTATTCATTTTTTTGTACAGGGACTTCTGCTCTGGTCATGCTGATCTTCCTTTTTCGTTTATTTGCTATCTATTGTAACAGGTTAGAGCGCTCATAAAAAATCGGCGCCCGCTTGTTTTCATAAAATAGAAAAACCTGGCCTGTTCCTAAGCCAAGTTTTATTCTTCCATCTGTGATGCCTTTTCTTTCGGCATAATGATGTTGATATGACGATAGAGATTTTCGAACTCTCCAGGAAGCAGTCCGCCGTATTCTCCATCAAGGTTAAGCTGCATTTTATCCTCTGTGCTGATTTTGACCCTGTTTGCCTTTGTGTAGATAATATGTTCGTCATTGATATGTTCTCCGCGCAAAGCCATGCTGGCCACTTTAATAAATTCTGCCAGATTCGCTTTTTTCAAAATCAGCAAATCAAACATTCCGTCATTGAGCTTGGAATCCGGTGCGAGCTTTTCAAAGCCTCCGACAGAGTTTGTCAGCGACACAAGAAACATCATGATTTCACCGCGAAAAAGCTTTCCGTCATATTCGATATCCACCTGTGTCGGCCTGATGGAAGGAAGCATCTCCATGCCCTTCAGGTAGTAGGCGAGCTGTCCCAGCATCGTTTTCAGCTTGCTTGGAACTTCATAGGTCAGCTCAGTAATACGTCCTCCGCCTGCAATATTGATGAAGTAGTGGTCATTCACACGGCCGATATCAATGGCCCGTGCTTCTCCTTCAAGAATCGTATCCACTGCGGCAAGAATGTTTTCGCGCGGAACAGAAATGGCCCTGGCAAAATCATTCGTAGTGCCGACCGGAATGACACCGACAGTTGGACGCTTATCAAGCTCGGCAATGCCGTTCACAACCTCGTTCACAGTCCCGTCACCGCCTGCAGCCACTATAAGATCATAGCCTCTTTCAGCAGCAATGCGGGCAGCCTTAACAGCGTCTCCCTCGCACGTTGTGGCGTGGCAGGATGTCTCATAGCCTGCTACCTCAAATTTTTCTAGTACTTCAGGCAGCTGGCGTTTGAAAGCTTCACGGCCTGATGTTGGATTATATATAATTCTTGCTCGTTTCATTCAGCATCGTCCTAAGTTTAAAATTTCTAAATCTGTTATAAGATTTTATTATAAAGATAACATACTTGATATAAAAGTGCTAAAAGCTACTTAAATATTCTACCCAATTTTTTCTATCTCTAATCCGCCGGCCCTTTTTACGCAACGTAAAAAGCAAGCTCCATTTTAAAAGGAGCTTGCACAAACAGATTACCGCTTTTGAATTTCTTCAGTAAGCAGCTTATTCAGTACAGGCGGATTTGCCTGGCCTTTTGTAGCTTTCATAATTTGCCCTACAAGGAAGCCGACTGCACGGTCCTTGCCGTTTTTATAGTCTTCAATAGACTGCGGGTTGGCATCAAGCGCATCGTTAACAAACTTGCGGAGTGTAGCTTCATCCGAAATTTGGACAAGACCTTTTTCTTTTACGATCTTTTCAGCGTCTCCACCTTTTTCAATCAGTTCTTTGAACACTTTTTTCGCAATCTTGGAAGAGATGGTACCAGCTTGAATCAGCTTAATCATGCCTGCCAGTCCTTCCGGCGTAAGCGCTGACTCAGCCAGTTCCTTCTGCTCTGCGTTCAAGTAGGCGGAAACTTCCCCCATGAGCCAGTTGGAAGCCTGCTTTGCATCCGCTCCCTCTGCAACAGTAGCCTCAAAGAAATCTGACATTTCTTTCGTAAGCGTCAGCACCATTGCATCATAGGCCGGCAGACCAAGCTCTTCAACATAGCGGCTTTTGCGCTGATCAGGAAGCTCAGGAATGGAAGAGCGGACACGGTCTTTCCACTCATCATCAATGTAGAGCTCTACAAGATCCGGCTCAGGGAAGTAACGATAGTCATCAGAGCCTTCTTTCACACGCATAAGAATTGTCTTTTTGGAAGCTTCATCATAGCGGCGCGTTTCCTGCTCAATTATGCCGCCGGAAAGCAATACCTTTTCCTGGCGGATCTCTTCGTACTCAAGCCCTTTTTGCACAAAAGCAAATGAGTTCAAGTTTTTCAGTTCCGTTTTTGTTCCGAACTTTTCCCGTCCTACAGGACGAAGTGAGATATTCGCATCACAGCGGAGAGATCCTTCTTCCATTTTACAATCGGATACACCTGTGTACTGAATAATGCTCTTTAGTTTTTCCAAGTATGCATAAGCCTCTTCAGGCGTTCGGATATCAGGCTCAGAAACAATTTCAATCAATGGCGTTCCCTGACGGTTAAAGTCAACAAGAGAGTAGCCGTCTCCTGTATGAGTCAGCTTGCCTGCATCCTCTTCTAAGTGAAGGCGTGTGATGCCGATTCTTTTCTTTTTGCCTTCTACTTCTATTTCAATCCAGCCATGCTCGCCGATCGGCTTGTCAAATTGAGAAATCTGGTATGCCTTCGGATTGTCCGGGTAAAAGTAGTTTTTGCGGTCAAACTTCGTATCAGTTGCAACCTCGCAGTTCAGAGCCATAGCAGCCTTCATCGCAAATTCCACAGCTTCCTTGTTCAGGACAGGCAGGACACCCGGATAGCCAAGGTCAATCACGCTTGTCTGTGTATTTGGAGCCGCGCCGAACGCTGTCGGAGAGCTGGAGAAAATTTTCGATTGTGTTTTTAATTCTACGTGGACTTCAAGTCCGATTACCGTTTCTAAGTTCATTGTTTCTCACCCCTTTACAGTTCAGGTCTGGCTTTATGATGTTCTGTTGCCTGTTCAAATGCATGGGCAACACGGTAGACTGTGCTTTCATCAAAATGCTTGCCGATAATCTGGAGTCCCAAAGGAAGTCCTTTGCTGAGCCCGCAAGGTACAGAAATTCCTGGTACACCCGCAAGATTAACCGGGATTGTTAAAATATCGTTCACGTACATTGTTAACGGATCTGCTGTTTTCTCGCCAACTTTAAATGCCGGAGTCGGCGTTGTCGGCCCGATGATCACATCGTATTTTTCAAAAACATCTTCAAAATCCTTTTTAATCAGCGTACGTACTTTTTGTGCTTTTTTATAATAAGCATCATAGTATCCGGAGCTTAAAGCAAACGTGCCAAGCATGATTCTGCGCTTCACCTCATCGCCAAAGCCCTCTTCACGCGTCTGCTTGTACAAATCAACCAGATTTTCAGCATTATCTGATCTGTGGCCGTAGCGAATTCCGTCAAATCGGGAAAGGTTAGATGATGCTTCAGAAGAGCTTAGCAGGTAATAAGCTGCAAGTGCGTATTTCGAATGCGGAAGGCTCACTTCTTCCCATGTTGCCCCCAGTCCTTCAAGAACCTTTAGTGCTTCCATGACAGACTGCCGAACTTCCTCATCAACACCTTCACCAAGGTATTCTTTTGGAACAGCAATTTTCAGGCCTTTTACATCTCCTGTTAAAGAAGAAAGAAAATCCGGTACATCCACATTTGCAGATGTTGCATCCATAGTGTCAACACCTGAGATGGATTGAAGCAAATACGCATTATCTTCAACATTGCGTGTAATCGGGCCGATTTGGTCAAGTGATGATGCGAACGCTACAAGCCCGAAACGGGAAACGCGTCCATATGTAGGTTTTAATCCGACTACGCCGCAGAAGGAAGCAGGCTGGCGAATAGATCCGCCCGTATCAGAACCAAGCGTAAACGGCACTTCTCCAGCCGCAACAGCTGCTGCAGAACCACCGCTGGATCCGCCGGGAACAGTATTTAAATTCCAAGGATTTTTTGTTACTTTATACGCCGAGTTTTCATTGGAAGATCCCATAGCGAACTCATCCATGTTCATTTTGCCGATTGTAACCGCTTCAGCTCTTCGCAGCTTCTGCACAACTGTTGCATCATAAATCGGATCAAAGTTTTCAAGGATTTTGCTTGCACAGGTTGTGCGCAGATCCTTAGTGACAATGTTGTCTTTTACGCCGATCGGCATTCCGAACAACAAGCCGAATTCATCGCGAGTGCCAATTGCTTCATCAAGCTCTTTCGCATACGAACGGGCGCGCTCTTCATCAAGTGCAAGGAAGGCTTGTACCTTTCCGTCTACCTCATGTATCCTTTTGTAGGACTCATCCACAAGATCAGTAACGGATATTTCTTTTTTATGCAGCATGGACTTTAGTTCTGACAATTTATGTTCAAATAATGACATCTGATTATCCCTCCTTATTCGAGAATCGTTGGAACGCGTACATACCCGTTTTTATGGTCTGGAGCGTTTTTCACTACATCCTCTATTGGCAGCCCTTTTTCAGGCTTGTCTTCTCTCATAACGTTCTTCATCTTCAGCACATGTGATGTTGGTTCAACATTCTCTGTATCCAGCTCATTCAGCTCTTCAGCGAACGAAATGATTTTATCAAGCTGATCTGTCAGCATTTCTGCTTCTTCTTCTGTAATCGCCAATCTGGCCAGATGGGCAACGTGCTTCACTTCTTCTTTGGAAATTCGTGACATGGACCTTCACCTCCGTATTTCGTACATCCACAATATATTGATAATATCAAAATTCAGCACGATAAAGCAACATTACGGAGGGTTTTTAGGCACCTGAGTTAGTTTATTCCGGGAAAGCTGTTTGAGCAAGTAATCATGGGGGGAGGAAAAGCCTCTTAGTCCAGTGATTGACCTTCTATCAACTGTTATAGAAAATAGAAATAAACCCATCCACGCGGATGGGCTTTTCCCCCTTACTTTGTAATGGTATATGAATCAATCACTCTGCCGTCACGCGCTTTTGCAGTAATGCTGATGCCTTTGTCATCTACCTTTACATTTGAGTACACCTGTGTTTTTTCATCAAAATAGACGTCCATAAAGTCAGCAGGGGTTGCTGCATAGAATTTTCCGCCTGTTGAGCCTGCTATCAGGTACGTGGTTCCTTTGTCCGCTTTTTTGCCATCCTTCATTGGAAAGGTTCTGACGTAGGCATGATCATGTCCTGAAATAGCAAGGTCTATGCCAATTTCTTCATAAACCGGAGGAAGAACCTCCCTTGCATTGCCGGCTCCTCCTTGAGGATTGGAATAGTAAGGAGAGCGGTGATTCATCACGATCTTCCACTTTTTACTGGATTTTTTCATATCCTTTTTCAGCCACTCTGCTTGCTTTTTTAACCCTTCAAGTGAAGTTTCCGTATTCAAGACAGCAAAATGGGCATTTCCATAGTCAAAAGAATAGACCGTTCCTTTAAACTCTTCAGGCCCATTTTGCGGAGTGCTGAACATTTTCTTGAACGTTTCTACGCCGTTTCCAATGTTCTCATGGTTTCCTACTGTCGGGACGATTGGCATTGATGGACCGATGGCAGGATCCTTCATAGACTCAAAGAATGCATGCCAGTGAGAGTATAAATTTCCGTCATCTACCATATCTCCTACATGCAGCATAAACGCTGCATGCGGATCTTCTGCTATCGCTTTTTTCAGCAGCTCTGTATAGATTCCGAAACCGCTCTCCGTCTGATTAGGGGGAGCCTGCGTATCACCCATCAAGTGGAAGCTGAACGGCTTATTGCCTTTTGGATCTGCTTGAAGCGTGCCGGTTACACTCCAGTTCGTGCCGTCTCCTGCACGGTATTTGTATGTTGCTTCAGGCTTTAAGCCTTTTAATTCAACAGTATGTGCCTGAAGCTCTCCTTCGTTCATGGGATGATGTGAGCTCTCTCCTTTAAAAGATCTTGTCTTTTTGCTGTCAAAGCCATTTTTTTGATATTCAGCTTCTTCTACAAATTCTACTACAGATGTTTTAACCTTAGGTGATGTCATCCATGTGATGCTGCGGCTGTTGCTTCTGCCGTTCAAGGTGACGTTCACTTTTTCAGGAGTTACTGTGCCAAGATGCTTCAAAACATGTATTTCTGTTTGATAACTGTACTGTTCGTTTTTTACAGCCTGAATGTTCACTTTTCCAGGTACAGCCGTTAACTTTTGGGTAACCAGCTCGCCTTTTGCATTTGTTTTTCCAAGCTGGGGACCTGATAAAATTAAATCACTCAGCTTCATCCAGCCCTGTTGTTCGCCAAATGAAACATTCGCCCAGCCATCTTCTACTGTAAGAATAACGGCAGCCCTGTTTTTTGAAAGGACAGCAGTCTTTTCTAATGTGGAAGCTTTATCCGCATAAACTGCAGCACTGTTTCCTTTTACAATTCCATATTCCTTATCAGAAAGCAGCTTTACTTCAGCACCTGCAACAGGCTTTCCTTTTTCGTCCTTTACTGTAATGACTGAAGGAAACTCCATTGACGCTCTGTCCGCCTTTAAGGAGAGATGTGCAGATATTTCGTTTGTTACTGCAGGATGATAGATTGTCATGTTATGACTGCTTCCTTGCAGCTTCAACCTTCCGTCTGTCAGCCCAACAGCCAGATTGCCTGTTGCAGACTCTTTCACTCTTAGTTCCAATTCGCCAAGACTGTCCAACTCCTTCAGAGACGAAAGATTGTCCAGCTCTATAAAGACATTGCCCTTTCCATCGCTCTCATTCTTTTTAATGTACTTCTTGTCCAGATTCAACCTTGCAGTTCCTCCTGCCACTTCTGCTAGAGCAGGATCAAACCTCAGGTGCAGTTTTAGAGAATCTGTTTTTTGAATTTGGCTTAATTGCAGCTGTATTTTGTAGTTATTTCCTACATATGGCTTATGTGCTGCAGTCATTTTAAAACCAGCTTCTCCTGTGTCTACTTCAAAATCCCATGATTTAACCGTTTCATTTCCAAAATTATCCCTGGCAATCACACTTATAGAATGATAGCCATCGAGCAGATCGTCTTGAGGTGTATAGGAAAGTACACCGGTTTTTTCATTATAAGAAGCAGGCACTTCTTTTCCATCAAGCAGCATTATGGAACGTTCAGCATGAATGCCTGTCTGTTCGTCAGTAAGAACTGCACTGATAGTAAATGGCTTATTTTTCACAACTGAATTTTCCGCAGGGGTTAGTTCGGATATCTCAGGGTTAACGAGGTCATCGTTTGTTTCCCCATAAACAGCCCTGATGTTATCAACGTAAATGGTTCCGGCATTTTTATTGTTATTATTGGTTTCCATCAAGCGGACTGGCATGTCCATTTTTAAGGGCATAGGCTTTCCAGAAGGTACTTTCGCCTCTACATACTTCCAGCCCGTCCAGTTCATTGCTGCTGCAAAATCAATTGGAAATGCGCTGTTGTTTCCGTCCCTCAGCTGGGCGCGGAGCCAATGTCCCTTTCCGTCTCCATACACCCACATTCCGATACTTTCCGGATAATCATCAATAGCAATAGGTTCCCTTGGATGGGCATAAGCACCTGAAGTTCCGATCTGCCCCGTAAAATCGTAATCCAACTGTAAAGAATGATTTCCAAAGCGTGCAGGCTCAGGATACGTCGTCTGGCGGATGGCGATAGAATTGTAGCGAGCACCCGTAAATGTCCACTTTGAGAAATTCTCTTCAAAATCCTCCAGAATGACAGGCATTTTTCCGACTCTAACATTCATGGTATCTGATACTTCTCCATAACTGACAGTAATACTGCCTTGTCCTGACTCTTTGCTGGCAGTAAAGACGCCGTTTTCAATCTTGCCTATACTCCCTTCTATTTTCCAAGTAAGACTGGACGGATCAGCCATTACTTTCTTTCCGTTCAGGCGTGTATCGGCAAAAATCTCAATCTCTTCTCCCCTTTTTACAGTCAGGGTGTCCTGAGCAAGCTTTATTTGTGTTAATGTATCAACTACTGTTATTTTTGATGTTCCTTGTGCAGTTCCTGATGTAGAAATAACTTGTCCCTGGGCACTTTCTTTTCCTGCTGTAAAAAGTCCACTTTTGGAAATAGTTCCAATTTTGCTATCTGAAAGAGTCCATTCCGCTGCTGCGAGCATTTCCGCTGTCTGATAGCTTGCATCCATTCCTTTTGCGTCAAATTGATGGCTGCTTCCCGCCAATGTGAGCAGGCGATCCGGAAGGACAGCAAGCTGGCTTAGTTCAGACGGCTGTGCTGATGAAACGACAAACAATGAATTTGCTACAGATCTCTCAAAACCGTCTGAAGGGCTGTTGACTACGCTGAGCCCGCTTTCTCCCGGCTGTCTCGCTGCAAACGTGGACGAACCTCCGCCATCAAGATTCAGCGCCTGTACGGCACCCAAATCAAACATCAGGTCCTGCAGTTCAAATACAGTAATACCTTCTGAGAAGCCCGGCTGCCTTCCATCTACCACCGTAAAGAACACACTTCCATCTTCCTTGATGCCAACAGCTGTTCTAGGAGCTGTCACGGATGTAAAGCTGTTGGATGGCAGATCCGTTTTCTTGCTGTCCTTCACAAGCAAATAGTTGCCTGCGATAGATTCCTTAACATTTTCCCAACCAGCCGCAAATTTTGAGCCAAGCTCAATTTGTTGTCCTTCCTGCAGACTTTTCAGCAGTTCTTCGGAAGTTCCGTGTCCTGAAAGAACAAGCTTGCCTTCTGGAACAGGCTCGTTTCCAACACCAACAATAATTTTTTCCACTGTAGCAGTAGCAGTTCTGCCTGCTTGTACATCACCCTGGATATCCTTCAAAACTACTTCTGTACCAACGGCATTTGTCTCGGTTGATTTCCGCTCAGGTGAGTAAAGGACAAGGTGATTGCTTTCTCTCGTTCCATTTAGAGAATTAATGTGAATGGACTTTCCATTTAAAATAAGTTGAAAAGATGGACTTGGATAACCAATCATCGCTTTTCCATCTTTATCTACCCCGAAAGATTCCTTGTTTCCGGATTTCAAAATTTTTCCGTCCATAACAACTGCTCCTGTTGGAATTCCGGTAGAGGTATTATAAAAATCACCATTAAAAGCTCCAATTACTGTATGTCCCGGTTTGGATACTGCCAAAGCTTGGCTGCGGACTGTCTGCATCCCAAAGCCTTTTCCATTGGGAATTCCCGCTTGAATAGAAAGATCGCTGCTTTCTGAATCTACCAGCATCACATAAGCTTCCTGGGGACCTCTGGCGCTCTGGATAGATAGTGTATGCTGCTCAGCACCAGGTGCTATAGTTTTTGTCCATTCATCTGTCATTGCACCTAATTTCAGAGTTCTTTCAGCAGCGATTGCTTTATCTGCATTTGCAGTAAAGCTAGTAGGTACTACTACACTTTGCAATACAAGCAAGACCGTAAACAAGATTGACATGTAACCTTTTACATTCAACATCTTAAACCTCCCTAATTTTCTCTCAAGCCAAATCTATCAATACAGCATGAGGGAAATTTAAAGGATTGTTTAAGATATTGTAAATACAGGAAATTAGATTCAAAAGAACCAATTTTACCCAAATCAAAAGCACCATATTTTTTCTTAATTTAAGCAAGAATACCTAAACCCTCTAATCAATCTCAATCTTCCTGGACTGCTGCTTCAGAAAATGAACCTTCAGCACTCCGTCCCGGTGTACAGCCCTCATCCCTTTTGTTTGTACATAATAAGGGAGGGAGATGATTTGTGTTCGCTTTCTGGAATTCTTCACAGCGGAAATATTAAGATTTTGCCCGTGTAACTCCAGGGAAATATCCCTTTTTGGGACACCCGGAAGCTCTGCCGTTACAGTAAAATGAGTTTGCCCTTCATTGGTAGTAACTGCAAATGCGTGCTGCTCTTCTCCCCCTCTGAAGTAATCATCCAGTGTATCAAGCAGCGTTTTTTTCGGCCGCTGGGAAAAAAAATCATTCATCAGCCTCATCGGCCCTCTGTTGTTCTGCATACTTACCAGCTCCTTCAGCAATACTTACCATAATATATGCCTAATGAATGGAATTGTTAGAAAGCCCCGCTCCTAAATTTGTAAGAGTCCGGTATTTTCATTTTCAGAATAGTTCTATTTTATTTTTTTGAGTAATCGCTTTCATCTGTGTGATGAGTCAGGTCATAGAGATTCTTAATCTTTCATACTTAATGGCTTCGCCTTGATATAACTGAGGATGTTTGTTAGGTTAGTTAACCGAAGCATGGTTGAAAGTTAACAACCCTTGAGGCATGCTTTCTGCCTTATGGAAAAAGCTGAAAAAAGGAGAGATACAGTGGCTTTTGAAACAGGTATCACACTTGCATTGTATTTTATAGGAATGCTTGCCATCGGCTTGTATGCCTATAAAAAATCAACACACGACATATCCGGCTATATGCTGGGCGGAAGGGGACTTGGCCCTGCTGTGACCGCATTGTCCGCAGGAGCATCCGATATGAGCGGTTGGATGCTCATGGGCCTTCCGGGTGCCATGTATGCTACAGGCCTTTCCAGCATGTGGATTGCCATCGGACTTACCATTGGTGCATATGTAAATTATTTGATTCTGGCTCCGCGTTTGCGCACTTATACGGAAGTAGCGAACGATTCTATTACAATACCGGATTTCTTTGAAAACCGCTTCAAAGATACATCCAGAATCCTCCGGTTTATATCAGCAATCGTCATCATCGTTTTTTTCACGCTTTACACCTCAGCCGGGCTAGTTTCAGGCGGAACGCTGTTTCAGTCTGCATTCGGGCTTGATTATCGCACAGGTTTATTCATCACAGCAGGTGTGGTTGTCGCCTATACTCTTTTCGGGGGATTTTTGGCGGTCAGCTTAACAGACTTTGTTCAGGGATGCATTATGTTTATCGCCCTGATTCTCGTGCCGGCTGTGGCTTTTACTAACTTAGGCGGCGTAACCACAACCTTTGATACCATCCGCGAAATAGATCCATCCCTGCTGGACTTGTTCAGAGGAACTTCTTTTCTCGGTATTCTCAGCTTCCTGGCATGGGGACTCGGGTATTTCGGACAGCCGCACATTATCGTCCGCTTTATGGCAATTAAAAATGTACGGGAACTGAAGCCTGCACGACGTATCGGTATGACATGGATGATTGTCAGCATCATCGGGGCCATGTTCACAGGCTTAATTGGAATTGCATACGTCCAAAATACAGCCATTACACTTTCGGATCCGGAAACCATTTTCATCGTGTTTTCTCAGGTGTTATTTCACCCCTACATCACAGGTTTCCTGCTTGCAGCCATTCTTGCAGCCATTATGAGCACCATTTCTTCACAGCTGCTTGTTACATCAAGTGCACTAACAGAGGACTTCTATAAATCCTTCTTCCGCAGGGAAGCTACAGACAAGGAATGGGTTTTGATCGGTAGAATTGCTGTGTTAGTCGTCGCACTTGCAGGGATTTTCATGTCCTACCATCCCAACGATACCATTCTCGGACTAGTCGGAAATGCATGGGCAGGGTTTGGAGCTGCGTTTGGTCCCGCTATCCTGTTAAGCTTATACTGGAAGAAAATGACCAAATGGGGGGCGCTGGCAGGCATGCTCGTCGGTGCCATTACTGTCATCATCTGGATCAGCATTCCGCCTTTAAAAGCATTCATGTACGAAATGATTCCAGGCTTCTTCCTGAGCTTGCTTGCAGTAATCGCAGTCAGCCGCTTTACTGCCGATCCATCCAGAAAAGTTCAAAACAAGTTTGACGAAATGGAAGAAACATTGGAAGACGAACGTAAATAATATTGCAGATCAAAAATCCCGCTCAGCAATGCTCAGCGGGATTTTTTTGTCTTTCACAACTCTTTATCAATGATCTTAAGCAGGATCTTATCCGGCAGCCTTCACCTGATCGAACTGCTCCTGAATATCTTTATCAGGCCCGTGAGTCAGCATTGAAACCAGATAAATGGCAAGCACAGCCAGAATAAAGCCCGGTACAATTTCGTACAATTTGAATTTAATGATACCTGCATCAGTCAGCAGTGTCCAGACGACCACCGTCACTGCACCTGTCAAAATACCGGCCAGCGCTCCTTTTCCATTCATTCCTCTCCAGAACAAGGAAAGCAGAATAACCGGCCCAAATGCTGCTCCAAAGCCTGCCCATGCATAGCTGACAAGACTTAATATGGATGAAGCATTTTCATTCGCCGGATTTGCTCCTATTGCAAGCACGACAGCGATGATGGCTATTACCACCACACCAATTCTTCCAATCCATACAAGCTCTTTTTCAGAGGCATTTTTTCTTATGATTGCTTTATAAAAATCCTCTGCAATTGCACTGGACGACACCAGCAGCTGAGAATCAATGGTGCTCATAATCGCCGATAGAATGGCGGCAATCAAAATTCCAGATACCCAAGGATTAAAAAGAATATCAGCAAACAGGATAAAAACCTTCTCCGGGTTGTCAGGTTCATTGCCGGCAAAGTACGCAATTGCCGCAAGCCCGGTAAACACAGCTCCGAACAGCGAAATAACCATCCAAGACATACCGATCAACTTTGCTTTCGGAATATCCTTCGTTGACTTGAGGGCCATAAAACGAGTGATAATATGCGGCTGCCCGAAATAACCCAGACCCCAAGCCAGCAATGAAATGATGCCAAGCGTGGACAGGCTGTCAAAAGCATCGAGAAGACCTGGATTGATCTCCGACACTGCCGATACAGTTGATCCCCAGCCATTCATTTCTGTAATCGCTACAATCGGAACGATGATTAAAGCAAGGAACATTAGTATTCCTTGAAAGAAATCTGTCCAGCTGACGGCAAGGAAGCCGCCGAGAAAAGTATAGGATATAATGACAAGTGCCCCAATCAACAGTGCAGTATTGTACTCCATCCTGAATGTTTCTTGAAACAAAATGGCCCCGCCGACAAGACCTGATGACGCATAAAAAGTAAAGAATATTAAAATAACAAATGCAGAGATAACGCGAAGCACTTTCGTCCTGTCTTTAAAGCGGTTTTCAAGATAATCCGGAACCGTAATGGAATCACTGGCAATTTCGGTGTAAGTTCTAAGCCTTCTGGCCACATAGTGCCAGTTTAAAAATGCCCCAATAGACAAACCAACGCAAATCCAAAGTGCATCAAAGCCATCTGTATAGGCATAGCCCGGCAATCCCAACAGCAGCCAGCTGCTCATATCAGAAGCACCTGCACTCAGCGCGGCAACCCCGGGGCCAAGCGTCCTACCTCCCAGGACATAATCTGATAGATTATTTGTATACTTATAAAACATAAGTCCAATCCCCAGCATGCCCACCAGGTAGACAATAAAGGTTACAATTGTTGGTGTTGACATTTAATTTCTCTCCTCTCTCCTCAAAAATGACAGCAGTGACAAAACAATTAACAATGGCATAGGAACCAGCAGCAGAAGCAGTGTCGGCACTGTTATCCCCATTCTTTCACCTCCTCAAAGAAACCGCTTACACACTAATTTTTTAGCAAAATTTAAATATTATTAAGTATACAAATTTCCTTCCATTATAACAAATAAATCTCTTGATGAAGATTCATATTTCTGCAAGTCTATTCTTTTTTATGATTAAATATGCTTAATCAAACATTTGTTTAAGCAATGATAATCTCCTTTTGCTCTTTTGGAAATCTTTCATTTTGTCTCGAAGTTGGCCTATCAATTAACAATAAAGGGGATGCCCACTTAAAGTAAATGGACATCCCCGATATGGGTTATTATACTGGTGAAGCTGGTTTTTGAAGCCGAATTAGGTTGTGGTATTGCGCTTAGTTATGCAACTAAGGTGATGCGGTAATTGAAACTTTCTACTTTATAATACGTAAGCATAAAACTGTGTAAAAACAAATGATTTATTTCTTCTTCAAAGCTATATAACTTTCAACGTAAGCGACCAAAGCAACAAAACCATAGCCAATATTCATATCAATACCGCCCTTTTCCATAACAGCTAGATAAGTAAAAAACAGACCTATTAATACCAATAAGAAAAAGATAGTTTTATTTCTCATAAATCGTTACTCCTTTATATTTATATAGAGTAGCTATAAATGGATCTAAAGATGATTTAACTTTTCCCCAGGTCATATTGGATTTAAATTTATTCTCTGGTCTCCATCAGATTTCATTAAACTGATAGATAATCATGACAATGGCTTGGAATGAGCTTTTTTAACTCTAATTGCTTTTATACTACATTATAACAAACCCCACTCACAATCTTACTATCTCTTTTTAAACTGTTTAGCATTTTTAGAAAGCTGCTTCCATTTTGCCTTTTCTTCAGCCTGAGCACGTTTGTCTTCTTTTCTTGCAAGAAAGTGCAGCTCTTTTTGAAGCTTTTGATAACTTACAAATCTCTCTGATGACAGGGTTCCTTCTTCTATAGCAGATGTGATGCTGCAATTGGGTTCGGTGTTATGAGTACAGTTTGAAAACTGGCAGTAAGCTGCAAGCTCTGTTATGTCTTCGAACGTATCATCAAACCCGTCACTTGCACTCCATAATTGAAGTTCTCTCATGCCGGGTGTATCAATCATGCAGCCACCGGAAGGCAGAGCTACCAGCTCCCGATGCGTCGTTGTATGCCTGCCCCGGTCGTCGCCTGCCCTTGCCTCCTGTGTTTCCAAATGCTCTTTCCCAAGCAGCCTGTTTATGAGAGTGGACTTGCCCACGCCTGACGAACCGATTAACGCGACGGTCTGCCCGCTGCCTGCGTATGCAGCTAAGCTGCTGATGTCATCATGCAGGGCACTGATTAAATGAATTGGCACCCCGGCTGCCGCAAGCTCCGTTTGACGCAGCATCTCACCGGTATCCTCACAAAGGTCAGCTTTGTTTAGCACAATGACAGGGCTGGCACCGCTTTCCCAAGCAAGAATTAAATATCTTTCAAGCCTTCGTACGTTATAATCATTATTTAAAGCCATCACAATAAAAACAGTGTCCACGTTTACCGCTACGATCTGTTCCTCTGTTGTCTGGCCTGCCATTTTTCTTGAAAACTTACTTTTTCTCGGAAGAATGCTGTGAATGGTCCCTTTTCCTTCCTCCCAGCGGGGTTGAAGCAGTACCCAGTCGCCTACTGCAGGGTAATCTTCCCGTCCTCCAGCATGATACCTCATTTTCCCGGCAACTTCAGCCAGTATCTCCCCTTTTTCAGTGACTGCTCTGTAGATTCTTTTATGCTCAAGTGTCACACGCCCGGGAACTAGTCCCTCCCTCAAGCAGTCTTCCTTGCCCGTAATAAATTCTTTCCAACCCAGATTCTCTAATAAAATCAATTTCGATTTCCTCCCTATGGTTACTTCATATCATAGAGAGATGTTCATTATAAACGAAATCCCTCCATGGTGTTTAATGCACTGAATAATGTATACATAGTCATCACTCCTTAAGAATTTAGTGTTGCTTTCATTCCTTTATTATAGAGGCTGAAAGCAGTTTGTGCTTTTTTTTCCATAAAAAAGACTCCCAAGCAGGGAGCCTTCTCTTTTATAGTGTTTCTGATGTTGTTTTCGCCTGAAGATGAAGCAGAAGGTAATCTGGCCCGCCCGCTTTTGAATCAGTTCCGGACATATTGAAGCCGCCGAATGGCTGATAGCCAACAATTGCACCTGTACAGCCGCGGTTGAAATAAAGGTTTCCAACATGGAAATCTTCACGAGCCTGTTCAATATGCTCGCGGTTATTTGTAATAACTGCACCCGTTAAGCCGTATTCTGTGTCGTTGGCAATCTCGATCGCTTCGTCGAAATTCTTTGCCTTCGTAATAGCTACAACAGGTCCGAATATTTCTTCTTTCATAATGCGAGCAGAACGATCAACATCTGTGAAGACAGTCGGCTGGATAAAGAAGCCTTTGGAGCTGTCCCCTTCACCGCCTGCAGCCAGCGTTCCTTCACCTTTACCGATTTCGATGTAGCTCATGATTTTATCAAAAGCTCCCTGATCTATGACTGGACCCATGAAATGCTTGTTGTCTGAAGGATCGTTAACAGAAAGCTCTTTTGTTAATTCTACAACTCTTTCAACAACGCTGTCGTACACATCTTCATGAATGACAGCACGTGAACATGCGGAGCATTTTTGACCGGAGAAACCGAAAGCAGAAGCCACGATAGATTGCGCAGCAAGCTCCAGATCACCCTCATTGTCAACCACAATGGTGTCTTTTCCGCCCATCTCGGCAATAACTCTCTTCAGCCAGATTTGGCCTTCGTTTACTTTAGATGCACGCTCGTAAATACGCGTTCCAACCTCACGTGATCCTGTAAAGGAAATGAAGCGAGTGCGCGGATGATCCACAAGGTAGTCTCCAACCTCTGATCCGCTTCCAGGCACATAGTTTAATACGCCTTTAGGAAGTCCGGCTTCTTCCATAACTTCTACAAACTTAGCTGCCACAACAGGTGTTGTAGAAGCAGGTTTTAAAAGAACGGTGTTTCCTGTTACGATAGCCGCAACCGTTGTGCCTGCCATAATCGCAAATGGGAAATTCCATGGAGAAATGATCACGCCAACACCAAGAGGGATATAGCTGTAGCGGTTATATTCACCCGCACGGCTTTCCACCGGCATTCCGTCTTTTAATTTCAGCATCTGTCTTGCATAATACTCAAGAAAATCAATTGCTTCAGCAGTATCTGCATCTGCCTCATTCCACGGCTTGCCCGCTTCCTTCACCAGCAATGCTGAAAATTCATGCTTGCGGCGGCGAATGATCGCTGCTGCACGGAAAAGGATATCAGCGCGCACCTCAGGCTTCACCTTGCGCCATGTTTTAAATGTCTCATCTGCAGTCTGCATAGCTTTTTCTGCAAGCTCTCTGCTTGCTTTAGAAACGCGCCCAATAACCTCTTCCTTATTGGAAGGATTCACTGACACGATTTTATCATCAGTTGTAATATATTCTCCGCCAATCACTAAAGGATAGTCCTGGCCTAAATATGAATTTACTAGTTTTAGAGATTTCTCAAAAGCTTTTTTATTTGTATCTTCTGAAAAATCCGTGAACGGTTCATGCTTGTATGGTAAAACCACTTACATCCGCCTCCTTTTATATCTAAAACGTTTGCAATCATGCACCTACTATTCTACAGTAAATCGGGCTAATACTAAAGTAGCTGACTTAATAGTCGTAATTTTAAGATTATTTTAAGAAAAAAGGAAGGGTTATCTATAGCATTTCTTTAGTTAGAAAGTGCAAGGCATGTACGGTTGGCGAGGCTTATCCATGTTGTTATCTGCAGGGAACGGCCGATGATAATAAGCGGACGTATTCCGGTTAAATGCAAAAACCAAATCATTATTGACTTTTTAAGGGAAGGATTTCCGGTTAACTCATTGAAAAGCCTCACTTTTATAGCTTTTCAGGTTCATAGGCGGAATTTCTCCGCCTATTTGCTGGCTGAAGAGCTTGAACAGGCTGCCTAGCTGGATTTTGGACTCACCAAAGTAAATAAGCGGACACATTCCGGTAAATGAAAAAAACCAATCATTTTTGGCTTTTTAAGGGGAAGGATTTCCGGTTAACTCATTGAAAAGCCTCATATTTATAGCTTTTCAGGTCCATAGGCGGAATTTCTCCGCCTATTTGCTGGCTGAAGAGCTTGAACAGGGTGCCTAGCTGGATTTTGGACTCACCAAAGTAAATAAGCGGACACATTCCGGTAAATGAAAAAATCCAACCATTTCAGGCTATTTAAGGGAAGGATTTCCGATTAACTCATTGAAAAGCCTCATTTTTATAGCTTTTCAGGTCCATAGGCGGAATTTCTACGCCTATTTGTTGGCCGAAGAGCTTGAACCCGCTCCCTACTGGATTTTGGACTCACCAAAGTAAATAAGCGGACGAGTTCCGGTTAAATGAAAAAACCCAACCATTTCAGGCTATTTAAGGGAAGGATTTCCGGTTAACTCATTGAAAAGCCTCATTTTTATAGCTTTTCAGGTTCATAGGCGGAATATCTCCGGCTATTAGGGGGTTCTTTGAAGATATTTTCAGATTAAGCGGAATTTCTACGCCTATTTGCTGGCCGAAGAGCTTGAACCGGCTCCCTAGCTGGATTTCTGGTTTAAGGTGGACTCACCAAAGTAAATAAGCGGACACATTCCGGTTAAATGAAAAAATCCAACCATTTCAGGCTATTTAAGGGAAGGATTTCCGGTTAACTCATTGAAAAGCCTCACTTTTATAACTTTTCGGGTTCATAGGCGAAATATCTCCGGCTATTAGGGGGTTCTTTGAAGATATTCCCAGGTTAAGCGGAATTTCTACGCCTATCTGGCCGAAAAGCTTAATCTGTATCCCTAAATTTGCTTCCTTGGTTGGTGCGAATTCATCAAAGAGAAATCCGGTTAAATGAAAAAAACGGGCCCATCGTCTTGATGGTGACCCGTCAGGTTTCTATTGATATATATGGACCGTCGGCTTTTCTTGTCCCGGATTGCGGACAATTAAGGATTCCTGTCCTGCCGTTGAGGAGATGTTGACTTCAAGAGAGATGTAATCCGGGAAGTGCTCCATGATTTTTCCGGATACATACTGAGTAAAGGCAATGACCTCGGCTTTGCCATAAAACTGCATGGGAATGTCTACTTTTAGTGTTTCGAGCTGTCCTCCGCGATAGTAGGCTTTTCCAATCACTCCCGTATAGTTAGGAAAGTACTCATCTATATCGCCTTTGAATCTTTCAAATTTTGCTGCATCATCGCGGTAAGCTGAAGTTGCCTCCGGAGACGGGAAGAAGTGGTACTCTTCATCGATGTTGTCCCATCTGCCCAGGTCGCTGCTTCCAGCCTTGGCTTCAGCTTTTGCAATAAAGTGACCCGGCACAATTGAAGATTTTTCCGCTGTTTGGTACAGTGCTACTACAATTGGAATGTTTTCAAGGCCGTCCATGCTGCGGGCACGCTTCACTACCTCGGCAGCCATCTTTTCCCCTTCTTCTCTTAGCTTTTCAGGGGAGATGTCTACCTGCCGCGCATAGTCGTCTTCCTGTCTGTAATAATGTGTGGAGTTAAGAGCCAGGCCGATGACGACCCCGCCAAGCTCCACCGTGTTTTCATTTTTCTTCACAAGATAGTTATGCTCAAGGATGTGGGCCAGGTAAATGGGGCTTTGTTCATTTCGTTCCTTTGCTGTTCCCTCAGTCAGCGCAGGAGGATTCAAACCGGCATTTTGAAATGTGCTGTTTCCCTGCTCCGCCTTTTCCTCCGCCGCCTTCAAATCCTCACCCTCAAGCTTGCGGCTCAACCAGCTGGAGATTGTGCTTCTGTCGATATACTGCCCCTCCTGATACAGATACTGGTCATTTTCAGGGGGAAAAATATCTTTGGCAATTCTCATCAGCCCTGTTTCAAATTCATCGATATCAAGCCTGGTATTCAGGTTTTTGGCAACAAGCCCGCGCGCCTGCCCGGGAGCAAACGGAAGAATCATTTTATAATAATCATCTGAAATATTGTACTTAGGGATGATTGCCTGTTCGGCAGAATTTTCTTCCGTCTGAATCACTTCATCTTGATCCCCGAAATTTGGTGTACAGGCGCTCAGCAGCACTGAGCCCGCAAGCACCAAAGTTAATAATTTTTTCACTTTTTTATGCCACTCCTCTTATTTCTTTAATTCCGTCAGGAGTCTCTCTTCATCCCATATCTCTATATTTAAGCTTTGTGCCTTGGAGAGCTTGCTTCCTGCTGCTTCTCCGGCAACAAGAAGATCGGTGCTCTTGCTTACGCTTCCAGTCACTTTGCCGCCGAGCGCTTCAATCTGCTCTGCTGCTTCATTTCTGGACATCACCTCAAGCTTGCCTGTCAGCACAACGGTTTTTCCAGCAAAATATGAATCTGAATCAGCTTCATTGCCCGCAGTCTGCCTCGGTCCTTTATATTCCATGTTCACACCTAAACGGCGGAGTTCCCCGATTAATTCTGCGGCTTCAGGGAGTTCAAAAAACGTGACAATGGCATCAGCCATTTTTTCCCCGATTTCATTAATGGCAATAATCTCATCTCTTCCTGCTGATTGCAATGCTTCCATAGTCTCAAATTCCTGGGCAAGTGTTTTTGCAGCCTTTGCTCCGACATGGCGGATTCCCAGGCCGAACAGCAGCTTTTCCAGTGAATTCCCTTTGGACCTGTCTATGGCGTTCAGCAGATTTTCAGTGGACTTTTCTCCCATCCGCTCCATCGCCAGCAGCTGCTCCCGCGTCAGCTTGTACAAATCAGCCACATCTTTGATGAGATGATTTTGAAACAGCTGGGCAATGACTCTTTCACCAAGACCTTCTATATTCATGGCATTTCTGGACACAAAGTGAATCAGGCCTTCACGAATTTGGGCAGGACACTGGGGATTCATGCAGCGGAGCGCAACTTCCCCCTCAATTCTGACCAGCTCGCTTTCACACTCAGGACAATGTGTGGGCATCTGAAACTCCAGTTCATCACCGGTTCTGTGCTCTTCCATCACGTTAACGACCTCAGGAATAATATCGCCCGCTTTTTTCACAATTACATAGTCGCCTATTTTGATGTCTTTTTCGCGAATCAAGTCCTCATTGTGAAGGGAAGCTCGCTGCACTGTTGTACCGGCAATTCTAACAGGATCGAGTATTGCCGTTGGTGTAATTACACCGGTTCTGCCGACATTGAGCTGAATATCAATCAGCTTTGTCATGACTTCCTCGGCAGGGAATTTATAGGCAATTGCCCAGCGCGGGCTTTTTGCTGTGTAGCCAAGCCGCTCCTGCTGCTGGAGAGAATCAACTTTGATCACAAGTCCGTCGATTTCATAAGGAAGCAGATGCCTTCTTTCCGTAAACGCCTCAATGAGACTGATCACTTCATCGATGGATTCCCGTCTGGTCCGTTCCGGGTTGACTTTAAAACCCAGTTCACCAAGAAGGTCGAGACCGCCGCTTTGCATGGTGACACCTGTTTCACCAAGGTCTGCAATACTATAGACGAAAATATCGAGATTTCGTTTCGCTGCAATTTTCGGATCAAGCTGACGGAGAGAGCCGGCTGCCGCATTGCGCGGATTGGCAAACGGTTCTTCACCATTTTCAATTTTTGCTTCATTCAGCGCTTCAAAGCTGCGTTTTGGCATAAAGGCCTCGCCGCGAACCTCCATTGTGAGATTTTGTTTCAGCTTCAGCGGAATGGAACGAATTGTTTTTAAATTTTCGGTAATATCCTCGCCGATATTTCCGTCTCCCCTTGTTGCACCTTGAACAAAGGAGCCATTTTCATAGCGCAAAGAAACTGCAAGGCCATCGATTTTCAGTTCAACCATATAGTGGACTTCCTCAGGAATGGCCTGCCTCACTCTGCGGTCAAAATCTCTTAAATCCTGCTCATTGAACGCATTGCCAAGGCTGAGCATCGGCGTTCGGTGCTCTACTTTTTGAAAACCTTCCAATATCTCTCCGCCTACGCGCTGAGTCGGGGAGTATGGTGTTCTAAGCTCAGGGTGTTCAGCCTCGTACTTTACGAGCTCATTTAATAACCGGTCATATTCAGAATCCGGAACACTCGGCTTATCCAGCACATGGTATTCATAATTATATTGGTTCAGCAGTTCATGCAGTTCGTTTACTCTTGAAATTACGGCGTCTTTGTCCATTTCGCTTCTGTCCTTTCTCTACTGCTACACTTTTTTAATAGGAGCAAATTTAGCCAGCAGCCTTTTGATGCCGACCGGGCTCGGGAATGCAATATCAAGCTCTGTTCCCTCTCCCTCTCCTTTGACACTCACAACCGTGCCGGTTCCCCACTTTTTGTGTTCAGCTTTGCTGCCGACAGCCCATTCTGCCTCATTGCCGCCGGTTGGGCCTGGAACATGTCTGGAAGGAGAAGATGCTGCCCTTCTTTGATTGCGCTGTGCTGCAGCAGGGGAGAAAGTAGAAAACAGGCTTTTCTTTGTATTTAAGTTCTCCAATAAATCCTCTGGTATTTCAGAAATAAATCTGGATTCAGGGTTCATGTTGGTCCGCCCGAACAATGTTCTCATCTGTGCGTTAGTGATATAGAGCTCCTGCTCCGCTCTTGTGATTCCCACGTATGCAAGACGGCGCTCTTCCTCCATCTCATCTTCTTCCATCAGGGAGCGGCTGTGAGGGAATACTCCTTCTTCCAGTCCCATTAAAAAGACAACCGGAAACTCCAGCCCTTTCGCAGCGTGAAGGGTCATCAGGACAATACCTTCCTGCTTGCCTGACTCGTCCTCTTCCAGCTTGTCAATATCGGCTACAAGCGCAAGATCGGTCAAAAATGCCACAAGGCTCTTATCCTCATTTTGCTTTTCAAAGTTCTGGGTAACGGATAAAAACTCGTCAATATTTTCAAGCCTGCTTTGGGCTTCAATAGTTTTTTCTGTTTTCAGCATTTCTCTGTAGCCGGTTTTATCAAGAATTTCCTCAGTCAGCTCTGTCACCGAGAGGTAATCCTGCATGGCTGTAAAATGGTTCACCATGTCCCTGAAATCTGACAGGGCATTCACTACTCTTGCACTAACTCCAATCTGTTCCAGCTCATGAAGTGCCTGAAACAGGGAAAGGCCCTGGGCCGCAGCATATGCAGCAATTTTATCAAGAGAGGTCGCGCCGACACCGCGCTTAGGTGTATTCACAATCCTGGCAAGGCTGATATCATCGTCTGGGTTGGCAATCAGGCGCAGATATGCCAGCAGATCTTTGATCTCTTTTCGGTCATAGAACTTGATGCCGCCGACTATCTTGTAGTTAATATTGGATTTTAGAAGTACTTCCTCGATTACACGGGACTGTGCATTGGTTCTGTATAGTATCGCTACATCAGAAAGCTTGCGGCTTCCATTTTCACAAATTTCTTTAATTTTTCCCGCAACAAACTGTCCCTCGGACGATTCGCTGTCTGCGCGGTAATAATTGATTTTGCTTCCTTCAAGATTGTCTGTCCAAAGATTTTTCACTTTTCTGTTGGAGTTGTTTTTAATCACTTCGTTGGCAGCGTGCAGGATCCGCTTTGTTGAGCGGTAGTTTTGCTCAAGCAGGATGACGCTGGCACTGGGATAGTCTTTTTCAAAAGAAAGGATATTGGCAATATCAGCACCGCGCCATCTGTAGATAGACTGATCGGAATCCCCCACTACGCAAAGGTTTTGGAATCTCTGTGCCATCAGCTTTACAAGCATGTACTGCGCCCGGTTTGTATCCTGATACTCATCCACATGAATGTACTGAAACTTGCGCTGATAAAACTCCAGCACTTCCGGGACGCGCTTAAACAGGGTGATGGTGGACATGATCAGATCGTCAAAATCCAGAGACTGATTTTTGCGGAGTTTCTTTTGATAATCTTTGTACACATCGCTGACCATCTGCTCGTACATACCGCCTGCAGCTTTTTCATACTCCTCCGGCTCAATCAGTTCATTTTTCGCACTGCTGATGGATCCAAGAATGCCGCGGGGTTCAAATTTTTTGGGATCAATGTTTCTGTCTTTCAATATAGATTTCACAACGGAGAGCTGATCAGCGGAGTCAAGGATTGTAAAATTGCGGTTGATGCCGATTCTGTCAATATCTCTTCGTAAAATCCGCACACACATGGAGTGAAAAGTGGAAATCCAGATGTCATCTCCGCCCTGCCCAAGAATTCTGTGAATTCTATCTCTCATTTCTCTGGCTGCTTTATTCGTAAAGGTAATCGCGAGAATGTTCCAAGGCGCGACATGCTTTTCAGCCATTAAATAGGCTATGCGATGTGTAAGCACTCTCGTTTTTCCGCTTCCTGCCCCTGCCATAATCAGCAGAGGTCCGTCAGTTGTTTTTACCGCTTCCTGCTGGCGCTCATTCAGCCCGGCCAGCAAAGTATTTGATAGTGATTGCATGATTATTCCACCGCCTGTTTTCAAACATATGTTCTATTTTATCGGATTTCCTTATGCTTTTGCAATTACTTCTTTACTGCCCCTACTGTTGAAAGGGCCGCTTTGATGTTTGTGTAAATAATATTTCCAACAACAATTGTATCGGCATGCTCTCCTGCAGCCTCAGCCTGCTCTTTTGTTGAAATGCCGCCGCCGTAAAAAAGCGCCGTGTTCTCAAGTCCGCTTTTCGCTGCCTTCACAGCCTCTAAATCACCAAAAGCTCCGCTGTACTCCAAATAGAAAACCGGAAGCTGAAATATTTTTTCGGCAACAGTTGCATATGCCTTAATATCTTCATAACTTAAATTTGTATCAGCTGCAGTTAACGCAGCTGCTTTGCAATCTTCATTGAGAATGCAGTACCCTTCCACCACAATTTCGTTCCAGTCCATCAGTTCACCGAACTCTTTGACCGCATCCTTGTGAAGCCCCAAGATCCATTGCGGACTGCTGCTGTTTATGACTGAAGGGATAAAATACAGGTCAAAACCTGGAATAATCGATTCTATCGTTGATACCTCAAGAACGCAAGGCACCAAATAACGGCGTATTCTTGACATCAGCTGCAGCACATTGTCCTGCGTTATATTATCGCTGCCGCCCACAATCACTGCATCCGTGCCCGATTCGCAGATAAGCTCTAAATGCTCATCGCTGATCTCCTTGTCCGGATCAAGCTTAAACACGTGCTTCCACTCGCGAACATCGTACATACTCTATATTCCTCCATTCACATAACCATTACAATATTATATCAAAATCCATAAGCGGAAACATCTTTTGCAGGCAGGTAAAAAGCGGGGGTTTTCTAAAGGTCGCAGTACGGGCAAAAATCTTCTGCAGTCACTTTTCCAACAATAAAAAAAGACAGAGATTTTCTCTCTGTCCGGGGTTTTACTTGCTTTCAGACTGTTCTTCCTGCACGCGCTCCAGCGCCATTTGATAAGCATCATTTCCGTAGTTCAGGCATCGCTTTACGCGGGAAATGGTCGCTGTGCTGGCACCTGTTTCCGTTTCTATTTTGTGGTAAGTAAAGCCGTCGCTCAGCATTCTTGCTACTTCAAGGCGCTGTGCCAGCGACTGAATTTCATTTACTGTACACAAATCATCAAAAAAACGATAGCACTCTTCAAGGTCTTTTAACGAAAGGACTGCAGAAAAAAGCTGATCGAGCTCTTTTCCTCTCAGTTTTTCTATTTGCATTGTTCATTTCTCCTTCTGCTGTTTATCGAATTTTAATTGAGGTCAAATCAGGAACGATGTTGATCCAGGTCCTGCCGGGAAGCAACGGGAGAACTTCTCCATCGCTAACGGGAAGAATTCTGCCATCTTTGTTTTTCCAGGACGTCTCAAGCACGGTCCCTTCCTGAAGGAGAAGACCCCTTCCGCCTGACAGCAGATCGATCTTCCTCCGTCCCTGATCATCTATGACTTTATGGTTCATTTCTGCAATAAATATATTGTGAATGTGTATGATATTTTTTGTATTTTCATCAATTGTCTGCTTTGGACCGTTCCACCGCGTGTAATACTTCTGCCCTGGATCATAATCATAAGTGACATTAAACTCATCGCTTCCATAATGAATATCCACCTTATGGGCACTCACGGCTTCTTCATGTTTTCTTTCTTTGGCAAATAAAAGCGGTTCCACTTTCATCTGCTGCTCATATTTATTTTCAAGCATGCCCGTCTTAATATGTTCAAATGAAGTGTACGAATTGTGAGGCGCCTTTCTGTGCTGCGTTCTCCAAAATAGCGTTCCATCATAAAACAGCCCGTTTAAATAGTCTGCTTTTCCTGACTCCAGCAGCTGCCTGGCTCCCGGACTCCATCCATGGCTGATAAACAAGGACTGATATCCGTTAGCGAGTTCAATATGATAATCCCTGGCGCTTCGGATAGGTCCGACTGTTTCCGGCATAGAGCTTTGATAAATAGCAATAAACCTTGTAATTCCGCCTTCTGCAAGCACTTCATAAATCAGGTCAGCCTGTTCCAGGCCGGACTGCGGGCGTGCAGCAGGGTGGTTATTCAATATAACTGCAACTGGACGGTTATTCATGTCTCCTTCTCCCGCAATTCCGGTTAAAGGAAACGGCTGTTTCTCCGCTTTAGCCACCGTGTTCGCCTGATCTTCCTTGCCGCTTATAAATCTGGACAGGGGCACATCTCCGGCCTCCTTGCAGCCAGCGAGCAAAAACAGCATGGAAATCATGATTATTGTATAAGTTTTTTTCATGTTTGCTTACCCTATCCTAGTATACTGTTACTTTTCTATTTTAACGCATTATCGATGGAAAGAGAATTGTTTTTTTCATCACATCATAAATCCCCCTCGGTGTGATTCTCAAGTAGGGAAGATGCGTTGAAGACAGGAACAGCAAGGTGTAAACAGGATCCTCAAATCTGTATCCCCGCTCTCTGAGCAGCGTTCCGAGTTCTTTCGTTTTGGAAATTAACGCAGGGAGATTTTCATCAGATGCACCACCATTAATCACAAGCGCCAATTCAAAAATCGTTGCGCCGTCCTCCACAAGAACAATCCCGCCGCCCAGCTCCTTCATCCGCTGAAAAGCCAGCAGCATGTCGCTCTTCTTTTTGCCAATCAGGAGGATATCTCCCGTTGTTGAATAAGAGCTGGCAAAACCGGATATGGAACTGGCAAATCCTTTGAGCACGGTATTGACCCGCCACTCTCCTTTACGGTCAAGAAGCGACAAAAATGATTCATCATGCTCCTCTGACAGCTCCTCAAGCGAGCTGTCAATCGTGACAGAATAGGGCTCCATTATTACCGAATTTCTCATTTTCAGTCCCAGCGGCATGGAAAACTGCAGATCATCTCCCCGAAGCTCCCAATTCAGCTCCATCTTCCCCAGACTGTGATCACTCCACCTGATTGCTGAGGTGCTTTCTTGTTTTTTTCCCGCTTTTTTCATCCATTGTCCTTTTGAGAGGACTGACAGGGGAAGTGGAATTTCCGGCGATTCCAATATGTTGATGTTCGCTGAACGGCCTGGCGCAATCGCACCCAGCATATGGTCGATTCCATAATAGCGCGCAATATGAAAGGAGGCCATATGATAAGCAGTTATCGGATCAATACCTTTTTCAAGCGCAATTGAAATCATTTTATTCGTCATTCCGTCTTCATAAAACAGCGGCGTGGAGCCGTCAGTTGTAAACATGATTTGTTCATAATGATGAATACCGCAGTTTTTCATTTCATCAAGCAGCTTGGGAAGATCCGGCCTGATGGAAGAATGGCGGAGCGAAACATGATAACCCTGCGCAAGCCTTTCCCGCACTTCTTCCCCGGTCATTGCTTCATGATCGCAATCTGCTCCGAACAGCTTCATCTTCGTTAAGGTGCGTGGAGAAGCCCCTGGAAAATGGCCTTCAATACGCTTTCTCTGCTGCTTGGTCTCACAAATCCACTGCAGCAGCAGATCATCCCCATCAAGAAGCTTCGGCCAGCCGGTCAGCTCGCCCGCTTGAATAACACTGTCATGTTGAATCCAAGCCTTCATATAATCCAGCGTTAACAGCAAATCTTCACGCGGAATTTCGGTCTGTAAATCTAACCTTGCCCACCAAAACATATGAAGGGGACTGCTTTGAAACGCATCAAGCAAAGTAAGCGCTTTCTTTTTATCGCAATATAAAAGCAGAAACAAGTTGTCATTAATCAATGTGGTTGTTCCATACTGTGACACATACTCTGCAAGCGATTGGGGATTATATAATTGAAAAGGATGGGCATGCGGCTCTATATATCCTGGAACCAAGTACCTGCCTCTGCAGTCTGTAACTTCTGTGCTCTCTGCGGGCGGGGGCATATCAGGCCCAACGTAAATGATTCGGCCTTTGTGTATCCAGATATTAGCCGTTTCCCAGCTTTTTAAAAATGAATTCAGATATGTTGCATTTTCTAAAACAAGATTCGGTGCCGATTTATTCGATACAATATCAATCTGCTCTCTGATTTCTTTGCCTTTCCAATAGAAGACAGATTGGGACATGTAGTTACCTCCCTCTGTAAACATCAGCTGTTTTCTTAATACTAGCACACTAAGGACATTAACGCATTAAAGAAAGTTACATTTTTTTGAAATCTTCTAACTGAAGGGATGAATGCACATGTTAAAACCTAACATTGGAATTGCCAACTCCTTAATACGAATCACATTCGGCCTGACAATGCTTGCCTGGTCTACTGCAAAATACACTAAAAACCCATTTAAAGACAGCTATGTCTTCATCATGATGATGGGCGCCATGAAAGTGGGCGAAGGAATTCTCCGATTCTGCCCGATGACGTATCTATTTGAAAAAAGCAATGCAAAAGATTACTCCAATTCTGGACAGCACCAAACAGAATAAACAGACTGGGGAAGCTGGCGGCTAGCGCCGGCTTCTTCAATATAGCGTTACTGGGCTTGTGGGATGGTCCGTACTTGGGGGATTGCCGGGGGATTCGCGAATTTGCCGGGGATTCACTTTGTTATAGTATCTGGCGTTTTAGCCAAGATAGTAGAACAAAAATGCTCTCTTTGTTATAGTATCTCGCACATAGTAGAACAAAGACGCCCAATTTGTTATAGTATCTCGCACATAGTAGAACAAAAACGCTCACTTTATTATAGTATCTCGCACATAGTAGAACAAAAACGCTCACTTTATTATAGTATCTCGCGCATAGTAGAACAAAGACGCTCACTTTGTTATAGCATCCAGCTCGATAGTAGAACAAAGACCCACCTTTTGTTATAGCATCTCGCGTTTCAGCCAAGATAGTAGAACAAAATCGCATCACGTGCTACGAAATCTGCATTTCAGCCTTTTTCCCAGCACAAAAACGCTCAGCCCCAGCACACCAAACAAAAAAAGGGCCGCCAGAGATATTCTCTAAGACAGCCTTAACGGAATGGAGTGATCGTCATTGTTTTCTGAATATGTGACAGATATGGCTTTTGTTTTTATTGCTTTAATCGGGAGCATTGTTGCTTTGTTTTTTGCGTTTATCAAGAAACGGAAGACTTGAGCGCCTTTTTTCCAATGTCTGTTCGGCAGAAGAGGCCTTTTGCTTGAGTTTCCTCAATTGCCCCATAGGCTGTTTTTCTGGCAGCTTCAATGGTTTCCCCCAGTGCTGTGACAGAAAATACTCTTCCTCCGGTGGATAGAAATTTTTCACCTTCACGCTTAGTGCCGCTGTGAAACAGCATTGCTTCACTGCTGCTCAGCTGAAGCGATCCGAGTTCAATCCCCTTTTGGTATTCTCCCGGATAGCCTTGTGCTGCCATGACTACCCCGACTGCTGCTCTCTCATCCCAGTCCAATTGAACATCATCGCCTTTTAGGACAGCAATGAGTACTTCTGCGAGATCACTTTTGAGTCTCGGGAGTACGACCTGTGTTTCTGGATCCCCGAATCTGGCGTTAAATTCGATTACTTTTGGTCCCTCTTTTGTCAGCATAAGACCCGCGTACAGTACTCCGGTAAAAGGCGTTCCCTCTGTTTCAAGGGCAGCCGCTGTTGGCATCAGGATATGCTGGAGAGCTTCCTCTGTGATGTCGCTGCTGATTTGTGGCACAGGTGAATAAGCTCCCATTCCGCCTGTGTTCGGACCAGAATCGCCGTCGAAAGCCCGTTTATGGTCCTGCGCAATGGCCAGCGGATATACCTTGCTTCCATTTACAAGACACATGAAGGAAAATTCTTCTCCTTCCAGAAACTCCTCAATGACAATTTTGGTGCCGGCACTGCCAAATTTCTGCTCCGTCAGCATTTCGCGGGCACTGCTGACTGCCTCTTCCACTGTCATGGCCACAGTTACACCCTTGCCTGCTGCCAGCCCGTCCGCTTTTATCACAATAGGAGCCCCTTCTTTTTCAATATGTGCTTTGGCTTCTTCAAAGTTTGTAAAGGTTTGGTAGCCTGCTGTTGGAATGCCATGCTTCAGCATAAGATCTTTTGCGAACTGCTTGCTGCCTTCCATCATGGCTGCCTTTTTCGAAGGGCCGAAGATGAGAAGACCTTTCTGCTGAAAATAATCAACAATTCCATTCAGCAAAGGAACTTCCGGGCCGACAATTGTCAGGTCAATTCTGTTTTCCTTTGCAAATGCAGCAAGCTCTTCATTTTGCTCTTCCTGCAGGGGTACCAGCTTCGCATTCATTCCATCATTTCCAGGCGCTGCGAATACCTCATGCCCGCTTCTCGAGAGAGTCTCCACAATGCTGTGTTCTCTTCCACCGCGTCCAATCACAAGCAATTTCATGTTATCACTCCATTGTTTTAGTGTTTAAAGTGGCGCACGCCTGTAAAGACCATTGTAATGCCGTATTCGTCTGCCATGCGGATGGATTCGTCATCGCGAATGGAGCCGCCAGGCTGGATTATCGCTGTTACACCTGCTTTTGCAGCTGCTTCAACCGTATCAGACATTGGGAAGAATGCGTCTGATGCAAGCGCGCTTCCCTGTCCTTTTTCAGCTGCCTGTTCAATGGCAATTTTAGCCGCACCAACCCTGTTCATCTGCCCGGCACCAATGCCGATGGTCATTTCGTTTTTGGCCAGAACAATCGCGTTGGATTTTACGTGTTTTACGACTCTCCAGGCAAGCTTCAAATCTTTCCACTCTTCTTCGGACGGCTCCCGTTTCGTCGGAACCATCACATCAATGCCTTCAAGCGTAAGGCTGTCTTCTTCCTGAATCAGGAGGCCTCCCTGCACAGAAGTCAGCTGCTTCTGGCTGCTTCCTTTGCCATTGATTTCAAGTGACAAGAGCCTGATGTTCTTCTTTTGGCTCAACAAGCTCATTGCTTCATCTGTAAAGCCCGGTGCAATGATGATTTCGAGAAAAATTTCATGCAGTTTTTCAGCTGTTTTGTAGTCTACTTCGCGGTTTAATGCGACAATGCCGCCGAAAATGGAAGTGGGATCCGCTTCGTAAGCGAGCGAATAAGCTGTGAAAATATCTTCCCCTGTACCAACGCCGCACGGATTCATATGCTTAACGGCAACAGCAGCAGGCTCATTGAACTCGCTGACGATAGCAACAGCCGCATCCGCATCTCTAATGTTATTGTAGGATAGTTCTTTGCCGTGAAGCTGTTTTGCTTCTACAAGAGAGCCCGACGTTTTTAAAGGTGTTCGGTAAAAAGTTGCTTTTTGATGCGGATTCTCCCCGTAGCGGAGGGACTGCTGCTTTTCATATGTAACTGTGATGCTTTCAGGCGATTCTTCTTTTGCAAGATTTGTCATATATTCAGCGATGAGTGCATCATAAGCTGCCGTGTGCCTGAATACTTTAGCAGAAAGCATGAGCTTCATCTCTTCTGATACATCTCCATTTTCGCGGATCTGCTGAAGAACGGCAGGATAGTCTTCCGGATCTGCCACAACCGTAACGTCACGATAGTTTTTCGCCGCTGCTCTCAGCATGGATGGTCCGCCAATATCAATATTCTCAATTGCTTCTTCGTCGGTTACAGAATTCTTTGAAATCGTTTCTTTAAACGGATAAAGATTTACAACAACCAGGTCAATGGTTTCAATGCTGTTTTCAGCAAGCTGGCTCATATGTCCGGTGTTGCTTCTGACAGCAAGAAGCCCTCCGTGAATAGAAGGATGCAGTGTTTTGACACGGCCATCCATGATTTCCGGAAAACCGGTTACTTCAGATACACCGAGAACTTGAAGGCCTTCTTTTTCAAGCAGGGATTTCGTTCCTCCTGTTGAAATCACCTGTACTCCCATGGAAACAAGCTCCTTTACAAAAGGAACCAGGTTAGTTTTATCCGAAACGCTTATTAATGCCCGTTGAATTGCCATGTACGTCACCTCGGTATTTTTTTTCAAGCAGCTCAGAGATCACTGCAGGGTACAGCTTGTGTTCTATGTCATGAATACGCGCGGCAAGAGATTGAGCATTATCCTCTTTCAGTACCGGTAAAGCCTCCTGGGCAATAATCGGACCTGTGTCCATTCCTTCATCAACATAATGAATGGTTACGCCGGTAACTTTGACACCTGCTGCAACGGCCTGGCCAATCGCATCCTTTCCCGGAAAAGAAGGAAGCAGGGAAGGATGCAGATTGATAATGTTTCCGCCGTAACCACTCAGCAGCACTTCCCCAATCAACCTCATATAGCCTGCCAGGACGAGCAATTCCGCCCCTCTGTTTCTTAATTCTGTTAATATCTCAGTCTCAAATTCTCGTTTATTATCATAATTCTTCGGATCGAAAGCAAATACGGGAATACCTTCCTGCCTCGCTCTGCCTACTGCCAAAGATTCCGGCTTGTCACTAACAAGCAGCACAATCTCAGCTTGTATTGAGCCGCTTTTAACAGCATCTGCGATGGCTTGGAAATTTGATCCGCTCCCGGAAGCAAATACTGCAATTTTGTTCATATCAGAGATCCGCCGCCAAATGTTATGCCGCTTCCGCTTTTGATTCTGCCGATCAAATATGCTTTTTCACCATTCTGTTGGAGTGAGGTAATGACTTTTTGAAAGTCTTCCTCGCGAACAGCCAATACAAAGCCAATGCCCATATTAAAGACATTAAACATTTCTTCTTTAGAAAGCTGTCCTTTTTCCTCAAGAAAATCGAAAATAGGAGGAACCGGCCAGGAACCGTAGTCAATCTCTGCGCTCAGCCCATCCGGCAGCATCCTTGGAATATTTTCAAGAAAGCCTCCGCCTGTAATGTGTGCCATTCCTGCAATGAGCTTTTGCTCTAGCAGCGGCTTCACAGCTTCAACATAAATTCTTGTCGGCTGCAGCAGAACAGAGCCAAGAGGCTGTTGAAGCGGAGCATATACTTCATTCAGATTCAGAAGATGATCTTCCAGCAGAATTTTTCTGACAAGAGAGTATCCGTTGCTGTGAAGGCCGCTTGAACTCAGGCCAATCAGCAGCTGCCCTTCTTCTATTCTATCACCTGAAATGATATTTTCTTTCTCAACTGCTCCGACAGCAAATCCCGCAATATCATATTCATCTTCCTGATAAAGGCCGGGCATTTCCGCTGTTTCTCCGCCAATCAGCGCACACCCTGCTTGTTCGCATCCGTCTGCAACTCCCTTGACGATTTCTTCTAATTTCTCCGGTACAGCTTTCCCTACCGCCAGATAGTCCAGAAAAAAGAGCGGTTCAGCCCCTTGAGCGAGGATATCGTTGACACACATAGCAACGGCATCTATTCCGATGGTGCTGTGGCTGTCCATTTGAAATGCAAGCTTAAGCTTCGTGCCTACCCCGTCTGTTCCTGAAACTAGAACCGGATTCCTATAGTTTAACGAAGACAGATCAAACATGCCTCCAAAACCTCCGAGGGCTCCCATAGCTCCTGCCCGCATTGTTCTTGCTGCGTGCTTTTTCATGCGCGATACTGCTTCATAGCCCGCCTCAATATCTACACCGGCCTGCTTATATGCATTCGACATTCTCTTTCCTCCTCTATTCTAAGCCTTCTGGTAAGGCAGCAGCGTGTCTGAATAAATTTCCGTTGGATATTTTCCTGTAAAGCAAGCCAGGCACTGCCCCCTGTTTTGATCAGGATAAGGCCTTCCAATTCCATCAAGAAGCCCCTCCACACTTAAAAATGTCAGTGTATCCGCTCCAATCAGCTGGCGGATTTCTTCAGGACTGTGGGAAGAAGCGATCAATTCCTCGTGAGTAGAAGTATCTATTCCGTAAAAACAAGGATTGCTGATAGGCGGTGAACTGATTCTGACATGAACTTCTTTTGCGCCTGCTTCCCGCAGCATGGACACGATCCGCCTGCTCGTTGTTCCCCTGACAATCGAGTCATCCACCATCACGACGCGCTTGCCTTCCACAACGCCCCTGACCGCGGACAGCTTCATCTTCACGCCTTGCTCTCTCAGCGCCTGTGAAGGCTGAATAAAGGTACGGCCAACATAGCGGTTTTTAATCAGTCCCAGCTCATAAGGAATGCCTGAAGTCTCTGCAAACCCGATAGCTGCAGAAATACTGGAATCCGGCACACCCGTTACAACGTCCGCTTCTACCGGTGCTTCCAATGCCAGCTGTTTGCCGAGGTTTTTCCTGGCAGTATGAACATTTAAACCATCTATATTGCTGTCAGGACGGGAAAAATAAATATATTCCATGCTGCAGATCGCTCTGTTTATGTTCATGGAAAAGCGCTCAGAGGTGATGCCTTCATCGTTGATAATCAGAATCTCACCAGGCTGAACATCGCGTTCATACACTGCTCCGGTGATATCAAACGCGCATGTTTCCGAGGCAACCACATAAGCATCTCCGACTCTGCCTAATGAAAGGGGACGAAGGCCGTTGGGATCCAGTGCCACAATCATTTCCGTTTCAGTCATAATGATAAACGCATATGCGCCCTTCACCATTGTGAGTGCATTTTTCACTCTGTTTTTCAAATCTCCGTAGCCGCTCCGCTTAATTAAGTGAGCAAGTACTTCCGTATCTGATGTAGTTTGAAAAATACTTCCCTGATTTTCCATTTGATGCTTCAGGTTGGTTGCATTCACAAGATTGCCGTTATGGGCAAGCGCAAGCCCGCCGCTCTGCGATTGAAAAAGGAGGGGCTGAACATTCTCAAATCCCCCGCCTCCAGCAGTCGCATAGCGCACATGGCCGATGGCTGCCTTGCCGTGTAAATTGTTCAGCTGCCCTTTGTTAAACACTTCTGTAATAAGCCCGAGTCCTTTTACAGCAGACAGTTTTTCTCCGTCAGTCACTACAATTCCTGCACCTTCCTGCCCTCTGTGCTGCAGGCTGTGAAGGCCGTAATAAGTGATCTGCGCTGCTTCAGGATGTCCCCAGATTCCAAAGACGCCGCATTCTTCGTTTAAGCCTTTGAGTTCAGCAAGCACGGTATAGCCCCTTTCCAAGCAGTTTCCATTTCCTCTGCAGAAGCCTCTATAAGCACTTTGCCTTCATCATTTGTCACTACCATGTTTCCTGTATCAGTAACCTGCCCAATGCTTCTTGCATCTTCCACAAGCTGCTCAAAAGCAGACGCGTGTTCAGATTTTACCGAAATGATGAACCTGGATTGAGTTTCACTGAAAAGTGCAGCGGTTTCTTCTCCGCTGAGCTCCGCCTCGCAGCCAAGTCCTTTTGTTCCCATCAGGCATTCAGCAAGTGCAACAGCTGTGCCGCCCTCTGAAATATCATGCGCAGAAGCGACAAGTCCTTCTCTGATCGCCTGCAGCAGCTGATTCTGCCTTGTGTGCTCTGCCTCCAGCTCAATGCGGGGAGCTTTGCCGGAAATAGCGCCGTCAATCAGCTTTTGAAGCTCGCTGCCGCCAAACTCTGACAATGTTTCGCCTATCATGTATATTCTATCGCCAGCCTCTTTGAAAGACTGAGTGGTAATATACTTTGTATCTTCAATCAGCCCAACCATTCCGATTACTGGAGTCGGATATACCGCTGTGCCGTTCGTTTCATTGTAAAGAGAAACATTGCCGCCGATAACCGGTGTGCCAAGCTTACGGCATGCATCGCTGATTCCGTCAGCTGACTGCTCAAGCTGCCAGAAGATTTCCGGTTTTTCAGGATTTCCATAGTTCAGGCAGTCTGTAATGGCCAATGGAACAGCTCCGGAACAAACAATATTGCGCGCCGCTTCTGCAACAGCAATTTTTCCGCCAGTGTTTGGATCAAGATAAATGTAGCGGGAGTTGCAGTCCGTTGTCATGGCCAGCGCTTTTTTCGTGCCGCGGATTCTCAGCACTGCCGCATCAGATCCAGGCGCTACCACAGTGTTGGTTCTTACCATATAGTCGTATTGGTTATACACCCATTCCTTGCTGGCAATCGTCGGCTGCTGAAGGAGCTGAAGAAGTGTTTCCTTCAAGTTTTCAACATGAGGAACGGTTGTCTCCTGCTGCTGAAAGTCGCGGTAATATTGGGGCTCAGCTGACGGCTGGTGATAAACCGGCGCCTCTTCAGCAAGCGCATCCACCGGAATTTCCACGACCATTTCACCTTTATGAAAAAGTCTCAGCATTTTGTCATCTGTTACTTTTCCAACGGCCTTTGCTTCCAGATCATATTTTTCAAAAATGTCTGCGATTTCCTGCTCCCTGCCTCGTTCAATAACAAGCAGCATGCGTTCCTGAGATTCAGACAGCATCATTTCATAAGCTGTCATCCCTGTCTCACGCTGAGGAATGTCATCCAAAATCATTTCAATTCCGGATCCTGCCTTGCTCGCCATTTCAGCTGAGGAACTAGTTAATCCTGCTGCTCCCATATCCTGAATGCCTACCAGGGCATCTGACTTGATGACCTCGAGGCACGCCTCAAGCAAAAGCTTTTCCATAAAAGGGTCGCCAACCTGTACCGCCGGACGCTTCTCGTCGGACTGCTCGTTCAGCTCTTCAGATGCAAATGTGGCGCCGTGGATGCCGTCACGCCCTGTTTTTGCTCCAACGTACATCACTGTGTTGCCAACACCTTTTGCCTGGCCCTTTTTAATATCCTCATGGTTGATCAGACCGACACACATAGCATTAACAAGCGGATTACCGTCGTATGCAGCATCAAACTGCACTTCCCCGCCAACAGTTGGAATGCCGATGCAGTTTCCATAGCCGGCAATTCCAGCAACAACTTCTTCAAAAAGGTATTTCACCCGCGGCGTTTTCAGCTCTCCAAAGCGCAGGGAATTCAGCAGCGCAATTGGTCTTGCACCCATGGAAAAAACGTCGCGGATAATCCCGCCAACTCCAGTGGCTGCACCTTGATACGGTTCAATGGCAGATGGATGGTTATGGCTTTCGATTTTGAACACAACAGCCTGATTGTCTCCAATATCAACAATACCTGCACCTTCACCAGGTCCTTGAAGCACCTTTTCGCCTGTAACAGGAAATTTTTTCAGGATGGGTTTTGAATTTTTGTAGCTGCAGTGTTCAGACCACATCACGGAAAAAATGCCTGTTTCTGTATAGTTCGGTGTACGGCCAAGAATGTCTTCAATCAGCTGAAATTCCGAATCACTGATCCCCATTTGTTTGTACAGCTTCTGTTCCTTAATCATCGATGTGTTGGGTTCAAGCAGAAGTGACATAGGATTCCCTCCAATTTTTAACAATAGACTGAAACAGCCCAAGGCCGTCAGCGCTTCCCAGCAATTCTTCAACAGCCCGCTCAGGGTGAGGCATCATCCCGAGTACATTGCCTCCTTCATTGATAATTCCGGCAATATTGCTGATGCTTCCATTCAGATTATTTTCATACGTAAACACAATGCGGTTTTCATTGGTTAATTCAGCTAGTGTTTCCGGATCGCAGTAATAGTTGCCTTCTCCGTGCGCAACTGGAATGTTCAAAATCTCTCCCTGAGAGTAGGCGTTTGTAAACATCGTTTCACTGTTCTGTACTTTCAGCTCTGCCGGCCGGCAAATAAACTTAAGGTTTTTATTTCTTTTCATGGCTCCGGGAAGAAGTCCGGCCTCCAGGAGAATCTGAAATCCGTTGCAGACACCAAGAACCGGCTTACCTGCTTCTGCTGCCTTGATAATTTCTTTCATCACCTTTGAAAAACGTGAAATCGCACCAGAGCGAAGGTAGTCTCCATACGAAAATCCGCCAGGCAGCAAAATGCCGTCGAATTCACTGAGATCTTCGCAGTCATGCCAAACATATTCTGCCTCTTCACCTAACACGTCTGCAACTGCATGATACATATCCACATCGCAGTTTGAACCTGGAAACACAATGACAGCAAGCTTCACTGGGCAACAGCCTCCTCAATTTCAAAGCGGTAATCTTCAATCACCGTGTTGGCCAAAAGCTTTTCGCACATCTCTTTTACAGCTCCGGCAGGATCTCTGCCATCGTCCTCAAGAATAAGTTCCAAATATTTACCGACTCTTACATCCTGCACTTCTGTATACGACATGCTGTGGAGCGCCCCTTTTACTGCGCCTCCCTGCGGATCAAGGATGCTTTCTCTTAAAGTTACATAAACCTTTACTTTGTACATGATTCATATCCCCCTAGTCTTTTAAATATCTCTTCATATCCTTGAGTTAAACTGCCAAGCTCTCTGCGAAACAAATCTTTATCAAATCTTTCATTCGTGTGGAGGTCCCAAAGCCTGCACGTATCAGGCGAGATTTCATCTGCAAGAAGAACACTTCCATCCGTTGAAAAACCGAACTCCAGCTTAAAATCAACAAGCCTGACGCCGCATTCAGTAAAGATTGCCTGCAGGAGTGTATTCACTTCCAGTGCAATTTTTTTCATCTCATCCAGCTGAGCCTTATCTGCAATCTTTAAAAATCTAATGTGATCTTCATTGATTAGCGGATCGCCGAGCTCATCATTTTTCAAATAGTACTCTGTAATCGGCTCCGGCACCGCTGTTCCTTCTTCTATTCCCAGCCGCTTGGAGAGTGTGCCGGCCACGATATTTCGGACAACCACTTCAATGGGAATGATGGTTACTTTTCTTACAAGCTGCTCAGTCTCAGACAGCCTTTCTACAAAGTGATTTTGTATCCCTTTACTTGCAAGTTTTGTAAACAGCAGCGAGGAAATCTCATTATTCAAACGCCCTTTCCCCTTTATCTCTGCTTTCTTCTCACCGTTAAAAGCTGTTGCTGCATCCTTGTAGCTGACGATAAAACGATTATCATCTTCAGTGGCATAAATTCTCTTTGCTTTTCCTTCATATAGAAGCTCTCTCTTTGTCAGCATCTTTACCCTCTCCAAACGTCGAAATATTGGGAACCTTTTTTGTAAAAACAGGTGCCGGGCACCTGCTTATGAAAGTCCGAGTCTATTAAAGATATAGTCAACCTGCTTCAAGTGATACTGATAATCAAAACAGTCTGCAATGTCCTCAGGCGACAAGCGGGAAGTGATGGCTGTATCTGCCTCAAGAAGCTCGCGGAAGGGCATTTGTCTTTCCCATGATTCCATTGCTTTCGGCTGGACAATGTCGTAGGCTTCTTCTCTTGCCATGCCCTTGTCAATCAAAGCAAGCAGTACACGCTGTGAGTAAATGAGGCCCAGTGTTTTATCCATGTTTCTTTTCATGTTCTCAGGATACACTGTCAGGTTTTTAAGTAGATTTCCAAAGCGGTTCAGCATGTAATTCAACGCAATTGTTGCATCAGGCAGGATAATCCGCTCCGCAGACGAGTGGGAAATATCCCGTTCATGCCACAGCGGAACGTTTTCATATGCAGTCATCATGTAGCCGCGAATCACACGGGCAAGGCCCGTCATATTTTCAGAGCCAATCGGATTACGCTTATGCGGCATAGCGGAAGATCCTTTTTGCCCTTTTGCAAAATACTCTTCCACTTCCCGGGTCTCGCTCTTTTGCAGCCCTCTTACTTCAACTGCAAACTTCTCAATGCTGGTAGCAATCAGTGCAAGTGTGGCCATATAATCTGCATGGCGGTCACGCTGCAGTGTTTGTGTCGAAATAGGCGCAGCCGTCAAACCGAGTTTTTCACACACATACTCTTCCACGAAAGGATCTATATTTGCATAGGTACCTACAGCACCTGAAATTTTTCCAAATTCAACCCCTGCAGCTGAATGCCTGAATCTTTCCAGATTTCGCTTCATCTCTTCATACCAGAGCCCGAGCTTCAGGCCGAATGTAGTCGGTTCAGCATGTACACCATGTGTGCGTCCCATCATGACCGTATATTTATGTTCCTGCGCTTTATCTTTTAAAATAGCAACAAAACGCTCCAAATCAGCAAGAAGTATGTCATTGGCCTGCTTCAGCAGATAAGAAAGAGCTGTGTCCACAACATCTGTTGACGTAAGGCCGTAATGTACCCATTTGCGCTCTTCCCCCAAAGTTTCTGAAACCGCTCTTGTAAAAGCTACAACATCATGGCGTGTTTCTTCTTCTATCTCTTTGATTCTATTTACATCAAAGGTTGCATGTTTCCGAAGCAGCTCTGTGTCCTCTTTAGGAATCACACCAAGCTCGGCCCATGCTTCACAGGCAAGGATCTCTACCTCAAGCCATGCTTGAAATCTGTTTTCTTCCGTCCAAATTCTGCCCATTTCAGGTCTAGTATAACGTTCAATCATGTTACATCCTCCGTTCGCTCTTTAACCCCATATTCTTCTATAAACAGCTTCATTTTTTTGCAGAGCTTTTCTTGTAAAATTCACATGACCCATTTTTCTCTTTGCCCTGCTTTCTTTCTTACCGTACAAGTATAGCTTAGCCCCGCTTAAAAACGAAATCTCATTTTTCAGTGCCGCATAATGCTCGCCAAGCACATTTACCATCACGCCTTCCTGCAGCAATGCTGTACTGCCAAGGGGAAGGCCGCATACCGCCCTGATATGCTGTTCAAATTGAGACGTCTCGCACAGGTCCATCGTATAATGGCCTGAATTGTGCGGGCGCGGCGCAAGTTCATTGATATAAATGTCTCCATCCGCCACAAACATTTCAATCGCAAGCGTACCGGCAAGCTCCACTGCCGAAACCAGCTTCAGCGCCTGTTCCATCGCTTTGCTCATCAATTCCTCATCAATGGGTGCAGGCACAATGCTTTTATGAAGGATGTTCTCTCTATGTACATTTTCTGCCGGCGGAAACAGTGCTGTTTCCCCTGTTGTGCTTCGCACAGCCACAACCGAAATTTCCTTTTCAAAAGGAACCCACTTTTCAAGGATGCACTTACCGCTCTTCAGCAAGGCTTTTGCAGATTCAATATCATGAACTCCCTTTAAAACGGCCTGCCCTTTTCCATCATAGCCGCCTCTGCAGGTCTTCAGGACACTTGGATAACCTAATGCAGCTAGAGCTTCCCGAAGTTCATTTTCTGTTTTTACAATCTCATATGCCGCCACTTTACAGCCTGAGTTTTCAATAAACCGTTTTTCTGTCTCTCTGTCTTGTGTTACCAGAAGCAGCTCGCTTCCCTGAGGTAAGTAAGCTTCCTTTTCCAGCCACTGAAGTGCCGTGTAGCTGATGTTTTCGAACTCATATGTGACCACATCGCTCAAACCTGCCAGCTTCTGAATTGCATCTTGATCATCATAGGCTGCGGTTATCACAATATCGGAAACTTCTCCGCAAGGCGCGTCACTGTCAGGATCAAGAACCGCAACCCTGTAGCCCATATGCTTGGCTTCAATAGCCATCATCCGTCCAAGCTGGCCTCCTCCGATGATTCCAATGGTGTCTCCCGGCAAAACAGTTTTATTCAACAAGCTCATCACTGCTCTCCAGTACTTCTGCTTCTTTCTGCTTTCTTCTATGTTCAAGCTTTTCCGCAACTTCAGCGTTTTCTATTCCAAGCATGCCGGCAGCAAGAAGCCCCGCATTTACAGCCCCTGCTTTGCCAATTGCGACGGTAGCAACAGGAATTCCCCCCGGCATCTGAACGATGGACAAAAGAGAATCCAATCCATTCAGTGTACTCGTCTGAACAGGAACGCCGATCACCGGAAGAGTTGTCTTCGCGGCCACCATTCCCGGCAGATGGGCTGCTCCCCCTGCCCCTGCAACAATTACCTTGATTCCCTTCTCCCTGGCACTTTCAGCATAACTGAACATCAAGTCAGGAGTGCGATGCGCAGAAACAACCTTCTTTTCATATGGGATCTGCAGCTCCTCCAGGACACCGCACGCATGACGCATCGTATCCCAATCAGATTTGCTCCCCATTATCACGCCGACTACAGGCTGCATACCTCTCACCTCGTTTGTAATATAAAAAAGCATCTTACAGCCAATTAAAAAAGCCCGGATCTGCATGCTTGAGAAAGCAATGCAAACCGGGCAATTAACAGCAGAAAACTGCTCATTTACAGGCTGCGTGACTTTCTCATAGTCCAGTTATTTATGGTAACCGGGTAGAAACTTATGGGCCGTATTCCCAAGATTATATGAGATATTCATTCAATATGATAAATTTATCATAACAAGTTCAGCAGCTCTGGTCAACCAAAAATCGAACATTCTTTACCTCTAACATACTATTGTTCGTCTTTCAATAACTTTCCTTCAAAAACAATTCTTCTTCCGAAAGGAATTACCTTCACTTCTCCATCCTCTTTTACTTCCTGAAAGATGGGTTCCTCCATCCTCCTCACGGGCATATAGCCCTCACTGCTCATCCGCGCAAGACAATCATCTATGCTCTCATGCTCTTCCACTTCAAACTTAAGCTTGCCAGGTTTTTTTGTCACGCCTTGATTCTCCTTTTCTTCACTGCTTTCACCCAAAAACCGCCATGAATGCTTTTCGGCTCATACACAATAATAAAAGCCTTCGGATCAAACTCCTTAATCGTATCGTATAAACGAAGCTCATACTTACGCGGCGTCAGAATCTGCATGGAAAGCCTGTCTCCCTCAAGGCCGTTCGCCACCCAATCCGTCACACCATATCCCTTCTCCCTAATCAGCTTCGGCAAATCCTTATCCGTCTCGGTCGAAATCACATTCACTGTAATATACCCCAGCGCCAGCTTCTCCTCAATCTTCATCCCCACGATAACACCAATACCATAACCCACTGCATAAGCAGCCAAATTCTGAATCTGATTTAAATTATCCAGCACCAGGCCAAGCCCGATGACATAAATCACAACCTCAATCGTACTAATAAAAGCAGCCAGATAACGCTGCCCCTTTAACGTCAGGATCATCCTAATTGTAAAAAAAGAAACATACACTATATTAATAACCAAAATAATCAATACCATAACGACACTATTCTCAAGCACAGCCTATTCCCCCTCATGCACTACAAAGATGCAGCCATCATATTATCTCCTTACCCTGAGGCAAAAATCATTACTCTTGTTAGCTTACTATAATAAGGAAAGTATTGCTATGGGGAGCGGTTTGGAAAATCGAGGATTTCTTGGGGCGGGGTTTATTGGGGGGATTTGATATTGAGGGGGGTTTGTAATATGGTTTTTGGGTAATTTATTGAGTTTTGGTGATCGTATAGCATGGTATGGGGGTTTGTTATAGGATTTGGTGATTGTATAGCATGGTGTGGGGGTTTGTTATAGGATTTTGGTGATTGTTACAGCAATGTATGGAGGTTTGTTATAGGATTTTGGTGATTGTTATAGCAATGTATGGGGGTTTGTTATAGGATTTTGGTGATTGTTATAGCAATGTATGGGGGTTTGTTATAGCATCCTCGATATCGTATAACAAAGCAGGGGTTTTTGTTATACTATCCCGAAGATCGTATAACAAAGAAGGGGTTTTTGTTATAGTATCC
>NZ_WKKI01000018.1 GCF_009674805.1 Metabacillus lacus | reverse complement strand
GTGGAATTGCTGCAGAAATGTCCTTCATAGGGGCGATGAAGGACAAAACTCTGTGGAATGGCAGTAGAAATGTCCTTCATAGGGGCGATGAAGGACAAAACAGAGTGGAATTGCTGCAGAAATGTCCTTCATAGGGGCGATGAAGGACAAAACAGAGTGGAATGGCAGTAGAAATGTCCTTCATAGGAGCGATGAAGGACAAAACCACTTATATTCACTCATAATGAGGCCACTGCAAATCCAGGCAATTCTAAATTCTCCTCAATCCTCCATAATCAGCCCAAATCCTCCAAAATGCCTTTGCACTCAACAGTTATCCATAGTAGAGATGAAAACACACAATAACAAGGATCATACTCACTATCCCCAGGCTGTGACACCCACTATCCACCAAATCACGGATTTAGCTTCTGTTGTACTTTTCTTGTTTTCCGAATTTGTTTTTATAAAAGTAAGCTTATTTTCCATAGCTTTTTTCATATAAATGAAAATAACAAATCCGATTACTATGAAGCCGATGGTTATCCATAGTAAAAAGTCCACTTGAAATCTCTCAATTCTTTATAAATTTACTTTCCTAATACCCTTATTTTATATTCATCTTGATGTCTTTTAATTAGGTACCTTGTTGACAAACGCAACGGAAGTTAAATGAATTGCTGTTAATTACCTTAAAAAAATAAAAAGGTTTTTAGTATTTTATATTAAACTTATTGCTTAATAATCACGGTGTATGTTACTTAGGCAGAAATTAAAAAGGCGTAAGGGGTGAAATTGTGAAGAAACTTGAAACTATAGTTTTCTTAGTTGTTGGTTTATTGTTCTTAGCAGCTTGTACACATATAAGTCCATCGTGGCATTTGAAAGCCTCTGAGTTCGATACTCTGCCTAATAGTATAGGTGACATTACCGTTCAACACGATGCACCTTTTGACTTGTCTGAGTATAACAAAATTTCAATGAGATCAGAATATGAAGCGACAACAGAATATGAAGATCCAACTGATAAATGGGTTTTAAAAGGGGGGGTTATTTCCTCTGGACTACACCTTCCAGGCGATGAAATTCAAATTCAATTGAAACATCTTTCAAATGGTCCAAGAATTCGTTATCAGCTTACAGAACGAAATGCATCGTTAGAAAAAGTTGGCATAGTTAAGGAAGAAATCAGTACAAATCAACAATTCAAAACAGATTTACCCGATAAGGAAGGTGCTTTATATCTATTAAGTGCTGAAGTATTAGACCTGAATTATGGAGTTGAAGATACTTTATTAACTTTGGTTGAAGTGCCTTTGCAAGCAATAAATGCAAAACTTTATACTGACAAAGAAGAGTATCGTTCATATGATTCTTTAATTTTACAACTAGAAAACTTTGGACCAACAACCTTGTCTTTTGGAGTTGATTATAGCATTGAAAAGTTTGAAAACGGACTATGGAAAAGCTTGGTGTTTGAGAACATGGGTTTTGCATCTATCGGTATTGAGGTCCAACCTCATGATATATTTGAACAGCCTGTTGACCTTCCGAGATTACCACAAGGAAAATATCGAATAGTAAAGAGTTTCAGCGCAGATGGTACAAAATTGGACGCGACACTTGCAGCGGATTTTGAAGTGATAAAGTAATCAATTATTCAACAATAGAAAATGTCAGCTAACTAAATCAGAAAAGCAAATTCCTGAACCTCTGCGTTTTTCAACTTTAATTTTTGCGTAAGGTAACATATTCTTCTTCATAAAACTACTTAATGGTATGCATCTCTTTTTGATTATTCTGCGGAACAATGTGTAAGAAATGAATTAGTAAGTTTCTGTAGGCGTTAAAATTGAAACTGACCATTGTTTTTGGTAATCTGAACATAGAAAAGCTTAAACTTTTCGTTACATATTATGAAGGAGGAGATCTATATGGCATATGAATTGCCGCAGCTGCCTTATGCTTATGATGCTTTGGAGCCTCATATCGACAAGGAAACAATGAACATTCATCACACGAAGCACCATAACACTTACGTGACAAATGTAAATAATGCTCTTGATGGAAACGAAGAACTTGCAGGTAAAAGCATTGAAGATTTGATTTCCAACCTTGACGCTGTACCTGAAAATGTTAGAACTGCTGTAAGAAATAATGGTGGCGGACATGCCAACCACAGCCTTTTCTGGACAATTCTTTCTCCAAACGGCGGAGGAGAACCATCCGGCGAACTATCTGAGGCAATTAACAGCAAGTTCGGCAGCTTTGAAAACTTCAAAGAAGAGTTTGCAAAAGCAGCAACAACACGCTTTGGCTCCGGCTGGGCATGGCTTGCAGTTAGCAACGGTGAGCTTGAAATCACAAGCACTCCTAATCAGGATTCACCTTTAATGGAAGGCAAAACGCCTGTTCTTGGTCTTGATGTTTGGGAGCACGCTTATTACTTGAACTATCAAAACCGCCGCCCTGACTATATTGCATCTTTCTGGAATGTAGTAAATTGGGACGAGGTTTCCAGCAGATATACTTCTGCAAAATAAAGACTAAGGGGACCCAAAGGGTTCCCTTTCCTGTTTATGGATGATACATAACTCCCCAAAGTTAAGCCACAATAAGGTTAGACAAAGAAGGGGAGTTTTTGTATGTCTAAGCTTCAAAGGATTATCGGAAATGTGAATGTGAACAGAGAACTAATTCTGCTATTAGTGATTGGCGGGCTGTACTCGCTCGGAATTGCCCTCTCCAATACGTTTGTAAATGTTTATCTTTGGAGACAATCAGGCAGGTTTATTGATCTGGGTATATATAATTTATCTGTTGTTCTTCTTCAGCCGGCAGCTTTTATTCTTGCAGGGAGAATTGCAAAAAAAGTTGACAGGGTAGTGGTCCTGAGGCTTGGCGTAATGTTGCTGGCTGTGTTTTTTTTTACGGTTCTTTTTATTGGCGACAGGGCTTCGGGTTTTCTAGTGCTGCTAGGCGGAATTCTTGGGGTGGGCTACGGCTTTTACTGGCTCGCTTTTAATGTTCTTACATTCGAAATTACAGAGCCTGATACAAGGGATTTTTTTAATGGCTTTTTAGGAATTCTGGGCTCTTCAGCAGGGATGGTCGGACCGATCGGGGCTGGCTTTGTTATTTCCCATTTTTCCAGCCATACTGGCTACAGGCTGATTTTCACCATCTCGCTTTTGCTTTTTATGGGAGCAGTGGTAATTAGTTTCTTTTTGAAAAGAAGGCCTGCGAACGGTTCTTACATTCTGCTTGATGTGATCAATCAAAGAAAAAGTAATACCAACTGGAAGCTTGTGACAAATGCACATTTCTTCCAAGGCATTCGGGAAGGAACATTTGTTTTTATAATTGGAGTATTTGTTTTTATTACAACGGGCAGTGAGTTTGCTTTGGGAACTTACAGCCTGTTAAATTCAGCTGTCGCCTTTGTGAGTTACTATGCTGCGACACGCATCATCACTAAAAACATGAGAAAACCGGCGATTCTTTTGGGAGGACTGATCCTGTACGGTGCCATCTTTCTTCTTCTGTTCGATCTCTCCTATCCCAAACTTCTGTTATACGCCGTTTTGATTGCAATTGCCTACCCGATGCTTCTAGTTCCCTATCTCTCAATTACTTATGATGTAATAGGAAAATCGTGGAATGCGGCAAAAGCCAGAATTGAGTATATTGTTGTAAGAGAAATCTTTGTTAATTTAGGTAGAATTGTTTCAGTTACTGCTTTTATTGCTGCCGTTACTCTCTTTGATGAGAAAAAGAGCATTCCGGTTCTGCTTGCTTTGATAGGAGGGGGCCATACTGTTATCTATTTCTTTATTAGAAGGATTAAATTGGACGAAACTAACGAAACTATGCAGGAAGACGGACAAAAACTGATCGCAGAGTCGAATATTGTAGATGGAGAGAATGGGAATTAACGTTGGTCTGCCCACAGGCAGATTGCTGCCATAAAACAGACATGAGAAGGCGGTGTTTAAATGGGGAGCAACAAGAAAAGAAAAATGCTGCCTGGCAGATTAAATATACTTTTCTTTGTTATCTTTTTGACATTTTCAGCAATGGTATTAAGGCTTGGAATTGTGCAGATTGTTTACGGAGAGGATTATAAACGTGAAGTTGACAGAAAAGAGGAAGTGGCTGTCAGCACCTCCGTGCCAAGGGGTAAAATCTTTGACAGAAATTATGAAACAATTGTAGATAATCAGCCGTTGAACGCTATTACATATACCCGAATGACTGGTTCCAGCCAGGAAGAGCGGCTGGATACTGCCAGAAAACTTGCTGAAATTATTGAGAAAGATACAAGCAAAATTACAGAACGTGATTTAAAGGATTACTGGATCTTACTAAACCCGGAAGCAGCTAAAAATAAAATAACGGATGAAGACCGCCAAAAGGTTGCTGACGGGGTATTGGCAGAAAGTGATTTATATGACCTGCAGCTTTCAAGAATTACAGAAAGTGATCTTGCTGCTATTTCAGAAGATGAGAAAGAAGTTCTGGCGATTAAACGGGAGATGGATGGCGGCTACGCTATGACTCCCCAAATTATCAAAAATCAGGATGTTACTCAGGAAGAGTTTGCGATTGTCAGCGAAAATCTTCACAAGCTGCCAGGCGTCGATGTGACAACAGACTGGGAGAGAAGTTATACATTTAACAGTACGCTGAGAACTCTCCTTGGATCTATTTCTTCAACAAGTGAAGGAATTCCAAGAGAACAGATGGACAAGTATCTTGTGAGGGATTACCAGCGGAACGACCGTGTCGGCAAAAGCTATCTGGAAGCTCAGTATGAAGATGTGCTGCAGGGGGAGAAAGCCAGGGCCCGCAGCATCACTGATCGTTCGGGGAATCTGCTGGAGACTGAAATCGTTTCTGAGGGGAAAAGCGGTAAAGACCTCATTTTAACGATTGACATGCAGCTGCAGCTGGAAGCGGAGAAAATTCTGGAAGAAGAGCTTCTTGCAGCAAAAAGAAAAAGAGGGACTGAGCTTTTGGACCGAGCATTTGTAGTCGTGATGGACCCTAGAAACGGCGAACTTCTCAGCATGGCCGGCAAGCAGTTTGTCACTGAAGACGGCCAAAGGGAATTAAGGGACTTTTCGCTGGGGGCTATGACAACTTCCTATACGATGGGTTCTGCGGTCAAGGGCGCGACAGTTCTTACCGGATTTCAGGAGGGCGCTATTCAGCCCGGTTCAGTTCTGCTGGATGAGCCGCTTTACATAAGTGGATCACCTGCTAAAAAATCCTATCAGAATATGGGCAGAATTAATGATCTGACAGCATTAAAAAGATCATCAAATGTTTATATGTTCAAAACAGCAATTGAAATGGGGAACGGTGTTTATAAAAGAAATCAATCTCTTCCTTTAGATCGCGATGCGTTTGCGACAATGAGAAATTCATTCAGCCAATTTGGGCTGGGAGTTGAAACAGGTATTGATCTGCCGAATGAAGCAAGAGGCTTTCAGGGTACAAGCTATACTCCGGGACTTCTTCTTGATCTCTCTATCGGACAGTATGACACCTATACACCGCTTCAGCTTGCACAGTATATTTCAACGATTGCAAACGGCGGCTACCGGATGAAGCCGCAGATTATGAGAGAGATCCGTGAGCCCTCTCCAGCTGATGGAGCAGGCCCTGTTATCCATTCTCAAGAAACAGAAATATTGAACCGCATAGACATGGAGCCAAAATACATTGAGCGAGTGCAGGAAGGCCTGCGGCAGGTTATGCAGGAAAGCGGAGGAACCGGCTACGGTTATTTTGCCGGAGCCGGGTACAGCCCTGCAGGGAAAACTGGTACAGCACAGGCTTTTTATGACGGTCCAGTAAAAGAGAAGTTTCTGACTCCCACTTATAATTTGACGCTTGTCGGATATGCACCAGATCATAATCCCGAGGTTGCCTTTGCCGTTGTTGTGCCGTGGGCTTATGAAAAGGCCCAAAACAGCCACCCTATCAATCATATGATTGGAAAGAGGGTTCTGGATAAATATTTTGAACTGAAAAAAGCCTCGGAAGATGAAGAAGCGGAAGAAGAAGAAATTGAAGAAATTTAAATAATCTGCATAAATAAAAAGTGAAAGCTAGAAACTATAGGTACCTTACTCAGGGTACCTTTTTTTATGCTTCAAAAAGTCTTCAAAAAGCAGTGGGCTTATTAAAAATGACAAGACGTAAGAACCGACAAAATTCGGCGGTTATTTACAAAACCTTTACAATCAATTAAAACCAGATTAATAGTAAGGATGTATTCTAATAGGCGTAGGACAATAACACCAAATCCTTAGGGGGAATAAAAGGAATGAAGAGCTTTAAATTTTTAGCATTATCTATAATGATTTCTTCAGTATTGGCATTCGCTGCTGCATGCGGTAACGGAGATGATTCTGGGTCAACTCCTGAACAGCAAAATACTGAACAAGCAGAGGAAAATGGAAACACTGAGGGTGAAGGTGAAGGTTCCGATGACCTTGCTCAGCTTGAAGGTGAAGTAGGAATTGATGGTTCTTCTACTGTAGGTCCAATTATGGAAGCTGTTTCTGAAGAATTTGGCGCTGCTGCTCCAAACGTTAAAGCTCCAATCGGTATTTCCGGAACTGGCGGAGGTTTTAAACGCTTTGTTGTTGGTGAAACGGACATGTCTAACGCTTCACGTGAAATCAAAGATGAAGAAGCACAGCAAGCTGAAGAAAACGGAATTGAATATACTGAATTAGAAGTAGCATTTGACGGAATTTCTGTAGTTGTTAACCAGGAAAATGACTGGATCGAACAGCTAACGATTGATGAACTTAAAACAATGTGGATTGAAGACGGAACAGCTACAAAATGGTCTGACGTAAACCCTGAATGGCCAGAGGAAGAAATTTCATTCTATTCTCCTGGTACTGATTCTGGTACTTACGACTACTTCAATGAGGTTGTTTTAGAAGACGAGCCTGTTGCTAAAGCAGCAACTCTTTCTGAAGATGACAATGTACTTGTTAAAGGTGTACAAGGCGATAAGAACGCAATCGGATTCTTCGGTTATTCTTACTACCTGGAAAATAAAGATTCTCTAAAAGTTGTACCAATTGTGAACGAAGCTGGCGAAGCTGTTGAGCCAACTGCTGAATCTATCGAGTCTGGCGACTACAACCCGCTTTCCCGTCCGCTTTATGTGTACGTAAATAATGCTTCTGTTAAAGATAAAGAGCAAGTATATCAATACTTGAAGTTTATGCTTGAAAATGCAGGAGATCTTGCTGAAGAGGTTGGTTATGTAAGACTTCCTGAAGATAAGTACAATGAAGGCATGGAAACGATTGAAGGCTTAAGATAATATATAATCAAATAGATGAGAAGCGGGGCTCCTTGCTTCTCATCTTCCTATGTAGAGGGAAAGGGGTTTTCACCTTATGGCAACGTCCAACAGCCAAACAGTGCGTGATCTTATAAAAAAAAATAAAGAAAAAAGATCATTGCTAAATGGAGTAGAAAAGGCAGTACCAATTATTTTGCTGCTGACAGCAATTGTTTCGATCCTGACTACTTTTGGAATTGTATTTACACTACTATTTGAAACAATTACATTTTTCACAAGAGTCCCGATTCTTGACTTTTTTACACAGCGGGACTGGTATCCGTTTTATGGAGAGCCTTCCTATGGAATCATCGCTCTGATTTCCGGTACGCTTCTTGTTACTGTTATTGCGGTCATTGTGGCAGTTCCGGTAGGGTTGGCATCCGCTATCTTTTTGAGTGAGTATGCTTCTGAAAGAACCAGAAGAATTATTAAGCCGATATTAGAGGTGCTAGCCGGTATTCCGACAATTGTATATGGTTTTTTTGCCTTAACATTTGTCACTCCTGTGCTTCAAAGTCTTGTTCCCGGCCTTGGATTCTTCAATGCACTCAGCCCTGGGATTGTTGTAGGGATTATGATTGTTCCTATGATTGCATCACTTTCTGAGGATGCGATGAGTTCAGTGCCTAATTCAATGCGCGAAGGTGCATTGGCCATGGGTGCAACTAAATTCGAGGTGTCAATGAAGGTTGTTCTGCCTGCAGCTGTTTCAGGAATTATGGCATCCATCGTTCTCGCCATATCCCGTGCAATTGGTGAAACGATGATTGTTACGCTGGCAGGAGGAGCTACGCCAAAGCTTACATTTGACCCTACAGAGTCCATACAGACTATGACAGCTTATATTGTTCAGGTCAGCTCAGGTGATGCAGGTTATGGAACTACAGTTTACTATAGTATATATGCTGTAGGTATGACGCTGTTTGTCTTTACCTTAATGATGAACCTCCTTGCCCAGTACATTACAAAACGCTTCAGGGAGGAGTACTAAGATGAAATTAATTGACCAAAACCTCATTAATAAAAAAATGGGCGGCAGAATAGCTTTAAATAAAACCTTTAATGTTATTTTTCTTATTGCTACCAGCCTGGCTCTGATTGTACTGGCTATATTGCTTTATCGGATATTCACTCAAGGATTTAGCCACTTATCGTGGGACTTTTTTCAAAGCTTTGCTTCACGGAGACCAGCAAATGCAGGAATTAAAGCTGCATTAGTCGGTTCTTTGTGGATCATGGCTGTTACCATCCCAATTTCCTTGCTATTGGGAGTCGGGACGGCTCTTTACCTTGAAGAATACGCAAGGAAGAACAGGTTTACGACTTTTATCCAAACAAACATTTCCAACCTTGCAGGTGTACCTTCCATTGTATTTGGTTTGCTTGGCCTCACTCTCTTTGTTCGTGAGTTCGGGCTAGGACGCAGTATTCTTGCCGGGGGTCTTACAATGGCTTTGCTGATCCTGCCGGTTATTGTGGTAGCATCTCAGGAAGCAATCCGCTCTGTTCCAAAGCATTTAAGAGAAGCATCATTAGGGATGGGTGCAACCAAGTGGCAGACCATTTTTAGAATCGTTTTGCCCACTGCCATCCCGGGTATACTGACAGGAAGTATCTTGGCTTTTTCAAGGGCTATCGGAGAAACAGCTCCACTTTTGGTTGTTGGTGCTTTCGCTTATGTAAACTATCTTCCACAGAATCTGATGAGTACGTTTACGGTTATGCCTATTCAAATATATAACTGGGCATCCCGTCCTCAGCCTGCATTCCAAGATGTAGCAGCTGCGGGAATTATCGTATTATTTATTTTCTTAATTGTGATGAACTCAGTTGCGGTACTGATTAGAAATAAATTTTCAAAGCGTTATTAATTTATAATTTTCTTAGATAAAGGATGGAGGATTTTCATATGGAAGTAAAAACAGTCATTAAAGAGCGTTCTGAGAATGCTGAGAAAGTAGATACAAATAAAAATATTGTTTACAGAACTGACAATTTAAATCTTTGGTACGGCAAGGATCAGGCTCTGAAAAACATTGATCTTGATATATATGAGAACGAAGTTACTGCGATTATCGGCCCTTCCGGGTGCGGAAAATCAACCTACATTAAAACATTGAACCGTATGGTTGAGCTGATTCCAATTGTTAAAACTTCAGGGAAAATCTTATACCGCGGCAAGAATATTTTCGATAAGTCCTACCGGGTGGAAGAGCTAAGAACGCAGGTAGGAATGGTATTCCAAAAACCGAATCCCTTCCCTAAGTCGATTTATGAAAATGTTGCATACGGACCTAAAATTCATGGAATTCGTGATAAAAAGATCATTGACGAAGTTGTTGAGCGAAGTCTTCGCGGAGCAGCAATCTGGGATGAGGTTAAAGACCGTCTAAAAGAAAATGCCTATGGCCTTTCCGGCGGTCAGCAGCAGCGTTTGTGTATAGCACGCTGCCTTGCGATTGAGCCTGATGTCATCTTAATGGATGAGCCGACATCTGCACTGGACCCGATTTCTACACTTAAAATTGAAGAGCTCGTTCAGGAGTTGAAGCAAAAGTACAGTATTGTCATCGTTACACACAATATGCAGCAGGCTGCTCGTATTTCAGATCGTACTGCCTTCTTCTTAAACGGAGAAGTAGTTGAATATACGAATACGAATAAACTTTTCTCAAATCCTTCTGACAAGCGTACAGAGGATTACATCACTGGGAGATTTGGGTAATATTCTGAAAGGAGTCGTTATATGCGGCTCCTTTTCATACATATGCACAGCTCATAAACACATCCAGGCGTTTAAAAGATAAAGGAGGAATAGAAGTGGTCATTAGAGAAAAATTTGATTATGATCTTAACACATTAAGAGAAAAATTGATTGAGTTGGGAAGTTTGACGGAGATTGCTTTAGCCAAGTCAATACATGCATTGGAAACTCAAAACATAGAGCAGGCGCTGGAAGTAATTGATGAGGATAATCAGGTTGATGATCTTGAGGAAGAGATCAATGATCTTGCCATTTTGCTCATAGCCAAACAGCAGCCGGTTGCGATTGATCTCAGGAGGATTGTAGTAGCCATCAAAATTTCCTCTGATATAGAAAGAATGGCGGATTTTGCCGTAAATATAGCCAAATCAACTATTAGAATCGGTGACGAGCCATTGGTCAAACCAATCAATCATATTAAAAGGATGCATGGCATAGGTACGGAGATGCTCTCATTAAGCATCAAAGCTTTTAATGAAGAAGATGTGGTTCTTGCCAAGAAAGTTGCGGAGATGGATGATTTGGTTGATGATCTTTATGGAGAAACCATCAAAGAGCTTCTTGAGCTGATGCACGATAAAAAGGAATCTCTTCAGCAAATTACTCAGTTATCCTTTGTTTGCAGATACATTGAACGCATGGCTGATCATGCGACGAATATTTCAGAAAGTGTGTTTTACCTTGTGAAGGGCAGGCATTACGATCTCAACTCCTAAATCGCGCAATGGTCTAAAAACAATTTATTATAACAAAAAGATCCCCCGCTAAAGTAACGGGGGATTTTCTTTATCTTGTCAGTGCCTTAGATATTTCTGTGAAAGGCATACCTTGCTTCAGCTCGTAGGTACCGGTTCTGACTTTTTTGTGATAGCCTGCTTCAATCAGGTAGGCATTAAAATCTCTTGCTGACTGTATGACTCCAGCTTCTTGGAGGATTTTGCACACGTCGCTTGTGCTCATCCCTTTTTGGATCGTTAATGTGTATGATGCTCTTGGTGCAGGTGCAGGTGTTTCTTCTTCTTCCTGAGCTTCCTCTTGGGGAGCAGGGGAGTTGACCACCTGTTCTTTCATGGTCAGCAACTCATTATAATCTTCTGCAGAGAGCTGCACCATTCCCTGTTTTTTTAATTCTGCTTGAATTTCTTCATTCGTCATAACGGCTTTTTCAGCTTCTGCTATTCCCTGGTCAGCGGAGAAAAAATAAACTCCTGCAACAATTGAGGTTGACAGCAGCATGCCCGCTGAAAAAGTTTGTAAGCTTCGCTTGCTCATACAAGCATCCTCTCATTTTGTTGGATGATCTGCCTGACTTCTTCAGGTGAAACGTTCTCCGCTCTGGAGATTGCCTCAATGTTCATTCCATTTTTGTACTTATTTAAAATATGGCGAACAATCTGGCCATCTAATTCTTTGCTGAGGGAATTTTGGCTGCCAAGGTCATTTTGAAGTAATTCTTCTTCAAGAATTCTCATTTTCTTCTTTAACTTATATATTTCCTGCATGGATGACAGCTGCAGATGATCCAGCTCCTGTTCAATGTCTCTGCCCTTGTCTCTTTGAAAAAAAGAGGCTGCCATTAAAATGATTCCTATTACAAGCAGGATAATCAGGGTTATTTCCAAGTTTTTCACCTTCTAGCAATATTTATTTCCTTATTATTTATATCATATAATAAAGGAAGACAGAAGAACTTTTCACAGAGAAAATGAAGATTTTTGTCACAATTTACCGAACATCATACTGCCACTGCTTTGCTTGGTATACTGTATACTTTTTTAAGAGAAAAATTTTGCTTGGAGTGGTGCATATGAATGATGTTTTCTCCGCCCTTATAAAGGTACGGGAAAAAACAATGTTTTATGGGGATAGTCTGCACTTCCATTATGAAGGTGCTGAGACGGTATTTCTGCAATGGAAAATAAGTCCCAATACTCTTAAGGCACTGCCTAATATACTTTTGGAAGAGGAGGACAGTTTGAAAATAATTATTCGGCTTCATGCTTCTGGGAACTATGATTATCATGTAGGAGCACATACAGGTCAAAAAACCGTGTATTTGCCAACCCATATCACTGAAATCTGTGCTGCTCAACTACTTGTATTTTCATCATCGGGAATTTCACTCGCCTTGGCAGAGCAATACGAGACAGAGGGTGGTGCAGATAAAGTTGGATGGGACGGGAACAGCAGCTTTTCCGGTTACTCAAACTATGAATCGTAATCTTCCCCAGCTGTCTGTGCTGATTCTATCATCAGAGTACCCGCCTTGGATTGAAGGCGGACTGGGTACATATGTGCATGGTTTGGCAAAATTTCTTGCTAAAAAAAATGTTTCAGTGACTGTGTTAGTTTTGGGAAACAGCAAGAAAGAATATTACCGGGAATCTGCTGGTATAAAAATATATAAACCGGCGTTAACAGCATCCGTAAAAAACAGCTATGCAGACTGGATAGCGGCAGCTAATCTGGGGATGTTCCAATATGCCTCAATGCTTTCACAAAAAGAAAGCTTCTCGATTATTCATGCACATGACTGGCTGGTATCGGGAGCTGCGTCCGCTTTAAAAAAGCTTCTGGCTATTCCTTTGGTTTCCACACTTCATTCCACTGAAACAGCAAGAAAACGAACTTCCTCCTTCATGCCGGAGGGAGGTATTGTTTCCTGGGAGAGACAGCTTTTGCAGTATTCAGACAAAGTGATTGTCTGCACAAAGGAGATGGAGCAGGAAGCCTGCTCAGTGCTGAGGGGGTGTCCGACAGTAGTGATACCTGCGGGAATAGATCCAGAGACACTGGAGGAAGAGAAAGCTGTCAGCAGTATTAATACACCTTATTTGCTTTCGTACGGAAGGCTTGTACCTGAAAAAGGCTTTGAAATGCTGCTTGATAGTTTTGCTGAATTGAAAAAAACGGAATTCAATCTTCATTTAGTAATTGGCGGAAAGGGTCCTTTGTATATTCCGCTTACAAAACAGGCTGAAGAGCTGGGGATCCAAGAAAGTATTACTTTTACAGGGTTTTTGAATTGGAAGGAAAGAAATTATCTGCTGCGGCGGGCAGCTGCAGCAATCTTTCCCAGCCTGTATGAACCATTCGGCCTTTCTGCAGTGGAAAGTATGTATAAGGGAACGCCCACGATTGCGTCTAATGTCGGTGGTTACCGGGAAACGGTAAGAGACGGACAAACCGGCATCTTATTTCAGGCAGGTTCTGTTGCTTCATTAACAGAAGGGATGGCAAAACTGCTGAACCAGCCGCTTCTCAGCCACCAGCTGGGCAAGAATGTAAAAGCATTTACCGTAGATCATTATCATTGGCAAGAGATCATTGCTGAAATCATTGAAATATATCTTCAACAAATTTTAACTGAAGAAAAAAGAAATTGAATATGGCATTTCAAAATAATTAGTGGTATGATAGTTAAGTCTGATTTAACGTTTTATAGTTTGGAGGGATAAGCATGCGTGTAAATATTACATTAGCTTGCACTGACTGTGGTGAGCGTAACTATATTTCCAAGAAAAACAAGCGTAACAACCCTGATCGCATGGAGCTTAAAAAATATTGCTCCAGAGAGAAGAAAGTAACTGCACACCGCGAAACAAAGTAACAGTGGGAAAATTCTTTCCTGCTGTTTTTTTTGTATTGTTTTGTAAAGAGATCAGTTTTCAATCGTTATTCCATCATATTTCAAATACGCAATCTCCTCTTTTTTTGTTAAAAGTTCAAATGTGTCTTAACCTGCACAACAACAGTCCACTAGTTACACCTTTTACACTCCTCATATGTGCTCATTACAGCAATTTTCCCACCTTAGAAGTTAGTTCCGTCAAATATGCGATCATGCTGCAGACTACAGAAAACCTTACATATAGATGCAGCAACAAAGCAATTGTTTTGTAAGCTTTTTCTAGGCTGTACGTTATAATAGAAAAAGAGAGAAAACATAAAGCGGAGGTGGCAATGATGCTGGCCAAAAAGCAGCTTCGCACAGAGATGAAAACAAAGCTGGAAGAAATGGATTCAGCCGTCTATGCAGTACAATGCGGTTTGATTCATTCACATACTGCTGCTTCTCCAAGCTGGGAAAGAGCAGAAACCATTGCATTCACAATTTCACGAGGAAAAGAAGTGGACACCTTTTCAATGATTGAACAGGCCTGGAAGGAAGGGAAAACTGTTGCTGTTCCTAAATGCGAACCAAAAACAAAAGAGATGATTTTCCGAGCCTTAACTTCTTTTGATGAATTGGAGACGGTCTATTTCGGGCTTCAAGAACCCATACCTGCCCGGACTGCATTGCTTTCTAAAGAAGAATTAGATCTAATCTTTGTGCCGGGAATTTGTTTTGATCACAAGGGGTTTCGCATCGGTTACGGAGGAGGCTACTATGACAGGTATCTGAAAGGATACAAGGGGGAAACGGCAGCAATGGCTTTTTCAATGCAGCTTCTTCCAGAAGTGCCTTTTGAAAAACATGATATTCCCGTTCAATACATCTTCTCAGAGGATGGGGTGATAACATGCAGGTGCTGATTATCTTGTTTATTGTGCTGACGGCTCTGGCAGGATGGCGGTTAAAGCTTCTCACATTTTCTGGTGCTGCTGCAGCTACGGCGGTAGGAGTATGCATTTACATAGGCTTAGGAAGTATTGGATTAGTGACACTTGGTGCTTTTTTTGCGAGCTCCAGCTTATTTTCCAGACTGAAAAGGAACAAGAAAAAAATGCTTGATGAGCTTCTTGAAAAGGGAGATCAGCGTGATGCTGTACAGGTATTTGCGAATGGAGGAATACCTGCAGTCATCAGCTTCATTTACTTAGTGACTGGAGACTCCTCGTGGATTTTTGTTTTTTGTTCTGCTATCGCAGCTGCAAACGCTGATACGTGGGCGTCAGAAATAGGAACGCTGAGCAAGGGGCAGCCTAGAATGATGTTATCCTTAAAAAAAGTTGAGCGGGGAACCTCTGGAGCAGTATCCCTGCTTGGCACCCTCGCTGCCATTGCAGGTGCTGCTTTTATTGCTATAACAGGTGCAGTTCTGTTCTCATTTCAGCCTCATTTAATTTTGCTGATCATTGCTGCGGGGTTTTTTGGAAATATGGTTGATACTGTGCTCGGCGGAACGCTGCAGGTTGCATACACATGTCCTGTCTGCGGAAAACAGACAGAAAAGAGAATGCATTGCAGCGCACCAGGGAAAAGGACTAAGGGCAGTTCCTTCTTCGACAATGATGCTGTGAATGCTGTTTCCGTTCTAGCTGCTTCCATCCTGGCTGTATTTATTCAAAAGTTGTTAACAAATTACTAGTCATAAAAAAGCACTGAGATGGTAAAATGAAATTGTGAAGTGTATCACAATCTTTTTCGGAAGGATTTGATTTCATTGAAACGTAATCGTGTGAACAGAGTCGCCCTAATTGGAACTGGTTTTGTAGGATCAAGTTATGCGTTTGCCCTTTTGAATCAGGGTGTAACAGAGGAGCTTGTGCTGATTGATGTAAATAAGGAAAAATCTCAAGGAGATGCAATGGATCTCAATCATGGACTCACTTTTGCCCCTTCTCCCACAAGAATCTGGTTTGGCAGCTACACGGACTGCCAGGATGCTGACATCGTGGTCCTCTGTGCAGGAGCAAATCAAAAGCCTGGAGAAACAAGGCTGGATTTAGTGGAGAAAAACCTTGCTATATTTAAAAATATTGTAGGTTCCGTGATGGAAAGCGGATTTGATGGGATATTCATCGTTGCCACGAATCCAGTTGATGTTCTAACATATGCAACCTGGAAATATTCAGGACTGCCCAAGGAGCGTGTGATTGGATCAGGAACGATACTAGATACTGCCCGGTTTCGGTACCTGCTGGGAGACTACTTTCAAATTGATACAAGAAACGTGCATGCCTATATCATCGGAGAACATGGAGATACGGAATTGCCAGTCTGGAGCCATGCCGATATAGGCGGGGTACTGGTAAATAAAATTGTTGAGTCCAGTGATAAGTATAGCCAGGAGGACTTGGACAACATTTTTGTGAACGTAAGAGACGCAGCGTATCAGATTATCGAAAAAAAAGGTGCGACTTACTATGGAATTGCAATGGGCCTGGTCAGGCTTACAAAGGCTATTCTGCAAAATGAAAATTCGATCCACACCGTATCATGTTATATCGATAATAAATATGGAACGCAAGATGTATATATCGGGGTTCCAGCCATCATTAACCGAAACGGGGTCCGTGATGTGATTGAGCTGTCTTTGGATGAAACTGAAAAAGAAAAATTCCTTAATAGTGCAAACGTGCTGAAGAACACGTTAAACCCCTTTTTTAAGTAGAAAAGGGATTGCTAATAGGGCAAAGGCATGTATTAGTCCTGACTTTCTTCAATAAAAGAATGGTGTTCTCTGGATAAAATTCCGCTTCCTAAGTAACAATAAGTAAAAACAGGAGGGATGACGCCATGCGCACGTTGCTCAGACTGGCAATCATGTTAATAGCGGGAGCTGCTATCTATAAATACCGCTACAGAATCGTAAATTATCTGCTGGGACAGCCTGAAATTCGGAGAACCTTTATTTCTTTATCCATGAGGCTTCCATTTATCAGGGATAAATTTGTTCAAAGAGCTTTCAGCTAGCCAAGGGTTACAATCTGTCAGTTGTAAGCTGCAGCATGTTTGAAGCACCTATCTCAGGGTGCTTTTTTGCACGGAAATAACAGGCTGCTGAACATAAGATGCTTGGCTAAGCAGTTGTTCTATGTGTATCAGTAACGGTGCTCCCAAAGAAATTGGTATAATAAAGAAAAATGGCTGGGGGGGTACTATGGTAATCAATCAGGATTTTCTCTATTGGAAAATTGCAAACCAGCTTGTGCTGCAGCATGGCTATCGAATGATCCATATTTCCCGTGATCAAAGGGAAATATGGCTTGAGCCCAGAAAGAAACAAGAATTTGATGTGATCCGGCTTAAAAGAGAAGATGCCGACTGGAGCAATCTGCTGCTTCAGGATATGAATCAAGCAGGACACACATTTGAATCGATCCGAAAAAGAACGGGCAGGAGATCCTTCAAAGTTTTTAATTTATATATAACAGCACTTCCGCCTGTAGACGACTGGGAGTATATCTTTGAAAGCAGCAAGCTCGTTGAGAAAACAACATTAATCAATCAGTTGCTGCACACAGAAAATGTTAGTGATGAGGCAGAAAGTATTCAGGAGGCGCTGCCCCTCTCCCTTGAGGAACTGAGCGCTGATGCAGGCATTGATGATGTTCAAGCAGTGAAACAGGAGCTTCTTCACTATACAGCTAAAAGAAATAAGGAAGAGCGGGAGATTTTCCAGCACGGCCGTCCTTTATTAACCTATGTGTTTATTGCGATTCAGTTAGTTATGTTTTATATACTTGAATCTGCGGGCGGGAGCACGAATACAGATGTTCTGATTAGATTCGGTGCCAAAGAAAATACTCTGCTGCTGAATGGGGAATGGTGGAGGCTTGTTGCGCCTGTATTCCTTCATATTGGCTTTCTCCACTTAATGATGAATACGCTGGCACTTCTCTATATAGGAGGCGCTGTCGAAAGAATGTTTGGATCTAGGAGGTTTCTTTTTATCTATCTTCTTTCTGGGATAGCAGGTACGCTGGCAAGCTTTGCCTTCAGCCCGTTTGTATCAGCGGGAGCTTCAGGTGCGATATTCGGATGTTTTGGAGCCCTGCTGTATATGGGAGTAAGCAAGCCAAAGCTCTTTTTTAGAACAATTGGTGCAAATATATTAGTTGTCATTGCCATTAATATTGCTATTGGGTTCACCATCCCTAATATTGATAATGCAGGTCACTTGGGAGGTCTGGCAGGCGGATTTTTAGCTTCATTTATATTTCAGCTGCCGAACCAAAGAAAAGTATTTGTCCGAATGGCCGGAATTCTCACTACTGCTGCCCTGCTTTTAGGATTATTCGCCTATGGAAATGGACAGTTTGCCGGTGCTGGCAGTGCCTATACAGTATCAAAAGGGCAGGAATTGATTCAAAACGGAAATTATCAAGAGGCTTATGATTTACTGAAAACAAATCAAACAGAAGCTTCATCTAATGAACATATGACTCTGTTAGCCATTTCTGAAATTCAGCTGCAAAAGAATGAAGATGCTAGAGAAAATTTGCAAAGCATTATTGATCGAAATGCTTCTTATGATCAGGCTTACTTTTTCCTAGCCATTCTAGAGGCTGAAGAAAGTAATTTTGAAGAGGCAAGAAATTATCTTCAGCAGGCGATCAGGCTGAATCCTGATGATCAGCGCTATCAGGAATTGAAAAATTCACTGCCTCAATAACTCTGTATATCACAGGGTTATTTTTTTTGGCATTTACGCCTGTATGGATGCTGATGTTATTGACTAGGATGTAGGTAGCACACTGATTGGAGTTTTGCACAATGGACAAAGAGGCTGTAAAAAGGGCTGTCTCCGGGAAACTTACTGCTGACATTGCCTACCTGGATGAATTTCTTGGAGTTGAGAAGAGCTTTGATTTAATAAAGGTGGAAGTAGAGTATGCAGGACGGAAGATGGCATTTTATATGGTTGATGGTTTTGCAAAAGACGACATTCTCCACTATTTAATGGAGTTTCTTGCGAGGCTTCAGCCTGGAGCGCTTGAAAATGTCTCACTTTACACATTAATACACTCATATATCCCTTATATTGAAATTTCAACAGAAAAAGACCTGAAAAAAGCGGGAGAGGCGATTTTAGCCGGACCAACCGCACTGCTTGTAGATGGGATGGAAGAAGTGATCCTGCTTGACGCAAGAACCTACCCTGTCAGAGGCCCTGAAGAGCCTGATACAGAACGAGTTGTCAGAGGGTCGCGGGATGGCTTCGTAGAGACGGTTGTCTTTAATACAGCCCTTACGAGAAGGCGTGTCAGAGACCGGACTCTTCGAATGGAATATTTACAGGTGGGAAGAAGGTCTAAAACAGACGTAGTAGTTTGCTATATTGAGGATATTGCAGATACCGGCCATGTAAAAGACATAAAAGCTTCGCTTGAAAAAATAGATACGGACGGTCTTCCTATGGCTGAGAAAACAATTGAGGAATATTTGTCAGGCAGCCATTTGAATCCTTACCCTTCCGTCCGCTTTACAGAGCGTCCCGATACAGCAGCCGCACATTTGTATGAAGGACATGTGCTCATCTTTGTGGATGGATCTCCGAGCGTCCTGATTACTCCTGCGACGTTTTGGCATCATCTGCAGCACGCAGAAGAATACCGCAACAAACCTGTAACAGGAGCCTATTTGAGATTTGTCAGATTCACAGCAGTATGGGCTTCGGTATTTCTGCTGCCCCTTTGGTACTTGCTTGCTGTACAGCCGGAGCTGCTTCCTGCTGAACTCTCTTTTATCGGGCAGAAGGAAGAAGGAAATGTTCCTCTGCTGCTGCAGTTCCTCATTATTGAAATTGGCATTGATATGCTAAGGATGGCAGCGATTCATACACCGTCCTCTCTGGCGACGGCTCTTGGCCTTGTCGCTGCCCTGATGATTGGTGAGGTTGCCATAAGTGTGGGTCTGCTGTCAGGTGAAGTGGTCTTATACCTTGCGATTGCCGCGATTGGAACGTTCGCAACACCGAGCTATGAATTGAGCCTGGCAAACAGGGTGATTCGAATTCTCCTTATTTTAGCAACTGCAGCCTTTGGAATAGAAGGTTTTGTTGTGGGAATCACAGTATGGATCCTCATGCTTGCCCGTATAAAATCTTTTCAAATTCCATATTTATGGCCGTTTATTCCCTTCAGCTACAGAGCATTCAGGGATGTTCTTCTCCGGTCGCCAATGCCGCTGAAGAACAGGAGGCCCTCTGTACTGGACCCCAAGGATCCTGACAGGTGAATAAGGTGATAGACTGCAAAGGTTTGCAGTCTTTTTTACAGGCTGTTTTCACATATAGCACTGTTTTTCATCTCATCTGTTGTTGTGCCGGTCGCTGCCTGAACGCTAAACACTCTCTTTGCAGGACTTTTTCCATGAGAAAAGTAAGAGCAAATGGCAAGAATCACTTGACGATAGCACCATTATTCTATAATTTATAGGTAGAAACCAAACTTCAAGGAGATTAACACTTGAAAACAATTTATGACGTACAGCAGCTGCTGAAAAGATTCGGCATCTACATTTACACAGGTGATCGGATTGCAGATTTAGAATTAATGGAAGAAGAGGTAAAACAGCTGTTTACTTCACAGCTGATTGAGCCAAGAGAATATCAGATGGCACTTTTGCTGCTTAGGCAGGAAGTTCAAGTTCAGCGTAATAAGCAGCTTCTTAACTAAAGTGCAAACGGTTTCCTAAACATGAATATAACAAAAAGGATGACTGACACATGAACGATCAATGGCTTGTAGGTATTGATTTAGGCGGAACAACAATCAAGATGGCATTTATTAATTTTTACGGTGAAATCATCGAAAAGTGGGAAATTCCTACTGACAAAACAGGGAAAAAGATTACAACAGATATCGCAAAAGCAATAGACAGCAAGCTGGCTGAGCTGGGACAACAGAAGGGCAGGCTGGCTGGGATCGGCATGGGAGCTCCAGGCCCAGTAAACCTGGCAACCGGTCTTGTGTATGAAACTGTAAATCTTGGCTGGAAGGATTACCCTTTAAAAGATCATTTAGAGATGGAAACAGGCTTATCTGCCATCATTGATAATGACGCTAATATTGCTGCTTTGGGTGAAATGTGGAAGGGTGCCGGAGACGGAGCTAAAGATTTGATCTGCGTGACCCTCGGAACGGGCGTGGGCGGAGGAATTATTTCTAATGGAATCATTGTCCACGGCGTGAATGGCGCTGGAGGAGAAATTGGCCATATAACAGCTGTGGCGCAAGGCGGAGCTCAATGCAACTGCGGTAAAACAGGCTGTATTGAGACGATTGCCTCCGCAACAGGGATTGTAAGAATTGCTCTTGAAAAGCTCCAAGGAGACGACACTCCAAGTGCACTTCGTACTATTTTTGAAGAAGCACGCGCTGTGACTGCAAAGGATGTATTTGCTGCAGCTGAAGCTGGAGACAGTCTGGCGCTAAGTGTAGTGGACGAAGTAACTGATTATCTCGGCATGGTGCTGGGCAACCTTGCGAGCGCACTGAACCCGGAAAAAATTGTACTTGGAGGCGGAGTTTCCAAGGCTGGGGACCTGCTTGTTCATAAAGTACAGTTGAAAATGAAAAAATATGCATTCCCAAGAGCCGGGGCTGCAGTTGAGATCGCAATAGCCACTCTTGGAAATGATGCAGGTGTCATCGGAGGAGCATGGCTCGCGAAACAAAACCTGATTTCGTAAGATTATTTTTTCATATTGTTACGGATACTAAAGGAGTCACTAATCAGTGGCTCTTTTTCGTTAGAAGTAAAATAGGGAGAATGTGTTGAGCATGCTGTTGATCTCTTGAGGCTGCAATGAAATCAAGATAAGGACTCACGAAGAGGACCACACAGTTCAGTTCAAATAGAAGATTTCGAAGTCAATATGCTGTATAAGAATAGGTCATCAGCAGGAAATTTTTGAGAATAACCATAAATTGAAACATATCCTGGTTTACCATCGTCTATAAATTGGGAAAAGAAGTTCAAGCTATCATTCTACCATCTCAATGTAACCGCAATGTGAAAAAATATTGATTTTTTGTAAAAGAAGTATTAAGATATGATTTAGTTGTCCTCAATGTTTACCCTAATAAATGGAAAATGACAGAATATTATGCGCAATTCCGCCGTACTGGGAGGTTAAAGAATGCGTAAAAAATCAGTTTCAACCTTTGCTTTTACAATGATTGCAACTGTACTAATGTGGATAAAAACGTATGTGGTCTACAAAACCAGCTTTAATATTAAAATTGAAAATTTCACTCAAGAAATCATTCTCTTCATTAACCCGCTGAGTTTCTTGCTGCTCGTATTTGGAATTGGATTATTCCTAAAAGAGAAAAACAGAAACAGATATATCATTGGTGCAAGTATGGCGATTACCTTCATTCTTCTTGCCAATATGATTTTCTACCGGTTTTTTACTGATTTTTTAACCATCCCTGTGCTTTTCCAAACGAGCAATATGGGCGATTTGGGAAGCAGCATAACAGAGCTTTTTCAACCGGTTGATTTATTGATGCTTGTTGACATCATCATTTTAATGTGGCTCAGCAGAAAGCCTTACTTCAGAAAGCAGGCTTCAGAAGCAAGAACAACAGCAAAAGTCAGAACAGCCTACTATCTGTTGGTTGCAGCTGTTTTCTTCTTTAATCTCGGACTTGCTGAAACGGAGCGCCCACAGCTGCTGACACGTTCATTTGACAGAGAAATGCTCGTTAAAAACATCAGCGTTTATAACTTTCACATATACGATGGAATTATCCAGTCAAAAACAACTGCCCAACGAGCTTTGGCTGACAGCAACAGCTTAACTGATATTGAGAACTATGTGAATGCCAACCGCAAAGAGCCTGCGGGCGACTTGTTCGGCATTGCAAAGAATAGGAATGTAATCGTTGTAACGTTGGAATCCCTGCAAAGTTTTGTTATGAATGAGGAATTGAACGGCCAGGAGATTACCCCTTTTCTGAATCAGCTTGCAAGGGAGAGCTACAACTTTGAAAACTTCTATCATCAGACAGGACAGGGTAAAACGGCTGATTCTGAATTTCTGGTTGATAATTCTCTTTATCCGCTCAGCCGGGGTGCAGTTTTTTTCACAAATGCCAATAATGAATTTATGGCTACTCCGGAAGTATTGAAGGAAGAAGGATATTACTCGGCGGTATTTCACGCTAACAATAAAAGCTTCTGGAACCGTGATATTATGTACCAGGCTTTTGCGTATGACCGTTTCTTTGATATAAGGGATTATGATGTTAATCCTGAAAACTCCGTAGGCTGGGGATTAAAAGACATAGAGTTTTTTGAACAAACAGTAGAGCATTTGAAAAATGTCCCTCAGCCTTTTTATACGAGAATGATTACCTTGACCAACCATTTCCCATTTGAGCTGGGGGAAGAGGACAAAATGATCGAAGAGTTTGATTCTAACAGCAGAACGTTAAACAGGTATTTTCCAACTGTTCGTTACCTGGATGAGTCAATTAAAGTCCTTTTTGAGAAATTAAAGGAAGAAGGCCTTTACGATAATTCCATGATTCTATTATATGGTGATCATTATGGAATCTCTGAAAATCATAATGGCGCCATGAGTCAGTTTCTTGGCAAAGAAATTACACCTTTTGAGTCCACACAGCTGCAGCGTGTTCCTTTTATGATCCACATTCCTGGTGTGACAGATAATAATCCGAGGAACATTGAAGAAGTTGCTGGACAAATTGACATGAAGCCAACCTTGATGCACTTGCTTGGAATTGACACAAGGGAGCATCTGCAATTTGGCCATGATTTATTTGCGGAGAAAAGACTGCCGTTTGCAGTCTTGCGTGATGGAAGCTTTATTACCGATGAACTCATTTACACTGGCGGCGCATGCTTTGTGAAAGAAAGCGGAGAGCCTGCTGAAGAGGGGTCTTGTGAGCCTTATATAGAAAAAGCTAAGCAGGAGCTTGATTACTCAGATAAAATCGTGAATGGCGATCTTCTCCGTTTTTATCATGAGCAGCTGGATGGATTAGATCAGGCGGAAGAAATACAAACCGGAAAGAAGTAAAACCGAAACCTTGGGCATACGCCCAAGGTTTTTTTGCAGAGACAAACAAATTGGCCCATTGCCTGACATACACTTTATTGTTAAGGTGGAGGTGGAGAACATGAAGTGTTTTATTCAGCAGGATATCACAGTATCAAAGCTTGCTTCATTGCTGAAAATACCAAGGCAGTTGTTAGAGGATTGTAATGAAGGATTAAGCAAAGAGATTTACCTGCGAGGGACAAATGCAGCGTTGCCGGCCCTCTCTGTTTCGAATTCCGCGGATTGTGGTCTTAGGGATGAACTATCTGTATATATCAAGCTGCACAACATACCTGCATACTTGCCAGCTCCTATCATACATCTTAAAGAAACTTACTCATCCACCGATTGCTATAGCGACATTCAGCTCCTATCGAATTCATTTCCTTTTGTTAGAAAATCAGTTATTGGCCAAAGTGTGTTAGGACAGCCTATTATCGAACTATCCTTAGGGAGAGGGCCGAAAAAAGTTCATTTAAACGGATCTTTTCATGCAAATGAATGGATTACTTCCTGCGTAACGATGAGCTGGCTGTTTGAATATGTAACGGCCCTGCTGGAAGATAGCCATTACAGGGGGTATAAAGCACGGGATTTATATAATGAAACGACACTCTCTGTTGTGCCCATGGTAAACCCTGATGGAGTAGATCTTGTTCTTGAGAACCTTCCAAAAGAGGGAAGTCTTTATGAAAAAGTAAAGAAAATAAACGGGGACAGGGAAGATTTTTCTCAATGGAAGGCTAACATTAGAGGGGTGGATCTTAACAATCAGTATCCGGCTAACTGGGAAATTGAAAAAATCAGGAAAATTCCTCAAAGTCCCGCACCAAGAGATTATCCCGGCGATCGGCCCCTTACTGAACCAGAAGCACAATGTATGGCTCAGCTCGTCAAAGACAGGAATTTTGACAGAGTTGTTGCTTTTCACACTCAGGGTGAGGAGATATATTGGGGATATCTTGGGAGAGAGCCGCAGGAAGCAGAGATGATTGTAAATGAATACGCAGCACTGAGCGGCTATCTTCCAGTCCGAGATATCGACAGCCATGCCGGATTCCGGGACTGGTTTATCAACGAGCGAAAATTGCCGGGTTATACAGTAGAGCTCGGGATTGGCTCGAACCCCTTGCCTATTGGGCAATTTACAGAGATTGCAGATAAAAGCAGGGGCATTTTCTGGGCCTCGTTATATATGTAACAGGAAAGGAGATAGGCTGATGAGAACCTTGTTCCCACTCTTTTTACTTCTATTGCTTGTGACAGCTTGCCAACCTCATCAGCCTCAAGAAACAGACTCAAAGCTATTAAAACCTTCTAAAAATGTATCTCCTGAAATAGTTGAAGAAAAAACTCCTGATGATATTCTTCCACTGGGGGAGAAGGAAGGCGTATATACGGCGGTTGAAGGCTGGTATGATGAAGAGACTGTCATCGTGACGGAAACAGCTGGAGAGCACACTCATGTACAGTTGTACAATCTGTACAACGGGAGCAGAAAGACATTTTACGAATCAGACAGTCCCGTAACAGAAATTCAAAGAAGCAGAGAAGGCAGCTTATTTCTGATTCAAAGGAGCACGGCAGAGTCTGAAGCGGATATCCTCCTTTTGAATAGAGATGGGGATATTCTTTTTCAGCAGGCATTTCCTTCTTTTGATTTGCAAATTTCGTGGAATTCATATAAAGAAAATCTGTTTTATGCAACTGTGTTTCAGAAGGATTGGAGCTTTCAATCCTTTATCATAGATGTTTACGAAGAAAAAGTGTTTAACAGCCCTCTGCAAGTTCCTTTTGCTGAGTGGAACGGAGAAGACACATTCTCTTATATAGAGTGGGATCAGGAATCCCGCTCTTCTCACGCCCCTCTTCTTGTATATGATTTGCAGAGCGGGACGCAAAAGCAGTTATCAGGAAGTGCAGCAGCTCAAAAGAATGCCGGGGACTTGCTGATTGCGGCAGAATTAAAAGATGAAGAGGCAGGAATAGGAAGCTTTCATTTCTTTCAAGGTGAAACAGAGAAGTTAACATTGAAGCTGGAACTCAATTTCCAGCGTATGTACGAAGAATGGTCTCCCCCGGAGTTTATCTTTGACGACAAAGCAAATACCTTTTATACTTTCTTTGAGTCAGTATCCGGACAATATGACCTAATAGGAGTTAATACCTTGAACGGTCAAAAAAATGTGGTACTGCATGATGCAGAACCAGGTAAACTGGTTCTTTCTCCAAGCGGAAAAAGCATATTATCCGGCCCGGGTCTGAACCAGATGATACATTTGAGCAGCGGTACTTTGGTTCCACTAATACAGTATTCCCAACACCACTAATCAGGAGGCAGTTATGGCAATTGTTGATGTAACGATTATCCCTATCGGAACAGAAGGACCGAGCGTCAGTGAGTATGTTGCAGAAATACAGCATGTGCTGAAGAAATTTGAGGAAGAAGGTACGATACAGTTTCAGCTTACACCTATGAATACATTGATAGAGGGAGAGCTGCCAGAGTTGTTCAAAGTTTTGCAGGCCATTCACGAGGTCCCATTTTCTAAAGGCATCAGCCGTGTGGCTACGAACATCCGTATTGATGACAGACGTGATAAACCTTCCACGCTCAGCGGCAAGCTGGAGAGTGTGAACAAGAAAATGAAATAGAACTACCTGCTTTTTTGGTAGATGACTATTCACAAATGAAGCATACAAAAAGCCCTCTGGAAGTCCAGAGGGCTTTGCTTGTATTGAATGAACATTAATGAGCAGTAGGAAATCCGTGGTATATAATTGTCATGATTGTGAAAAATCCAAATACAGCCAGCGTACCTCCTGCAAAAACGATACCAAGAAGATTTTTGTCCATCAAGCTTCTATAAAATCCCCAAACAGACAATAGTGTAACAAGACTAAAGATAATCACTAACCCCATTTTGACAGCCCCCTTGTGTATGTATAAAAAATATCACGTTATAAGATAAGTTCTTCTAATATTTTAATCGTTTTCATACAGTTTGTCGAGGATAAATATGGATGTTAACAACAGTCCATTTGCTATTGGAACAGTTTTTGATGATAATAGAAGGATAAAAAGGAAGGGGGAGAATTGCATTGAAATGGAAACGCATACCGCTAGGGCCGCTTGGAACTAATGCCTACTTATTTCTGCAGGAGAATGGAGATTGTCTCATTATAGATCCGGGAGGAGAGGCAGATAAACTGGGCAGGGAATTAAAAAAGATGCAAGCAAGGCCGCTGGCCATACTGCTCACTCATGCTCATTTTGATCATATAGGAGCGGTAGAAGATGTAAGAAAGCAGTGGAAGATTCCTGTTTATATACATAAAAAAGAACGTGATTGGCTGACAGATCCGGCACTTAATGGTTCTCAGCTGTTTATGGGAGGAGCGATAACTGCCGGTCCTGCAGACCACCTGCTGAGCGGGGAGGGTAACTTAGAGATTGGCAGCTTTTCTTTAAAAGTGTTTGAAACCCCGGGCCACTCTCCGGGAAGTCTTTCCTACTACAGTGAAGGTGCAGGAATAGTCTTTTCAGGAGATGCATTGTTTCAAGGCAGTATTGGCCGTACTGATTTGCCGGGAGGAAACCACGATACATTGATTAGCAGCATTCACAAAAAATTGCTGACTCTTCCTGAGGACACATTGGTTTTGTCCGGGCATGGAGCTGAAACAACCATTGAAATTGAAATGGACAGCAATCCTTTCTTAAATGGTTTTCAGGCTTACTAACAGCAGATAGCAATTTATAAGCAGCAATGAAAAAAGCAGATCTCGTGATCTGCTTTTTTCATTGCTGCCGGGCCTAAGCGGACAGAGTGCCCTTATGGATTAATGGCCCCCTTGGCCGGGGATCATCATAAATGTTGACCAGTAAGTAAATCCAACGAAGAAAACAGTTAGATAAGCTCCGAAAATATAAATGTACATGCGTTCAGATAATTTTAAATAAGATAAAAATACGAAAAATCCAGTTTGACCAAAGAATAATAAAGATGTTGTTTTCATGTCCCCTAAGTAAAACATGACTGCAAAAATCCCCGTCCAGAATCCTAACACGCGGAACATACGATCCATATGTATTTCCCTCCTTTGTCCCTCTAGTCCATCACTAATTTATTATAATGTACAATTTACCAAATTGTAAATAGCGTTTACATTTCTGTATTTGAAAAGTATGGAAAAGACGCTGTTCAAAAATTGTTCAACATTTATTGTACAATAAATGTGTACAAACGTTATACAAATAATGTACAATGAAATTAAGTTAAAACGTCAAGAATTTTAAAAGGAGGGGAAAACTTGTCAGAACTCACTTTTTTTACGTATCCAAGTTGTACATCCTGCAGAAAAACAAAGCATTGGCTTAAAGGAAACGGTATCCCGTTCGAGGAAAGACACTTATTTAATGAAACACCTACCAGGGATGAACTGAAAAGAATACTAGAATTAACAACTGAAGGAATTGACGAGATTTTAGCTACCCGGAGCAGAACATTCAAAGCCCTCAATTTGAATATAGACGAAATGACATTATCGGAAGTTTTGGAATTGCTGGAAAGAGAGCCGCGCCTGCTCAGAAGGCCGATTATTACGGACGGAATGAAGCTTATTGTAGGATATAACCCTCAAGAGCTGCCAAAGCTTATGAAAAAGAATACATTGGAAAGATCAGCTATCTAGAAAAAGGATGATTCAGATCGCAGCCAAACTCGAGGATTTTGAGTTTGGCTGCGGTCTATTTTACTTATTTAAAAAGTAGATAGAAATAATTTCAATGTGGTTAGATTTACACTTCATGTTGACGCTTTCTGCGATAGGAGGGCAGAGCCGCTTCCCTCAGCGCTCAGTCCTGGGTCTCGACTATCTCGCAGAAGCCGCCGCCCTCCGTTCCAATCAAGTGGTTTTTTCTTAATAAAGAAATTTTATAGTTAAAATGAACTATTAATTTGATAAAAAATTGAAATAACTAGGAATAAATATTGAAAAAAATTCCGGGAGGTGGTATTCTTTCTTTATAGATGTTCGTTATAAAGAAAACATAGAGGGGATAGGTATGGCACATATGAAATTTTATCTGGAAGCTGTTGGTTCAAGGCCTGTTAGTACTGATTATACATCTCCTGCTTATATCTCTACAGAAGGTAAACTCGCTGCCGCCGCAAAGGAAATGGCCAAGAAGCAAAAGTTGAAATACATTGGTTATGATCAGCTTCAAAAAGGATACCGTGTATACTTTGAGAAGGCCGCACTGCTCAAAAGCAGCAGAAAGAATTATATATATTATGCCGAATATACAGAATAACTCAAAAAACCACCAGAGGTGGTTTTTTTTACTGGGCTAGCTGGATTCGAACCAACGCATGACGGAGTCAAAGTCCGTTGCCTTACCGCTTGGCCATAGCCCAATGTGCTGCTTCTATGTTTTTAATATGTGCAGATATTTTGATTTTATACAGGGAAATGCAGAAAATTTACCGGAGTTATTTGAAATGCATACAGTTACCTGGAGAATTCACTGAGTATAATTTCATTTTCGTCATGTGACCTCTTTTATAATGGGAGCTATAATGAAGCCAATCAAACAAAAAGCTGGTGATAAGATGCTGCCAATTCAGCAAGCAAGTGAAAAAATGATAGAAGAAGCATGTGGACTTGCTGCTTCTGATATTCATATTATACCGAGGAAGGAGGATGCCGTTGTCCAATTTAGAATTGACGATGATTTAATTCATAAAAAAGTTCTCGAAAAGAGTTTCTGCATTAGAATGATTTCTCATTTCAAGTTTCTGGCTTCCATGGATATTGGAGAGAGGAGAAAGCCGCAAAACGGGGCTTTAGCTTTAGATCTTGAGAAAGCAACAGTTCAGCTTAGACTGTCCACTCTTCCCACCATGTATGATGAAAGTCTGGTAATCAGAATTCTCCCCCAGCAGCATGCCCCGGCTGTTAACTCACTTTCATTGTTTCCGTCGGCTACAAAAAAACTGCTCTCCTTCTTAAAACATTCACATGGATTGATGATTTTTACAGGACCAACCGGTTCAGGAAAAACCACAACTCTTTACGCGCTCCTGCACTATGCCAAAAGAAAATTTAACAGAAACATTATAACGCTGGAAGATCCAGTCGAATCGAGAAGCGATGAGGTACTGCAGGTTCAAGTAAATGAAAAAGCAGGAATCACTTATGCATCAGGCCTGAAAGCTATTTTGAGACATGATCCTGATATTATTATGGTGGGAGAAATACGCGATGCGGAGACAGCAAAAATTGCTGTAAGAGCTGCATTGACCGGACATCTTGTCCTGAGCACCATGCATACCAGGGACGCCAAAGGAGCAATATACAGGCTGCTGGAGTTTGACGTAGGTTTATCTGAAATAGAACAAACCCTAATAGCTGTTACTGCTCAGCGTCTTGTTGAAGTTAAATGCCCTTTTTGCCCAGAAAAGTGCTCCCCGTACTGTAAGAAAATGAGAAAAACAAGAAGGTTAAGCGTTTATGAAATGCTGTATGGAAAAAACTTATCTTTTGCCCTAAGCGAAGCGAGAGGGGAGAATCAAGACTTTTCCTACCCAAGCTTGAAAAAAGTCATCCGCAAAGGAATTGCCCTGGGATATTTATATCCGCATTCCCTGGAACGCTGGGTTCTTTCTCATGAAGAATAAAAATTGGAAGATAGCTGAGCAAGCTCATTTTCTGGACAAACTCAGCAGTCTTTTGCAGCAGGGGTATTCTGTCTCTGAAGCACTTTATTTTATCAGTATCCATTTACAGCCGCTTCACAGGAAAGACGTCGTACACATGATATCTTCATTAAAGCAGGGAAGCACACTTCTGCAGGCTTTTCAGGAACTTGGATTCCACAGGGATGTATTGAGTTATTTATATTTCGCGGAGCAGCACGGTGATATGGAATTTGCTTTAAGCGAGTCGAGCAGTCTTCTTGCAAGAAGAGTGCAGCATAAAGAGAAAATCAGCAGGGTGTTAAGGTATCCGATATTACTTCTTTTTGTGATGGGAGCAATTCTCTATGTTGTTGAGTTAGTGGTTGCCCCACAATTTCATGAAATGTACGAGACAATGAATATCACACCATCGATTTTCAGCACCATGCTGACTGTTATGTTTAAAGTTTTAAAATATAGTGTCTTTATCATAGCTGCAGGTGCACTCGCAGGGCTTGTTTACTACTTCTTATATTTAAGAAAGATTAAAGGAACAAGAAGAATGGATATCTTACTGAAAGTGCCTTTTGTCAAGCGGACATACAACCACTTGTTCACGTATTATTTTTCCCTTCAGCTCAGCAGTCTCCTGAAGGGAGGGCTGTCAATCTATGAAGCATTAACAGTATTTAAGGACCAAAATCTTCTTCCTTCCTATGGGGATGAGGCAGCTTATTTCATAGCCGGCTTAAGCAGGGGGGAAAGCTTTGAAATGCTGCTGAAAGGTAGGAAATATTATCTGGCAGAAATTGCTGAAGTTGTTGCTCACGGCCAGGCAAATGGAAGGCTGCACAGGGAACTGTATACCTACAGCCAGATGTTGATAGACAGCTTTGAAACAAAAGTGGTTAAACTTACATCAGTCATTCAGCCTGCTGCTTACATTTTTATAGGGGCTACAGTATTAATGGTGTATTTGTCTATGATGATGCCTATGTACCAGATGATGAATCATATTTAGGAGGTTTTAAAATTGAAAAAACAAAACGGATTTACATTAATTGAAATGCTGATTGTCCTTCTGGTCATATCAGTACTGCTGCTCATTACAATTCCTAACATTACCAAACATAACAGCAATATTCAAAACAAGGGTTGTGAAGGGCTCAAAAACATGGTACAGGGACAGGCTGCTGCATATGAAATGGAAAAAGGAAAAAGTGCTACTATAGCCGAGCTGATAAGTGAAGGCTACATAAAAAAAGAACCTTTATGCCCTGACGGAACAGCTGTTACCCTGGACTCTGCCGCTTCTTCAGGAAAATAAATGCTTCTCGAAAGAGCATTTACCCTTATAGAAACACTCCTCGTACTGTCAATTTTCACCGTATTATTGCTGCTTACTGCTATTCATATTCAGCCCATAATCGAGCAAAAAAAAGTAGACCACTTTTTTGAACAGCTGGAAGAAGACATTCTTTTTGCACAGCAGTATGCAATGGTTAACTCTCATAGCATGATATTATATTACGGCCCCGCACAGCGTGACTATCGAATAGTAAAAAGTGGTTTAAAATCTGAAGAGGTGATTAAGAGAGAGCTCCATCAGAACATGGAGATTATCCCTTTAACATTATCGAACCATATTATTTTTAATTCCGCGGGAAACATTAACTCAAGCGGCGCCCTTCAGGTAAAGTACAAGAAAAGAACTTTTAAAGTAACTTTTTATCTCGGAAGGGGAAGGTTTCGTGTTGAGGAATTGTAAAGGTTTTTCCCTTGCTGAATCACTTGCTGCCCTCAGTATGTGGACTTTCATACTATTAATGCTGGTTCCCGCAGCACTATCTCTCTATATAGAAAGAGGAAACACGCTGTTAACCCATCATGCAGCTGCTTTGCTTCATGAATACAACTATAAAAATTATTTTGAAAAAGAAACTGGACTAGCAGTATACCAATGGGAGGGAAGAGAGTTTCATGCTGTATACAAGGAAAACAACAATATTAAAGAGACTTGTATTTACTGGGTGGACTACAGGAGCAAAACCAGGGAAAAGTGCCTTCATGTACAGTAAAAGTGAAGGTTATACCTTTCCTAATATGCTGCTTTCTCTCCTGGTATTTATACTGATTGCTGCAGCCTTTCCGCTATTTCTCTCTTTTTCACTAAAGCTCACAGTTCCAGCAAAAGATTTGAGGCCCTTTGAGTGGCATTTAGCAGTTAAACAGCTGCAAAGGGAATTTGCAGAAGGCAGGGACTTTGTCATAAAGCCGCAGGAAATCTCATTTAAAAACACTAACGGCCAGACTGTTTCTTATCAAAAGTATGCAAGCCTTATACGAAGGCAGGTAGACGGGAAGGGACATGAAGTAATCCTTCAGAACATCTATAGTATCAGCTTTTTAGAAGTTCGGGGCGGAACCATGCTGACCGTCAACAGCCTCGCCAGAAAAGAATACACAGCAAGCTTCAGGTCTTTTGCCGGAGTAGGAATTTAAGGGTGAGAAATAATAAAGGTTTTATTCTTCCATTCACTGTTATGGTCTCCTTGCTTTTTCTATTAATCACAGCTCACCTGGCTGCAGTATTCCTAATGGAGAAAAAGTTTTATGGTGATTCTCAACAGTACTACCTGGCTGAAAACCTGAAACTGCAGGCTGTCCAAAGAGCCTTAATTGCAATTAGAGCGGGACAAGAGAATTCGCGGGAAGAAGCCGCACTGCCTCATGGATCCTTTGTTTACTCCATTGCCGGAAATACGAACGAAGTAATAGGTACCATTGTTGTCACAACTGAAAGAAATCACACTTTTACGTCCAGATTTGTTTACAGTAAACCTCATAACAAAATCATCGCCTGGAGTGAAAAGTGAGTTTTTTTATTCATTATGTTATTGTTGAATAAAAACAGGAGAATAGCGATGAAGGTTATCTACTTGACTGGATTTATGGGTGCGGGAAAAACAACTGTAGGCATGCTGCTGGGTGAAAAGCTGGATTTGCCTGTATATGATACAGATCAGCAGGTCGAAAGAGCAGAAAACGCTTCTGTAAAAGACATTTTTTCCAGCAGGGGAGAAGCATATTTTAGAAGGTTGGAAGAAAGGGTCTTAAGAGAGCTTCCAACAGAAAATGCCGTGGTGATGACGGGCGGGGGGATCATTGAGAATCCCGATAATCGGAACTTTATGAGGAACAATGGTACGGTGGTCTTTTTGAATACAAACATTGATATCATTTTGTACAGACTTGAAAATGATACCTCACGGCCCTTAGTACAAGGCAGGAAGAGAGAAGAAATAAAGAAATTGTATACTAAGAGAAAACCGCTGTATGAAGATTGTTCACTATCAATCAATGCCTCCAACAAAAACCCTGAAGAGATTGTAAAAGAATTAGAAGCTGTTTTAAATGCATCCCAACTTGGCAAGACTGAGTAAAAAAACACTGAGGTGCAAACTTTGTCTGCGAATGATTATGTTAAATATATTACTCAGCAGGTAGTGAGATATCTTGATACACCGAAAGAAGAACGGTCTGTCAAAAAGGCCAGAAAGAAAAATGAGGAACCCCCGCTGCTGAACAAATGGTTTGGTGTTCTTCCCTTTGCTTTCAGCCTTCTGCTCAAAAAACGTAATAAGAAATAAGCCGATTACATCATCACGTAATCGGCTATTTCTATTCTTCAAGCACTGTGATAGACTGAATTTTTTCAGTTTGGGGATGGTAAGCGATGGTGACAAACACGCCAATATCCTCAGAACCGTTGCGAATCATAAGTTTGTACTGCTTCACTGCTTTTTTCTCTTTCTTAGAACTCCAGATCTGCTGGCTGAAAAGAACCTGACCGAGTGGATACTGTTTCTTTGCTTCTTGTACAGCCACGTTTTCCCAGTTGTTCTGAGCAGAAGCCGAATGTCCAGAAATGATTGGCAAGAGAAACAGGACTAGAAGAACCACTGCACTTCCTTTTTTCAAGACACTCACCCCCCTTAGTGAATATAATTTCCACAAAAGGGGATATTATGCATCTATTCTTTTTTAGCCTGCCAGTGTTTGAATTCTAGAAAAGCACAATACTCTTTGAACTCTTCCTTGGTCAGCCCCTTTTCAATGGCACCTGACAGCAAAGAAACCCATTCATTGTCCAGCTCCTCGGCCGAAGTTTTTACCTCTTCAGTAAGTAAATGATTCACATCGACATTCAGCGTATCTGAAATCTTTTTAAGAAATTGGAGGGAAGGATTTTTTTGTACATCTCTCTCTATATAGCTTAGATAAGATTTGGACACTCCTGCACGCTCAGCAAGCTCGCTAATTGAATATCCTCTTTCTCTGCGAAGCTTTTTTATTGTAGTTCCAGGCATACTAAAACCCCTTATTACTGTATTTACATAATCACTATACCCCTTGTTCACTATACGAAACTTTTCGTTCGTTATAAGATTACAAAATAGTTAGAAAATGTAAGTAAAAGGTAGCATTCGGAAGATTAATGTTCTTTAATGAGAAAATTTGGTAGTTTATGATGTTTGTTTCTCCCGTTTTTTGTTATATAATCAGGTTGCAGTTCTTTAAAAAGAACAAAGGTGGAGGATGATAATGAACGATTATTACCTTTCCAGAAGAGAGAAGTATGGCTTGAGGAAAAAACGAAATCGTCTATATTTTCAGCTATGGTTACAGAGTCTTACTTGCATCTATTTAATTACTTTGATCACCAGCTTTAATTTGAGGGATACACATTCATACTATTCTGATGAAATTGCTTATGATGGAAAAATAGGAATTGCTGATGATTTTTGTAGTGATGAAGAGTATGCAGCTAACCATGAATTACTGTGTAATACACGAGAAAATACAGGTGAAGATACTGAAAACAGTATCCCTAAAGAGGGTTCAAGTGATTCAACTGATAAAGAAAAGATTGAAAACCAGAATCACTCCTGTAAAGATAGTGAGTCATTATGTGACGTTCAATCTAAACAAAACAGCGAGAAATTGAGTAAGGAAAACAGTAAAACCGCAGAGGAACAGGATGTAGAGAGTTTTACTCGTAATGAGGGTAGTCAAGCAACCACCGAAGTGTTTGACATATCGCCTGATATTATAAGTGATTCAGAAGGAGATAGCAGTTCTGAACTTCTTTCAGAGGAGGAAAAAGAGGATGAATAAAATTCTTAAAGTGTTGAGTGGTTTGATTACTTTTTGCTTGTCTGTACTCTTAATTTTATCTTTATATTTAATGGTAAGTTCAAAGGTAACTGGAGGTCAGCCTGTAATCTTTGGACATGAATTGATGCTTGTCCTTTCAGGATCTATGGAACCTGGAATTTCAACTGGATCAGTAGTAGGAATAGAAAGAACCAGTGAAAAAACTCAATTTAAAAAAGGTGATGTGATTACTTTTTACTCACCTATTAAAGAAAACACAATCATTACCCATAGAATTGTGGATGTCCAGGGAAGTGGCGAGTTTACAGAGTATTTTACAAAAGGGGACAACAATGAATCTGTAGATCCAAGACCCGTTTCTGCACAAAGAGTAATTGGAAAGTTTTCAGGACTTCATGTTCCCTATGCCGGACATATCTTGAACTTCCTACAGTCAAAAAGCGGGATAGCACTTAGCTTGATATTACCAGGGCTGATTTTAATCATATACAACATTATCTCCCTTGTAAGGCTCTTAGGAAGCATGGAAAACAGCAAGGTAAAGCAAACAGATCATGTTGCATGAGTGATTTCCAGCCCAATATGGGTTTGAAATAAATTAGAGTTACATATTAAAAGGAAAAGAGGAGAAAAAAATGAGTGTTAAAAAGAAAGTAGTAATGGGTATGTCGTCAATTGCTTTAGGTGCTTTAGCAGTTATGGGAGGAACATTTGCTTATTTCAGCGACAGTGTGTCTGCGGATAGTCACTTTACAAACGGTACATTGGTGTTGAAGCCGAAGAAGCCTTATCTGGAAAACTTCTCTATTGATAACTGGAAACCGGGAGATAAATTAGTAGCGGAAAAAGATAACCAAGATCCGTCAATGGTGCTTAACAACCAGGGGACTCTGCCGATGAATGTCTTCATGAAGGTTACTTCCCATAGTGAAAAGGATACTCATAAACATATCGTTGTCAATTCATTGAAATTTGGCGGGGAAGATATTCTTGGAAAGATAACTGATATCAATAGTGATGGAAAAATTTCATTGGATGAGCTTGATGAATTTACAAAGAAAGCTGCTCCTGCAACTGTTAACGGTAACAGTATCAGTGATGTAGGTGCTTTTATTGGTTTCTTACCAGCCAAAGATAATACTAACCTTGGTATAAAGGCAGTCACTTATTCACTTGAATTTCTTGATAACGGTAAGGAACAAAACTACCTTCAAGGAGATAAAACAAAAATCGGTTTTCAGTTTACAGGACTGCAAACTGATGGTGTGACTTTGGACAAGGATTCTTTGGATAATGGACAACAGGGCGGCGGCGGAACATATAAAAGAACCGATGATATCAACAAACAAAAATAATATTTTGTGTATGTGGGATGAATATTCATCCCACTTTCAAATTCTCTAAGAGGGAAAATGCATGAACGCAAAAATTAAAAGTACGATTGCTGTGTTAATCTCTGTGATTTTTTTTCTAAATCTATTAGGGGTAAAAGGCTCCACAATGTATTTATCCGAAGGTGAATTGGATATTTCTCTTTATCCACAAGAAATAGTGATGAATGCAGAAAATCTGAAACCGGGAGATAGTATCATATACCCTATTCAGGTAAAAAACACTGGGTTTACAGACTTTTATTATGTTGCAGAAATTCAGTTTCTTGGGGGTTCACAAGACTTTTACGAGCAATTAAATCTCTTGATTAAAAGGGGAAAAAACACAATTTTTAAAAACAAAGCAAGTCATTGGCATCCTATCAAACCAGTTCCTTTAACAAGATTATCTTCGGACTCTCTTACGATTAACACTGAAATACCATTTGAACTAGGAAACGAATATCAAGGGGCTTCCTGCTCTTTTAGGATTATTTTTACCGCAAATAAAGATGTGATATCTTTAACACCACCAGCAGATAGCCTGGTTCCTGGCGGACAATTGCCCGATGAACCAATAGTTGAACAAGCCCCTGTAGTGCAGCCTGGTAAAAAGATAGAAGTCTCAGAGAGGATAGTTACAGAACACAATGATCTCAACGAAGCCTTGCCTCATACCTCGACAAATTCTTTCAATATCATATTTGCAGGATTTATCTTTTTCATAATGGGTATGATACTTAGGTACTTCAAAAATAGTAAAGGTCAGTAACTCCTTTACTATTTTTGTTCTTTATCAAGAACTATATGAGGTGAAGAACATGGCATATATACTTCTGTATTTATCCTTACTAAACGCAGTGGACGGTTTATTTACATTTCAAGGATTACAGTCAGGAATTATTCAGGAAGCTAATCCTCTTATGGCTGCTTTATATAGTAACAGTCCGGTGGCCTTTTTAACTGTCAAACTGTGCCTTTCGTTTCTTTTACTGCTGCTGCTTGCCTGTTCGGGAAGGCTAAGCAGGTCGAAGCCTGCTGTGATACTTTCGCTAACAGCCTGCATTCTTTACACAATGGTTCTGGTTCTTCATGGGTATTGGATAACATCTATTTTTTAGGAGGGGAAATCATGTATAAAAAGTTATGTATAAAGTGCAGTCAGCCTTCTTACAGCAGCTGCAATGAAGGGAAATGGGTTTGTCCAGTCTGCACGAACGATTTAACAGAAAGGAAAGCCATTGTGACTTCTCATCAGGAGGGTATGGTGACTAGAAAAGGTGCTTATATTACGATAAGCAAAGAAAGAGATCATCAAATTAGTTTTTTTGCATAATAAAAAGCGCGTTGGACGAGGGCCAAATGCGCTTATTTTCCTTGGTTCAAGCGCCATTTGCTGAACTCAAGAAATTCTTTAAATTGATCTTTTGTTACTCCTGAATCCATAGCCTCCCTGACAAGGGTAGCCCACTCGGAATCGAGGTTTTCATCTGCTTCTTCATACTCTTCATTAATGAGCGTTTTTACTGAAATCCCTAAAACAGCTGATACTTTTTCAAGGAATTGTACAGAAGGATTTGATTGAAGGTTCCGTTCAATAGAACTGAGATAAGATTTTGCAACATTTGCCCGTTCTGCTAGTTCGGATAGAGAGAGATTTTTTTCTTTGCGATATTTCCGGATTCGTTCACCTATCATGTTATCACCTTCCCAACGCCATTATAGCATATAGCGAAGGGGTTTGTTTGACATACCGAACGTTTTTTGAAATTATTTTGTGTATTCTGACATAGTAATTTCTTCTCTAGGATAGGTTTTTAAAAACCCTCTAATTTCTTCAGGGCTTATCCCCATTTCCAGTGCTGACAGTATCAGCTCCTTCCACTCCGTATCTAGTTTGTATTCTTCGTGCGATTCAGCTATCTTCATTTTTTCTCCTCCTAAAATACGGTAGTATTTCAGGCAGTCCAGCCGTCATCATCTACTATAGATCTTAGACCTGTGACTTTGCGTCCCTGCTTTTCAGCAGGTTTGCCCTTTCTGATTATGTAAGTGCTTCAAACTCTTTCTAACACCTTAGACGGAAATTTTGTCTGAAACAATTGCACTATTTCATTATAAAAATACAATTTTAATATGTATGCTGAATTTTGTCGATGTCAAAAAATATTAGTAAATTCCCAAAATGAATGTAAAAAGTACCAGATAGTGAATCTATATACCCAATTGAATAGCAGGTTAAACGATTGAAGCTGTCGAAAACTTCATTTTTTTACCCGAATATGTTGTCAGAATAACTGGACATTTGGTGCTAAATAAAAAATACCGCCATTATGAATGGAAAGGGTTACATTTGGCTCATATAATTCTTTTAAAGCTGCTGATTCCAAGTGATAGGCTTGTGGTTTTTCATCGCAATCTTCATAGAAGTGCTGCAGCAGCATTTGATCTGCGTTCCAGCGCTGAAGCGACTCCTTGGCCCAAGAGTGATCTTGTTGCTGAATTCTCTGTTCTATATGATGAAAAAGTCTATTAACACCGGTTTTTGGTTTAATGAGCGGAGACATTGTAAAACAGTAATCAGGAATTTTTGGAGTTAAATTTAGTTTTTCAAGTTTGTCTTGAAAATTTTCAAGAATGGTGCCGCTGATTAGGTGAATACCCATGGAGTAGATGTCATCTTTTTTCATATCACACTGATAGGAAACAGTCATGTTGACACCCAGCCATGGGTGAAGGGGAATGCTGCCGCCCCGTATATCTGCCTGCTCATACAGCCTGATATACCCTGCAAGCTTTCTCGTTGTATCAAATATTTGATGCAGGCGGGGAGCACCAAAGTGCATGAATTCACCTTTGGCATCTTCACCGGCTTTTTCTTTATCAGTAATCAGCGACAGCTTCATAGGATTGGGGATTCCGCCTGTTTTTTCAAGGTAGTGCCAGTAAAACGGGCGGTTCATTAATTCCTTATCCATTGAAATGCTAAGCTGTGTTTCAAGCAGACCCTGTGAGTTATGTACGATTTCACAGCCGTTAGCCGTAAAAAAACGTTCCAGGTACTGATGAATGTCCTGCTGCTGCATATCTTGTCACCTCTTCATTCTATTGATCAGAACTTGCAAGTTTATTTTCGGATAGTTGTTCACCGTATGAAATAATAGATGTCAGATTTTGAAGCTTTATGTTCATTTCCCGCTCATTTCGCGAGTGAAGGAAAATATCCTGAATATGTTCCTCGATATTCTGTATCTCCATCTTTGTGAGAATCTCATCCAGTTCTCCGATGACTTTTTCAAACAAATTGATCTTTTCATATAGCAATTTTAAAATATGCTCTTCCACTGTATTTTTAGTGGCCATATTAAAGATGCGAACATCACGTTCTTGTCCCAGCCTGTGAATCCGTCCAATTCTTTGTTCCAGCTTCATCGGATTCCAGGGCAGATCGTAATTAATGATATTGCTGCAAAATTGAAGGTTGATTCCTTCTCCGCCTGCTTCGGTCGCAATAAGCACTTGAACCTTATTTTTAAAAAGATCTTTCATCCAGTCCTTTTTCCCGCGTTTAAATCCCCCTCTAAAAGGAACTGAAGTAATTCCATGCTGTTTTAAAAACCATTGCAGGTAAAACTGTGTTGCTCTGTATTCAGTGAAGATAATCACTTTATCGTTGATCCCTTGTATTAATTCCACTGCTTTTGCGGCCTTGGAGTTCATGGTAACAGCATTAATGTGCTCGATCAGCTGCATAATGATAGGCTGCGGAAGGGGAGCTGCTTCTTCCTCTGGTTTTTCGAGCATTTTTTTTAATGTCATAAACACAGCTTCTCTGCTGGAACAAGCTTCCCGCTGCAGAGTCATAATGGAAAACATGCTTGCAGACAGTTCTGGAGCTGTTTTGATAGCTGTGATGGCATCATAAAGATTCTGCTCTGTTGGCGAGAATTCAATTGGAACCGTTTCTACTATTCTTTTTGACCATTGTATACCGGTATCATGCCGCCTGTTTCGGATCATCACTTTATTCACAAGTTCCTTCAGGTGTTCGTGATGCTGAAGTGATCGCTGTTTCGCTGAAAAAGCCTGGCTGAAATATGACTCATTCCCAAGGTGTCCAGGTTTAAGAAGGGACACGAGGTTAAATATTTCTTCAATTTTGTTTTGGATTGGGGTCGCAGTCAGTAATAAACAATATTTTTTCTTAAGACTTTGAACAAATTCGTAGTTTTTGGTCTTGTTATTTTTTAGTTTGTGAGCTTCATCAATAATCACAAGGTCATATTGCAGGTTTTGAACGATTTCACGGTGGGGACTTCGTTTGGCAGTATCGATCGAAGATACTACAATATCATACTGTTCCCATACATAGCTCTTTTTTTGTTCGATGGCTGGAATGTGAAACTTTTCGTGAAGCTCTTTGGCCCATTGAGATACTAGAGATGCCGGAACAAGAATCAGCACTTTTTTGGCGAGACCGCGAATCATATATTCCTTGAGAATGAGCCCTGCTTCTATTGTTTTGCCTAAGCCTACTTCATCTGCCAGAATTGCTTTGCCGTTCATTTTTTCAACGACCGTTCTTGCTACTTCCAACTGATGAGGAAGGGGAGTGAAATTTGTTAAATGTTTGGGAGCCTGCAGCCCGTGAAATTCAGGAATGGCAAGCTGTTTTTGCACACTGCAGGACAGCTTGTACAAGTCCCAGTTTGCCCAGGGTCCGTCAGTGTCCAGCCTTTTTTGAAGTCCTTCCGCCCAGTCATGATCAAAGGTAATATCTACATTGTGTTGTGAATACCCTTTCATTTACTTCACCTGCCAGTCTGTATTGTTCACCTTTTTGTCTAACTTTTATAGTTGAAGGTGAAATTTATATGCAAATTACACTAATTAACGAATGATAATCTAAAAAAATAATGGTTTATATGTTTATTTATAGATTGAAGATTTCTGCTGTTAATGGTAGGATGTTAATAAGTAAGAATATTAGCAATTGGCAAATGAGTGTGTTATTCATTTTGCTTTTGTTAGTATGGCCCTTTCTTAAATAAATATGTGCGGATGACAGCAAGGGGAGAGACTGCAATAAAATTGCGGCGCCGAAGGAGCAAACGTCTGTGAATCTCTCAGGCAAAAAGACTCTTGTTTGACGCAGCTCTGGAGAGAGTTTGTAATTAAAAGCAAACCACCAAAGAGGAAAGCCTGTACATACATAAGGTAAAACTTTCAGGTGCCAGGACAGAGACCACTTTTCATATAAAAGGGGAGTCTCTGTCCTTTTTTGTGTACTGCTGAAATTCAAAGCGGGGAGGAATGCATGATGTCAGAATTAAAAAGAACACCTTTGTACGAGGAGTATGGCAAGTACGGAGGGAAAACAATTGACTTTGGAGGCTGGGAGCTTCCGGTCCAGTTTTCTTCCATTAAGGAAGAGCATGAAGCGGTTAGAACAAAGGCAGGCTTATTTGATGTTTCTCATATGGGTGAGATCAAGGTGAGCGGAGCTGGAAGCTTGCACTATCTGCAAAAGATGATGACAAATGATGTGGCAATATTGAAAGAGGGAAGAGCCCAATATACAGCGATGTGCTATGGCACTGGTGGAACTGTTGACGATTTGCTCATTTACAAGCTGCAGGAAGATCAGTATCTTCTTGTTGTGAATGCTTCTAATATTGACAAAGATGTTAAGTGGCTGAAGGACCATCTGGACGAGAATGTAGAACTATCGAATATATCAGAAGAAACAGCCCAGCTGGCCATTCAAGGTCCCTTTGCCGAGGAGATTCTTCAGAACTTAACAGAAACCAATTTGTCAGATATCAAATTTTTTGCATTTCAGGAAGATGTGAAAATTGGAGAAGTTTCTGCCCTGATTTCCAGAACAGGTTATACAGGAGAAGACGGTTTTGAAATCTATTGCAGCAGCAGTGATGCAGCGGCTCTCTGGAATTCCATTCTTGAAGCAGGAAAAGACAAAGGTCTTCTTCCGTGCGGACTGGGAGCTCGGGATACGCTGCGGTTTGAAGCGAATCTTCCGCTGTACGGACAAGAGCTGTCACCTGAAATATCACCCATAGAGGCAGGAATCGGCTTTGCTGTGAAAACCAATAAAGAAATGGATTTCCTTGGAAAAGATGCGTTAAAAGAACAAAAGGAAAACGGGGCTGCAAGAAAGCTGGCAGGAATAGAAATGATTGACAAAGGCATTCCTCGCCATGGTTACGATGTTTATATTGGTGAAGAAAAAATTGGAGAAGTCACAACGGGCACACAATCACCGACACTGAAGAAAAATGTCGGCCTTGCTTTAATTAAGAAGGAATATGCTGAACTTGGCACAGAGGTTGAAGTGCAGGTAAGAAAAAAGCGTCTAAAAGCAGCGGTCATTAAAACACCTTTATATAAACGTCCGAGAGGGGAATAAGACATGAAGCATCGCTATTTGCCAATGACAGAACAAGATCAGCAGGAAATGCTGAAAGCAACCGGGGTGGCACAGGTTGAAGATTTGTTCTCTGATATTCCTGAATCTGTAAGATTTAAGGGCGAGTATCAAATCAAGAAAGCAAAATCTGAAACAGAGCTTGTGAAAGAATTGTCGGCGACAGCAGCAAGAAATGCCAATACCAGAGAATATGCATCTTTTCTGGGAGGAGGCGTATATGACCATTACATGCCGATTATTGTAGACCACGTCATATCAAGATCTGAATTTTATACAGCTTATACACCGTATCAGCCTGAGATTTCTCAGGGTGAACTTCAGGCCATCTTTGAGTTTCAGACGATGATTTGCGAGCTGACCGGCATGGATGTTGCAAACTCTTCCATGTATGACGGCGGTACATCGCTTGCGGAAGCAGCGATGCTCGCAGCGGGCCACACGAAGAAGAAAAAAATACTGATTTCCCAGGCTGTGCACCCAGAAAGCAGGGATGTTGTAAAAATGTATGCAAAAGGGCAGTACATTGATGTTGTTGAAGTGCCTGTTGCAGACGGTGTAACTGATCTGGACGCTCTTAAATCCAGCATGGACGAGGATGTTGCGGCAGTGATCGTGCAATATCCGAACTTCTTTGGAAGAATAGAAGATTTACAAAGTATTGAACCTCTTGCTCATCAAGGAAAAAGTATGTTTATCGTTTCTTCCAACCCTTTGGCATTGGGTGCCTTGACACCTCCTGGGCACCTTGGCGCTGACATAGTGACAGGAGACGCGCAGCCCTTTGGCATTCCTGCAGCTTTCGGCGGTCCGCACTGCGGCTATTTTGCTGTCACAAATAAGCTGATGAGAAAGGTTCCAGGCCGTCTAGTAGGACAAACAGTGGATGAGGATGGCAAAAGAGGGTTTGTGCTGACGCTTCAGGCACGTGAACAGCATATCAGGAGAGATAAAGCTACTTCCAATATTTGTTCCAATCAGGCTCTCAATGCCCTGGCTGCATCTGTTGCTATGACAGCGCTTGGGAAAAAAGGGGTAAGAGAAATGGCTCTTCAAAATATCCAAAAAGCGCACTATACAAAAAAGAGCCTTACCGAAAAAGGGCTGGAAATTCCTTTTGCCGGACCGATGTTCAATGAATTTGTAGTAAAACTGGCAAAACCTGTTTCCGAAGTGAATGCAAAACTCCTTGAGAGGGGAATCATTGGCGGTTACGATTTAGAAAAAAGCTATCCGGAATTGAAACAGCATATGCTGGTAGCCGTCACTGAGCTTCGGACAAAAGAGGAGATTATCAACTTTGTGAACGAATTGGGGGATAGCCATGAATAATCAAGATCAAGCACTTATCTTTGAATTAAGCAAGCCGGGGCGAATCGGTTACAGCCTTCCTGAAATGGATATTCCTCTTTCAGACATTGGAGAGTTGATTCCAGAGGAGTACCTCCGCACAGAAGAACCTGAGCTTCCTGAAGTCTCAGAGCTCGATATTATGCGTCACTACACAGCTCTGTCTAAGCGAAATCATGGTGTGGATTCAGGCTTTTATCCGCTGGGTTCCTGTACAATGAAATACAATCCGAAGATCAATGAATTCATAGCAAGAGTTCCAGGGTTTGCCCATATTCATCCTCTGCAGGAGGAGAACACAGTTCAGGGAGCCATGGAGTTGATGTATGATCTACAGGAACACTTGAAGGAAATCACGGGAATGGATGAAGTAACTCTTCAGCCAGCTGCAGGAGCACATGGTGAATGGACCGGATTAATGATGATCCGCGCTTACCATGAGGCAAACGGCGATGAAAAAAGAACAAAAGTGATTGTGCCGGATTCGGCCCACGGTACAAATCCGGCTTCAGCGACTGTGGCGGGCTTTGAAACAATAACTGTAAAGTCAAATGAACACGGTCTTGTAGATTTGGACGATTTAAAAAGAGTGGTTGGCGAGGATACAGCAGCTCTTATGCTGACAAATCCTAATACATTGGGATTATTTGAAGAGCAGATTCTCGAGATGGCTTCCATCGTTCATGAAGCAGGGGGAAAACTGTATTATGACGGAGCCAACCTGAATGCAGTACTTAGCAAAGCAAGGCCGGGGGATATGGGCTTTGATGTGGTTCACTTGAATTTGCATAAAACGTTCACTGGTCCTCATGGCGGCGGCGGTCCTGGATCAGGGCCTGTAGGAGTAAAACAAGATTTGATTCCTTTCCTTCCAAAACCGGTGCTTATAAAAAGAGATAATGAGTATCATTTTGAATATGACAGGCCGCAGTCAATCGGCCGTGTTAAACCGTTTTACGGAAACTTCGGCATAAATGTCAGAGCATATACCTATATACGCACAATGGGGCCGGATGGACTGAAAGCGGTGACCGAGTATGCAGTTCTCAACGCAAACTATATGATGAGAAGGCTGCAGCCATATTATGATCTTCCATTTGACAGGCACTGCAAGCATGAATTTGTCTTGTCCGGCAAGCGTCAGAAAAAGCTTGGTGTCAGAACACTGGATATCGCAAAAAGACTGCTTGATTTCGGCTATCACCCGCCTACCATCTATTTCCCTCTCAATGTTGAGGAATGCATCATGATAGAGCCTACAGAAACGGAATCAAAGGAAACATTGGATGCTTTTATCGATGCAATGATTACAATTGCAAAAGAAGCTGAAGAAAATCCAGAAGTTGTTCAGGAAGCACCTCATACAACTGTCGTTAAAAGGCTTGATGAAACATTGGCAGCTAGGAAACCCGTACTTCGCTATCAAAAACAGTCCTGATACTTGCTTTCTGCACAGGATGGACAGACGATCAGAAAAGCAGCAAAGAAAAAATGCAATGCGCTCAGCATTGCATTTTTTTTTTATTTTTTAGTTTTAATCTTGCCAGTCCATTGCTTGTAGCCGCCTTTTAGCGTTGAGATGTTTTTAACGCCTTTTTTTCGCAGCATAGCTGCGGCTCTTCCGCTTCGGACTGTATTTTGGCAGTAAATATATACAGGCTGATCAGGACGGATTTCTTTATGTCTAACCCTCATTTGGGAGAGGGGAATATTTCTGGCGCCCAAAATGTGGCCTCCATCATACTCTTTCGGCTCCCGCACATCAATCAGCTGTGCTTTTCGGTAGCCCGCTTTAAATTCTTCTTCAGTCAGGGATTTCATAATTCTCCGCTGATAAAAATAAGTGAAAATGGAGTATGCCAAAATCGCTCCAATTAATCCCAGTAACAAATACATGCAGACCGACTCCTTTTGATATAGTCAAAGCTCCGTAAGGAACTTTAGGCTCAATTATTATATTATATAAAAGCTTGTCTAACTTGTCACCTTGGGAAAGGAGAAATATTTGCATCTTATTTTTGTTCTGATAGACTATTATAGTGTTGTCTGCCTGCTGGCAGATGTACATAAAAAAGTTAGTGCGGTGAGGGAATAATCATGGAAAAAGAAGTGTGGAGATTTATTGATTCCGGCGCATGCAGCCCGGCTTTCAATATGGCTTTGGATGAAGCCCTTCTTGATTGGCACAGCGAGGGAAAGATCCCGCCGACCATCCGTTTTTACAGCTGGAATCCAGCAACTCTGTCTATCGGGTATTTTCAAAAAGCTGAAAAGGAAATAAATTTTTCGGCAGTTGAAAAATACGGTTTGGGTTTCGTCAGAAGACCGACAGGAGGAAGAGGCGTCCTTCATGATCAGGAGCTGACTTACAGTGTAATTGTTTCGGAAAGCCACCCAAACATGCCCAAGACAGTTACTGAAGCATACAGGGTGATATCTGAAGGAATATTGGAAGGCTTTAGAAAGCTTGGACTGGATGCCTATTTTGCCATCCCGAGGACTGAAGAGGAGAAACAGGGGCTGAAAGATCCCCGTTCATCCGTATGCTTTGATGCTCCCTCTTGGTATGAGCTTGTTGTCGAAGGAAGGAAAGTGGCCGGGAGCGCACAAACGAGGCAGAAAGGTGTCATCTTGCAGCATGGATCAATTCTGCTTGATATTGATGAAGACAAGCTGTTTGATCTTTTTCATTATCCGAGTGAGAGAGTCAGAGAAAGAATGCAGCGGAATTTTAAAAATAAGGCAGTTGCGATTAATGCGCTTTCTTCAGTGGCTGTCACCCTTGTGGATGCCGCAGCTGCTTTTAAAGAGGGATTTGAACAAGGCTTGAATATCTCACTGCAGCCGTATGAACTGACTGCGGAAGAAAAAGAGATTGTCATGAAGCTAGCCAAAGAAAAATATGAATCACCACAATGGAATCACAAAAGATAGGGAGCAGATGCTGCTCCTTTTCCGGCTGGTTAAACAAGAATTAATTATAATCAATCCAACTTTGTAGTTCCTTTTGGCAATTTTATTCTGTTGATTCATTTGTTGAAACCCTGTAAATTAGAATCTTCAAGTACAAGAGAATACGCAAACGACAAATTTCTTTGAAATTCTACATTGAGATATATCTACCTTTCATTTTCTCCTTTTTTCTCCGTTTCATATTCTTTTTTTTATTTGACAATTTCTTTAAAATCCTCTCCAAACCCAACATATGGTGTTGTCGAATAATATACAAACACTATATGTTGATTGTGTAATAGGGATATGGTAGTGTTATTTTTATAGATTTAGAGATAGATTAAGGAGCTGTTATTTATGTCTGTTGCAGTAAACAATATATTAAAAATTGATATCGAAAAGTTAAATAAAGACATCGGGCTGTTTCCTCAGGTTCACCCTGTTACAAGCGATATGAAAATGACCCACAAGGGTGTTTCAAGGCTTGTGATGCTGGATCGCTACACTTTTAAAGACACTGAAAAAATTACCCTTTCTGCAGGTGACTTTGTTGTTTTGACAATTAAGGAAGATCCGAAATTTCCTGCACGGGGACTTGGATATATCAAGGAGATTGACTGGCAGCAAAAAACAGCGCTGGTACAGGTGGAAGAAGAATACCGCCATGCCCTGGATAAGCCGGAAGATATGGAAACAGGCATCATAAAGAAATCACTTGATGTGATTGAAAAGCCACTGGAAATCTATTACGAGCAAATTGCAAGGCGTAATGCAGCAGGACTTGCATCAGTTGAAGCAACAGAAGAAAAGCGGAATGAATGGTTTGAAAAGTATTATCAACAGTTGTCTTCCTTGAATTTTATTCCTGCAGGCAGGGTTTTATATGGTGCAGGAGCAGATACGGACGTTACATACTTCAACTGTTATGTTATGCCGTTTGTCCAGGATTCCAGAGAAGGCATTTCCGAGCATCGCAAACAGGTTATGGAAATCATGAGCCGGGGCGGCGGCGTCGGGACAAACGGCTCAACGTTAAGGCCCCGAAATACGCTTGCGAAAGGCGTTAACGGCAAATCTTCAGGCTCTGTATCATGGCTTGATGATATTGCCAAACTGACTCATCTTGTAGAGCAGGGCGGCTCAAGGCGTGGTGCGCAAATGATCATGCTGGCCGACTGGCATCCTGACATTGTTGAATTTATTATCAGTAAAATGCAAAATCCGCGTATTCTTCGTTATTTAATAGAAAATACAGGGGATGAAGGCATTCGTAAAGCTGCTGAGGACAAGCTGAAATTTACTCCGCTGACTTTGCAGGAAGAAGAAATGTACCAGGGCATCGTGAATTTTAAAAATGTACCTGGAAATGGAGGATTCTCTCCAAAGACGATTAAAGAAGCAGAAATGAAACTTGGCATTGGAGGAACTTATACTGTCCATAATCCCGAGTTTTTAACTGGTGCCAACATTTCCGTCTGCCTTACAAAGGAATTCATGGACGCTGTCGAGCATGATGCCGATTATGAACTGCGCTTCCCTGATGTGGAAAGCTACAATAAGGAGCAGATGAAAAATTATAATGAACAATGGCACGAATCTGGCGATGTCCGTGAGTGGGAAGCCAAAGGATACAAAGTTAGAACATACAGAAAGCTTAAAGCAAAAGAATTATGGAATCTGATTAATATTTGTGCGACCTATTCAGCGGAGCCAGGTATATTCTTTATTGATAATGCAAATGAAATGACGAACGCAGCCGCTTATGGACATAAGGTTGTCGCAACTAATCCATGCGGTGAGCAGCCGCTCGCTCCTTACAGTGTTTGTAACCTCGCTGCAGTTAATCTTGCTGAAATGGCTGACAAAGCTTCAAAAACTGTAGATTATGAAAAACTGAAAGAAACTGTCGAAACCGGCGTAAGAATGCAGGACAATGTAATTGATGCTACTCCTTATTTTCTTGAAGAAAATAAAAAGCAGGCTCTTGGAGAGAGAAGGGTCGGACTTGGTGTCATGGGGCTACATGACCTGCTGATCTACTGTGAAACGGAATACGGCAGCGAAGAGGGAAATAAGCTGATTGACAAAGTATTTGAAACAATTGCTGTTACAGCTTACCGCGCTTCCATTGAACTCGCTAAAGAAAAAGGAAGCTTTCCTTTCCTTACAGCAGATTCAGAAAAGGAACAGGAGGCACTCCGAAAAGCGTTTACTGAAACAGGCTACATGAAAAAAATGCCTGAGGATGTAAAAGAAGGCATTCTGAAATATGGAATTCGCAATTCCCACCTTCTGACTGTGGCTCCGACTGGATCTACGGGCACGATGGTTGGTGTTTCTACGGGTCTTGAGCCATACTTCTCATTTTCTTACTTCAGAAGCGGAAGACTTGGCAAGTTTATCGAAGTAAAGGCTGATATTGTTCAGGAATATCTTGATGGAAACCCTGATGCAGATCCGGAAAATCTTCCTTCCTGGTTCATCTCAGCAATGGAGCTTGCTCCTGAAGCTCATGCGGATGCTCAATGTGTCATTCAGCGGTGGATCGACAGTTCCATCAGCAAAACAGTGAATGCCCCAAAAGGCTATTCAGTGGATCAGGTGAAGGACGTGTACGAACGGCTTTATAAAGGGGGAGCAAAAGGTGGAACGGTTTACGTAGACGGCAGCCGTGACACTCAGGTGTTAACCCTGAAAGCAGAAGAAAATATTATGGATGACGGGGAAGAAGAAAACACCGCTCCCGAGAAGGGGAAAGTTGTACTGGTAGATACCATACATGCCCTGAGATCAACAGATGTTACAATCGGAAATGAAGTGGGCAATACATGTCCTGTTTGCCGTGAAGGTACAGTTGAAGACCTGGGCGGCTGCAATACTTGTACAAGCTGCGGTGCTCAGCTCAAGTGCGGATTGTAAGTGTTTTGACCTCTAATATTAAAAAGGCACAAGGATGCATGCGGCATTCTTGTGCTTTTTTCGTATCTATAAAAGTAAAAAAGTGTGCCCCTTATTGAGAACGGGTATAAACCTAGTACATTCGATATGCGAGAAAGTTACAGGAGGAATTAAGATGACTGCAAAGAAACCAGTAATCGGCATAACAAGCTCCACCGTAAATCATAAGGGAAATGACGCAGTTCTTATTCATTATGCTTATCCTGAAGCCATTATTAAGGCTGGAGGTACACCTCTTATAATTCCAATAGATGTGAACGAAGATTCTGCTGAAAATTGGGTGAAGTTATGTGATGGCATTCTATTAAGCGGGGGAGAAGACATTGACCCGCTTTCCTATAAACAAAACCCGCGTCCGGGAGTAGGGAGGGTCAACCGGGACAGAGATATTACCGAGATGAACGTTGTAAAAATGGCAAAAAAGGAAAAAACTCCCCTCTTCGCAATTTGCAGAGGAATTTCAACGCTTAATGTCGCCCTTGGCGGAACACTGATACAGGATATAGAGTATGAATTTGGGGATGATGCGATCAAGCACTCTCAGGATGCGGTACTTCCGGATGCTACTCATATGCTTGAGATAAAGGAAGGGACCAGGCTCTACGAAATTATGGGAAGTCCAGAGATTGAGATTAACAGCCTCCATCATCAGGCGATTGACGACTTGGCAGAAGATCTGACAGCTACTGCACATGCTCCGGACGGAGTCATTGAAGCAGTGGAAGGAAAAGATAAAAGCTGGCCTGTTCTTGGAGTTCAGTGGCATCCTGAAGAAATGGCGAAAAAGTATGAAAACATGCAAAAGCTGTTTGACATGTTTATTGAACAATGCAGCAGCAAGGAATATGCCGGATAAACCCCCTGAATGGGGGTTTTTTTAAGAGCATAACCTTCTGAACTTTCACGCTCAGCTTGTCATTCAGCAGCATCTGGTGTAAACTTGAAATGGTTTCTTACAGATGAAATGGCTTTTTAAGGGAGGTCCTGGATGCCTACACCAAGTATGGAAGACTACATAGAACAAATATATAAATTAATTGAAGATAAAGGCTATGCAAGAGTATCTGATATAGCTGAGGCGCTCGCTGTCCATCCGTCTTCTGTGACTAAGATGGTGCAAAAGCTCGACAAAGACGGCTACCTCATTTATGAAAAATACAGGGGCCTCATACTGACTCCAAAAGGAAAAAAAATAGGCAAGCGTCTATTGTCCAGGCATGAACTTCTAGAAGATTTTCTCCGGATAATTGGTGTAGAGGAAGCTAATATTTACAATGATGTTGAAGGGATAGAACATCATTTGAGCTGGGATGCCATTGACCGGATCGGCGACCTTGTCCAATATTTTCAAGAAGATGAAAGCAGAATTGATCTTTTAAAAAAGCTTAATAAACAAGCTGAAAACAGCCCTGAAACATAATAAAACCCTGAAACAAGAAGCCCGGAGAAATCCGGGCTTTTTGCGTTTATGCCTCTTGGGGAATGTCGCCGGCGTATCTGCTGCTTTGCGTTCTACACAGCTATTATCATTTCAGCCCATAAGACGGATTGCCTCTTTTTTTGCCATTATGGTCTATCTTCCTCTTCTTTTTCTTACATATATACAGACGGCGTTCTGAAGGGGTGAGGGCGATTGTATATCGATGGAGTATTTTCCGGCGGCGGAATCAAAGGTCTTGCATTTGCGGGGGCTTTTGAAGCTGTAGAGAAAAGAGGCTTAAAATATGTCAGGGTTGCCGGAACAAGTGCTGGTTCTATCGTAGCTGCATTTATAGCAGCGGGATATAACAGCTCTGAGGTGAGAGAAATGCTGGAAGAGCTGGAATTAAGCAGCTTTCTTGATGAACGAAAAACGCTCATTCCCTCCAAAATATGGCGCTGGGTATCGATCTACTGGAGGCTGGGACTATATAGAGGAAATAAGCTGGAACAATGGATTGCACAAAAGCTGAAAAATAAAAATGTCTCTACTTTCGGGGATTTAAAAAAAGGGGCTTTAAGAATTATTGCATCTGATATTACCAATGGAAGGATGATGGTTCTTCCCGACGATTTAATCTCCTATGGGATTATGCCTGAAAGCTTTTCGATCGCCAGGGCGGTTAGAATGAGCTGCAGCCTTCCTTATTTTTTTGAACCTGTAAAATTGACTGCATCAGAAGGAGTGAGCCTTGTAGTGGACGGGGGAGTGCTCAGCAATTTTCCGATATGGCTGTTTTGCAGGAACAATCACCAAATGCGGCCTGTGCTTGGCATAAAGCTCAGCTCAAACGATCAGGAATCATCCAAGCATAAAATTACGAATGCTTTTGAATTGTACAATGCACTTTTTGAAACGATGAAAAATGCACATGATGCAAGGCATATTTCTTCAAAGCATGAAAAAAATATTGTGTTTATTCCGGTAGATCATGTTTTAACGACGGAATTTGGTTTAACAGAACAAAAAAAACTAGCTCTGGTTGAGCTAGGAAGAAGTAAAACAGAAGAATTCTTAAGGAGATGGGCATTTTAAAAAAATGCTCTATTTTTCTTTTTGCCTTTTTTTCCTTCAATCACTGTCAGGTGGGAGGGCTGCTGCCGCTTTTTCTTGCTGGCGATATTGGTAGGTTTCTTAGACTGGCTGCTTTTAGCCTGCGTCTGCGGACCATCCGTGTAGCGCCGTTTTGACTGCTTGACAGCTTTTGTGAAATTCTTGTCTGCTCCGCCAAGCCTCTTTCCCAAAAAGAAACGGACCGCAAAAAAGATTAGTAGTCCGATCACGGCATAGGTTGCAAAAATCATCACAAGCTCAGAAGGTCTTTCCACAATCATATAAACAAAACCGATCGCACCAAGTATAGCAATGGCAAGAAAAAATGGATTGAGTTTGCGTTTCAAGAGACCACCTCCTTAAAATCTTGATGGGATATTACACAATTTGTTCTGTTTTTATAGCTGACTCTGTTTCCTTTTCTAGTTTCAGCAGTTCATTAAAGCTTGCGATTGCCACTTCTACCTGTTTGTCTTCAGGTTCTTTTGTCGTCAGAAGCTGCAGCCACAAACCTGGGTAGCCAAGTGCTTTCAGCACAGGAACATCACGAAGTTTGTTTGTCAGCTGAAGGACTTCAAAAGAAATGCCCAGCACAACCGGAATAAGTGCAAGCCTGTTTAGCACCCGTACATATAATGGCTCTGTAGGTACAAGCATATACACAAAAACGCCTACAATAACAGTAAACAGAAGAAAACTGCTTCCGCATCTGTAATGAAGCCTGGACTGTTTTTGTACATTTTCCACATTCAAAGGAAGATTACTTTCGTAGCAGTTAATGACTTTATGTTCTGCCCCATGGTACTGAAAGACACGTCTAATCAACGGGGTAAATGAGATAACATATATATATGCTAAAAGAAACAAAAGCTTGAAAATTCCTTCTATAAGAATCTGTGAAAAATCACCTGAAAAAACAGGTCTTGTTAATTCTGCCAAAAAAACAGGAACCAAAGTAAATATAAACTTACCGAACAAAAAAGAAATTACGCCGATCGCAGCAACACCTAGTATCATTGACAGCTTCGACTCTTTTTTATCCTGCTCAACTTTTTCATCTTCGCTTGGATCGACATCAAAGCGGTCCGTTGAAAAATTCAGGTGCTTGGAGCCGTTTGCACTGGCTTCTATGATTGCGACAATTCCTCTTAGAAAAGGAATTTTTTTTAGCGATGTTAGAAGCTTATCAGATTTACGCGGAAGCGTTAAATACTCAATAGAATCATCTTTTCTCCTGACTGCAGTCACATAGTGATGCTTTCCGCCGAACATCACACCTTCCACCACAGCCTGCCCTCCGTAAACGGGCTTGTTTTCTTTTGCCATGAACACACCAACCTATTTTTAGAATGCAATAAACCAAAATGGGAATTTGTTTATTAATTCTATTCTACATAAAACGGCTTGAAACCTCTAGGAGAAGGAGTTATTTTCGGAGAAAACAGAAGGAGAGAATGATTTGAGCGAACCTTTCTCCATCTAATTGCTAGTATACCCATCAAAAACAGTTTTACACATAACGGAAAAAAACATGCTCTCAGCCATATTTGGACATAATAGGGAAAAGGAGGTGCATCCATGGAGGATAAAAATCAAGAAGAGAGCAAAAAGGAACCTGGACTGGAACAGAACAAGCGGGAGCAGCCCCTGCCATTTATCGCCCGGGCGCTTATCACAGGTTTTATTGGCGGAGTGCTTTGGGCTTCAGCTGGATGGGCAGCCCATATATTTAATTTTACTGAAATTGAACCCAACATGATTCTTCAGCCTGTGATGATTGGAGATTGGAAGAACACAGTGCTCGGCAATATCATCAGCATTTTGGTCATTGGGCTTTTGTCTGTAGGTTCAGCCCTCGGATACTTTCTTTTTCTTAAAAGCTTTAAGGGCATGTGGATGGGCATGGTGTTTGGCCTTGCGTTATGGGGGCTGGTATTTTTAGTACTGAATCCTATTTTCCCGGATGTGAAAACCATCTTTCAATTAAAAAGAGAAACAGTGATCACAAGCGCCTGTCTCTATCTTTTGTATGGTGTTTTTGTAGGTTACTCCATTTCTTTTGAACATAATGAGATGCTCACGGATAAACGCTTTCACGCAGCTGACTAATAGGAGATGTGCATAATCGCGGGTTGTGGTAGAATGTCTAATAAATAGGCATTCTTTTTTTTGCTCTTGTTGTTGGGATCAAGATGTACAACTGCCTGAGAACCCTGCCTGCTGCAGGAAAGAATGCAAATAGCTGCAACAACTTTTTGCAGAGGAGAATGCAAGGTGGCACACTATTTAATCATGAACGGTCCCAACTTGAACAGGCTGGGATTAAGAGAACCAAATGTATACGGAAGAGAAACATTGGAGGATCTCGAGCACAAACTGATTGCTTTTGCCGATCGGAACAGCATAGAGGTTGATTTTCTTCAGTCAAATTCTGAAGGTGCCCTGATAGATGCGCTTCACGAAGCAGAAGGAATATATGAAGGCATCGTTTTCAACCCAGGTGCATATACACATTACAGCTATGCAATTCGTGATGCAGTAGCAAGTATTTCAGTTCCGGTTATTGAGGTTCATATTTCACATGTGTATGCCCGTGAGGAGTTCAGACATACATCCGTCATAGCGCCAGTGGCAGACGGGCAAATATCAGGCCTGGGCTTTCAGGGCTACGAGCTGGCGCTGCTTGCTTTAATAGAGAAAATAAGGGGGAATCATCATGGTGCTTGAAAAATTGCAAGGAAGCTTAAAAGATTTACAGGTGGATGGTCTGCTTGTGACAAGCGATGTAAACAGAAGATATCTGACCGGCTTCACAGGAACGGCTGGGGTTGCATTGGTGTCAGGTGAAAAAGCCGCTTTTCTTACTGACTTTCGTTATGTGAAGCAGGCGGAAGAACAGATTAAGGATTTTCAAATTATTGAGCATAAACGGCCTCTTATAGAAGAAGCAGCAGCTGCGGCAAAACAAATGGGCATTGGGCGCCTTGGCTTTGAACAAGATCATCTTACATATTCAACATACAAAGCCTATGAAAAAGAAATGTCAGGCATTGAACTTGTTCCAGTATCGGGTGCAGTTGAAAAGTTACGCTTGATTAAGTCCCCATCAGAGATTAAGATATTAAAGGAAGCTGCAGAGATAGCAGATGCTGCTTTTCAGCATATTCTTAAGTTCATCCAGCCGGGGCTGAAAGAAGTGGAAGTTGCCAATGAACTGGAATTTTTCATGCGTAAAAATGGTGCAGCATCCTCTTCATTTGATATGATTGTTGCTTCGGGTATTCGCTCTGCACTCCCTCATGGTGTAGCAAGCAGCAAAGTGATCGAAAAAGGAGATTTTGTAACACTTGATTTTGGCGCATACTATAAAGGCTACTGTTCTGACATCACCAGAACGATTTCAGTGGGAGAGCCTAAGGATGAATTGAAAAAAATATATGAAACTGTTTTAAAAGCCCAGCTGCTTGGTATGGAAGGCATAAAGCCTGGTATGACCGGCAGGGAAGCAGATGCTTTAACAAGGGATTATATTACTGAAAAGGGATATGGCGAGTACTTTGGGCATTCAACAGGCCACGGTCTTGGTATGGAAGTTCATGAAGGGCCGGCTCTTTCAGTAAAATCAGATACGGTTTTGGAACCTGGCATGGTTGTGACGGTTGAACCGGGAATCTATGTTGCAGGTCTTGGCGGTGTAAGAATTGAAGACGATACTGTCATTACAGAATATGGAAATGAATCCCTGACAGCTTCGCCAAAAGAATTGATTATCCTTTGATACAATTGTGCTACATAAATAAGTAGAAATAAAAAGGCTGACCGGCCTTTGCTTTAGGAGGAACAAGTAATGATTTCAGTAAATGATTTTAGAACCGGGCTCACGATAGAAGTGGATAATGGGATCTGGCGCGTTATGGACTTTCAGCATGTTAAGCCGGGAAAAGGTGCAGCGTTCGTCCGCTCTAAGCTTCGTAACCTGCGTACAGGCGCCATTCAGGAGAAAACGTTCCGTGCAGGCGAGAAAGTGGCAAAAGCACAGATTGAAACAAGAAAAATGCAGTATTTATATGCAAGCGGTGATATGCATATATTTATGGATACAGAATCCTATGATCAGCTTGAGCTTCCTGCCGGGTCCATTGAATATGAGCTGAAGTATCTTATTGAAAACATGGAAGTATCCATCATGATGTTCCATGGGGAAACTCTTGGAGTGGAGCTCCCTAATACAGTAGAACTTGAAGTAGTTGAAACAGAGCCGGGCATTAAAGGCGATACTGCTTCAGGAGGCACAAAGCCTGCTATTGTACAGACAGGACTGTCTGTTCAAGTACCATTCTTCGTCAATCAAGGTGACCGCCTGATTGTCAATACTACTGACGGCAGCTATGTATCACGCGCGTAAAAGATAGTTAAGAGCCTTGTTTTCCTTTTGGAAGCAAGGTTTTTTATATACAGTGACATTTGCATGCAGCAAGCTTAAAAAAAATAGCAGCCCTTTTAGGATTTTTCATCCTCAAAGGGCTGCTGTTCATAAGAGTTCTTTTTGCAGTTTTGCAATTTCTTCATATTCCTCAGAAAACATTCTGGATAAGCGAATGTACAATGGCGCCACTTTTTGATAAGTGGCTGCCGCTTCCTTATTCGGCTGATGAGTATGAACCGAGCCGACAAGACTAGTGACATCCTCCAGTTTTTCCATTTCTCCTCTCGCATACAGACCGAGGACACATGCACCAAAACAGGAGCTTTCAAAGCTTTCCGGAACAACGACTTCCTGATCAAAAATATCAGATATCATTTGACGTAATATTCCCGATTGTGCAAATCCTCCTGTTGCCTGAATACGCTTAGGTTCTCCAATTAATTCTTCAAGTGCAAGCAGGACACTGTAAAGATTAAACAAAATCCCTTCTAATACTGCCCGCACCATATCTTCCTTTTTGTGATGTAAACTCAGGCCGAAAAAGGATCCTCTGGCATTGGCGTCCCAGATAGGCGCGCGTTCCCCGGCCATATAAGGATGGAAGATAAGGCCGTGAGAACCTGGAGGAACTCCATCAGCAATCGCAGTAAGCAGATCATACGGATTTGTGCCCGACAGCATCGCTTCTTTTACAAGATCCTGGCACAGCTCATCCCGAAGCCATCTGAAAATCATACCTCCATTGTTAACCGGACCGCCGATTACCCACCGGTCCTTCGTCAACGCATAACAGAATATTCGTCCTTTCGGATCTGTAACAGGCTTATCTGTAACTGTTCGGATTGCTCCGCTAGTTCCGATCGTGACTGCAACAGATCCTTTGTCAATTGCATTTACCCCAAGATTGGACAGGACGCCATCACTTGCTCCAAGGTAAAATGGGGTATCAGCAGGAAGTCCCATTACTGAGGCATGAACTGCGGATAATCCCTGCTGAAAATGAGTCGTATCAACTGGAATGGAAAGCTTCTGAGGTGTTACTCCTGCGATGCTTAGTGCTTCCTCATCCCAGTTTAGCTTCTGCAGGTTAAACATCCCGGTTGCTGATGCGATGGAATAATCGACTTCAAATTTCCCGAATAACTTGAAGAATACATATTCCTTAATAGAAATGAATTTAGCTGCCTTTTTGCAAAGCTCAGGCTGTTCAGCATGGAGCCATGCAAGCTTTGAAAGGGGAGACATTGGATGAATTGGTGTACCTGTTCGAAGGTAAATGTCATGGCCGTTTTGCTCTTTTATCTTCAGCGCATAATCATTGCTTCGATTGTCTGCCCAGGTAATCGATTTTGTCAGCGGATTCCCTGCTTCATCTATGGCAATTACACTGTGCATGGCAGAACTGAAGGAAACAAAGGCGATCGCCTCTTTTGGAAGGCCGCTGGAAGTCATACTTCGGCGTATCGCCTGCAGAACGGCCTTGGAAATTTCATCAGGATCCTGCTCAGCTGTTCCGGGATGAGGTGTATAAAGCGGGTATTCGATATTTTCCCTGGAAACGAAATCCCCGTTTTTCCTAAATACTACAGCTTTCGTACTCGTTGTTCCAATATCAACACCAATCATATGTGTATGTTTCATTCCGTTTCCTCCTACAGAAAAAATGAGCGAAGAGCTGACAAATTGTGTTGTCAGCTCTTTTGTTTTTTATTTATATTTTTCAGATATTGTCTGCTCTTCTATTATATAAACAGACTGATTGTGAACACAACCAGGAAGCCGGTGACTCCTATAATCGTTTCCATCACTGTCCAGGTTTTCAAGGTATCTTTTACATCGAGCCCGAAGAAACGGTTTACGAGCCAGAAGCCTGAATCGTTCACATGTGATACAGCTGTAGCTCCTGCAGCAATAGCAATAACAATCAGCCCAAGGATTGGGCCAGAATAACCTATGGCGTCAATCAATGGCGTGATCAGACCTGCTGCTGTTACCATGGCAACAGTGGCAGAACCTTGCGCGATGCGGACCAATAGCGCTATGGCAAATGCCATCATGATAGGAGGCAGAGCAGAATTTGCCATCATTTGACCTAAAACGTCCCCAACACCGGAATCGATCAGGATTTGTTTAAATACTCCCCCGGCGCCGGTAACAAGAATAATGATCCCGGCAGGTTCAAGGGCCTTTGTTGCAATTTCCTGAACCTCATCTCTCGTGTACCCGCGGCGTGTCCCAAGAAGGACAAATGTTAAAAGTGTAGCAATCGTTAATGCAACAAAGGGATGGCCTAAAAATGCCAGGAAAGAACGGACCGTATTTCCTTCCTCTAAAAGCACACCTGAAAGGGTATTTGCCAATATAAGGATTAAAGGAATAAACACTAAAAACGCAATTAAGCCGAAGCTTGGAAGATCTTTGTCGTATTCTTTTTTCTCCACTTCCATATATTCAGGCACTGTTACATGAATACGCTTTGCTATGAATTTACCAAAAACAGGACCTGCAAGAATCATAGAAGGAATCCCGGCAAGTGCACCAAACAAAATGACCCAGCCAAGATCTGCTTGAATAATTGTTGCTACTGCAATTGGACCAGGAGTAGGAGGAATATAGGCATGCGTAACCGCCAAACCTGCCAGCAGCGGTATTCCATAGAATAAAAGAGACTTTCCTGTTTTTTTAGCCAGACCGTATATGATCGGCACCAAAATGATAAAACCAACATCAAAAAAGACTGGAATCGCTACAATAAACCCTGTTATGCCCAGTGCCCATTGCGAATTTTTTTCACCGAACTTGCCAATAAGAGTCTGAGCAAGACGCTCTGCTCCGCCTGAAACTTCAAGCATTCGGCCAAACATTGCACCTAAGCCTACAACAACCGCGACAAATCCAAGGGTTCCTCCCATTCCGGATTCTACTGAACTAAGAATCTCTCCAAGCGGCATCCCTGCTGCAATTCCAACTAGTAAACTGACAAGCAGCAATGCCACAAATGCGTGGAGCTTCACGCCCATCACCAAATATAACAGTGAAAATATACCTGCAATTGCAATGATAATTAACATTGAACCATCCATCACATTAGCCTCCTATTCATTTTTCTCTACAGCATGGCCGCCAAATTCATTGCGCAGCGCTGCTACCACTTTTCCTGAGAATGTATCCGTTTCAATTGACCGGTACCGCATCATTAACGAAAGAGCGATAATGGGAGTGGCTGTTTGCAGATTCAGTGCTTCCTCAACCGTCCATTTTCCTTCTCCTGAGGAATGCATGACTCCTTTGATGGAGGAGAGTTTCTCATCCTTCTCAAAAGCTGATTCTGTTAATTCCATCAGCCACGAACGAATCACGGAGCCATGATTAAACACTTTGGCAACTTCTTTGAAATCATAAGGAAAAGGACTTTTATCCAATACTTCAAATCCTTCAGCGATTGCCTGCATCATGCCATATTCAATTCCGTTATGTATCATTTTAAGATAATGGCCGCTTCCAGCAGGTCCCGTATGCAGGTAACCGTTTTCAACTGAAATCTCTTTGAAAATTGACTCAATGGATGAAAACACCTCTTTATTTCCGCCAATCATTAGACAGGCTCCATTCAAGGCACCCTCAGTTCCTCCGCTGGTCCCGCAATCAAAAAAGAAAACACCTTTTTCTGCTGCCAGCGCATCTCTTCGTATTGAATCCTGATAGTGAGCATTTCCTCCGTCGATAATGATATCGCCTTCATTGCATGCTGCCAGCAGCTGCTGAAAAACAGATTCTGTAGCTTCTCCAGCCGGAACCATCAGCCACAAAATTTTTCTATCCGGAAAGGCCTTTGTCAGCTGCGTGATAGAGGAGTGAGCTGAGATTCCTCTAGCGGAAATTTTTTCTACAGCCTCTGCGTTTAAATCAAATGCTTCTACATCAAAATTTCTTTCATTCAGTTGTAATGCAAGGTTAAAACCCATTTTTCCTAATCCAATCATACCCACTTTCATATGTAAGCACCGCCTATATCGAAATAATTTTCTTTATATATTCAATTATAAAGAAAATTATTTTATTTGCAATCGCTTTCAAAGAAATTTTTTTTATTTTATAATGAAAAGTACCATTTCATTAAAGAAGACAAGGACTGAGTAAATAATGAATATGAATAATCATTTATGTCTGGCTAAGATCCGGTCGCTTTACCCGAGCTTCAGTGCGAAGGAATCTCAGATTGCAGATTTTATTTTGAATGATCCAAAAAATATCATTCATTTAAGCATCACCCAATTTGCAGAAGAGTTGGGAGTTGCTGATTCTACCGTTTTCCGGTTTTGTAAGCGAATAGGTTTTACCGGATATCAATCTATGAAAATTGCTCTGGCTTCCGAGGTCGTTACCCCTATTAAAAATATTCATGATGAAATAACTGAAGAGGATGATACAAAAGCACTTGCCAGCAAAGTTTTTCGTTCCAATATGAAAACGCTTGAAGACACATTGCAGATTGTAGACACCTCCGCATTGGAAAAAGCGGCAGATTTTATTACCGGAGCCGGCAAGATAGAATTTTATGGAAGCGGGGGATCTTCAATTCTTGCCATGGATGCCTATCACAAATTTATCCGTACAGGATTAAATGTGTCTGCACCATCTGACTCCCACATTCAGTTAATGAGTGCATCTCAGCTGAGAAAAAATGATTGCGCTATTTTCCTGTCTCATTCAGGCTCCACAAAGGATATCCTTGATGTTTGCGAAGTGGCTGGAAAAACAGGTGCAAAAACCGTTGCGATCACAAATATGGCCAAATCCCCGCTTACAAAGCTGGCAGACCTTTCACTTTATACACTTTCTGATGAAACAGATTACAGATCAGAAGCACTGTCCTCTCGGATTGCTCAGTTAAGCTATGTGGATGCTTTGTATGTAATTGTCATGAGATCACTGAAAGAAAACGGGCAGGAAGCGCTTGAAAAAATGAGAAAAGCGATTTCAACCAAGAGAATTTGAACTACCCGCCACTTAACTGGCTCTTGCGAGCTGTTTGAAGTGGGGGATTCCTAAGAACACCAGCGTAACCGCTAGTTATGGATTAGGCTATCCCGTTGCACCGACGGTTAGAAGCCTTA
>NZ_WKKI01000017.1 GCF_009674805.1 Metabacillus lacus | reverse complement strand
AAGGCGAATTTCAGGCAATATAAGGGAAGCTTTTCCGGTTATGTTGCTAAAAGTCGTTTATTTCCAGCGCTTTTAGCTGATTAGGCGGAATTCCTACTTCTATTTCAGCTGATTTTAGCTGTTTTTCCCGAATAAGCGGAATCTCTACGCCTATTTTATTCCACCGGCTGATGGTAGTTAGGGGCTTATTTTAAAAAGGATCTTACTCTAACTATTCTTTCCTGATTTGCAATACGATTTCCACGAAGCTATAACTACACCCTTTACTTTGTTATACGATTTCAAAGTTGCTATAACAAACCCGGCCTCTTTGTTCTAATATCTCAGAGTTGCTATAACAAACCCGGCCTCTTTGTTCTAATATCTCAGAGTTGCTATAACAAACCCCGCCTCTTTGTTCTACTATCTCAAAGTTGCTATAACAAACCCCGCCTCTTTGTTCTACTATCTCAAAGTTGCTATAACAAACCCCGCCTCTTTGTTCTACTATCTCAAAGTTGCTATAACAAACCCGCCTACTTTGTTCTACTATCTCAAAGTTGCTATAACAAAACCCCCCACTTTGTTATACTATCTAAAAGTTACTATAACAAACCCCCCTGCTTTGTTATACGATCTCAAAGAAACCATAACAAACCCCCCACACCCTGTTACACTATCGCCAAGCCCCTACAAACCCACACACCCTGTTACACCATACCAAGTCCCTGCACCCGCCCTAAAACTTTGTTACACAATCCCCAAAACACTACAACAACCGCTGCGCCCACAATTGATATTTCCACCCCGCAATAAAAAAACAAAAAAATGTAAAAAGGGTGTTTAGCTTTGTAAGATGCGGGTAAATAGATAAAGAATCTACTCCTATTTTAACCGGTTATGTCTCAGACATAGCCGGTTCTTTTTATATATTCAAGGGGCGGCAACGCCAATTTCAGTTTGAGAAGAACTTGTGTTTTTGAAGATTAAGGTGCAGGAGAGGGATCTACATGGAATTTTTTAAAGAGTTCTTTGACCCAGATCAGCTTGTTATTTATTACAGAGTATTGTTTGCTGCCATGCTTTGCGGCTTTATCGGTTTGGAGAGGGAGTTTAAAAATCATCCGGCAGGATTTAAGACGCATTTGCTTGTTGGGGTGGGTTCTTGTTTGATGATGCTTTTATCTTTGTATGGCTTTAGAGATTATCTTGATGAGTATTCCAATATACAGTTTGATCCTGCAAGGATTCCTTCGTATGTGATCAGCGGGATTGGTTTTTTGGGAGCCGGCACGATTTTGGTCAGGGGCGCGACGATCAGAGGACTGACGACTGCGGCATCCATTTGGGTTGTGGCAGGGCTGGGGCTGATTATTGGAGCCGGCATGTATAGTCTGGCTGTATTTGCTACTTTGCTGGTGCTGATCAGCCTGACGTTTCTGGGAAAGATGGAGAGGCTGATCTACAGGAATAAAAAAAGAAGGGTGATAAAGGTGGAGGTGGATGCAGCGTCACAGGGTTTGGAAAAAGTTATTCATACCTTGCATCAATACAGAGCTTCCATTCATAAAATGGAATTATCCTCTATGAAGAAAAAAGATCATGGTGTTGTGACGCAATATAATATTGAGGTAGAACTTCCCCTGGAAAAATTGGATGGAGCTCTTGCAGCTTTAATGAAATGCCATGAAATCAAAAAGATTGACTGAGTGTATGTTTTGGACACAGAGATTTTGGAAATAGATAGTGGTGTAAACATTAAAGTTGAAAAAAAGAGCGGGACGTTTTATATTAGGACTATAGTCAAATATAGTCAAAGTCAGTGAAGGGGGAGGCGAATTGAAAAATATATCGGATATTATTGAGCAGCATTTGATGTCTGTTTTGGACAGCAGCGGCAAGGAAATCATTGAAATTAAGAGAAGTGAAATTGCTGAGCAGTTTCAGTGTGTACCATCTCAAATCAATTATGTGATTAATACCCGCTTTACCATAGAAAGAGGTTTTGTTGTAGAAAGCAAAAGGGGCGGCGGAGGGTATATCCGCATTATCAAGGTGAAATCCAATGATAATGCACAGCTGATATCTCATATTTTGGAGCTGATTGATAAAAGGCTGACCCAGTCTGCTGCCGAACAGATTATTATCCGCCTTGTACAGGAAGGCGCTGTTTCAGAAAGAGAAGCGAAAATAATGCTTAGTGTGATCGATAGATCCGTGCTTTATATTGACCTTCCTCTTCGGGATGAGTTAAGGGCACGGATGATGAAAGCAATGCTGATTTCGCTGAAATATAAATAAGGCAGGTGAGAAGAGTGATTTGCCAGGAATGCAAAGAACGGCCGGCAACTTTTCACTTTACTAAAGTAGTGAATGGAGAGAAACAAGAGACTCATATGTGTGAGTATTGTGCCAAGGAGACTGGCAGCAGTTCAATTGCCAATGCTCAGGCAGGTTTTTCAATTAACAGCTTACTGGCAGGGCTCCTGAATATGGAGACTGCTTTTGGAAATAAGCCGCAGAAGGATCTTTTTAAAAAGGAAGATGTGCTTAAATGCAGCAGGTGCGGCTTTACGTTTAACCAGTTTGCGAAAGCGGGAAGATTTGGGTGTGCTGAATGTTATAAGACGTTCAGCAGCCATGTAACGCCTGTTTTGAGAAGGGTCCATAGCGGAAATACCACACATGGAGGCAAGATTCCGCAGCGGATTGGCGGAACCATTCAGTTTAAAAAGAGAATTGAAGAATTAAAAACAAACCTTACGGAGCTGATCGCTCAGGAGGAGTTTGAGAAAGCTGCTGAGGTAAGGGATGAAATCAGGAAATTAAATCAGCAGCTGAATGAGAAGAAAGAGGAGGGCCAGTAATCTATGTCACTCCAAAACTTTTTAAACCAGGCTATCAGCTCATGGATGAGCCAGGATGGTCCTGATTCTGATATTGTGCTGAGCAGCCGGGTAAGGCTTGCACGCAATATTGAACAATATAAATTTCCAACAGTTTTTTCTAAGGAAGAAGCTGAAGAGGTACTGGAATTATTTAAAAATATTTTTCATGATAAGCAGTTCGATTCTATGGGACAGTTACAAATGCTGGTGATGGATGAGCTTGAACCTATCCATAAGAGGGTGCTTGTAGAAAAGCACTTGATCAGTCCTAATCTTGCGGAGCACTCTATCTCAGGCGGGTGCCTTTTGTCAGAAAATGAGGAACTGAGCATTATGATCAACGAGGAAGATCATGTTCGTATACAATGCCTGTTTCCTGGTTTTCAGTTAAAAGAGGCGCTTTATACAACGAACAGGCTGGATGACTGGATAGAAAAAGAGGTTGATTACGCCTTTGATGAAAATAGAGGATACTTAACCAGCTGTCCGACCAATATCGGAACGGGCCTCCGTGCTTCTGTGATGATGCATCTCCCTGCATTGGTCATGTCACAGCAGATGAACAGGATTATACCAGCGATTAATCAGCTGGGCCTGGTTGTCAGGGGAACTTACGGAGAGGGCAGCGAAGCGCAGGGGAATATTTTTCAGATTTCAAACCAGATTACGCTGGGCAAGTCTGAGGAGGACATTGTCGAGGATTTAATCAGTGTTGTGAGCCAGCTCATTGACCAGGAACGCTCGGCAAGGGAAGCCATTTATAAAACATCCCAGATACAGCTTGAAGACAGGGTGTACAGGTCTTATGGCATTCTAACACACAGCAGAATTATGGAATCAAAGGAAGCTGCAAAGTGTTTGTCTGATCTGAGGCTGGGAATTGATTTGAATATGATTGAAGATGTATCAAGAAATATTTTGAATGAACTGATGATTCTTACACAGCCGGGATTTCTGCAGCAATATTCAGGGAAAGCGCTCAGGCCGGAGGAGCGGGACGTCAGGCGTGCGACATTGATCAGGGAACGGTTAAAGCTTGAAGAAGATAGCCAGAAACGGACGGAGGATGATGGAGTATGATGTTTGGCAGATTTACAGAACGCGCACAGAAAGTATTGGCGCTGGCACAGGAAGAAGCGGTTCGTTTAGGCCATAACAATATCGGAACAGAGCATATTCTGCTTGGACTTGTACGGGAAGGTGAAGGTATTGCAGCCAAGGCTTTGCTTGCCCTCGGCCTGGAGCCTGATAAGATTCAGAAAGAAGTGGAAGGCCTGATTGGAAGAGGCCAGGATATTTCACAAACAATTCACTACACTCCAAGGGCAAAGAAAGTCATCGAGCTTTCCATGGATGAAGCACGCAAGCTTGGCCATTCCTATGTAGGCACAGAGCACATCCTTCTCGGCCTTATCAGGGAAGGAGAAGGTGTTGCTGCCAGAGTGCTTAATAATCTTGGTGTAAGCTTAAATAAAGCGCGCCAGCAGGTCCTTCAGCTGCTTGGAAGCAATGAGTCAGGCTCAAGCCATCAGGGCGGCGGCATGTCTAATGCCAACACTCCTACACTTGACAGCCTTGCAAGAGACCTGACTGTTGTCGCAAGAGAAGGCAGCCTGGACCCTGTGATTGGCAGAAGTAAAGAAATTCAGCGTGTTATAGAAGTTCTCAGCCGCAGAACAAAGAACAACCCTGTACTGATAGGGGAGCCTGGTGTAGGTAAAACGGCAATTGCAGAAGGATTGGCACAGCAGATTGTCAATAATGAAGTTCCTGAAATTCTTCGTGACAAGCGTGTAATGACACTAGATATGGGAACTGTTGTAGCCGGGACAAAATACCGCGGTGAATTTGAGGACCGTCTGAAAAAAGTAATGGATGAAATCAGGCAGGCAGGAAATATCATTCTGTTCATTGACGAGCTTCACACTTTGATTGGAGCCGGCGGAGCAGAAGGTGCTATAGATGCTTCCAACATTTTGAAGCCGTCGCTTGCGCGTGGAGAGCTTCAATGTATCGGGGCAACCACTCTTGATGAGTACCGTAAATATATTGAGAAGGATGCAGCCCTTGAGCGGCGTTTTCAGCCGATTCAAGTGGATGAGCCTTCACCTGATGAGAGCATTCAGATTCTGAGAGGCCTTCGCGACCGCTATGAAGCGCATCACAGGGTGTCTATTTCAGATGATGCGATTGAAGCAGCTGTAAAGCTGTCTGACCGCTATATTTCTGATCGCTTTCTTCCTGACAAAGCAATCGACTTGATTGATGAAGCAGGTTCAAAAGTAAGACTGCGTTCGTTCACGACGCCTCCTAACCTGAAAGAGCTTGAAATGAAGCTTGAAGAAGTTAGAAAGGAAAAGGATGCAGCTGTTCAAAGCCAGGAATTTGAAAAAGCAGCATCCCTGAGAGATACAGAGCAGCGTCTTCGCGAACAGCTGGAAGAAACAAAAAAAGGCTGGAAGGAAAAGCAGGGGCAGGAAAACACTGAAGTCACTGTTGAAGATATTGCTATTGTTGTAGCCAACTGGACTGGCATTCCTGTCTCTAAGCTTGCGCAGACTGAGACAGATAAACTGTTAAAGCTGGAGGAAATTCTTCACTCCAAAGTAATCGGGCAGGATGAAGCGGTAGTTGCCGTAGCCAAAGCGGTAAGGCGTGCACGAGCAGGTCTGAAGGATCCGAAACGTCCGATCGGCTCATTTATTTTCCTTGGTCCTACAGGAGTAGGGAAAACAGAGCTTGCAAGAGCCCTGGCAAGCTCGATGTTTGGCGATGAGGATGCCATGATCCGCATTGATATGTCCGAGTATATGGAAAAGCACTCCACTTCCCGTCTCGTAGGTTCGCCTCCGGGATATGTGGGATATGATGAGGGCGGACAGCTGACTGAGAAGGTCAGAAGAAAGCCATATTCAGTAGTTCTTCTAGATGAAATTGAAAAAGCGCATCCTGATGTGTTTAATATCCTTCTTCAAGTTCTTGAGGATGGGCGCCTGACAGATTCGAAAGGGCGTACTGTTGACTTTAGGAATACGATTCTGATCATGACATCCAATGTTGGCGCGAGTGAGCTTAAGCGCAACAAGTATGTAGGCTTCAACGTGCAGGATGAGCAGCAGAATTATAAGGATATGAAAGACAAAGTTATGGGAGAGCTGAAGAAGGCCTTCCGTCCGGAGTTCCTGAACCGTATTGATGAGATCATTGTGTTCCATTCTTTAGAGAAAAAGCATCTGAAAGAAATTGTTACACTTATGGCGGATCAGCTGACAAACCGCTTGAAAGAGCAGGATATTGTGCTGGAGCTTACTGAACCGGCCAAAGAGAAAATTGCTGATGAAGGCTTCGATCCTGAGTATGGGGCAAGACCTCTCCGCAGGGCTATTCAGAAGAACGTGGAAGATCGTCTTTCAGAAGAGCTTCTTAGAGGAACCATTCAAAAAGGGCAGAAAATTGTCCTTGATGTGAACAATGGTGAATTTGTTGTCAAACAATCTGAGGAAGTAAAGTAAATGTAATACACTGGAGGCATACTGGCGTATGCCTCTTTGCTTTAAAAAACATTCGTTATGGTGGTATACTTTGGGCTATACAACTATATTATATTTTTTTCTGAGAGAGGAAATCTTCTACTAATGGCAAAAACAAAATCAAAGTTTATCTGTCAGGAGTGCGGCTACGAATCAGCCAAATGGATGGGCAAATGTCCCGCCTGCGGAGCGTGGAATACCATGACGGAGGAAACTATCAAAGCAGCATCCCCAGGTCGCAGAACGACTTTTAATCACTCAAATTCAACCGTTCAAAAACCTTCACCTATTACCCAGATAGAGAATGCAAAAGAACCGAGAATCCATACGCGTTCCAAAGAATTCAACAGAGTCCTTGGAAGCGGAATTGTGAAAGGATCCCTCGTATTAATTGGCGGAGATCCCGGCATCGGAAAATCAACCCTGCTTCTCCAAATTTCTGCACAGCTGGCTGACAATGGAAATGAAGTGCTTTATATATCCGGGGAAGAATCTGTGAAACAGACCAAGCTCCGTGCAGATCGTCTGAACATTACCTCTGACAAACTGTATGTACTGGCAGAAACGGATATGGAATATATCACAAAAGCAATAGAAGAAACAAATCCTTCTTTTGTCATTGTGGACAGCATACAGACAGTCTATCAATCTGAGGTGACCTCTGCTCCTGGCAGTGTATCACAAGTCAGGGAATGTACAGCAGAATTAATGAGAATTGCGAAAACAAAGGGAATTGCCATTTTTATCGTGGGCCATGTGACAAAAGAGGGGTCTATCGCAGGTCCCCGCATTCTTGAGCATATGGTGGATACTGTTCTTTATTTCGAAGGAGAGCGGCATCATACCTACAGGATTTTACGTGCAGTGAAAAACAGATTTGGCTCTACGAATGAAATGGGCATTTTTGAAATGAAGGAGTCAGGTCTGGAAGAAGTGTTGAATCCTTCTGAAATTTTTCTTGAAGAAAGATCAAAGGGAGCGGCGGGTTCAACTGTTGTTGCTTCCATGGAAGGAACAAGGCCTGTTCTCGTCGAAATACAAGCATTAATTTCTCCGACAAGTTTTGGAAATCCTAGAAGAATGGCGACGGGAATTGATCACAACCGTGTGCCTTTGCTAATGGCTGTACTTGAAAAAAGAGTAGGGCTGCTGCTGCAGAATCAGGATGCCTACCTGAAGGTTGCCGGCGGAGTAAAGCTTGATGAGCCAGCGATTGATCTGGCGGTGGCAGTAAGCATTGCTTCAAGCTTTAAGGATGTGCCATCAAAAGCCACCGACGTGATTATCGGCGAGGTAGGCCTGACAGGTGAGGTGCGGCGTGTTTCGCGGATCGAACAAAGGGTCGTTGAGGCAGAAAAGCTCGGTTTTAAGCGCGTTATTCTTCCGGAAGCAAATATAGGCGGCTGGATTCCGCCCGCAGGAATTGAAATGATAGGTGTGAAGAACGTTTCTGAAGCGCTGCAAAAGACGTTAGGGGGGTAAGTCATGACAGAAAAAGAAAAAAAGTTCAGCGAAAAGAGCTTGTCTGAAATTCTTCAGTTTATGGCCCCCGGGACACCTATCCGTTCCGGCATTGATAATGTCTTAAGGGCAAAAACAGGCGGTCTGATTGTGGTCGGCTACAGTGATAAGGTGAAGCAGATAGTTGATGGAGGCTTTTATATTAATTACCCGTTTTCATCTGCGCATTTATATGAGCTTGCCAAAATGGACGGCGCTATTATTCTGAGCGATTCCGGTCACAAAATTCTTTATGCGAACGCCCAGCTTGTCCCAGATTCGCAGATTCCCTCATCCGAAACAGGCATGAGGCACAGGACAGCGGAACGTGTGGCAAAGCAGACAGGAAGCCTTGTAGTTGCAATTTCGCAGAGGCGGAACGTGATTACTCTTTATTACGGAGAAAAAAGGTATTCTTTGCGCGATATTGGTGTAATTTTGACTAAGGCAAATCAAGCGGTGCAGACTCTGGAGAAATACCGTTCTGTCCTGGAGCAGTCCATCATTGGACTCGGAGCAATGGAGTTTGAGGAAATTGTGACAATTGGCGATGTGGTGCATGTACTCCACCGAATTGAAATGGTGCTCCGCATCAAGAATGAAATTATGAGCTATATCAATGAGCTGGGAACAGAAGGGCAGCTCGTTCGCCTGCAAATGAGCGAGCTTCTGGCAGATATAGAAGAAGAAGCCGAGCTGATTGTGAAAGATTACAGTGTGAACAAATCAGAAAATCCGGAGGAGTTCTTAAGAAGGCTGCAGGCACATTCGAACTTTGAGCTGCTGGATGATTCGGACATTCTGAAGATGCTTGGTTATTCCCAGCTGACCAGCCAGGATGAAGCGGTGATTCCAAGAGGATACAGAATACTGAACAAAATACCCCGCCTTCCATCCGGAGTTATTGAAAATTTAGTGACAAAATTTCAAAATCTGAAACTTATTTCCCATGCGAACGTACAACAATTAGACGACGTAGATGGAATCGGGGAAGTCAGAGCGAAAAAAATTAAACAGGGAATAAAGCGCCTGCAGGAAAAGCTTATGATTGACAGACATCTGTAAGAGCGTTTCAATTCAGCCCTTAGGGGGTATAGTGTTTAAGCTTCTTTTCATGTGCAATCTAAAAATATGCGGGTAAATGTTTGTTTTAGGATAAAGTGTTAATAATAAAATAAGAAGGAGGTGAAGGTATGTTAAAACGAATAGTTCAAGCAACCTTTTTACTGACAGGAGGAGCCCTTGGAATCTTCTTTATGCCGGAATTATTACAATTATTAGGATTACAAGACATACCTTTTTTAAACACGCCATATTCTTTGGCAATTCTAGGTGCCATTATTTTTTACATTGCTACATTTTGGCTTGTTGATTATGTGGTCAACTGGGTGAAAAGGCTTGAGGAGTCACTTGTAACCGCACCTGTTACTGATGTCTTGTTCGGCAGTCTCGGTTTGATTTTCGGACTAATAATTGCATTCTTACTAGTTAATGTTATTCCTTTGCAAGATATTCCGTATCCCATGATCAGTACATTAATTCCTGTATTCTTAACGCTCCTGCTTGGATACCTCGGATTTGCAGTGGGTTTTAAAAAGAAGGATGAACTTGTCAGCTTATTTTCCATCCCTGCACGGATGAATAAGAAAAAAGGTGCTTCCGAGGAGCAAACGGAGCCGGAGCATGAGGACAAGAAATTAAAAATACTTGATACGAGTGTCATTATTGACGGCAGAATAGCAGATATCTGCCAGACAGGCTTTTTGGAAGGAACGATTGTCATACCGCAGTTTGTGCTGGAAGAACTTCAGCATATTGCAGATTCATCTGATGTTTTGAAAAGGAACAGAGGGCGCAGAGGCCTGGACATCCTGAACAGAATTCAAAAAGAACTTGCCATCAATGTTGAAATTTATGAAGGCGACTTTGAAGAAATACAGGAGGTTGACAGCAAGCTGGTGAAGCTTGCCAAGGTTACCTCCGGAGTTGTCGTGACAAATGACTTTAATCTTAATAAAGTTTGCGAGCTTCAGAAGGTAGCTGTGTTGAACATTAACGATCTTGCCAACGCTGTAAAGCCTGTCGTGCTTCCTGGTGAAGAACTAAAGGTTCAGGTCATCAAAGATGGTAAAGAGCACAATCAGGGCGTTGCCTATCTGGATGACGGTACAATGATTGTTGTTGAAGGCGGCAGAGATTATATTGGTAAAACAATTGATGTTTTGGTCACAAGCGTTCTGCAGACCTCGGCGGGAAGAATGATTTTTGCAAAGCCAAAGCTTCTTGAAAAGGCTCTATAAGGGAGAAAAGAAATGGATTATCAAGTCGTCATACCAGCTGCGGGATCCGGCAAGCGAATGAACGCAGGGAAAAATAAACAGTTCATTCTGCTGAAAGGGAAACCTGTTATCGTTCATACTTTGACTGTATTTGAACAGGATCCAGCCTGCAGCGGAATTATTCTTGTCATCAATGAGAAGGAAAAGGGCGATTTCTTAAAATTAATTGAACTCTATCACTTTAAAAAGGTAAAGCAGCTTGTAGCAGGCGGAGCGGAACGACAGGAAAGTGTATACAATGGCTTAAAGGCCTGTGACTCCGATATTGTTTTGGTTCATGACGGTGCCAGGCCGTTTATCAGGCAGAGTCATATCCGCGACCTGGTGCTTTCAGCTCAGGAGGCTGACGCCGCTACAATTGCCGTTCCAGTGAAGGATACGATAAAAAAAGCTGAAAATCTCCAAGTGGTAGAAACGATTGAGCGATCAAGCTTGTGGTTGGTACAGACCCCACAAGCTTTTCGTCTGTCATTAATTCTAAGCGCCCATGAACATGCAGTAAAACATCAATTTGCAGGCACAGATGATGCAAGCCTTGTTGAATTTATGAAACATAGAGTTAAAATTGTATATGGTGATTATACGAATATAAAATTGACAACACCGGATGATCTTCTATTTGCGAAAGCAATTATGGAAAGCGAAAGAGGGAAAAGCGATGATTAGAATTGGACAAGGCTTTGATGTGCATCAGCTGGTTGAAAACCGCCCGCTGATCATTGGAGGAATTGAAATTCCTTATGAAAAGGGGCTGCTCGGACATTCTGACGCCGATGTTCTTCTGCATACAGTGGCCGATGCCTGCCTGGGTGCAATCGGAGAAGGTGATATTGGGAAGCACTTTCCGGATACAGATATGGCATTCAAAGATGCAGATTCCGCTGTGCTGATGGAGCATGTATGGAACATTGTTAGAGAGAAGGGCTATAAGCTTGGCAATCTCGACTGTACAATCATTGCCCAAAAACCAAAGATGGCACCCCATATTGAAAAGATACGAAACAGGATTGCCGAATTGCTGCAGGCTGAATTATCACAGATCAATGTGAAGGCCACCACTACCGAAAAACTCGGATTTACAGGGCGGGAAGAAGGAATTGCAGCACAGGCTGCTGTATTATTAGTAAAAAACGAATAAGATTTCGCAAAAAAGTGTTAAAATATTTTTGGACTTATTAAGAATTCTTTTTAGGAATCAGGAAAATGTAAGCGGAGAGAATTCATCTTGCAGGATTGAAATTTGGCGCAGCAGGCGGCGGATGTCTCTCGGTTGCCCGCGCATATTTTCTGCATTATTTTTAATGGAGGTATCATCATGACGAATGAAGTAAGAGTGCGCTATGCACCCAGTCCGACAGGTCATTTACATATTGGAAATGCCAGAACAGCCCTTTTCAACTATCTTTATGCAAAAAGCCAGGGCGGTAAATTTATTATCAGAATAGAAGACACCGATAAAAAAAGGAACATCGAAGGCGGCGAAGAGAGTCAGCTGAAATATCTGCAATGGCTCGGAATCGAGTGGGATGAGAGTGTGGATAAGCCGGGAGAATACGGCCCCTACCGCCAGTCTGAACGCAATGATTTGTATAAAAAATATTATACTGAGCTGCTTGAAAAAGGGCTTGCTTACAAATGCTACTGTACAGAAGAGGAATTGGAGCAGGAGCGTGAAGAGCAGACCGCACGCGGAGAAATGCCCCGCTACTCAGGAAAATGCGCCAACCTGACGAAAGAGGAGCAGAAAAAGCTTGAGGCTGAAGGCCGGGAGCCGAGCATCCGCTTCAGAGTGCCAAAAGGGGTTGTGTACCGCTTCAATGACATGGTAAAAGGCGAGGTTGCCTTTGAGTCAGACGGCATCGGCGACCATGTTATCGTGAAAAAGGACGGCACACCTACTTATAATTTTGCAGTTGCAGCAGACGATCATCTGATGAAGATTTCTCATGTTCTTCGCGGTGATGATCATATCTCCAATACACCTAAACAAATCATGATTTATGAAGCACTGGGCTGGGAGCCTCCTGTATTCGGACATATGACGCTGATTGTGAATGAAGGACGCAAAAAGCTGAGCAAGCGTGATGAATCCATCATTCAGTTTATTGAGCAATACGAAGATCTTGGCTACCTTCCTGAGGCGCTGTTTAACTTCATTGCCATGCTTGGCTGGTCACCTGTAGGGGAAGATGAAATTTTCAGCAGGGAAGAATTCATCAGCATTTTTGATCCAAACAGGCTGTCAAAGTCCCCTGCTGTGTTTGATACACAAAAGCTTACGTGGATGAATAATCAATATATGAAGAACCTTAATACGGAAAAGGTTGCAGAGCTGGCGATTCCGCATCTTGTGAAAGCAGGCAGGGTGAAGGAAGATATGTCTGCAGAGGAAAGAGACTGGACACTAAAGCTGATTGAGCTTTATCAGGAGCAAATGAGCTTTGGTGCTGAAATTGTAGAGCTTTCCGACATGTTCTTTAAAGAAGATCTGGAATACAATCATGAAGCACGCTCTGTTCTTGAAGAAGAGCAGGTACCGGAAGTTCTGAGGGCACTTGCTGAAGAATTTGCAGAACTGAGTGAGTTTGCAGCAGCGGACATCAAGGGTGCAGTTAAAGCAGTGCAAAAGAAAACAGGGCAAAAAGGAAAAAAACTGTTTATGCCGGTACGCGTGGCAGTGACAGGCCAGACACATGGGCCGGAGCTTCCTCAGGCTATTGAACTGCTCGGTAAAGACAGGGCACTGGCTAGATTAAAAAATGTTTTAAGTTAACTTTTTTTAAGAAATGTAATATAGTAAATATACAAATTCAAATACAATATGAAAAAGTGTTGAGAAGGAGAAGTACACTGTTTTTCCATTCCAGAGAGAACCTTCATGGCTGAAAGAGGTTTATGAGAAGGAACAGTTGAAATGCACCTTCGAGCCTTCTGTTGAAATATATGCATTATAGTAGACAGAAGCGGGAGCTCTACGTTACAGAGCCTGAGTTGAGGGAAAGAGATCTTTCCTTAAACAGAGTGGAACCGCGCATACAGCGTCTCTGTCATTTGACAGGGGCGTTTTTTTATGAATACGGAAAGATTGGAGGGATTCCAAATGTTTAAGATGTTAAAAGAAGACGTTGAGATTGTTTTTGAGCAGGACCCTGCTGCAAGAAGCTATATTGAAGTAATTTTAACCTACTCCGGTCTTCATGCAATATGGGCGCACCGCCTTGCACATGGATTGTTTCAACGCAGATTCTTCTTTCTTGCACGTATTATTTCGCAAGTAAGCCGCTTCTTTACCGGAGTAGAAATACATCCGGGTGCCAAAATAGGAAGGCGTTTTTTTATAGATCATGGAATGGGTGTTGTGATTGGAGAAACCTGTGAGATCGGAGACAATGTGACGGTATTTCAGGGAGTTACGCTGGGAGGCACAGGAAAAGAAAAAGGCAAAAGGCATCCCACCATTCAGGATCATGCTCTTATTGCGACAGGAGCCAAGGTGCTCGGTTCTATTACTATCGGAGAATATTCCAAAATAGGAGCAGGTTCAGTTGTACTGCATGATGTTCCGGCCAACTCCACGGTGGTAGGCATTCCCGGAAAAGTGAAAGTTCAAAATGGAAAGCGCGTAAACCAGGATCTCGATCATTGCAATCTGCCGGATCCTGTCGCGGACCGCTTTAAGGAATTGGAAGCAGAGATTCTCAAGCTGAAGCAGGAAGTACAACAACTGCAGGAAGGGAAGAGTGAACGTGACGATAAAGTTATTCAATACGCTAACGAGACAAAAGGAAGAATTTAAGCCTCTTGAAGAAGGAAAGGTAAAGATGTATGTATGCGGACCGACCGTATACAACTATATTCATATCGGAAACGCCAGGCCTGCAATTGTTTATGATACTGTCAGGCGCTATCTGGAGTACAGAGGCTATGATGTTCATTATGTTTCCAATTTTACTGATGTGGATGATAAGCTGATTAAAGCTGCTAATGAACTTGGTGAAAATGTGCCGGCTATTGCAGACCGTTTCATTGAGGCTTACTTTCAGGATGTGGGCGCACTGGGGTGCAAAAAGGCTGATGCTCATCCGCGGGTAACAGAAAGCATGGATATAATTATTGATTTTATTGCCGCCTTGATTGAAAAAGGCTTTGCTTATGAAGCTGAAGGCGATGTGTATTATAAAACAAGAGCCTTTAACGGGTACGGCAAGCTTTCCCACCAGTCAATTGATGAGCTGCGCTCAGGTGCGAGGATCGAAGTGGGCGAGAAAAAGCAGGATGCTCTGGACTTTGCACTGTGGAAAGCTGCCAAAGAAGGGGAAATCCACTGGGACAGTCCATGGGGCAAAGGGCGCCCCGGCTGGCATATTGAATGCTCCGCCATGGTACGCAAATATCTTGGGGACACAATAGACATTCATGCAGGCGGGCAGGATTTAACCTTCCCTCACCATGAAAATGAAATTGCACAGTCTGAAGCACTGACAAATCAAACATTCGCCAACTACTGGCTCCATAATGGGTATATTAATATCGATAACGAAAAAATGTCAAAATCCCTCGGGAACTTTGTGATGGTCAAGGACATTGTAAAAGAGCATGATCCTCAGGTTTTAAGGTTTTTCATGCTGTCAGTCCACTACCGTCACCCGATTAACTATTCAGTTGATCTTCTGAACAGTACGAAAAATTCACTGGACCGGCTGAAAACGTCCTATGCAAATCTGGTACACAGAAAACAAAGCAGCTCAAACCTCACTTCTGATGATGATAAGTGGCTGCAGCAGATAGAAAAGCTGCGGGAGAACTTCATCGTGGAAATGGATGATGACTTTAATACAGCTAACGGAGTTTCCGTTTTGTTTGAGCTTGCCAGACAGGCCAACTATTATCTTCAGGAAAAAAATACTGCAGAACAAGTCATTCAGGCATTTTTGAATGAGTTTGACAGCCTTGGAGAGGTACTCGGCCTTGTATTTAGCGAGAATGAACTGCTGGACGAAGAGATTGATGCACTGATTGAAAAGCGAATTCAGGCCCGTAAGGACAGGGATTTTGCGCTTGCAGATTCAATACGCGATGAACTGAAAAGCTTGAATATTATACTGGAGGACACTCCTCAAGGAACGAGATGGAAAAGAGGATAAACATGGTGGAAATGGCTGAATTTAAGGATGCAAAACAGCTGAACGGTCTGGCCCTCGCATATATGGGTGATGCAGTGTACGAGATATACGTACGGCATCACCTCCTTGCTGAAGGCATTGTAAGGCCCCATCAGCTCCACCGCCTTGCCAGGCAGTATGTTTCTGCAAAGGCACAGGCCAAAGTTCTGCATGAACTCATAGACGGGGGATTTTTCACAGAGGAAGAAATCTCCATTATAAAAAGAGGCAGAAATGCCAAATCGGGTACGATTCCAAAAAACACAGATGTACAAACCTACAAGCACAGCACTGCGTTTGAAGCAGTAATTGGCTATTGCTATCTTACAAAAAGAGAAACAAGGCTGCAGGAAATAGTCTCGGCAGCTCTGGAAAACATTCTCGCTGAAAGGAGGAAAACAGATGGAAAGTGAATATATCATGGGCAGAAATACGGTGATTGAAACCCTTAAATCATCAAGGGAAATCCATAAAATCTGGGTAGCTGAGAATTCCCAGAAAGGTCAGGTTCAGCAGGTGACCCGTCTGGCAGCCGAAAAAGGACTGACAATCCAGTATGTTCCCAAGAAAAAACTGGATCAGATGGTGGAGGGCAATCATCAGGGTGTGGTGGCTCAGGTAGCTGCATATGAATATGCTGAGGTGGATGACATTCTGGCTGCTGCCAGGGATAGAAATGAAGCACCTTTTATTCTGATACTGGACGAGCTTGAAGATCCTCATAACCTTGGCTCCATTATGAGGACAGCGGATGCGGTCGGTGCGCATGGCATCATCATTCCGAAGCGGAGAGCTGTTGGGCTGACTGCCACTGTAGCGAAGGCATCCACAGGAGCGATTGAATACATTCCTGTAGCAAGGGTGACGAACATAGCCAGAACCATGGAAGACCTGAAAAAAGAAGGAATATGGATTGTCGGAACGGATGCCAAGGGTTCTGATGATTATCGAAATATGGATGGCGGCATGCCGATCGGCCTCGTGATCGGGAGTGAAGGAAAAGGAATGGGAAGGCTTGTCAGGGAAGGCTGTGACTTCCTTGTGCGGCTGCCAATGGCAGGCAAAGTGACATCTTTAAATGCTTCTGTAGCTGCAGGTCTTCTCATGTATGAGGTATACCGCAAACGCCAGCCGCTGGGAGAATAAGAGGCATGGACATCCTTTTGGTAGATGGCTATAACATCATTGGTGCATGGCCGGAATTGGAGAGGCTGAAAAAAGATAATCTTGCCGAAGCAAGAGATCTGCTTGTTCAAAAAATGGCAGAATATCAGGGTTATACAGGATACCGTGTCATGATCATATTCGATGCCCATCTCGTAAAGGGTGTAGAGAAAAAATATAAAAATTACAGGGTAGAGGTCATTTATACACGGGAGAATGAAACGGCTGACGAACGGATTGAAAAACTGGCATCAGAGCTGTCCAATATTAAAACCCAGATTCATGTGGCAACTTCTGATTTTACTGAGCAGTGGGCCATTTTCGGCCAGGGAGCATTGAGGAAATCAGCACGGGAGCTGCTGACTGAAATGAACCTGATTGAAAAGCGGATTCAAAAAAAAGTAAAAAAAATTGAGGAAGGGCGACCTTCCTCAAAGATTGCTATCTCTGAAGATATCATGAAAACTTTTGAAAAATGGCGCAGGGGAGATTTATAACAGGTTGACGCTTCCAAAATATGTACTGTATAATATTGCTATCTTTTGTGCGTCCGGGGGGATCGGCTTGAACTCGCAAATCAACAAGGGTAAGGTCAACAAAGAGTTATTTCACACGATGGAAGATGATCAGATTATCGAGTTGGTTCATAATGGTGACAGTGATGCGCTGGATTATTTAATAACAAAGTACAGAAATTTTGTCCGTGCCAAGGCCAGATCGTATTTTCTAATAGGAGCTGACCGCGAAGATATTATTCAAGAAGGAATGATAGGCCTCTACAAGGCAATTCGTGACTTTAAAGAGGACAAGCTGACCTCTTTTAAGGCATTTGCAGAATTGTGCATAACCCGCCAAATTATTACCGCTATTAAAACTGCTACCCGTCAAAAACATATTCCGCTTAACTCTTATGTTTCACTAGACAAGCCCATTTATGATGAAGAATCTGACCGTACACTTATGGATGTGATCTCCGGCGCTAAAGTGATGAATCCGGAGGATCTGATTATCAATCAGGAAGAATTCGATGATATTGAACTGAAAATGGCCGAGCTGCTCAGTGACCTGGAACGAAAGGTGCTGGCCCTGTATCTTGACGGCCGTTCCTATCAGGAAATTTCCGAGGATCTGAACCGTCACGTCAAATCTATTGACAACGCTCTTCAACGGGTAAAAAGAAAGCTTGAGAGATACCTTGAGCTCCGAGAAATAAGCCTTTAATCTCAATGCTTTATTGACAGAAAAAACAAGCCTGTGATAAAGTTTTATAGAATTGCTATTATAGGTGTGATGTCACATGCGAAAAAAAGTCATACTGGCTTGCTCTGTCTGTGGAAGCCGTAATTATTCGACAATGAAGAATGTTAGTAGTTCTTTGGAACGTTTGGAGATAAAAAAGTATTGCAAGAAATGCAGCTCACAGGAAGTACATCGTGAAACCAAGTAATGCTTGCAGTGCTTGAAGGTTTTTTGACTATTTTTGGAGGTAACGTACATGCAACGATTGGTAAACTTTTTAAAAGATGTTTCCCGTGAGATGAAGAAGGTCAGCTGGCCGAAAGGAAAGGAACTGTACCGCTACACGCTGACTGTTCTTGCCACGGTAGCTTTTGCTGCAGTTTTCTTCTCGGTTGTTGATTTAGGCATTTCTTCGCTTATCCGCTTTATCCTTGAATAAATGCTGTAAAAACATGCTATAATGTAGATATTGATTAAATGTCTCAAAAACCCGTTCATCGGGTTTTTTCATTGCTTAAAAATACACTAAAAGAGGCTTTGTGAAGAAAAGGTGCTTACTCCCCCGCCCAAATACCGGGGGAAAAGCGCCTGATCTGCACAGCCGGAATATAAAGCAGGCGGGAGGGAAGGACACGTCGTCCAAACCATCATGGAAAAGAATTGGTATGTTGTTCATACATACTCAGGCTATGAGAACAAAGTAAAGGCGAATCTTGAAAAGCGCGTAGAGTCTATGGGCATGCAGGACAAGATTTTCCGGGTAATCGTGCCTGAAGAGGAAGAAACAGATTTTAAAAATGGTAAAAAGAAAGTTTCGAAGAAAAAGGTTTTTCCCGGCTACGTGATTGTGGAGATCGTTATGACTGACGATTCCTGGTATGTTGTGCGAAACACCCCGGGAGTGACAGGTTTTGTAGGTTCAGCGGGTTCAGGCTCCAAGCCGACTGCGCTTCTTCCTGAAGAAGCTGAGGTTATCCTCAAGAGGATGGGCATGGATGAACGCAACCTGGAATTTGATTTTGAATTGAAAGAAACGGTGAAAGTAGCTGAAGGCCCATTTGCAAACTTCACAGGCTCCATTGAGGAGATTGATGAAGATAAGCAAAAGCTGAAAGTGCTGGTGAATATGTTCGGCCGTGAAACCCCGGTAGAACTTGATTTTTCACAAATTAGCAAATTATAATTGAAAAGAACTTGAAATAGAATAGGAAAAGTGGTAATATTTCATAGGTCAGTATGTCTCGGTTATCCGGGACAACAAACTTGATTTTTTTTACATCATTCATATAAAGAATGAGTTTATGAGTGGGAGGGTCATCCCTATTACCACATCACGGACTTAAGGAGGTGTGTCTCGTGGCTAAAAAAGTTATAAAATTGGTGAAATTGCAAATTCCTGCTGGCAAAGCTAATCCAGCTCCGCCGGTTGGTCCTGCACTAGGTCAGGCTGGTGTGAACATCATGGGATTCTGTAAAGAATTCAATGCGCGCACAGCTGATCAGGCTGGTCTTATCATCCCGGTTGAAATCACGGTTTTTGAAGACCGTTCATTTACATTTATTACGAAAACTCCGCCCGCTGCGGTTCTTCTTAAGAAAGCTGCTGGTATTGAGTCTGGTTCAGGTGAACCAAACCGTAATAAAGTTGCGACTGTAAAACGTGACAAAGTACGTGAAATTGCTGAAACAAAAATGCCGGATCTAAACGCTGCAAACGTTGAATCTGCAATGCGTATGGTTGAAGGTACTGCACGAAGCATGGGAATTGTTATCGAAGACTAATGTTTTAAGGTGGGTTGCGGGTTTGATTTCCAAGTTCGCAACCCTTATTCGTGGGAGGTTATTCCGCTAAAACCACTAAGGAGGACTTTAAAATGGCTAAAAGAGGTAAAAAGTACGTAGAAGCTGCTAAATTAGTAGACCGTACGAAAGCTTACTCTGTTGGAGAAGCTGTAGAATTGGTTAAAAAAACAAACAACGCTAAATTTGATGCATCTGTAGAAGTTGCATTCCGTCTTGGAGTTGATCCTCGTAAAAATGATCAGCAAATCCGCGGTGCAGTAGTACTTCCAAACGGTACTGGCAAAACTCAGCGTGTTCTTGTATTCGCTAAGGGAGAAAAAGCAAAAGAAGCTGAAGCTGCTGGAGCTGACTTCGTAGGCGATTCAGAATTCATCACTAAAATTCAACAAGGCTGGTTCGACTTCGATGTAATCGTAGCGACTCCTGACATGATGGGTGAAGTTGGTAAGCTTGGCCGTGTACTTGGTCCTAAAGGCTTGATGCCAAACCCTAAAACTGGAACAGTTACGTTTGAAGTAGAGCGTGCAGTAAATGAAATCAAAGCTGGTAAAGTAGAATACCGCGTTGATAAAGCTGGAAACATACACGTGCCAATCGGCAAAGTATCTTTCGAGGATGCAAAGCTTGTTGAAAACTTCAACACAATCTACGAAACACTGCTAAAAGCAAAACCTGCTGCAGCTAAAGGGACTTACATGAAGAACGTTGCTGTTACTTCAACAATGGGACCTGGTGTGAAAGTAGACGCTTCATCTTTCTCAGCTAAATAATTCTTGACTTTATAAGTTAGGTTTGATATAGTACTAAATGTTGCTTTACTAATTTTATATCTTTTATACCGTAGACAGTAGGAGCCTGTAAGGCTTAATTTCCTACCGAGGTGTATATGTTACGAACTTGTTAATCAAATTAACTAACGTATATACAGCCTCCATGTCTATTATGGGGGCTTTTTTATTTAAAAACTCCGAACGGTATAAAGCTTTACAAGAAACTACAGGAGGTGTAACAATGAGCAGCGTAATTGAACAAAAGAAACAAATGGTTGAAGATATTACAGCTAAGCTTCGCGAAAGCAAATCTACCATCGTAGTTGACTACCGCGGTCTTACTGTATCTGAAGTAACTGAACTTCGTAAAACATTGCGTGATGCCGGCATTGAGTTCAAAGTATTCAAAAACACTTTAACACGCCGTGCTGCAGAACAAGCTGAGCTTACAGGTCTGAACGAAGCTCTTACTGGTCCAAACGCAATTGCGTTCAGCAACGAGGACGTTGTTGCGCCAGCCAAAATTTTGAATGACTTCGCGAAAAATCACGAAGCGCTTGAAATCAAAGCTGGTGTAATCGAAGGAAACATTGCAACAGTTGAGGAAATTAAAGCTCTTGCTGATCTTCCTTCAAGAGAAGGCTTGCTTTCTATGTTGCTTAGCGTACTTCAAGCTCCGATTCGCAACCTTGCACTTGCTACTAAAGCAGTTGCAGAGCAAAAAGAAGAACAAGGCGCTTAATCTCGCCCTAACGTACGAATAAATAAAAAAAACCATACGATAATCAAGGAGGAAACAAAAATGACTAAAGAACAAATCATTGAAGCTGTCAAAGAAATGACAGTTCTAGAACTTAATGACCTAGTAAAAGCAATTGAAGAAGAATTTGGTGTAACTGCTGCTGCTCCTGTAGCAATGATGGGCGGAGCTGCTGGTGGCGAAGCTGCTGCTGAGCAAACTGAGTTTGACGTAGTATTGACTGGCGCTGGCGCTCAAAAAATCAAAGTTATCAAAGCTGTTCGTGAACTTACTGGTCTTGGTTTGAAAGAAGCTAAAGAATTAGTAGACAACACTCCAAAAGCTCTTAAAGAAGCTGTTTCTAAAGAAGAAGCTGAAGAAGCAAAAGCTAAACTTGAAGAAGTTGGAGCTTCTGTAGAAGTTAAGTAATGTAAAAGAAAAGCTCGCTGTCAGTAGCGGGCTTTTTTATTCGTATTGAAATGAAATCTCCTTGCGGGAGGAATAAAAAATGAGTGACCATTATTACTCCGAAAAACCAAGTGTGAAAAGTGAACGAAAAACCTGGGAATTCACTTTAAGAGGCAAGCCATTTGTTTTTCAAAGTGATCGCGGCGTCTTTTCAAAAAATGAAGTGGACTTTGGTTCGCGGCTGCTGATTGAATCATTTATTTTTCCTGACGCTGAGGGAGATCTTCTGGATGTTGGCTGCGGGTACGGGCCAATCGGAATTTCACTTGCTGCGGAATTCCCTGATTCATTGATTGAGATGGTGGATATCAATGAGCGTGCAATACAACTTGCAAAAGATAATGCGGAGAAGAATAACATTCGCAATGTACGTATTTATCAAAGCAATCTTCTGGAGCAGACCGCCGGCAAAAAGTATGCTGCTATCTTATCAAATCCGCCGATTAGAGCCGGCAAAAAAGTTGTTCATGAAATCTTTGAAAAAAGCTTTCATCAATTGCATCCCCGCGGTGAATTATGGATTGTCATCCAGAAAAAGCAAGGTGCTCCATCCGCGCTTGATAAATTAAACGATTTGTTTGGTGAAGCGGAAGTTGTAAACAAGGATAAAGGTTATTTTATAATCAAAGCAAAAAAATCTTGACTGGTATATGGGGCTATGTTAGCATTATATAATGCCAAGATGTATAATTCCATAAGTGACTAATTTTCTATACATAATGTATAAAATTGGTTTGGCTGGAAAGACTTATAAAATAAAAAGTACGATAAAGGGACTGTGGTTTTTATTTGAAAACCCTTTTTCTTTTTTGTTTTTTAAATTGTAATAGTTTTGGAACTGATCTGTCCAATTCTATTACGAAAAATAAAATGCATGATTTGAGGGGTGAATCAGTTGACAGGTCAACTAGTTCAGTATGGACGACACCGCCAACGCAGAAGTTATGCACGTATTAGCGAAGTTTTAGACTTACCAAATCTCATTGAAATTCAAACCTCTTCATATCAGTGGTTTCTTGATGAGGGTCTGAGAGAAATGTTTCAAGATATTTCTCCAATTGAAGATTTCACTGGTAACCTCTCGCTAGAATTTATTGACTATAGTTTAGGTGAGCCAAAATACTCTGTTGAAGAATCAAAAGAGCGTGATGTCACTTATTCTGCACCTTTGCGAGTGAAAGTCCGTCTAATTAACAAAGAAACTGGTGAAGTAAAAGACCAGGATGTTTTCATGGGAGATTTCCCATTGATGACTGAAACAGGTACATTCGTCATCAACGGTGCAGAGCGTGTAATTGTTTCTCAATTAGTGCGTTCACCGAGCGTTTATTACAGCGGTAAAGTCGATAAAAATGGTAAAAGAGGCTTCTCTGCGACAGTCATTCCAAACCGCGGTGCATGGCTAGAATATGAAACAGATGCAAAAGATGTGGTTTATGTCCGCATCGACCGCACAAGAAAATTGCCGGTTACGGTTCTTTTGCGTGCCCTTGGGTTTGGCTCTGATCAAGAAATCATCGATCTGTTTGGCGAAAACGAATATCTGCGCAATACACTTGATAAAGACAATACAGAAAGCTCTGAAAAAGCGCTGCTGGAGATTTATGAGCGACTCCGCCCTGGCGAACCGCCTACAGTGGACAATGCAAAGAGCTTGCTAGAATCAAGATTTTTTGATCCTAAGCGTTATGATCTTGCAAGTGTAGGACGCTACAAAATCAACAAAAAGCTTCATATTAAAAACCGCTTATTCAACCAGCGTCTTGCTGAAACTCTAGCAGACGGAGAAACTGGCGAAATTATTGCGGAAAAAGGAACTTTAATAGACAGAAGAACGCTCGACCGCATCATTCCGAATCTTGAAAGCGGCGTAGGCTTCAAAAAGCTTGATCCTGCCGGCGGAGTAGTCGAGAATGAAGTACTTCTGCAGTCCATTAAAATCTATTCTCCTAACGACCCTGAAGGCGAGCAGGAGATAAACGTGATTGGCAATGCCTATATCGAAGAAGGCGTTAAAAACATCACACCTGCAGATATCCTTTCTTCTATCAGCTACTTCTTCAATTTGCTGCATGGAGTAGGGGATACAGATGATATTGATCATCTGGGCAACCGACGCCTCCGTTCTGTAGGAGAGCTTCTTCAAAATCAGTTCCGTATCGGTCTGTCCCGTATGGAGCGTGTTGTACGCGAAAGAATGTCCATTCAAGATACAAACACAATTACACCGCAGCAGTTAATCAACATCAGGCCTGTAATTGCATCTATAAAAGAGTTCTTTGGAAGCTCCCAGCTTTCACAGTTCATGGATCAGACAAACCCGCTTGCTGAGCTTACGCATAAGAGACGTTTGTCTGCATTGGGACCTGGTGGGCTGACTCGTGAACGCGCCGGATTTGAAGTCCGTGACGTTCACTACTCCCACTATGGCCGTATGTGTCCGATTGAAACTCCAGAGGGTCCAAACATCGGTTTGATCAACTCACTTTCCAGCTTTGCGAAAGTAAACAGATTCGGGTTTATTGAAACTCCGTACCGAAGAGTAGATCCTGAGACTGGAAAAGTAACATCAAGAATAGATTACCTGACAGCTGATGAAGAGGATAACTACGTAGTTGCACAGGCCAATGCGCGCCTGGATGACGACGGCTCTTTCCTTGATTCAGATATCGTAGCCCGTTTCCGCGGTGAGAACACTGTTGTTATCAGAGACCGCGTCGATTATATGGACGTTTCTCCTAAACAGGTAGTATCAGCTGCGACAGCTTGTATACCGTTCCTGGAAAACGATGACTCCAACCGTGCCCTAATGGGAGCAAACATGCAGCGTCAGGCAGTACCTCTTATGAATCCGGAAGCTCCAATTGTTGGAACCGGCATGGAGTATGTATCTGCCAAGGATTCAGGTGCGGCAGTCATTTGTAAATATCCGGGCGTTGTTGAAAAAGTAGAAGCGAAAAATGTCTGGGTAAGAAGATATGATGAAGTAGACGGCAGCACTGTCAAAGGAAACCTTGACCGTTACAGCCTGCAAAAATTCATCCGTTCGAACCAGGGTACATGCTACAACCAGCGCCCGATTGTAAGCGAAGGCGATGAGGTAGTAAAAGGAGAAATCCTTGCAGACGGCCCATCAATGGAAAAAGGCGAATTGGCTCTTGGCCGCAACGTGCTTGTAGCGTTCATGACATGGGACGGCTATAACTACGAAGATGCGATCATTATGAGCGAGCGTCTGGTAAAAGACGATGTTTATACATCTATCCATATTGAAGAATATGAATCAGAATCCCGTGATACAAAGCTTGGTCCTGAAGAAATTACACGTGACATTCCAAACGTTGGGGAAGATGCACTTCGCAACCTTGATGACAGAGGAATTATCCGTGTAGGGGCAGAAGTGAAAGACGGCGATCTGCTTGTAGGTAAAGTAACGCCTAAGGGAGTTACGGAGCTGACTGCAGAAGAGCGCCTGCTTCATGCAATCTTCGGTGAAAAAGCTAGAGAAGTACGCGATACATCTCTTCGTGTTCCTCATGGAGGCGGCGGTATTGTACTGGACGTGAAAGTGTTCAACCGTGAAGACGGCGATGAACTTCCTCCTGGTGTAAACCAGCTTGTCCGTGCTTACATTGTTCAGAAACGTAAAATTTCTGAAGGAGATAAAATGGCAGGACGACATGGAAACAAGGGTGTTATCTCCCGTATCCTTCCGGAAGAAGATATGCCGTATCTTCCAGACGGAACTCCGGTTGATATCATGTTAAATCCGCTTGGGGTACCGTCCCGTATGAATATCGGGCAGGTATTGGAACTGCATCTGGGAATGGCTGCACGCCAGCTGGGCATCCATGTTGCATCTTCCGTATTTGACGGAGCCCGTGAGGAAGATGTGTGGTCCACTCTTGAAGAAGCTGGAATGGCGAGAGATGCCAAAACAGTTCTTTACGATGGCCGTACAGGAGAAGCGTTTGATAACCGCGTATCTGTCGGTGTCATGTACATGATTAAACTTGCGCACATGGTTGATGACAAGCTGCATGCGCGTTCAACTGGACCATACTCACTTGTTACGCAGCAGCCGCTTGGCGGAAAAGCACAATTCGGCGGACAGCGTTTTGGTGAGATGGAGGTTTGGGCGCTCGAAGCTTATGGTGCTGCATATACACTTCAAGAAATATTAACTGTGAAATCTGATGACGTTGTAGGCCGTGTGAAAACATACGAAGCAATCGTAAAAGGCGAAAACGTTCCAGAACCTGGTGTTCCTGAATCATTCAAGGTTCTTATCAAAGAACTTCAAAGCTTGGGGATGGATGTTAAAATCCTTTCCGGCGATGAGAAGGAAATTGAGATGAGAGATCTTGAAGATGAAGAAGAAGGGCAGCAAGGCGACGGAATTTCACTAAACCAAAATGGTGAACTAGTGGAAACAAGCGTTGAAAGAGAAACAGTCACTAAGGAATAACTTTAGGCAAACAGGGTAAAACCCGCAGATCAAAAGGGAGGTAGGCCCCTTGCTAGATGTAAATAATTTTGAGTATATGAGCATTGGTCTTGCATCACCAGATAAGATTCGTTCATGGTCTTTTGGTGAAGTAAAGAAGCCAGAAACAATAAATTATCGTACTCTAAAACCGGAAAAGGACGGACTTTTCTGTGAACGCATCTTCGGTCCACAAAAAGACTGGGAATGCCATTGCGGCAAATATAAACGCGTCCGTTATAAAGGCGTTGTTTGTGACAGATGCGGAGTAGAAGTAACGAGGGCGAAAGTCCGCCGTGAACGTATGGGGCACATTGAGCTTGCTGCCCCTGTGTCTCACATCTGGTACTTCAAAGGAATTCCAAGCCGAATGGGACTTGTACTTGACATGTCCCCTCGTGCTTTGGAGGAAGTGATCTACTTTGCTTCCTATGTTGTGACAGAACCGGGAGATACACCTCTTGACAAGAAACAGCTTCTTTCTGAAAAGGAGTACCGTGCATACCGTGATAAGTATGGTGCTACTTTCCAGGCTGCAATGGGAGCAGAAGCGATTAAAAAGCTTTTGCAGGACATTGATCTGGACAAAGATGTTGAGCAGCTGAAAGAAGAACTGAAAACTTCCCAGGGCCAGCGTCGTACAAGAGCGATTAAAAGGCTGGAAGTACTCGAAGCATTCCGTAACTCAGGCAATGAGCCTTTCTGGATGATTCTTGATGTGCTTCCTGTTATACCGCCTGAGCTGCGTCCGATGGTACAGCTTGACGGAGGACGCTTTGCGACTTCTGACTTGAATGATTTGTACCGCCGTGTTATTAACCGTAATAACCGCTTAAAGCGTCTGTTGGATCTTGGTGCTCCAAGCATCATCGTTCAAAATGAGAAGCGTATGCTTCAGGAAGCAGTTGATGCCCTGATTGATAACGGAAGACGCGGCCGTCCTGTTACAGGACCGGGTAACCGTCCTCTTAAATCTCTTTCTCATATGCTGAAAGGAAAGCAGGGACGTTTCCGTCAAAACCTTCTCGGTAAGCGTGTTGACTACTCAGGCCGTTCAGTTATCGTCGTTGGTCCAAACCTGAAAATGTATCAATGCGGACTGCCGAAGGAAATGGCACTTGAGCTGTTCAAGCCTTTCGTCATGAAAGAGCTTGTTGAAAAAGGCCTTGCACATAACATCAAGAGTGCAAAGCGCAAAATTGAGCGTGTACAGCCTGAAGTGTGGGATGTACTTGAGTCTGTCATTAAGGAGCATCCGGTTCTATTAAACCGCGCACCTACTCTTCACAGACTTGGCATCCAGGCATTCGAACCAACGCTTGTAGAAGGCCGAGCCATCCGTCTTCACCCGCTTGTATGTACAGCATACAACGCTGACTTTGACGGTGACCAGATGGCGGTTCACGTGCCTCTTGCTGCAGAAGCACAGGCGGAAGCAAGAATACTAATGCTGGCTGCTCAGAACATCCTGAATCCTAAGGATGGAAAACCGGTTGTTACACCATCACAGGATATGGTTCTAGGTAACTACTACCTGACTATGGAGCGTGAGGGAGCAATCGGGGAAGGCATGATATTTAAGGATACAAATGAAGCGCTGACTGCATACCAGACTGGATATGCCCACCTTCATACAAGGGTAGCCGTTCATGCCGGATCATTAAACAATGAAACATTCACTGAAGAGCAAAATAAAATGCTTCTTGTCACTACAGTTGGAAAACTGATCTTCAACGAGATTCTTCCTAGATCATTCCCGTACATGAATGAGCCGACGAAGTTGAATATTGAAGAAAAGATGCCTGAGAAATATTTTATTGAGCCGACAGTAAACGTTAAAGAATTTATAGAAGCCCAGGAAGTCATTGACCCTTTCAAAAAGGGAGTACTAGGCGAGATAATTGCTCAGATTTTCAAAAGCTTCCAGATCACAGAAACATCAAAAATGCTGGACCGCCTGAAAGATCTTGGATTCAGATACTCTACAAAAGCAGGTATTACTGTTGGTGTATCTGATATCATCGTTCTGGCTGAAAAGCAGGAAATCCTGAAAGAAGCACAGGAAAGGGTAGATAACATATTAAAGCAGTTCAGACGCGGTCTAATCACCGAAGATGAACGCTATGAGCGTGTTATCTCAATCTGGAGTGCGGCGAAGGATACGATTCAGGGCAAGCTGATGGCGACCCTTGATGTAAGCAACCCAATCTTTATGATGAGTGATTCCGGAGCCCGTGGTAACGCATCCAACTTTACCCAGCTTGCGGGTATGCGCGGACTTATGGCGAACCCGGCCGGACGTATCATTGAGCTTCCGATCAAGTCAAGTTTCCGTGAAGGTCTGACAGTTCTCGAGTACTTTATCTCCACTCATGGAGCGCGTAAAGGTCTAGCCGATACAGCCCTGAAAACAGCTGACTCAGGTTATCTTACAAGACGACTTGTGGATGTTGCACAGGATGTTATTATCCGTGACGATGACTGTGGAACTGACAGAGGAATCCTTGCAGCTGCCATTAAAGAAGGAACAGAGGTTATTGAGCGTTTGGACGAACGTTTAATTGGACGTTTCTCCAGAAAAACAATCAAGCATCCCCAAACCGGTGAAGTAATCATGGGTGAAAACGAATTGATTACTGAAGACCTGGCAGTTGAAATCACTGAAGCAGGCATTGAAGAAGTATGGATCCGCTCTGCATTTACTTGTAACACCCGTCATGGTGTATGTAAAAAATGCTACGGCCGCAACCTTGCGACAGGTTCGGACGTTGAAGTTGGTGAAGCTGTTGGAATCATCGCAGCACAGTCTATCGGAGAGCCGGGAACACAGCTTACAATGCGTACGTTCCATACAGGCGGAGTAGCCGGAGACGATATCACACAAGGTCTTCCTCGTATCCAGGAGTTGTTTGAAGCGCGTAATCCTAAAGGGCAGGCAACGATTTCTGAAATTGAGGGCACAGTTGTTTCGCTTACGGAAGTACGTGACAAACAGCAGGAGATCGTTGTGCAAAACGATGTGGAATCACGTTCTTATACTGCTCCATACAATGCACGCCTGAAAGTAACCGAAGGCGACACTGTTGAAAGAGGGCAGGAACTGACAGAAGGTTCTATAGATCCGAAAGAATTGCTGAAAGTAAAAGATTTAAATGCCGTACAGGAATACCTGCTGAGAGAAGTTCAAAAGGTATACCGTATGCAGGGTGTTGAAATCGGCGATAAGCACGTGGAAGTAATGGTTCGCCAGATGCTTAGAAAAGTAAGAGTGTCTGATGCGGGAGATACTGACGTACTGCCTGGCTCGCTGCTGGATATTCACCAGTTTACAGATGCAAACAAAAAGGTGCTCCTGGAAGGAAAACGACCTGCATCAGGCCGTCCGGTTCTTCTCGGTATTACAAAAGCATCGCTTGAAACAGATTCATTCCTTTCTGCAGCATCATTCCAGGAAACAACGCGTGTCCTGACAGATGCAGCAATTAAAGGAAAACGTGATGAGCTTCTCGGTTTGAAAGAAAATGTTATCATAGGTAAGCTTGTTCCAGCTGGAACTGGTATGCAAAGATACAGAAAAGTCAACCCGATTCCAGAAACTCAAAGCGCAGAAGATACAGTTACTGTGGAATAAACTAAAAAACATGTTAAGAGGTGGATGTCTTGTATAAAAAATATTTTATACATGGTTGACATCCATCCTCTTAGGATGTTACTATTACAAAGGTGCTCAAATCGAAACCTGTTGCTTTGGAGGATATATCAAAAAATGTCTTATGAAAAAGTATCACAGGCAAGAAAGATTATTGTTGGTACAAAGCAAACGGTAAAAGCATTAAAGAATGATCAGGTAAGGGAACTGGTCGTTGCGGAAGACGCTGATCCGAAAGTTACTTCTAAAGTAATACAATTAGCGCAGCAAAGACAAATACCGGTCCTGAATGTTCCTTCTATGAAGAAGCTTGGAAAAGCATGCGGCATAGAAGTTGGTGCCTCTACTGTAGCAATCATTGAATAAAAACCTGTTTTTGCAGAGTCTATAAGACTAGGTTGCAAGGACTTTGTTTTTGCCCAAATATGAACCACCTGGATGTGTGGGTTTAGTAAAAAAGGAAGGGAGGAAAAAAACAATGCCTACTATTAATCAATTAGTCCGCAAGGGACGCATTAGCAAGATTGAAAAATCTAAGTCTCCTGCATTGAACAAAGGCTACAACAGCTTCAAAAAAGAGCACACTAACACTTCTTCACCACAAAAGCGCGGTGTTTGCACACGTGTTGGTACAATGACACCGAAAAAGCCAAACTCAGCACTTCGTAAATACGCTCGTGTACGCTTGACTAACGGAATCGAGGTTACTGCCTACATTCCTGGTATCGGACACAACCTGCAAGAGCACAGTGTAGTACTGATCCGCGGCGGTCGTGTAAAAGACTTACCGGGGGTACGTTACCATATTGTTCGTGGAGCGCTTGATACTGCTGGAGTTGAAAACCGTATGCAAGGCCGTTCTAAGTACGGTACAAAACGCCCTAAAGTTAAAAAATAATGAACTAAAAAAGAAGGAAACTTAAGGAAGGGAGGCTAACAAACATGCCACGTAAAGGTCCTGTAACAAAAAGAGACGTTTTGCCAGATCCGATTTACAATTCAAAGCTTGTTACACGTTTAGTCAACAGAATCATGGTCGATGGTAAGAGAGGAACTGCTCAAACAATCCTTTATACTGCGCTTGCTACTGTAAAAGAACGTACAGGCAACGACCCTATGGAAGTGTTTGAACAAGCTCTTAAAAACATCATGCCAGTTCTTGAAGTAAAAGCCCGCCGTGTAGGTGGAGCAAACTATCAAGTACCTGTGGAAGTGCGTCCTGAGCGCCGTACTACTCTAGGTCTTCGCTGGTTGGTAAACTATGCTCGTCTTCGCGGAGAAAAAACGATGGAAGAGCGTCTTGCTAACGAAATTCTTGATGCAGCAAACAACACTGGTGCATCTGTGAAAAAGCGTGAAGACACACACAAAATGGCTGAAGCTAATAAAGCATTTGCTCATTACCGCTGGTAAGATTCATAATACGTTAAAACTAATATTCCTTTTTGAGGAAGGAGAAAAACCCATATGACAAGAGAGTTCTCCTTAGAAAATACTCGGAATATCGGCATCATGGCTCACATTGATGCCGGTAAAACGACTACAACAGAACGCGTACTTTACTATACTGGCCGTATTCACAAAATCGGTGAAACTCATGAGGGTGCTTCTCAAATGGACTGGATGGAGCAGGAGCAGGAACGTGGTATCACGATCACTTCTGCTGCTACAACAGCCTCGTGGAAAGGCCACCGTGTAAACATCATTGATACTCCGGGCCACGTAGACTTCACTGTTGAAGTTGAACGTTCCCTTCGTGTTCTTGATGGAGCAGTAGCAGTTCTGGATGCACAATCCGGAGTTGAGCCTCAAACTGAAACTGTTTGGCGCCAGGCTACTACTTATGGTGTACCGCGTGTTGTATTTGTAAACAAAATGGATAAAATCGGTGCAGATTTCATTTACTCTGTAGGGACTATCCATGACCGTTTGCAAGCAAATGCACACCCAATTCAGCTTCCTATCGGTGCTGAAGACCAATTCGAAGGTATCATCGACCTAGTAGAAAACGTAGCATATTTCTACGAAGATGACCTTGGAACTCGTACAGATGCGAGAGAAATTCCTGAAGAGTACAAAGAGCAGGCAGAAGAATACCGTGGAAAACTAATTGAAGCGGTAGCAGAGCTTGACGAAGAACTTATGTTGAAATACCTTGAAGGTGAAGAGTTCTCTGTAGATGAGATCAAAGCTGCGATCCGTAAAGGTACTGTAAACGTTGAATTCTTCCCTGTAATCTGTGGATCAGCATTTAAGAACAAAGGTGTTCAGCTAATGCTTGATGCTGTTCTTGACTACCTTCCAGCTCCAACTGATGTTCCGGCTATTAAAGGTATTCTTCCTGACAGTGACGAAGAAGTAACACGCGAATCCAGCGATGAAGGTCCGTTCTCTGCCCTTGCATTCAAGGTTATGACTGATCCTTACGTTGGTAAGCTTACATTCTTCCGCGTATATTCAGGTGTCCTTAACTCTGGTTCATACGTACAAAACTCCACGAAAGGCAAGCGTGAGCGTGTAGGACGTATCCTGCAAATGCATGCTAACTCTCGTGAAGAAATCTCAACTGTTTATGCTGGTGATATTGCTGCAGCGGTAGGTCTTAAAGATACTACTACTGGTGATACTCTGTGCGATGAGAAAAACCTGGTTATCCTGGAATCAATGGAATTCCCTGAGCCGGTTATCTCTCTATCAGTTGAACCAAAATCTAAAGCTGACCAAGACAAAATGTCTACAGCTTTAACAAAGCTTTCTGAAGAAGATCCAACTTTCAAAGCACATACAGATCCTGAAACTGGACAAACGATCATTTCCGGTATGGGTGAACTTCACCTTGACATCATTGTTGACCGTATGAGACGTGAGTTCAAAGTTGAAGCAAATGTTGGTGCTCCGCAGGTTGCCTACCGTGAAACATTCCGTCAGTCTGCACAGGTTGAAGGTAAGTTTGTACGTCAGTCAGGTGGACGCGGTCAGTTTGGTCACGTTTGGATTGAATTCTCTCCAAACGAAGAAGGCAAAGGCTTTGAATTCGAAAACGGAATCGTTGGTGGGGTAGTTCCTCGTGAATATATTCCAGCAGTACAATCCGGTCTTGAAGATTCAATGAAAAATGGTGTATTAGCCGGTTATCCGCTAATCGATGTTAAGGCTCGTCTTTTCGACGGATCTTACCATGATGTTGACTCCAACGAAATGGCATTTAAAGTAGCAGCTTCTCTAGCTCTTAAAAATGCAGTTTCTAAATGTAGCCCAGTTCTTTTAGAGCCGGTTATGAAAGTTGAAGTTGTAATCCCTGAAGAGTACATGGGAGACATTATGGGTGACATCACTTCCCGTCGTGGACGCGTAGAAGGTATGGAAGCTCGCGGTAACGCTCAAGTTGTTCGTGCGATGGTTCCACTTTCTGAAATGTTCGGATATGCAACTGCCCTTCGTTCAAACACGCAGGGACGCGGTACATTCTCTATGCATTTCGACCACTACGAAGAAGTACCAAAGTCAATTTCTGAAGAAATTGTCAAAAAAAATAAAGGTGAATAATTGATTTTCTACCTTTATTGAAGTATAACTACTTATGTATAAATAGAAAGTGAAAGAAATTTCACTTTCTATAATCTATATACTTATATCATCACTAAGGAGGATTTTAGAATGGGTAAAGAAAAATTCGACCGTTCCAAAACCCATGCCAATATCGGGACAATTGGACACGTTGACCATGGTAAAACTACATTAACAGCTGCAATCACAACTGTACTTGCTAAGCGAAGCGGTAAAGGTGCTGCAATGGCATACGACATGATCGATGCTGCTCCGGAAGAGCGCGAGCGCGGTATCACAATCTCTACTGCACACGTTGAATATGAAACTGAAACTCGTCACTATGCGCACGTTGACTGCCCAGGACATGCTGACTATGTTAAAAACATGATCACTGGTGCTGCTCAAATGGACGGCGGTATCCTAGTGGTATCTGCTGCTGACGGCCCAATGCCTCAGACTCGTGAGCACATCCTTCTTTCCCGCCAGGTAGGCGTTCCTTACCTTGTTGTATTTATGAACAAATGTGACATGGTAGACGACGAAGAACTACTTGAGCTAGTAGAAATGGAAGTACGTGACCTTCTTTCTGAGTACGACTTCCCAGGCGATGACATCCCTGTAATTAAAGGTTCTGCTCTTAAAGCTCTTGAAGGAGAAGCAGAGTGGGAAGAAAGAATCGTTGAACTTATGAACGCTGTTGACGAGTACATTCCAACTCCAGCTCGTGACACTGAAAAACCATTCATGATGCCTGTTGAGGATGTATTCTCTATCACTGGCCGTGGAACAGTTGCTACAGGACGCGTTGAGCGTGGACAAGTTAAAGTTGGTGAAGTAATCGACATCATCGGTTTCACTGAAGAGCCAAAATCTACTACTGTAACAGGTGTAGAAATGTTCCGTAAGCTTCTTGACTTCGCTGAAGCTGGTGACAACATTGGTGCCCTTCTTCGTGGTGTAGCACGTGAAGACATCCAACGTGGACAAGTTCTTGCAAAGCCAGGAACGATCACTCCACACACTAAGTTCAAAGCTGAAGTTTATGTTCTATCTAAAGAAGAAGGTGGACGTCATACTCCTTTCTTCACTAACTACCGCCCTCAGTTCTACTTCCGTACAACTGACGTAACTGGAATCTGCAACCTTCCTGAAGGTGTAGAAATGGTTATGCCTGGTGACAACATCGAAATGACAGTTGAGCTTATCGCTCCAATCGCGATTGAAGAAGGTACTAAATTCTCAATCCGTGAAGGCGGACGCACAGTTGGCGCTGGTGTAGTTGCTACAATCACTGAGTAATCAGTAAATAGATAAAAAAAGACGGGCTCCGTGCCCGTCTTTTTTTATGGACAAAACTCTTAAACTTCTGTTGAAAATGCCCCTGATTTCATGTATAATATTTTAGGTGCGCTGGAAAGAAAGTTTTTCATAAAAAACCTTGCATTTGTTCTGGGTTTTTTATATAATAGTGCATGTTGGTCTTTGACTGCGATGATACAAGAGGTTGCTGACACACCCGGCCGCTTTGCCATGGCGAGTGTGTGAGGGAAATTCTTGTTGAGAACTGTCTATCACTAGTAGGCGTAAAGGAGGGAAAGTAATGGCAAAACAAAAAATTCGTATTCGTTTAAAAGCTTATGATCACAGAATTCTTGATCAATCTGCTGAAAAAATCGTGGAAACTGCTAAGCGTTCAGGTGCGAACGTATCCGGCCCGATTCCATTACCGACAGAGAAGTCAATCTATACGATTCTTCGTGCGGTGCATAAATATAAAGATTCTCGTGAGCAATTCGAAATGCGTACTCACAAGCGTTTAATCGACATCATTAATCCAACTCCACAAACAGTTGATGCATTAATGAGATTAGACCTGCCATCCGGCGTAGATATCGAAATCAAACTTTAATAAATAAAAAACAATTAACAGGAGGTGTGACTAATGACCAAAGGAATCTTAGGTAGAAAAATTGGTATGACGCAAGTATTCGCTGAAAACGGTAATCTTATCCCCGTAACTGTGATTGAAGCTGCTCCAAACGTTGTTCTTCAAAAGAAATCCACTGAAAATGATGGTTATGAAGCAATCCAGATCGGATTTGACGACAAACGTGAAAAGTTAGCTAACAAGCCTGAAAAAGGACACGTTGCTAAAGCGAACACTGCACCTAAGCGCTTCGTTAAAGAATTCCGCGGAGTAAACTTGGGAGAGTATGAAGTTGGTCAGGAAGTCAAAGTTGACATTTTCTCTGCAGGAGAATTTGTAGATGTATCAGGAGTATCTAAAGGGAAAGGTTTCCAAGGTGCAATCAAGCGCCATAACCAATCTCGCGGACCAATGTCTCACGGTTCTCGTTATCACCGTCGTCCTGGTTCAATGGGTCCTGTAGCGCCTAACCGCGTATTCAAAAACAAATTGCTTCCAGGCCGTATGGGCGGAGAGCAAATCACTGTTCAAAACCTTGAGATCGTAAAAGTGGATGCGGAACGCAACCTTCTATTGATCAAAGGTAATGTACCAGGTCCTAGAAAAGCTATGATTACTGTAAAAAGCGCAGTAAAATCTAAATAATTTTTCCGAGAAAGGAGGAGTTTGATAATGCCTAAAGTTTCATTATTTAATCAAAACGGATCTGCAGCAGGCGAAATCGAATTAAACGATTCTATCTTCGGTATTGAGCCGAACGAGAGCGTAGTATTCGAGGCCATCGTGATGCAGAGAGCATCCTTGCGTCAAGGATCTCACAAAGTTAAAGGACGTTCTGAAGTAAGAGGCGGAGGTCGCAAACCTTGGCGCCAAAAAGGTACTGGACGTGCACGTCAAGGATCAATCCGCTCACCACAATGGCGCGGCGGTGGAGTTGTATTCGGACCTACACCTCGCAGCTACTCATTCAAGCTGCCTAAGAAGGTTCGCCGTCTTGCTATCAAATCGGCACTATCATCTAAAGTGCAAGATAACAATGTTTTAGTGTTGGAAAGCCTTGCTTTGGAAACACCAAAGACTAAAGAGTTTGCTAACATCCTAAAAGGATTGTCTATCGAAGAAAAAACGTTAATCGTTACTGCTGATGCTAACGAAAATGTTGCTCTTTCTGCTCGCAACATCCCTGGTGTTACTGTAGTAGATGCAAACGGAGTTAACGTTCTTGATGTGGTAAGCCACAACAAGCTTGTTTTCACTAAAGACGCAGTGCAAAAAGTAGAGGAGGTGCTTGCATAATGAAAGATCCTCGTGATATTATTAAGCGCCCCGTTATTACGGAACAATCTACAGACTTAATGGCTGATAAAAAATACACTTTCGAAGTTGACGTTAGAGCCAACAAAACGGAAGTGAAAGATGCGATTGAAGAAATCTTTGGCGTGAAAGTTGATAAAGTCAACATTCAGAACTACAAAGGGAAATTCAAGCGTGTAGGACGTTATTCAGGTCTAACGAACCGCCGCAGAAAAGCGATCGTTAAACTGACTGCTGACAGCAAAGAAATCGAACTATTCGAAGTATAATAATCTATTAAGTGAAGGAGGGAAACCGAGATGGCGATTAAAAAGTACAAACCGACATCCAATGGACGTCGTGGTATGACTGTATCTGATTTCGCAGAAATCACAACTGATAAGCCGGAAAAATCCTTATTAGCTCCTCTTAGCAAAAAAGCTGGACGAAATAATCAAGGTAAAATCACAGTTCGTCATCAAGGCGGAGGACATAAGCGCCAATACCGTATTATCGACTTTAAACGTGATAAAGATGGTATACCAGGACGCGTTGCTACTATTGAGTATGATCCTAACCGCTCTGCAAACATCGCGTTAATTCATTACGCTGATGGTGAAAAACGCTATATCCTAGCACCTAAAAACCTAGAGGTTGGAATGGAACTTATGTCAGGAACTGAAGCTGACATTAAAGTGGGTAATGCACTTCCATTGCAAAACATCCCTGTAGGTACTGTAATTCACAACATCGAGCTTAAGCCAGGAAAAGGCGGACAGCTGGTACGTTCTGCAGGTTCTTCTGCACAGGTACTTGGTAAAGAAGGAAAATACGTACTTGTACGTTTGACTTCAGGTGAGGTTCGCATGATTCTTTCTACTTGCCGTGCATCTATCGGCCAGGTTGGAAACGAGCAGCACGAACTTATTAAAATAGGTAAAGCAGGACGTTCACGCTGGTTAGGCAAGCGCCCAACTGTTCGTGGATCTGTTATGAACCCTAACGACCATCCACACGGTGGTGGTGAAGGACGTTCACCTATCGGACGCAAGTCACCAATGACTCCTTGGGGTAAACCAACTCTTGGATTCAAGACTCGCAAGAAGAAAAACAAATCAGATAAATTCATCGTACGTCGTCGTAAAAAATAACGTGGTTGTCCTACGGTTCATAGGAACCGTAGCGCAATTGCGAAGGGAGGTACAAAAATGGGTCGCAGCTTAAAAAAAGGACCATTCGTGGATGATCATTTAATGAACAAAGTTGAAAAACTTAATGAAACCGAGAAAAAGCAAGTAATCAAAACTTGGTCTCGCCGTTCTACAATCTTCCCACAATTCATTGGTCATACAATCGCGGTTTATGATGGTCGCAAACATGTTCCTGTATATGTTACTGAAGATATGGTAGGTCACAAACTTGGTGAGTTTGCTCCTACTCGTACTTACAAAGGCCATGCAGCCGACGACAAGAAAACAAGACGTTAAGAGAGGAGGCATTTTATATGCAAGCTAAAGCTGTTGCTAGAACAGTACGTGTTGCTCCTCGTAAAGTTCGTTTAGTAGTTGATCTTATTCGAGGCAAGCAAGTAGGTGAAGCGGTAGCGATTTTACAGCACACGCCAAAGGCGGCTTCTCCAATTATCGAGAAAGTGTTGAAATCAGCTATTGCAAATGCTGAGCATAACTATGACTTGGACGTAAACAGCCTGGTTATTTCTCAAGCATTTGTAGATGAAGGTCCAACAATGAAACGTTTCCGCCCTCGTGCTATGGGACGTGCAAGCCAAATAAACAAACGTACGAGCCACATTACAATCGTGGTATCAGAAAAGAAGGAGGGATAATCAGTGGGTCAAAAGGTTAATCCGGTCGGTCTTCGTATTGGTGTTATTCGTGATTGGGAATCAAAATGGTTCGCAGGAAAAGATTATGCTGACCTTTTACATGAAGATATTAAAATCCGTGAGTATGTAAACAAGCGTTTGAACGACGCATCTGTTTCTAAGATTGAAATCGAGCGTGCTGCAAACCGTGTGAATATTACAATTCATACTGCTAAGCCAGGTATGGTTATTGGTAAAGGCGGTACTGAAGTTGAAGCTCTTCGTAAAGCACTTAACCAGCTTACTGAAAAACGTGTTCATATCAACATCGTTGAAATCAAAAGAGCTGATCTTGATGCGAAGCTTGTAGCTGACAACATTGCACGTCAATTAGAGAACCGTATCTCTTTCCGTCGTGCTCAAAAACAAACGATTCAACGCGCAATGCGTGCAGGCGCTAAAGGAATCAGAACAATGGTTTCCGGACGTCTTGGCGGAGCTGATATCGCTCGTTCTGAACAGTACAGCGAAGGAACAGTTCCATTGCACACTTTACGTGCAGATATCGACTATGGTACAGCAGAAGCTGACACAACTTACGGTAAATTAGGAGTTAAAGTTTGGATCTACCGTGGAGAGGTTCTTCCTGCTAAGAAGAAAACTGAGGAAGGAGGAAAATAATATGTTAATGCCTAAACGCGTTAAGTATCGCAGAGAACACCGTGGAAAGATGCGCGGTCGTGCTAAAGGCGGTGCTGAAGTACACTTTGGAGAGTACGGAATCCAAGCTCTTGAAGCATCTTGGATTACAAACCGTCAAATCGAAGCTGCTCGTATTGCAATGACTCGTTACATGAAACGTGGCGGTAAAGTATGGATCAAAATTTTCCCTTCTAAGCCTTACACTGCTAAGCCTCTAGAAGTCCGAATGGGTTCCGGTAAAGGTGCTCCTGAAGGATGGGTGGCTGTAGTTAAGCCAGGTAAAGTATTGTTTGAGATCTCCGGTGTACCTGAAGAAGTGGCACGCGAAGCTCTTAGACTTGCATCTCATAAATTACCAATCAAAACAAAATTCGTGAAACGCGAAGAAATTGGTGGTGAATCAAATGAAAGCTAATGATATCCGTGACCTAACCACTGCCGAAATTGAACAAAAAGTAAAATCACTGAAAGAAGAGCTTTTCAACCTTCGCTTCCAGCTTGCGACGGGACAACTTGAAAACACTGCTCGTATTCGTGAAGTTCGTAAATCGATCGCTCGCATGAAAACTGTGATCCGCGAAAGAGAGATCGCTTCTAACAAATAATTAATCTCGAGAGGAGGCTTACAGAATGAGCGAACGCAATCAGCGTAAAGTATACACAGGACGCGTAGTGTCCGATAAAATGGACAAAACGGTTACTGTTCTTGTAGAAACTTATAAAAAGCATTCCCTTTATGGAAAACGCGTTAAGTATTCTAAGAAATTCAAAGCTCATGATGAAAATAACCAAGCTAAAATCGGCGATATCGTAAGAATCATGGAAACTCGTCCTTTATCTGCGACAAAACGTTTCCGTCTTGTAGAAGTAGTCGAAGAAGCTGTTATTATCTAATATAGTTCGGATAAACAATTCCGAAGGGAGGTAACGTGAATGATTCAACAAGAATCTCGTTTAAAAGTTGCTGACAACTCTGGTGCACGTGAAGTATTAACAATTAAAGTGCTTGGCGGTTCCGGCCGTAAGACAGCTAACATTGGTGATGTAATTGTTTGTACAGTAAAACAAGCAACACCAGGAGGCGTTGTTAAAAAAGGTGATGTTGTTAGAGCTGTAATCGTTCGTACAAAGAGTGGTGCTCGCCGTCCAGACGGGACTTACATCAAATTTGACGAAAATGCTTGTGTAATTATCCGTGACGACAAAGGTCCTCGTGGAACTCGTATCTTCGGACCTGTTGCTCGTGAATTACGCGACAACAACTTCATGAAAATTGTTTCTCTAGCTCCAGAAGTTCTTTAATAGAAAAATTGATTGCCTTACTAAGGAGGTGCGACTGGGATGCATGTAAAAAAAGGTGATAAAGTTATGGTCATCTCTGGTAAAGACAAGGGTAAACAAGGTGTTATTCTTGAAGCTTTTCCAAAGAAAGACCGCGTGCTTGTTGAAGGTGTAAACATCGTTAAAAAGCACTCTAAACCTAGCCAAGCAAATCCTCAAGGCGGAATTAACAGCCAAGAGGCGCCAATCCATGTATCAAACGTTATGCCACTTGATCCTAAAACAGGTGAAGTAACTCGTGTTGGTTATACAGTGGTTGACGGAAAGAAAGTGCGTGTAGCGAAAAAATCCGGTGAAAATTTAGATAAATAGTAACTAAGGAAGGGAGGTCTTTCGGATGAACCGCCTTAAAGAAAAGTTTAATAAAGAAATTACTCCTGCTCTGATGAGCAAATTTAATTACAAATCAGTAATGGAAGTACCTAAGCTTGAAAAAATCGTTATCAATACTGGTGTAGGTGACGCAGTAGCAAATGCTAAGGCACTTGACAGCGCAGTAGAAGAGCTTACGTTAATCACTGGTCAAAAACCGGTTATTACAAAGGCTAAAAAATCTATCGCTGGTTTCCGTCTTCGTGAGGGCATGCCAATCGGTGCAAAGGTAACACTTCGCGGCGAGCGCATGTATGAGTTCCTAGACAAACTTGTATCTGTATCTTTACCACGTGTACGTGACTTCCGCGGTGTTTCAAAGAAATCTTTTGACGGACGCGGCAACTATACACTTGGAGTTAAAGAACAGTTAATCTTCCCTGAAATTGATTACGATAAAGTCAGCAAAGTACGCGGTATGGATATTGTTATTGTAACGACTGCTAACACTGACGAAGAATCTCGTGAGTTATTAACTCAGTTCGGCATGCCATTCCAAAAATAATCGTAAAAGGGAGGCGAAAACGTGGCTAAAAAATCAATGATTATAAAGCAGAAGCGTGAACAAAAGTTTAAAGTACAAGAGTATACTCGCTGCGAACGCTGCGGACGTCCACACTCTGTATTGCGCAAATTCAAACTTTGCCGTATTTGTTTCCGTGAACTTGCTTATAAAGGTCAAATTCCAGGCGTTAAAAAAGCTAGCTGGTAATACCCCATAAATGGGAAGGAGGTAATTTTGATATGGTAATGACAGATCCAATTGCAGATATGCTTACTCGCATCCGTAATGCGAACATGGTACGTCACGAGAAGCTGGAGCTTCCTGCTTCTAAAATCAAAAAGGACATCGCTGAAATCCTTAAGCGTGAAGGTTTTGTTCGTGACGTTGAATATGTAGAGGACAGCAAACAAGGTATTATCCGTATTTTCTTGAAGTACGGTTCAAATAATGAGCGTGTAATCACTGGATTAAAACGCATCAGCAAACCAGGTCTTCGTGTATATGCGAAATCAAACGAAGTTCCACGTGTTTTAAACGGTTTAGGAATCGCAATCTTATCAACTTCTCAAGGTGTCATCACTGACAAAGAAGCTCGTGCACAACAAGCTGGCGGAGAAGTATTAGCATACGTTTGGTAATAAGCAGTTATAGAAATGGAGGTGCAATTGAATGTCTCGCGTAGGTAAAAAACCACTTGAGATCCCTGCTGGCGTAACAGTTACTATCAACGGTGATACTGTAACTGTTAAAGGGCCAAAAGGGGAACTAACTCGTACGTTTCACTCTGATATTGATGTAAAGGTTGAAGACAACGTGTTATCAGTAACTCGTCCTTCAGACCAAAAAGAGCACCGTGCTCTTCACGGTACAACTCGCAGCCTTTTAGGAAACATGGTTGAAGGTGTTTCTAAAGGATTCGAAAGAGGACTTGAGCTAATCGGTGTAGGTTACCGTGCAACAAAGTCTGGAAACAAGCTTGTTCTTAGTGTTGGTTACTCTCATCCGGTAGAAATTCTTCCTGAAGAGGGTGTAGAAATCGATGTTCCTTCACAAACGAAGGTTGTTGTTAAAGGTGTAGACAAAGAGCGCGTTGGAGCTCTAGCTGCTAACATCCGCGGCATCCGTCCTCCAGAGCCTTATAAAGGCAAAGGTATCCGTTATGAAGGTGAATTCGTTCGTCGTAAAGAAGGTAAAACTGCGAAGTAATGCAGCCTAGGTTAAGAAAGGAGTGACGTAAATGATTACGAAAGTAAGCAAGAATGAAACTCGTAAGAGAAGACATGCTCGTGTCCGTGCTAAACTTGTTGGTACAGCTGAAAGACCACGCTTGAACGTATTCCGTTCAAACAAGCATATCTATGCACAGCTTATTGACGATGCTAATGGTGTAACTGTTGCTAGCGCATCTACTTTAGATAAAGATCTAAGCTTGGAATCTACTGCAAACCTTGAAGCAGCTCAAAAGATTGGCCAATTAGTGGCTGAGCGCGCTGTAGAAAAAGGCGTAAAATCTGTAGTATTCGACCGTGGCGGATATCTTTACCATGGCCGTATTCAGGCTTTGGCAGATGCTGCACGTGAAGCTGGACTAGAATTTTAATCAAAAAAGGAGGGACACACAGAATGCGTCGTATTGATCCAAACAAATTAGAGCTTGAAGAACGCGTTGTTACCGTAAACCGTGTAGCTAAAGTAGTAAAAGGTGGACGTCGTTTCCGTTTTGCTGCATTAGTAGTTGTCGGTGATAAAAACGGTCATGTAGGATTCGGTACTGGTAAAGCACAAGAAGTACCTGAAGCAATCCGCAAGGCAATTGAAGATGCTAAAAAGAACTTGGTTGCAGTTCCTATGGTTGGAACTACAATTCCTCATGAAATCATCGGTCAATTTGGTGCTGGAAACATCTTATTGAAGCCGGCTTCTGAAGGTACTGGAGTTATTGCTGGTGGACCGGTTCGTGCAGTGTTAGAATTAGCTGGAGTAAGTGATATTTTATCTAAGTCTCTTGGTTCTAATACACCAATCAACATGGTGCGTGCAACAATCAGCGGTCTTGGTAAACTGAAGCGTGCTGAAGACGTTGCTAAGCTTCGTGGAAAATCTGTAGAAGAACTGTTAGGATAAGGAGGGAAACATGATGGCAAACAAATTAGCGATTACCCTCACTCGCAGTGTAATTGGCCGACCGGAAGGCCAGCGTACAACTGTTAAAACTCTTGGATTGAAAAAAATGCACCAGACTGTCGTGCATGAAGACAATCCTGCAATCCGTGGCATGATCAACAAAGTAGCACACCTTGTTACTGTAAAAGAACAATAATATCATTCTTAAAAATAAGGAGGTGTAAGTATGAAACTTCATGAATTAAAACCTGCAGAAGGTTCCCGTAAAGAGCGCAACCGTCTAGGTCGCGGAATCGGTTCTGGAAATGGTAAAACATCTGGTAAAGGTCATAAAGGTCAAAATGCTCGTTCTGGCGGCGGTGTTCGTCCTGGTTTTGAAGGTGGTCAAACTCCTTTGTTTAGACGTCTTCCAAAGCGTGGATTCACTAACATCAACCGTAAGGACTTCGCTATCTTAAACCTTGAAGATCTTAACCGTTTTGAGGAAGGTACTGAAGTTACTCCTGAATTGCTTCTTGAGACTCGCGTAATCAGCAAGCTTAATGCCGGAGTTAAGGTTCTTGGCAATGGTAAATTAGAGAAAAAGTTAACAGTAAAAGCACACAAATTTTCCTCTTCTGCTAAAGAAGCAATTGAGGCTGCTGGCGGTACAGCTGAGGTGATCTAATGTTAAAGACAATCTCCAATTTTATGCGCGTGGGTGATATCCGAAATAAGATTATTTTCACCCTACTATTGCTTGTCGTCTTTCGTATCGGTTCATTCATCCCTGTGCCAGGTGTTAATGCAGATGTATTAAGGGCGCAGGATGAATCTCTTAATGTGTTTGGAATTCTTAATACATTCGGCGGCGGCGCCCTGTTCAACTTTTCCATTCTAGCAATGGGGATTATGCCGTACATCACTGCTTCAATTATCGTTCAATTGCTTCAAATGGATGTCGTTCCAAAGTTCACTGAATGGTCTAAACAAGGTGAGGCCGGCCGTCGTAAATTAACGCAGTTTACAAGGTATTTCACTATTGTTCTAGGGTTTATTCAGGCTCTTGGCATGTCGTACGGTTTTAACAACCTTGCAGGAGGGCTTTTGATCCTGGACCCGGGTGTTGGAACTTATCTGACGATTGCAATTGTATTGACTGCCGGAACTGCATTTTTAATGTGGCTTGGTGAGCAGATCACAGCAAAGGGTGTTGGAAATGGTATTTCCATCCTGATCTTTGCAGGTATCGTTGCTGGCATTCCGAACATCATTAACCAGGTATATGCTCAGCAATTCCAAGATGCCGGTGATCAGCTGTTTCTTCGCATTGTAACTGTTGTTCTCTTGCTGTTGGCAGTCCTTGCGATTATTGTTGGGGTTATCTTTATCCAGCAAGCCAACCGGAAGATTCCTATTCAGTATGCGAAAAGACTGGCAGGCCGTACTCCAGCTGGAGGACAGTCTACACATATTCCGCTAAAAGTGAATGCAGCAGGTGTTATTCCTGTTATCTTTGCAGTATCTTTCATCATTACTCCGCCGACGATTGCATCGTTCTTCGGACCAAATGATGTAACTCAATGGATACAAACAAACTTTGACTATTCGCAGCCCGTCGGCATGCTGTTCTATGTAGCTCTGATTATCGCATTTACGTATTTCTACGCATTCATTCAGGTTAACCCTGAACAGATGGCAGATAATCTGAAGAAACAAGGCGGCTATGTTCCTGGGATCCGTCCTGGTGTAAGTACTCAAGAGTACTTGACTAGAGTTCTATATCGATTAACGCTCGTAGGTTCTCTTTTCTTGGCAGTTATTGCAGTTCTTCCTGTGTTTTTTACTAGTTTCGCTGGATTACCTCCTGCTGCTCAAATCGGGGGAACGAGCTTGCTAATCGTTGTCGGTGTTGCACTTGAAACGATGAAACAGCTTGAAAGTCAGTTGGTTAAGCGTCACTATAAAGGCTTTATCAAACAATGAGGTTAAATGGGAGCTGCTCCCATTCCCTCTAAATAGAGACTGAGGGGGAATACAGATGAATTTAGTATTAATGGGTTTGCCGGGTGCCGGTAAAGGCACGCAGGCAGAACGAATTGTCGATAAATACGACATCCCTCATATCTCAACAGGAGATATGTTTAGAGCTGCTATGAAAGAAGAAACTGAGCTTGGACTTAAAGCTAAGTCATTTATCGATAAAGGTGAATTAGTGCCTGATGAAGTAACAATTGGTATTGTCCGTGAAAGATTGGGCAAGAATGATTGTGCAAAAGGCTTCCTATTGGATGGTTTTCCTAGAACAGTTGCTCAGGCAGAGGCTCTTGAAGATATTCTTAAATCCCTTGAGAAAAAACTTGATTATGTAGTAAACATTTCAGTTGATAAAGGCATCCTGATGGAACGCCTGACCGGCAGACGCATATGTAAATCTTGCGGTGCTACCTATCATCTTGTCTTTAATCCGCCTGCACAAGAAGGCATTTGCGACAAATGCGGCGGAGAGCTTTATCAAAGAGCTGATGACAATGAAGAGACAGTTGCAAACCGTCTGGAAGTCAACTTGAATCAATCAGAGCCATTATTGGCTTTCTATGATGAAAAAGGTTACTTACGCAATATTGATGGTCAAAAGGATATCAATGTTGTATTTGAAGACATCGATCGTCTGCTTGGAGGATTAGGTGAATGATCATCTGTAAGACTCCTCGTGAAATTGATATTATGCGTGAGGCTGGCCGCATTGTAGCACTGACACATCAAGAACTGAAAAAAAGCATTGTGCCAGGCATCTCGACAAGAGAACTGGATGCAATTGCCGAAAAGTTTATTCGTAATCATGATGCAATCCCTTCTTTTAAGGGTTATAATGGTTTTCGCGGAAGCATTTGTGCTTCTGTAAATGAAGAGCTCGTTCATGGTATTCCCGGAGAGCGAGTGTTACGTGACGGAGATATCATTAGCGTTGATATCGGTGCAAAATTCAATGGATACCACGGTGACTCTGCATGGACATATCCAGTCGGGAATATAAATGATGAGACGCAAAAATTGCTGGATGTTACGGAAGAGTCTTTATATAGAGGCTTAACAGAAGCTAAGCCAGGAGAGAGGTTATCCAACATCTCTCATGCAATACAAACATATGCCGAAGAACAAGGCTTCTCTATTGTTCGGGAATATGTAGGGCATGGTGTAGGGCAGGATCTCCATGAAGATCCGCAGATTCCGCATTACGGTCCGCCAGGGAAAGGCCCCAGGCTGAAACCTGGAATGGTGCTGGCAGTTGAACCTATGGTGAACGCCGGAACCCGTTATGTAAAAACACTGTCTGATAATTGGACGGTTGTTACCGTTGATGGCAAGATGTGTGCTCATTTTGAACACACGATCGCGATAACTGAAACTGGCTATGAGATATTAACTAAAGCCTAAGTGAAGGTGATAATTGTTGAACGAACCTGATTCGAGTCCGAGCATAGGGCAGTTTGTTTTGATCACTCAAGGCAGAGAAGAAGGACAATATGCTGTTGTGATTAAGATTCTCGATGAGCGCTTCGTTTTACTTGCTGACGGAGAAAAACGAAAGTTTCACTCTCCGAAGAAAAAAAACATCAACCATCTAGAATTTTTTGATTGCTTATCTCCGGAAGTTCAGAGCAGTATAGTCGAGACTGGTCGTGTGACAAACGGCAAACTTAGATTTGCTTTAACAAAGTTTGTCAATGAGCAAGTCGCTGATTTGAAGAAGGGAGAACACTTGAATGGCTAAAGATGATGTAATTGAAGTTGAAGGCACGGTCCAGGAGACATTGCCGAATGCGATGTTCAAAGTTCAGCTTGAGAACGGTCATACTGTATTAGCGCACGTATCTGGTAAAATCCGCATGCACTTTATTCGCATTTTACCTGGAGACAAAGTTACGGTAGAATTATCTCCATATGATTTAACACGTGGTAGAATTACGTACCGTTTCAAATAGGCACTCCGTTATACTAAGGAGGTTGGAAAAATCATGAAAGTCAGACCATCTGTAAAGCCGATTTGTGAAAAATGTAAAGTTATTCGCAGAAAAGGTAAAGTAATGGTTATTTGTGAAAATCCAAAGCATAAGCAAAAACAAGGATAATAAAGAAGGAGGTGCAGCATAATGGCTCGTATTGCTGGTGTTGATATTCCACGTGAAAAACGTGTTGTCATTTCTTTAACATACATTTATGGTATCGGACGCAAATCTGCGGAAAACATTCTTGCTGAAGCTGGAATTTCTGAGGATACACGTGTACGTGATCTGACTGAAGAAGAGCTTGGGAAAATCCGTGAAGTAATTGACAGATTGAAAGTAGAAGGAGATCTTCGTCGTGAGATTTCTCTTAACATCAAACGTCTAATCGAGATCGGAAGCTTCCGTGGCTTACGTCACCGTCGCGGTTTACCGGTTCGCGGACAAAACACTAAAAACAACGCACGTACCCGTAAAGGTCCACGTCGTACAGTTGCTAACAAAAAGAAATAAGGTAAAGTAAAGGAGGTTAACAAACTATGGCACGTAAAACTAACACTCGTAAACGTCGTGTGAAAAAGAATATTGAGTCTGGTGTGGCACATATCCGTTCAACATTCAACAACACAATCGTAACGATCACAGATGTACATGGTAATGCATTATCATGGTCCAGTGCTGGTGCGCTTGGTTTCAGAGGTTCTCGTAAATCTACTCCATTCGCTGCACAGATGGCTGCTGAGTCTGCTGCTAAAACATCCATGGAGCACGGGCTGAAAACTCTTGAAGTTACAGTTAAAGGTCCTGGTGCTGGGCGTGAAGCTGCAATCCGTTCACTTCAGGCTGCAGGACTAGAAGTAACTGCTATCAGAGACGTTACTCCAGTTCCGCATAATGGATGCCGCCCACCAAAACGTCGTCGTGTATAATTTTTCTGTATAGATTTTGTATCCCTGTCAATAATGGGTTATGATACAGTTATTATCATTTCACAGATAAATACTTCTGTTGTTGTGCACAATCGGGACTTTTTATGGGGAATTTCGGTTAGACCAATTGTCTAGCCGGGGTTTCGACGTTTTGAAGGAGGGTTTTATTGGATGATCGAAATTGAAAAACCAAAAATCGAAACGGTTGAAATCAGCGACGATGCCAAGTACGGCAAGTTCGTCGTCGAGCCACTTGAGCGTGGATATGGTACAACTTTGGGTAACTCCTTACGTCGTATCCTGTTATCCTCACTTCCTGGTGCCGCTGTAACATCAATCCAGATAGATGGAGTGCTGCATGAGTTTTCTACTATTGAAGGTGTCGTTGAGGATGTGACCTCAATGATCTTGAACATTAAGAAACTTGCACTAAAAATCTATTCAGAAGAAGAGAAAACATTAGAGATTGATGTACAGGGTGAAGGCGTTGTAACAGCTGCTGATATAACCCACGACAGCGATGTTGAAATTCTGAATCCGGAACTTCATATTGCTACTCTTGCAAAGGATGCTACTCTGCGCATGAGGCTGACTGCCAGACGCGGCCGCGGGTATACACCAGCTGTTGCAAACAAAAGAGAGGATCAGCCTATTGGTGTGATTCCAATCGATTCAATTTATACACCTGTATCTCGCGTATCCTATCAAGTCGAAAAGACAAGGGTAGGACAAGTCGCTAACTTTGATAAACTGACATTTGACGTATGGACAGATGGCAGCAATGGTCCAAAAGAAGCGATTGCGCTTGGTGCCAAAATCTTAACTGAACATCTTAATATTTTCGTAGGCTTAACAGATGAAGCCCAAAATGCTGAGATCATGGTTGAGAAAGAAGAAGACCAAAAAGAAAAAGTTCTTGAAATGACAATTGAAGAGCTGGACCTTTCAGTGCGTTCTTATAACTGCCTGAAGCGCGCCGGCATCAATACAGTTCATGAGCTGGCAAATAAAACAGAAGAAGATATGATGAAAGTTCGTAACTTAGGCCGCAAGTCTCTTGAAGAAGTTAAGGCAAAACTTGAAGAGCTCGGGTTAGGTCTTCGTAAAGACGACTGAAACTAGTTAGGAACCATAACTAGTATTTTTCATGTGCTTCTTAAAAATACAGTTAAGATTCAACATAAAGGAGGGGACATACATGTCATACAGAAAATTAGGTCGTACTAGTGCTCAACGTAAAGCGATGCTACGTGACTTAACTACAGATTTGATCATCAATGAACGCATTGAAACTACTGAGGCTCGTGCTAAAGAGTTACGTTCTCTTGTTGATAAAATGATTACACTAGGTAAGCGCGGAGATCTTCACGCTCGTCGTCAAGCTGCTGCATTCATCCGTAATGAGGTAGCTAATGAAGAGAGCGGGCAGGATGCGCTTCAAAAACTATTCAGTGACGTTGCTACTCGTTACCAAGAGCGCCAAGGTGGTTACACTCGTATCATGAAACTTGGACCTCGTCGCGGTGACGGAGCACCAATGGTAATCATTGAGCTAGTTTAATCATAAATACATTTGTCTACTACGAGGGCGGAACAGTTGCAAAACTGGATCTATGCCCTTTTTTTATAGGGATGAATACCTTCTGCAGAATAGCCGAGAGAGATATACAGGATGAGTTGAGGAGGCTGGGCGGTGAGCAGCGATATGATCAGAATAGAAGATGTAGTCTTTCAATACCACAATAGTGATGAACCTGCTCTGCAAGGTGTCAGTCTCACTGTCAGGGAAGGAGAATGGCTTGCAGTTGTGGGCCATAACGGCTCAGGCAAGTCAACGCTCGCTAAAATTTTAAATGGCCTTCTTCTCCCTAAAGAGGGACTGGTTAAGGTAAATGGAATTCCGCTTTCCGAAGAAAGTGTCTGGGACATTCGCAAACAAATTGGTATGGTATTTCAAAATCCGGACAACCAGTTTGTAGGCACCACAGTCAGAGATGATGTGGCTTTTGGTTTAGAAAACAATGGCGTTCCCAGGGATGAGATGATACGGCGGGTAAATTGGTCCATTCAGCAAGTGAAAATGGAAAAGTTTCTTGATCAAGAGCCGCACCATCTTTCCGGTGGTCAAAAGCAGCGTGTAGCCATTGCGGGTGTCATTGCAGCCCAGCCTAAAATCATTATTTTAGATGAAGCCACTTCCATGCTGGATCCCCTAGGGCGTGAAGAAGTCATTGAAACAGTACAGGAACTGAACAAAAAGGGTATCGTCACAGTGGTTTCCATTACTCATGATCTTGAGGAAGCAGCAAGAGCAGACAGGGTGTTTGTGATGAACCGGGGCAAAAAGTTTGCAGAAGGAACACCGGAGCAAGTGTTTTCCCTGAATGAGAAGCTTGTGGAAATTGGACTTGATCTTCCATTTCCATACAAGCTTAGCAGGCAGCTGAGGGAAGCCGGTATTCCTTTATCAAACGATCATTTAACGCAAGAAGGACTGGTGAACGAGCTATGGACATTACACTCAAAGAACTAGAGCACCGCTACCAAATTCGTTCCCCCTTTGAACGCCTTGCCCTGCACAATATCAATCTGACGATTAAGGAAGGCACCTACCTTGCCATCATCGGCCATACCGGTTCCGGCAAGTCAACCGTCCTTCAGCATCTGAACGCCCTCCTGAGGCCTACAAAAGGGTCAATCGTGATTGGAGACACTGAAATAGAGGCAGGCCGTAAATATAAGAATCTAAAAAGTATTCGAAAAAAAGTGGCTATCGTTTTTCAGTTTCCTGAACATCAGCTGTTTGAAGAAACGGTAGAAAAAGATATTGCTTTCGGGCCGCTCAATTTCGGTGTCAGTGAACAGGAAGCCAAGCAAAAAGCACGGCAGGCACTGTCAAAGGTCGGTCTCTCAGAAGAGCTGCTCACAAGGTCTCCTTTTGACCTCAGCGGCGGACAGATGAGAAGAGCGGCAATAGCAGGGGTGCTCGCGATGGAGCCTGAGGTGCTTGTGCTGGACGAGCCTACTGCGGGCCTGGATCCTCACGGGCGGCATGAGATTATGGAAATGTTTGCTGATCTTCACAGACAGCAGGGGCTGACGACGATACTTGTTACACACAGTATGGAGGATGCAGCCAGATATGCTGATCAGATTGTTGTAATGGAAGGCGGCACCATTAAAATGGAAGGTACGCCGCGGGATATATTTAAGCAATCGCAGGCATTGGCGGAAATGGGACTTGATCTTCCTGAAACGATAAAGCTGAAATCAAAGCTGGAAGATAAGCTGGGTCAGTCAATCGGTGCCATTCCACTAACAATGGAAGAGTCCATTGCTCAGATCAAAAACTTATTGGGGCGGGGTGGCAAAGATGCTCAATAGCATGATTATTGGCAAGTATGTGCCGGGCAGCTCCCTGATACACCGCCTGGACCCCCGCTCCAAGCTGATGATGATCTTTTTATTTGTGTTTATTGTATTTTTCGCCAACAACAGCTTAACATACCTGCTTCTCGCCATTTTTACCATTACAGTCGTTTCCATGACAAAGCTTCCGCCTGTCTTTTTGCTGAACGGGCTAAGACCGATTCTCTGGATCGTCATGTTCACCTTCCTGCTTCACATCTTTGTGACAAAGGACGGCCCTCTGCTGCTCGATTTGGGTTTCCTGAGGATTCATGAGGAGGGAGTGCGCCAGGGAATATTCATCTCTATGCGGTTTCTGTTCCTCATCATGATGACGACGATTCTGACGCTGACAACAACACCGATTGAGGTTACTGATGGAATGGAGAGCCTTCTGGGTCCTTTTAAGAAAGTCAGGCTGCCGGTACATGAGCTTGCACTCATGATGTCCATCAGTCTAAGATTCATTCCAACGCTTATGGAAGAAACAGATAAAATTATGAAAGCGCAGATGGCAAGGGGAGTGGACTTTGCCAGCGGACCTGTGAAAGACCGGGTAAAGGCCATTATTCCGCTTCTTGTTCCACTTTTTATCAGCGCCTTTAAGAGGGCGGAAGAGCTTGCCACCGCCATGGAGGCAAGAGGATATCAGGGAGGGGAAGGCAGGACAAAGCTGAGGCAGCTGAAGTGGGGGCTGAATGATACCCTCCTGATTGCAGTCCTGGCCGGTTTTGGCGTCATGCTCCTGTTTTTGCGAAGCTAGGGGGGATCACAGTGAAACTGAAATGTACAATTTCCTATGACGGTTCGGAATTCAGCGGCTTTCAGCTACAGCCCTATGGAAGAACGGTGCAGGGAGAAATAGAGAAAGCCCTGCGAAAACTTCATAAGGGTACTGAAATAAAAATCATAGCCTCTGGAAGAACTGATGCTGGAGTACATGCAGCCGGCCAGGTGATTCATTTTGAAACAAACCTGGCCATTCCAAACCAGAAATGGCCGGCTGCACTAAATTCACTGCTGCCCGAGGACATAGCGCTTTTAAACGTACAGCCTGCACCTGAGGATTTTCATGCAAGGTTCCAAGTGAAAAAAAAGGAATACCGATATCATGTTTCTTTATCACCTGTACGTAACGTTTATAACAGAAAATATGCTTTTTCCTATCCTTATCAGCTTGATATTGATTCTATGAGAAAAGCAGCCGCTCTTATGGAAGGAACTCATGATTTTACCAGCTTCTGTTCTATCAAGACGGCAGTGGAGAATAGAATTAGGACCATCTATTCCTTCCAGCTGGTAGAAGAAGGAAGTATGCTTTATTTTCATGTAACAGGCAGCGGATTTCTGTATAATATGGTTCGTATAATGGTAGGAACGCTGCTGGAAGTTGGCAGGAAAAAAATTTTTCCGGAAGATATTCCACGGATTTTAGAGGCTAGAAACAGAGCGGAGAGCGGCAGGACCGTACCGGGACATGGCTTGTATCTTTGGAAAGTGTCTTATGACAACTAAACCAGGTGTAACATTTTCTTGACATTAGGTCAAATACAGGATAACATATCATATGGTATGTATTTCAACCCCACAAATAAGCCCCGGAAAGTCTTATCTTGTGTTTTGAAATAAAATAAATCTAATTCATTTTCAGATTGAAATTCTAGGAGGGAAATTCATGCGTACAACGTTTATGGCGAAAGCTAACGAAATCGAGCGTAAATGGTACGTAGTAGATGCTTCTGGCAAAACTCTAGGCCGTCTTGCCAGCGAAGTTGCATCTATCTTACGTGGTAAACATAAACCAACTTTCACACCACATGTAGACACTGGTGACCATGTGATCATCGTTAATGCAGGTGAAATCGAACTAACTGGTAAAAAACTAACTGACAAAATCTACTACCGTCACAGCCAATTCCCAGGCGGATTGAAATCAAGAACTGCTTTGGAAATGCGTACGAACTATTCTGAGAAAATGCTTGAACTAGCAATTCGCGGAATGCTTCCAAAAGGTTCTCTAGGCCGTCAAATGTTCAAAAAGCTTCATGTATACAACGGAGCAGAGCATCCACATCAAGCACAACAACCTGAAGTTTACGAACTTCGCGGTTAATTATAAAGGGAGGTTACTAATTTGGCACAAGTTCAATATTACGGTACTGGCCGTCGCAAGAGCTCAGTAGCACGTGTGCGCCTAGTTCCAGGCGAAGGACGTATCGTTGTAAACAATCGCGACATTAATGATTACATTCCATTTGAAGCACTAATCGAAGATGTAAAGCAGCCGTTAAACCTAACGGAAACTGCCGGCACTTACGATGTGCTTGTAAATGTAAACGGAGGCGGATTTGCCGGCCAAGCTGGTGCAATCCGTCATGGTATCTCTCGTGCGCTTCTTGAAGCAGATCCTGAATACCGCGGCACTCTTAAGCGTGCTGGCCTATTGACTCGTGACGCTCGTATGAAAGAGCGTAAGAAGTACGGTCTTAAAGGCGCTCGTCGTGCACCTCAGTTCTCAAAACGTTAATATGCGTTTGGAAGATCCTGTCCACTATTGTGGACAGGGTTTTTTTATTATTTTTCAGAAGGACGAACCTTATTTTAAAGATTTCCACGCTGCACCTATTCCACTTGTACTTCAAAGGGAATCACCCGTCACCTAAGCAGCAAAATGAGTTCTTCTACCCCGGTCCCTGATAGTTGGTGTATAATCAAAGATATATGAAGTATACATAGAAACAGAAGAGGGTGCTTCCGCCGGACAGACGGAAGCTTAAAAGGGAAGCTGGTGTAATTCCAGCGCGGTCCCGCCACTGTAAATGGAAGCTCAGAGCAATAGCCACTGTACGGTCTGCCGTATGGGAAGGCGCTTCGAGAGCAATGACCATGAGCCAGGAGACCTGCCTTTTTCTTAACACCATTCAACCTACGAGGATAGGGGGTGTTTGGAAGGGCTATTTCTTTTTTGTTATAGAGCCGTCACAAACATCTCCATGCATTCGTGGGGGTGTTTTTTGTTTATAAAGGGGTAGATGAGTTGGCGAAACGCTGGTTGATAAAATCATATTGGGCTGCTTACCTTGCAGCGGCACTTTTTCTCCTTGCAGCTGTACTTGCAGGCATATCCGCTGGCAGTGTGTCCGTTGGGCCTATGGATATAGCGGGTATTCTTGGAGCAGAGTTACTGGGGCTGACACCACCTGCTTTCATAGACAGCATGCATATTAATATTGTGATGAATATCAGGCTTCCAAGAGTGCTGCTTGCGGGCCTTGTAGGTGCATCTCTTGCAATTGCCGGGGCAGCATTTCAAGGTTTGTTAAGAAATCCGCTGGCTGATCCCTACACGCTTGGTGTTTCATCAGGTGCATCTGTCGGAGCTGTTGCCATTTTATTTCTGGGCATTTCTCTGCCGGGCTTAGGGTTGTATACACTTCCGGTTGTCAGTATCCTGTTTGCGTTCTTCACCATTTTTATTGTGCTGCTGTTTGCCAGAAGTATTGACAAGAGCCTGAAAGTGGAAACAATCATCCTGACGGGCATCATTTTCAGTTCATTTATGGGAGCTCTCATCTCATTGATGATCGCTTTAACTGGAGAGGAGCTCAGGCAGATTATTGGCTGGCTGCTCGGCAGTGTTTCGATGAGGGGCTGGGAGTATGTTGCGATTATCCTTCCTTTCTTTTTAATAGGATTGATGCTGCTCCTTTTCAACAGAAGAGAGCTGAATGCGATGAGCTATGGAGAAGAGCGGGCGCACCACATTGGAGTAAATGTGCAGCGCAGAAAGCTTGTGATTTTGTTGGCAGGCTCCATTTTAACAGGTGCAGCGGTGGCCGTCTCAGGAACCATTGGATTTGTCGGTCTGGTCATTCCGCATTTCTGCAGAATGCTTTGGGGGCCGGATCATTTGCATCTTCTGCCGCTTTCAGCTATGACAGGGGGAGGTTTTCTCATTCTGGCCGACCTTCTTGCCCGGACGATCATTTCCCCGGCTGAGCTCCCTATCGGAGTCATCACTGCATTGATAGGCGCACCGGTATTTGCACTCATACTAGTAAATAAACAAAAGAAGAAAAGAGGATAAAGGATGCTGGATGTTCAAGATGTTACTGGTTCATATTCAGGAAAGCCTGCAGCTGCAGGCATATCCTTTCACGTAAAGAAAGGAGAGCTGTTCGGCATACTGGGTCCCAACGGAAGCGGCAAAACCACCCTGCTGAAAATGATCAGCGGAATTCATCCGGCAGATGAGGGCTCCATTTCTGTAAAAGGTAAGCCTCTCAATGATTATTCTTCACGGGAGCGGGCCAGATGCATGGCTGTTCTTCCTCAGCATTCCTCCCTGTCCTTTTCGTATACAGTCAGGGAAACAGTGTCACTTGGGCGCTATCCGCATCAAAGCGGCTTGCTGCATTCATGGTCGGAGAAAGATGAAAATATTGTGAGGGAAGTAATGGGACAAACAGGGATACAGCATCTGGAGCATCGGCAAATGGTGGAAATATCAGGAGGAGAACAGCAGAGGGTATACCTTGCACAGGCACTTGCCCAGGAGCCTGAGATTCTTTTGCTGGATGAACCGACAAACCATTTGGATCTTGCGTTTCAAAAAGACCTGCTGGATCTGCTGAAATTGCTGACAAAGGAAAGAGATTTGACTGTGTTATCCATATTCCATGATCTGAACCTTGCAGCTCTATATTGTGACCGGCTTCTTCTGTTAAACAAGGGAAGCATCAGCAAGAGCGGTGCTCCTTCTGAAGTTCTAGCAGAAAAAAGTATTAGAGATGTGTACCAAACAAGCATTGGTAAACAGCAGCATCCTCAGCTGCCTGTTCCGCAAATGGTCCTGCTGCCGAATACCAGAAAGGTCCGGACAGTTCTCGATGCATCATTTTTGGAAATCAGTCACGGCTGTGTGGTGTACCGGTCACCTGTTTACTTGAAAACAATGTCTTCCGGGGTAACAGGAGCAGGAGCCGGCTGGAACAGATATTTTGTGAACAGGCATGTGGACAAGAATTACGACTGCAGCGGCCATCGGACAGAGATGGCAGACTATCTGGAGAGAAGGGGATTCCCGGCAGCTGAAACGGTTGGCATGATGACAGCTGTTTTTCCGGAGGACGCAGTATACTGCGAATATAAAGAAAAAGATTTTTCCGTCATCATAGCTGTGACTGCAGGAACTGGAAATGCAGTGGATGCCTCCATGAGCAGCCTGCATGCTCCGCTGATGATGCCGGGCACGATTAACACATGGGTCATCATAAATGGAGAACTGACTGATGAAGCTTTTATTCAATGCATCATGACGGCAACGGAAGCAAAAGCAAGGGCGCTGCAGGATGAAGGAATAAAAGATGCTATAACCGGAACAGCTGCATCAGGCACATCAACCGACAGCATCCTCATAGCGGCTACCCAGACAGGGCCTCTGCTTGAATATGGTGGAACTATCACGCCGCTTGGCAAAAGTGTTGGAAAAGGAGTCTATCAATGTACGAGAAAAGCAATTGAGAAAAGCCAAAGAAGGCAGCAAACATGCTGATATATCATCTGATAGCTTTAACACTCGCTGTGTTCATTGATTTAATAGCAGGAGATCCGCCCAATTGGCCGCATCCGGTAAAGTGGATCGGTTCTCTTATACATAAGCTTGAAAGGAAGTTGAACCAAGGAAAATACAGAAGAGCAAAGGGTACTGTCATGTTAACAGCGGTGGTGATCGTATCAGGAGGTGCCGCATTGCTGCTTGTGGCGGCCTTCTACAGCCTTCATCCTGCTGCAGGAATTTTCATGGAGGCAATGCTGATTTCAGCGGCCATTGCCCAAAAAGGATTAAAAGAAGCGGCTCTCTCCGTTTATGAGCCGCTTGTAGAAAAAGATTTTGCAGCGGCCAGGGTTAAGCTTTCTTATATTGTTGGCAGAGACACAGAATTACTTGGAGAACAGGAGATTGTGAGGGGAGCTGTTGAAACAGTTGCCGAGAATACAAGCGACGGCATTACCGCACCTCTGTTCTGGGCGCTGATTGGAGGTGCTCCGCTCGCCCTGATTTATCGTGCTGTAAATACGTGCGACTCTATGGTGGGCTATAAAAATGAGCAATACAGAGAATTCGGCTGGGCATCGGCGGTGTTTGATGATGTTGTGAATTGGATACCAAGCAGGCTGACAGCTTTGTGCATGGTGTTCTCAACAAATCCTGTAACTGGCAGCAGGAAAAAAGCATGGAATGTGGTCAGGCGGGATGCCAAGAAACATCCCAGTCCGAACAGCGGCTGGGGAGAAGCAGCCGTGGCAGCTCTGCTTGGCATTCAGCTTGGAGGATTGAATTACTATAAAGGGATACCGTCAAACAGGGCAAGGATGGGTGATCCGCTGTTGGAGCTGAATGTCACACATATCGCTGAAGCCAATAAAATTGTGACTAAAACGGTGCCTCTTTTTTTAATAATCATGTGGCTGGGAGGAATGCTTTTTGAAATGGCCCGCTCATGGATCTAATCCGCAATACGTATATCAAGCTATGAATCTGCCTATGCCAACAGAAAGAATGGATTACAGTGCAAATATAAACCCGCTTGGACCTCCTTCGGTGATAAGAGAACGGTGGGGAGAACTGTCCGGACTAGTGACAGAGTATCCCGATCCTTATGGAGCAGCTTTAAAAAGAAAGCTGTCAAAAGCTCTTGAAATCTCAGAAAGATGTATTTTAATTGGCAACGGAGGATCAGAGCTGATTTCATTACTGGGAAGGCTGCTGGCTGGAAGGGAGGCTGCCATTGTCCAGCCTTCTTTTACAGAATATGAGGAAGCGTGCAGAGTGAATCACTGTGCTGTTTCCTATGTACAGGCAGAGGAAGGGAGCTGGAGATGGGGAGAGGAAGACATACTTCTTTCGATAAAACGTTCAGATGCACTTTTTCTGTGCAATCCCAGCAACCCTACTGGTGTTTATTATGGCAGAAAAGACATTGTAAGGCTGCTTATGGAGTGCAGAAAATATGATTGCAAGCTGATTATTGATGAAGCGTTTTATGACTTTCTGGAGGAATATGAATCACTGGTTCCGCTCTTAAAGGAATTTCCCCAGCTGATTATCATCAGATCACTGACAAAAATGTACGCAATCCCCGGGCTTCGCCTCGGATATCTTCTTGCTGATGAAGAGGTGGTCAGCTCTCTTAGCAAACTTCAGCCCCATTGGAGTGTGAACGCACTTGCCCTGCAGGCGGGAGAGTGGTGCCTGGATTGTGAAAGCCATGTTCAGGAGACCCAAAAGGCTGTTAGCAGAGAGAGAGAAAGACTGTTTCAGTTTTATCACTCGCTGAACCTTCTTGTTTCTCCTTCCAGTACCAATTATTATTTGCTGAGAATTCCAGGTTTGCAGGATCAGTTTCAGTTTTATGAATATCTGGTGAAACACGGAATCATTCCCAGGCATTCGATGAATTTCAAGGGCATAGAAGGACGATGGCTGAGATTTGCCATTCGCACAGAAGCAGAAAATGACCGCCTGATGGAGGCTGTAGAAAAATGGATGAACACCACACAATAATTTTTATCAGCGGAGGCGTTCGGAGCGGGAAAAGCAGGTTTGCTGAAGAGCTTGCTATCCAGAAGGCCGCAAAGCATGGAGGCTGCCTGCATTATATCGCACCCGGCACACCAAGTGATGATGAGATGAAGAGCAGAATTCAAAAACATCAGGCTGACAGGATGCGTTCCGGACAAAGCTGGAAAACGTGGGAACAGCACCGTTCTCTGCATCTGTTGTCAGGGAACTTCGACAGAAGTGATGTAGTGCTGCTGGATTGTTTAACCACGCTTGTTAACAATGAACTTTTTCACAGTGCTAAAGAAGAATGGAATGCTGATCAGCTGGAGGAAATTAAACACTCTATCCTGTCTGCTGCAGTCATGCTAAGCCGGGAATGCAGCACGCTGATTCTTGTGAGCAATGAGGTTTTCTTTGATACGGTACAGAATTCAACACTCGTCTATGCTTATATGAAACTGCTGGGAGAGCTTCATCAGGAAATTGTAAAAGAAGCGCGGGATGCATACCTGGTTGAGGCAGGGATTGCAATGAAGATGAAGGGAGGCAGGCAGGCATGGCAATTGGACTGCATGTGATGCCGGCAGCATAGTGGTATGGCTGCGAGGTATGCTGATCGCTTTTCAATTTTTCACTTCTGTTCCTGTTCCGCTGAAGCTGCCGATGGACAGTAGGCATTTGAATAAAGCTGTCAAGATGTTTCCCCTGCTGGGACTGACTCAGGGATTTCTTTATGCAGCCTTGCTGTATGGGGTGAGTGAATGGACTCCTTTTTCCACACTCACTGCAGCCATGATTCTCTGGCTGGCCGGAATTATTTTTACAGGAGGTATACACCTGGACGGCTGGATAGATGCGAGCGATGCTTACTTTTCATATGGAGATAAGGAAAAAAGGCTGGATATTATGTCAGATCCGAGAACTGGTGCATTTGGCGTTCTATCTGTCATTGTTTTGTTAAGCCTGCGTTTTTTCTTCATATATGAAATTCTCCTTCTGCAGAACTCTGGTACATATTTTTTAGTAGTGCTGATCCCTTACTTCAGCAAAACATTGATGGGGCTGCTGCTGGTCACAGTTAAATCAGCCAGAAAGGAAGGGCTAGGCACGCTTTTTAAACAAGCAGCAGGTCTTGGCACTCTTGGTTTCTACAGTATTTGCATGATTGCGGCATGGGCAGCATCCTTCTTTGCAGGCCTGCTTCCAGGAAGCCTCATCCTGGCTGCAGCGGCCGCAATTGCAGCCTTCACAGCTGCGAAAAAAGCAAATAGCTGGTTCGGGGGCATGACCGGTGATGTGCTGGGTGCAAGCACAGAAGGAGCGGAGGTGTTTTTGTGGATGATATTGTGGCTGTTACATTATTACGCCATGCTATGACGCTTTCCAATAAACAGCATGCGTACATGGGCTGGACAGATTCTCCTCTATGTTTTCCTGACAGGCAAAAGCCCTTTCCTGCAGCGCAGGATCTGGTCTTTTCAAGTGATCTACAAAGGTGCAAAAAAACGGCAGAGCTGATGTTCCCTGCCAGCACGCCTATCCTCTGCAGTGAATTCAGAGAGATGAACTTTGGAGAATGGGAGGGAAAAACGTATAAGGATTTAGCGGGGATTGATCATTATCAAAAATGGCTTGATGACCCCTTTTGTTTGAGGCCGCCAGCCGGGGAAACTTATCAAGAATTTGCAGGCAGAGTTGAGCAGGGCTGGAAAGCAGCCGCAGAAATTATACTGAACACCGGTTCCAATACAGCTGCTGTGGTTACGCATGGAGGCGTGATCAGGCATTTGCTGTCAGTGCTCGCACCGTTTAAAAAAGAGTTTTGGGAATGGAAAATAGATTATTCATGCGGATATACGCTTGGCTGGAGCCGAGAGGCACTTAGGAGGGGAGAGCTATGCACTTTGTTACAGGAGGCGCTTTTAACGGAAAATCCGAATGGGTCAGGCAGCACTACCGGCTGAGAGAGAGGGAGCATCGCTGGATCTCGGCATACAAAGATGATTGCTTTCCAACAGCTTGGGGAGAGGAGATCATTGTGCTGCAGGGGCTGGAAGCACTTTTGAAACAGCAGCTGATTGAAAAAAGAGAAGAGGAAATTCTCGAGAATATGGTCCTCTTTTTTCAAAACTTAGTAAAGTGGGAAGCGGAGGAAATTGGACGCCGTGCTGTACTGATTGGCAGTGATATAACAAAAGGAATTGTTCCGGTAGAGGCAGAAAACAGGGCTTGGCGCGATCTTGCCGGAAGAACTTTCAGGGAAGCGGCAGGATCAGCGGACGAAGTAGATGTAATTTGGCATGGTTTGAATCAGAAGGTAAAGCAGGTGAAAAGAGATGCGGGATGTTATAAAGATACCAGCAGGAGATAGTGAGTATATCGTCATCGCCTCTGATAACAGCGGGGGCGTTGGCATGAAGAACAGAGATGTTGTCTCAGCGGATTATGAAACAGTGGGCTATTTTTGCTTCCGAGTGGCTGTCATGGAATGTATAGCAGCAGGTGCAGAACCATTTGCCGCAGTACTGCACAACTTCTGCGGAGATAACGCCTGGCTTGATCTTGCAGCAGGTGTGGAAAAAGGCATAACAGAACTGGATGCTGGGGAAATTGAGCTGACAGGCAGCACGGAAAGCAACTTTGAGCTAATGCAGTCAGCAGTCGGAATGTCAGTATTGGGAAAGCTCCAAACGGAACATGATAGGTGCAGCAACCCTGTTTTTTCGAAGGGCATGGGTATTGCGGTAATCGGAAAGCCCCTGGTTGGAGAGGAGGTTAAGAAGGAGGGTGAATACATTGCTTCTTTACAGCTCTTCCGGGAAATCAGCATGTTACATTCTGTGGTTACCCTGCCTGTCGGATCAAGAGGGATCTTAAAGGAGCTGAACACGTTATTTCCTGAAGCCGGCTTTTCTTCAGACAAGCTGGAAAGTCACTTGAATCTTCATAAGTCATCAGGCCCTTCCACCTGCTTTATCGCAGTATACCCTCCTGAAGCAGAAGAAAAGCTAAAGGCTTTGGCCAAGACCCTCTTCTATAAAATTTCTGTAAAATAAAAATCTGCCCTTTTCATTATTTGGAAGCTGAATTCTGTATGAGATAAATTGCCTCGTTAAAAGATAATGAAAAGGGGGCAGCTTAATGGACAAACCATTTTTGTTAAAAGATAAGCGGCGGGAAAAGCAGCTGAAATACGAAAAAACCATGCTGAAAGAACTGTCTCTGAAAGAAATCCAGGGAAGCATTGAACATTGTTTTGGAGAAATGACCCACTGCGGATCCATTCAACTTTCCAGAATAGAAGAAGGCTGCGTGGACTTTGCGATTGAGTCTTTTCTTCTGGGAGCTTCCTACAGCCGCTTTGGTTTTTTTGGAGAAACCATGGAAACTGCAAGTTTGAGATGCCGCCGGGAGGAAAAGTATCTGGTGGATGATTTATACGAGTACCTCCTTTATTGGGGAAAAGCGAAAGAATACCCGTTTATTGATGAATCCATCTTTATTGCCTGCGAATTCTTTATTACAAGCTGGTGGAAAGAAGGATTTTTCAGGGGAGAAAAAAGATATAAGCTCAGGCTGAACTAATTCATCATAATCGCCCTACCTGTCCCATATAATCTAGGGACGAGCAAGGGGGATGAGTGATGAACAGGAAGCTGCGATGGGTATGGTTTACCGCTGGCTTTATATTATTGATGATGATTTTAAAATATCAGTTTACCGAAGATGACTCCTGGAAAGCATGGAATCTGCCGCTGACCGGCAAAGTCATCTATCTGGACCCGGGGCATGGCGGCCCGGATGGAGGAGCAACAGGTGCCTCAAAGCTTGAGAAGGAGGTTGCCCTTTCAATTTCCTTAAAGCTTCGTGATTACCTCCAGGAGCAGGGGGCGCTGGTGCTCATGACAAGGGAAAAAGATACTGATCTCGCCGATCCCGGCACAAAGGGATACAGCAGAAGAAAAGAAGAGGACTTGAGAAATCGGGTAAACATGATTAATGACTCCAATGCCGACCTGTTCTTAAGCATTCACCTGAATGCCATTCCTTCTCCCAAATGGAGCGGAGCTCAAACATTTTACTTCGGAAAGTTTGAGGAAAACAAGAGAGCGGCCCGGTTTATCCAGGATGAACTGAGAACCGTTTTAAATAATACAGACAGGCGTGCAAAGCAAATAAACGGCATATACCTAATGAAATACGCAGAAAAGCCGGGTGCCCTTGTGGAGGTAGGTTTCCTGTCTAATCCACAGGAAGATAAACTGCTTGCAGATGAAGCGTATCAGAATCAGCTGGCAGCATCCATCTACAGAGGTGTGCTCAGATACTATACAAGCAAAGAGGATCCTCCTGAATAGTGTCACGGTGGAGAAGGGGAACAGTGCCTGTCACCACCCGAAAAATCTTGTTTCACATCTTGTTTCACGGTGGAGAAGGGGAACAGTGCCTGTCATCACCCGAAGTATCTCTTCTCACACCCCTTCACATCAGTTATAGAAAAACATAATCTCCATATAAAAAAAGCAAGTATGCTATAATTTTGTGTAAACGAATACAAAGGGTGAGTATAGTGATACAAGAACAGGAAGTACGCGAGATCATCGGTTCATTAACGGATCCTTTTCTACATAAAACACTTGGGGAAATTGGCGCTGTTGAAGAAGTTTCCATAAAAGAAGAAAAGAAACATGTGAGTGTAAAGATTGGAATTTCCAAAACGGGGACAGGTGAACAGCTGCAGCTTCAGCAGGCAATTGTAGCCAAGCTGAAAGAAGCGGGTGCGGAATCTGTCGGCCTTCGTTTTACGGAGCTTTCAGCCGAGGTCATAGCAAAATATCAAGATGCTGCTCCGGAAGCCGGCGCTAGTCTGTTGTCGCCAAATTCTAAAACAACATTTGTTGCGATTGCCAGTGGTAAAGGCGGGGTAGGGAAATCAACTGTTTCTGTCAATTTGGCAATCGCTTTGGCCAGGCTTGGGAAAAAGGTCGGTTTGATAGATGCAGATATTTACGGATTCAGCGTTCCGGATATGATGGGGATTACGAAGCGCCCTGTGGTAAGAGGGGACCAGGTCATTCCTGTGAACCGCTTCGGTGTTCAGGTTATTTCTATGGGCTTCTTTGTTGAAGATAATGCCCCTGTTATATGGAGAGGGCCGATGCTCGGAAAAATGCTCAATAATTTCTTCCATGAAGTAGAGTGGGGAGATCTCGATTATCTTCTGCTTGATCTGCCGCCAGGCACTGGAGACGTTGCGCTTGATGTTCACTCAATGCTTCCTGCCTGTAAAGAAATCATCGTTTCCACACCGCATCCTACCGCAGCATTTGTTGCAGCAAGAGCTGGAGCGATGGCGCTTCAGACAGATCATGAAGTGGTAGGCGTAATTGAAAACATGGCATACTTTGAAAGCAAATTAACGGGAGAGCGGGAGTATGTATTTGGAAAAGGCGGTGGAGAAAAGCTGTCTGAGGAACTAAGGGTTCCTCTGCTTGGTAAAATTCCGCTGCAGCAGCCTGACTGGAACGAAGAGGATTTCGCCCCGTCGGTGTATGCAGAAGATCACCCGACAGGGAAAATTTATAAAGAAATTGCACAAAAAGTATTGGGTGAAATCGAGAAATAATAAAAAGCGCAGAAATGCGCTTTTTGTTTTGCTGTGTATAACAAGGGAAGAAACGGGGGAGGGAATGTCAGCCGCCTTCGCTTCCGCTTCCTTGCCCTCCGCCGCCGCCTTCTTCATCTCCGCCGCCACCTTCTTTTTCCTTGCCGGCTTCTTCGGCTGCTTTTAAAAGGGTTTCTTCAAGCCTTACTTTAAAGAGTGGGCTTGTCAGTGTGTCCGTTACCACCTGCTGAAGATGCTTGCGGAATTTTTGGCTTTGCAGTACAGTAATCATTTCTTCTTCCATTTCAGGATTCTTCAGAACGTCCATCAGCATAGCCTGATATTCAGGGTCCTTCATCAAGTCTTTAATCACAGCTTCATGTTCGCTTTCAAGGGTTTTTGCAAATCCTTCAGAAAACTTTGGATCATCAAAGGTTTTCTGCCAAAACTCCACTCCTTTTGGAGACGTGAGGGTTGTATTGATTGTGTCAGTAACTGTTTTTTGATCCAATACAAGACTTTGCTTAATTTCTTCATCCTGCATAATATCTTTTAATGCATTTTTTCCTTCATCGGACTTTAAAATATCAACAATCATTTTTTTTGTTTCGTCATAATCCATTTGCCTCCCCGATTCTTCTCTGGGAGCACAGGCAGCAAGACATGTGCTGGAAAGTAGAAAGAGGAGCAGGGCTTTTTTTAGCATGAAAATGAGCTCCTTTCAAATAGCTTGCCTACCTTTAATATGAATGTTTTCATGTCTTTTTATCCTGAAAACATTTACTCTTTATAGCAATTTTTATGAAGGATTGGTAAAATCAAAAAGATATCAACTTATGGGGGAAACTGTCTTGAAAAGTAGAAACTGGGTTAGATTTTTTCTTTCGACCCTGCTGGTCGGAGCTGTTACGGCCGGTATTGTGGGTTTTGCGGTTAAGTGGGGTGAATATCAGCATTTATTCCTTTCATTTGAAATTGGGGAAATAGTATCTGTTCTGTTTTGGTTTATTGGTATTGGCTTGATTTTCAGTATTATCAGCCAAATGGGTTTTTTCGCATATTTAACGATTCACCGTTTTGGACTGGGAATATTCCGATCTGCCTCATTATGGAACGCCGTACAGCTCCTGCTTGTCGCATTTGTTATTTTTGATCTTATTTATTTTAGATTTCAGCTGTTTGCGGATGATAATGAATCAATTGCTTCATACATATTCCTTGGACTGTTTCTTCTTGGTGTAGGCCTGTTAACGGCTTATCTCAAACAAAAATTTACCAGCAGGGAAGCTTTTGTGCCTGCGTTGTTTTTTATGGTCGTTGTCACAACAGTGGAATGGTTTCCAGTACTGCGGATTAATGAACAGAGCTGGCTGTATTTAATGCTCTTTCCGCTGCTGGCCTGCAATGCCTATCAGCTCTTGATGCTTCCGAGGTTTACGAAGCAAAAACAATGAGCTGGGATGAGGAAGCAGCTGCAGCGGTTACCGATTTCTTCATAAGAAGTCAGCTTTTTATATAAACGACTGAAAGGAGCTCAGATGGCTCCTTTTTAGTTTATCTCGGAAGTTTGTGCATTAACGTTGGCAATCAATTCCTCGACAGTCACATTGCTCAAATTTTTCTTTTTAAGTGTAGAGGCAATCTGGGGCAGGGCCTTTGCTGTTTGCTTGGCAGAATCTGAGGCATGCAGGAGTACGATGTCGCCTGCTCGCGTTTTGCTTACCTGCTTGACGATTTCTTTTACGCCGGGGTTGGTCCAGTCATCTGTGTCTATACTGTAGTGGACAACAGTAAAGCCATAAGAGCTCGCTATTTCCAGCACCTCTTTATTAAAGTTTCCTGTAGGAGGCCTCAGCAAGTGTACATCCTTTATCTCCAGCTTCTTAAAGACTTCTCTTGTCAGCATCAAATCCTTTTTCAGCTCTTCAGGTTCAATGGAAGTATAGTTTTTATAGGAGTATCCCATACTTCCTAACTGATGGCCGTCTTTCACGATGCGTTTGACAACATCAGGGTGGCGCTCCGCCCATGCTCCGGAAACAAAAAAGGTGGCATTGGTTAATGCATTCTCTTTCAGCTCGTCAAGAATAGGAACTGCCTTAGTGTCTCCCCAGCTGATGTTAAAGGTTAACGCAACTTTATTTCCCTTATTTTCTCCCTTATAAATGGCCTTTGGTCCTTCAGCTGTTGAAAACACAGGGTACTGAATGGTGTTTTCAAGGTAAAGAATGCCGGCTGTCACAAATGCAGCAAGCACAACGACAATAAATTGCTTCAGCTTCTTTATATGAAATACATAAAAATTATTCACGCTGTTCATCCTCCCGGCTCTTAATATTTATGGTTATGTGTATGCTTGTTCAAATTAGAAAATGAATAGGAGGACAAAATATAATGAGAGGATTTTTGATTGATGAAAAATCGATAAGGGAAATCAGCCTGCTGGCTCAAAAGGAATTGAATGAAGTTGAAAAGCTGATGTCAGAAAAACATCGGTCACCTTTGATCTTAAGGGCATTGACTGAGAGAAGAGAGGTTCTTTCAAAAATTAAACAAACGTTTTATTAAAGGCTGTGTTAATAATCTGTTGATAAATAATGAGGAGGACATTTGTTTCGCTTGTATTCTTTGCCGTTCAAACAATCAGCAATACAGCCGGAGGGTATAACATAGAACGTGATTGAGGAATCGAGCAAGTGCTTTAACCATTCTATATAGACGGTAAAATTTCTCTTTATGAGTCAAGTCCATAAGTTTTACAAGTATTCTGCATAAATAAATAGCTTTTTGAAGGGGTGGAGTGGCACCTTGTGAAGGCCGCTATACATATATAAACGGAGGAACTCCGCCTATTTAGAAAAAACAACGAAAAAGGAGTGAAATAAACGGAGGGTTTCCGTCTATGCACCTAAAAAACCTTGTAATGCAGTATTTTCAGCAGCTTAAGCGGAATTTATTCCCTTATATTCTCTAAAAAACGGCCTATTTTGTATTTAACCGGAATTTTTACGCTTATTCTTTCTTTGTTAGGATGGATAGACGTCTTGTGGAACTAGAATATATAACGGATTCCTATAAAGCGTTAATAGCAGGTTAAACTGTAAACGAGTTATTGTATTCCTCTTTTCATTGGTTACGTTGCTGAAAACAGTGAAGAAACTGAAGGGCTGACATATTGAAGGTGTTTCTTATATGTAATTGGCATCATGAAATTACCTCGTATATTGATTGGGGCTCGTACAGATGGACAACAACAAACCTTTTGAGAGGTCCTTCATTCACTATGGAAAATCAGGTGATTCTGCAACATGGCTTAATTTAAAGAAAATGAAAAAACATATTGACGGTCACCACTAACGATGGTATATTAATAAACGTTCGCTAAATAAAGGCGGATTTGAAAGTGAAATAAAAAAACAAAAAAGTTGTTGACCATCTTAAGAAGATGTGATATATTATTTAAGCCGCTGATTGAGCGGAAGATGATCTTTGAAAACTAAACAAAGCAGAACGTCAACGTTAAATCTAGTTTTAAATTTTTACTATGAGCAAGTCAAACAATCTTATTGGAGAGTTTGATCCTGGCTCAGGACGAACGCTGGCGGCGTGCCTA
>NZ_WKKI01000016.1 GCF_009674805.1 Metabacillus lacus | reverse complement strand
AAGCCGATGCAGATTCTGATGCAAATGCAGATGCAGAAGCCGATGCAGATTCTGATGCAAATGCAGATGCAGAAGCCAATGCAGATGCGAATGCAGATGCAGAAGCCGATGCAGATGCGAATGCAGATGCAGAAGCCGACGCCGAAGCCGACGCAAATGCAGATGCAGAAGCCGATGCAGATTCTGATGCGAACGCGGATGCAAGTGCCGATGCAGAAGCCGATGCAAACGCAGATGCAGAAGCCGATGCAGATTCAGATGCAAATGCCGATGCAGAAGCCGATGCAGATTCTGATGCAAATGCAGATGCAGATGCAGATGCGAATGCAGATGCAGAAGCCGATGCCGAAGCGGATGCAGATGCAAATGCGGACGCCGATGCCGAAGCGGATGCAGATGCAAATGCCGATGCAGATGCGACAGCCGATGCCGAAGCCGATGCAGATGCAAATGCAGATGCAAATGCAGATGCAGATGCCGAAGCCGATGCGAATGCAGATGCCGAAGCAGATGCAGATTCTGATGCGAACGCGGATGCAGATGCCGAAGCGGATGCGGATGCGACAGCCGATGCAGAAGCCGATGCAGATGCAAATGCGGACGCCGATGCAAATGCGGACGCCGATGCAGAAGCGGATGCAGATGCGACAGCCGATGCAGAAGCAGATGCCGATGCAAATGCGGACGCTGATGCCGAAGCAGATGCAGATGCGACAGCCGATGCCGAAGCAGATGCAGACGCAAATGCGGACGCTGATTCCGAAGCGGATGCAGATGCGACAGCCGATGCCGAAGCAGATGCCGATGCAAATGCGGACGCTGATGCCGAAGCAGATGCAGATGCGACAGCCGATGCCGAAGCAGATGCAGATGCAAATGCGGACGCTGATGCAGAAGCGGATGCAGATGCGACAGCCGATGCCGAAGCAGATGCCGATGCAAATGCGGACGCCGATGCCGAAGCGGATGCAGAAGCGACAGCCGATGCTGAAGCCGATGCAAATGCGGACGCTGATGCCGAAGCGGAAGCAGATGCCGAAGCGGATGCGGATGCAACAGCAGACTCGGAAGCAGAAGCAGATGCCGAAGCCGAAGCAGATTCGGAAGCTGACGCCGAAGCTGAAGCAAATACAAGCTTTGACGGCAACACCATTAGTGCTGGCGGAAATACGTTCACTAACGGAAATAACTTTAACATCAATTTTATAGATAATACTTCTTCTGCAATTGCCTCAATCTTGTCTGCCATTACGATGCTGGGTGCAATGAACGGATCTGGAAATGCCAACCATGATGGATTAATTGAACAGCTTACAGGCCTGCTGAATACTGTAGTAGAAGAAGGAAATGGAAATCGTCAGGCAATCCTGGATGCCATTAATGCTTTGAAGAATAATCAGTAATTTCTGTTAATGGGAAGGAGGAGATCGCATGGCAAAGAGAAACGTATCACGCTGTTCTATTCCTGCCGGCGGAAAAACATCAATACTTGTAAAAGTGAAAAATAGTGCCAGCCAGGATCGAACTTTCAGCATGAATGCATTTGATAAAGATTCTGAAACAAAAGAGGCTTTGCTCATCTCTTTGGACGGCAAAGAAATAAACACTGATAAACTTGCCCCAGGTACAGAAAAAACTTATAAAGTAGATACTGCTTCTGTAAAGAAAAAAGTCTCCTTTGAGATTATTCAGGAGAAGGGCGGATCAGGAATTTCAGTTTCGTCGAATGTGAAAGGCCCGTCAAATGTAGAGATAACAATTAAATAATACCTTCTCATGGCCCAAAGGAATTTCCTTTGGGTCTTTTTATAAGCAGCAACAAGAAATCTATCTCATGTGTATCTTTCACAAGCACTTTAACTAATTATATTGCTGGAAAAAGCAAAGACATGGTATCATCCGAGTTACACAACAGCGGTTTTAAAGCAAGGAGGATTTCTATGAAAGAAAGAGAATATGAGCAGTTGCTGAATATACATACAGAAGGATTTCAGCAGGGCTTCCCCCAATCTCTTCATTATCACAGATACGAGCCTACACCCTATTGGGTATTGAAGTTTCTGATTGAATTCTTTGAGTTTAATGAAGGAGATCATTTAGTTGATTTTGGATGCGGTAAAGGAAGGCTCGGATTTTTTGTACATTATTTTACAGGTGCAGGAACAACGGGAATTGAAATGGAAGAGCATTACTTTATCGAGGCTGAAGACAATCTGGAAACATACAGGGGGAGAAATTCCGGAAAAAACGCACTTGAGTTTTACTGCTGCTTGGCTCAAGATTATAAAGTTAAAGAACTGGAAAATATTTTTTATTTTTTCAACCCCTTTTCAGTAAAAATTCTTATGAAAGTAATTAATAATATCCTAATCTCTGCAGAACAGCACTCCCGTGATATATATGCGTTATTCTACTACCCTTCTGAAGACTATATATTCTTTTTGGAAAACAAGACACCTTTCCAATTAGAAAGAGAAATTACATTGGGCAGTCATCCTGGTGAAAGGATTCTGATCTATAAGCTTTCTCACCTTTAGAAGAAATGGAAACCCTCCCGGATTGGAACGGAGACCATTTCTGTTAAGATTAAAACTGTCAATACATACAGGGAGATCTATTATTAACTAATATCCCTTCTCGTAATCTACCAAATTTACTGAAGGCTTCTTTCCATTTAGATAATTCTTTAAATTCGGAAGAAGAATGTTGTCAATTACCCGTTCATCATAGAATTCTGTAGAACCTGCAGTATGCGGAGTGATCATGACATTTTCCATTTCCCAAAGAGCGCTGTCCTGCGGGAGCGGTTCTTGTTCAAACACATCGAGTCCAGCACCGGCAATCTCCCCTTTTTGAAGAGCATGAATAAGCTCCTGCTCCACCACTATATCTCCTCTCCCAATGTTGATAAAGTAAGCCGATTTCTTCATCGCCATGAACTCAGATTTTCCGAAAAGAGATGCAGTCTCCTTTGTAAGGGGCAGGGTTACGACGACAAAATCACATTGAGGAAGCATGTCATGAAGCTGATCTGGTAAAAACATCTCATCAGCTAGTTCGTCGGATGTACGTGAATGCCTCATTCCGAGAACTTTCATATTGAATGCTTTGGCAATCCGGGCTGTTTCTTTACCAATTGCACCAAATCCCAGGATGCCGATTGTTTTGTTATGTATTTCAAGCTTCAGGCCGGCATGGTGCCACGTTTTAGACTGCTGATTCTTAACATAAGCATGGATTTTCCTGGTTAATCCGAGCAAAAGGGCAAAAATGGTTTCTGATATTGGATAAGCATGGACCCCTGTGGCACTTGTCACGCTAATTTCTCTTGCAGAAAGTTGTTTCAGCGGCATTTTATTAACGCCTGCACTCCAGGACTGAATCCATTTCAGTTGATCTGCAGTATCCAGGCTTTTTTCCATGCTGCTTTTCCATCCCCCGATAATCTCTGCATATGGAAGCTCTTTTTCCCAAATGAGAGGATCTTTTCCCGTGATGAGCTCCCAATCAGGGATAACGCTCTGTATTCTTTCAATATGTTTTTCCTGCAAATTTTGAGTAATAATCATTTTTCGTGTAGACAACAGACAATCTCCTCTCTTAAATGGAATGTATTGTGCTTGTAAGGGAAAGTTAATTTCCTTCTCTTCTTTCTTCATTAGGAAATAAGTGAATAACAATTGCGATAGGCATCAAAAAACCAATAAAAGCCTGAATGGAGGCAAAAAGCCTTGAAAGGCCGAATGGTGTGATATCACCGAAACCTACAGCAAATATGGTAATCAGGCTAAAGTATAGACTCCTTAGCAAGAGTGCTGGTAAAGACAAATTAGTTTCTTCTAGATAATGCTCTTTAATTGTCCCTGCTCCCGACATATCTATTGCTGTATAAATCACTGCAAATAAAACAATTAAGACCAAGTAAATCGTACCGAAAAGTAAAAAACTGGTCATCGTTTTGTGAAAGTGAATTTTGGGAAACAACAATGTCACTCCTTCCTGAAAAATCTGTTTATCCCAATATACCCTTCTCTATTGAATGTTAATAATGTGCTAGTAAAAAAAGGGATTATGTTGTAAACTGTTCCCAGTGGATGAAAGCGAGCGGAGCATATTGGCTTAACCAGTCCTGAACATAAACGATTTCTTGAATAACATTTTTATTGTTAGAAATAATAGTAAACAAATACAACAACCCGCATCTCAAGCACTTTGCTGCTTGGGATTTGTCTGTTTTTTAAGCAAATATGACATTTGTCATATACAAGCAGTGACATCTATGACTGACGAAAACAAACTTTATTCATTACAATGAAATAAGAAAATAAGCTGAGAGGATCGCGATAACTATGAGTAAGCAAAAAACAAAACATCTTAGAACACAAGTTGCTCCATATGAAAAATCGGACACTTGGCATAGTGTCAGACAGATCATCAATACGATTGGACCGTTTGTGCTGCTGTGGGTTCTTGCCTATTACAGCTTGTCCGTGTCCTACTTGCTGACGCTTGTAATTGCTGCGGTTGCTGCAGGGTTCCTTACAAGAATCTTTATCATCTTTCATGACTGCTGCCATCACTCCTTTTTTAAAAACCGCAAGGCAAATAAAATACTTGGGACCATTACAGGCATTATGACTTTGTTTCCGTACAGCCAATGGCAGCACAGCCATTCCGTTCATCATGCCAGCAGCGGAAACCTTGATAAACGGGGTATCGGTGACATCTGGGTATTGACTGTTAATGAATATCTGGCTTCGTCTTTTTGGGTAAAGCTGGCCTATCGTTTGTACAGAAACCCATTTGTTATGTTTGTGCTTGGACCGATATTTGTTTTTCTGCTTCAAAACAGATTTAATAGAAGGGGTGCAAGGTGGAAGGAACGCCTGAACCTTTATGTTACGAATGTTTCGATTGCAGGTGTTGTGGCACTGCTTTGCTATTTAATCGGATGGCAGGCATTTTTGCTAGTTCAGCTGCCAATTTTCATGATTTCCGGAACTTTGGGAGTTTGGCTGTTCTATGTACAGCATACTTTTGAAGATTCCTATTTTGAAGAAAGTGATGAATGGGAATATGTCAGGGCCGCAGTGGAGGGAAGCTCCTATTATAAGCTTCCGAAGCTTCTTCAGTGGCTGACAGGCAATATCGGGTATCATCATGTCCATCACCTTTCTCCAAGGGTTCCCAACTATAAGCTTGAAGCTGCACATAAGAATACAGATCCTTTGCAGCACGTGCCGACCATTACCTTAAAGACCAGTCTTGAGTCTTTAAAATACAAGCTTTGGGATGAGGATAAAAAGAAGTTTGTCACTTACAGAGATGTAAGAATTCATAAAGACATGCCGCTTCAATCAAAAATGTAACAAGGTATAAAAAGATCATAAAGCTTTCTTCCAAATTACAGGAAGAAAGCTTTATTTCATGTTAATATAGATAATAGAAATTCAGTCAGAAGAGGTTCTTACATGTTTAAAAAGTACTTGGATTTTCCGAAAAACAATGGGATATCACCTTATATTTGGGCAATTTTATGCATTCTGCCATTTTATTTTATCTTTCAATCATCCTCTACAGTTGAAATTATCATTGGGATCCTGCTGACAATTCTGTTTTTTGTTTTTTACAGAATTGCATTTGTTTCAAAGGGATGGCTTGTGTATCTTTGGACTTTTATCCTGATTGCCATCTCTATTACAGCTACCAGTCTTTTCAGCTATGTGTATTTTGCTTTCTTTCTGGCACACTACATCGGAAACATTGAGAACCGCAAAACGTTCCTGTGGCTGTATTTTATCCATTTAATCAGCACTTCGCTCTCTATTAACTACAGCATCATTCAGCAGCCTCAGATACTAAATCAGCTACCTTTTGTCATTATTATCTGGATTAGTGTCATCATGCTCCCTTTCAGCATTCAAAATAGAAAGGAAAAAGGGCAGCTGGAGGAAAAGCTGGAGGATGCAAACAAAAGAATTTCAGAGCTTGTAAAGCTGGAGGAGAGGCAGAGAATTGCCCGTGATCTTCATGATACACTGGGCCAAAAGCTGTCATTAATCGGGCTGAAAAGTGATTTGGCCAGAAAGCTGATTCATAAACATCCTGAGCAGGCCAAAAATGAGCTGAAGGATGTTCAGCAAACGGCAAGGACTGCTTTGAATGAAGTAAGAAAAATGGTGTCTTCCATGAGGGGCATACGCCTTGAGGAAGAAGTGATTTTAGTACAACAGATTTTAAAGGCTGCGCAAATTCAATATTCCGGGCTGCATGTTGGTAAGTTAAAGAATGTATCACTGCTGACCGAAAATATACTCAGCATGTGTTTGAAGGAAGCTGTGACGAACATTGTGAAGCACAGTGGAGCTGACCGCTGCGAATTTAACATTGATCAGACCTGGAAAGAAGTAGTGATCAGCATAGGGGACAACGGTACTTTCAAGGAAGCTGACAGGATCCACAGGGGGCATGGCCTTGAAGGAATGAAGGAAAGACTTGAATTTGTGAATGGGAGTCTTGAGCTCCATATCGATAACGGAACAAAACTGGTCATAAGAGTTCCAAACGATGTCAAACAGAAGGAGTAGGAGGATATTTTATGATTTCAATAGTCATTGCTGAGGATCAACAGCTGCTGCTTGGTGCAATAGGTTCCCTTCTTAATCTCGAGGAGGATATGGAAGTAGTGGGCAAAGCATCTAACGGGGAAGAAGCAACTGAACTTGTGCGTAAATATCAGCCTGATGTTTGCATCATGGATATCGAGATGCCGGGAAAAACCGGACTGGAAGCAGCTGAGGAGTTAAGGGGAACGGGCTGCAAGGTGATCATCCTGACCACTTTTGCCAGAACCGGGTATTTTCAAAGAGCATTAAAAGCGGGCGTGAGTGCCTATCTGCTGAAAGACAGCCCAAGTGAGGAGCTTGCAAGCTCCATCCGCAGTGTGATGAACGGCAACAGAATATATGCTCCAGAGCTGATTGAAGATATTTACAGTGAAGAAAATCCTTTGACGGAGAGAGAAAGAGAAGTATTAGAGCTTGTAGCGGACGGGAAAAATACAAAAGAAATTGCAGAAATGCTCAGCTTAAAAACGGGGACTGTCCGCAACTATATTTCTGTTATTCTGGATAAACTTGAGGTTACAAATCGCATTGAAGCTATCACCCAGTCAAAGGAAAAAGGGTGGTTTAAATAACACAGCATGAGAAGACTCTGTTCACAGCATGAAGAGGGTCTTTTTATATACTTTTATTTAGCTTGAGCAGGCATGGATGATGCCGTCTACGCCTCAAGCCCTAGATGCTATTACGTTTCCTGGCCAATAGAGAAAATGCTGTTTGTGGTGTATTGTTAGAAATAGGTGAATATATCGAGTAAAATGAAACTATTAAGATACTCGCCCGTATATAGGGTAAGAACTAAAAGAAGGGGTGTTTCACATCTCCAAAATGATTGCTTTTCTAACGGCGGTTTTTGTTGCAGTGCCTGTTACCACCACTGTCTGGCTTGTCAGCATGTTCGCATACGGACAGCCCTTTTTCTTCTCGACTGCCATTGCAGCAGGTGCAGGTCTGGGTGTTTACGGAATACTTTCAGCGGCCGGCAGCTACCGGTTTTTAAAAAAACATGGGCTGACCCGCAAGGAATATAAATATATAAAGAGAAACTTAACTGAAGCAAAAGGGAAACTATTCAGATTGAACAAGTCTTTATTTAGCATGAGAGATATTGGATCCATTAAGCAAAGGCTCGAGCTGGTGAAAGTGGCACGAAAGATTTATGTACTGACGAAAAATGAACCGAAGCGCTTTTATCAGGCTGAAAGATTTTATTTTTCCCATTTGGACTCTGCTGTTGAGCTTGCGGAGAAATATGCTTTTCTATCCAATCAGCCAAAGAAATCACTGGAACTGAAAGAGTCGCTTATTCATACGAAAAAAACATTGGGTGACCTTCAATACTCAATTGAAAAGGATCTTCAGCAGGTAATTGCAAACGATGTAGACGAACTTCATTTTGAAATTGATGTAGCTAGAAATGCTATATCGAAAACAAGTGAAAGGACGAAATATCTAGATGAAGGCAGGAGATAATATGAGCAGCAATCAATATAAAGAACAATCTTCCAATCTGATGGATGACTTGCTCGCTGATCCGTTTGGCAGCAGCAGTGCTCTGCCGGAACTAAAGACAGAGGGAAAACAGGAAAAGAAGCTTAGACTCATTGATGTTCTTCCTGAGGAAAATAAGGAAAAAGCATACCAGCTGGCCAGGCAGATTGATCCGGCTGACCACCAGGCGATGATTTCCTATGGAACCCCTGCACAGTCCAAGCTGCTTTCTTTTTCCCATAATATGCTGGAGCATGTACAGAAAGAAGATGTAGGGGAAATCGGTGAAATCATTAATGAACTGATGAAAAAGCTCAATGAAGTAAACCCGGACGAACTAAGTACAGACAAGCGCACACTTATCTCAAGAATGTTCGGCAAGATTTCCGGTTCCATTCAGGAAGTCATGTCTAAATATCAAAAAACAGGAGCGCAGATTGAGCGGATCAGCGTTAAGCTTGTACGCAGCAAAAATGTGCTTCTGTCAGATGTCGACATGCTGGAAAAGCTGTATGAGCACAATAAGGATTATTTTCAGGCGCTGAACGTGTATATTGCTGCGGGTGAACTGAAGCTGGAAGAATTGAATGACAACGTGATCCCGGAGCTTAGAAAACAGGCTGAAACAACAAATGATCAGATGAAATTTCAGGAAGTCAACGATATGATTCAATTTGCTGACAGACTGGATAAACGCATTCACGATTTAAAGCTCAGCCGGGAAATGACCATCCAAAGCGCACCGCAAATACGGCTGATTCAAAACACCAATCAGGCACTGGCAGAGAAAATTCAATCGTCTATCATGACAGCCATCCCTCTTTGGAAAAACCAGGTGGCAATTGCGCTGACTTTAATCAGGCAGCGGCATGCAGTTGAAGCACAGAAGGCAGTTGCGAAAACAACGAATGACCTTCTGCTGAAAAATGCAGAAATGCTGAAGACCAATACAATTGAAACGGCACGTGAAAATGAGCGCGGCCTGATTGATATTGAAACTTTAAAGAAAACACAGGAGAGCCTGGTGACTACTCTGGAAGAAACGCTCCGGATTCAGGAAGAGGGGCGCAGCAAGAGGCGCCAGGCGGAGCTGGAGTTAAGCAGTATGGAAAACGATTTGAGACAAAAGCTGCTGCAGATCAAGGAAGATTAATTGGGGAAAATAAGATCTCAAGTGCTGGTGTCCAGCAGCTCTTGGGGTCTTTTTTCTTATGGCAGACTGGCCAAAAAAAGAGCACCCAGCATACTCTGGATAACTCTTTACAGATTTTCCGTATTAATAAACCATTTCCGCATCATTATAATATTTGAATTCCAGCAAATTATTAGCAGGATCGATTAGAAAGAACGTGATATGCTCTTCCTTTCTCCCTTCAAAACGGAGCATTGGTTTTTGAAAGAAAGGAAGATCCTTTTTCAGCGCCCATTCCAGCAGGTCATTAAATTCCCCGATGTTTGTAAATGTTACGCCAAAATGACGCGGGTACATTTTAGGCTCTGCATCTATTTCATCAGGATTGAGATGGCATACAAGCTGGTCGCCGAAAAAGTCGAAGGTGACTCTGTCCGCATATCTTCTGGCAAGCCTGCAGCCCAGCCCCTCGTAGTATGCTGCAGTTTCATCAAGATCCTTGCACGGTATGGCTAAGTGAAAAACTTTATTTGTTTCTCTCATAGTGAACCTCCTTGTTTGCTAGAAAAAACGTATCTGAGCGAAGCCCAAGCCTTAGAGTTTCCAAAGAAATAATGTCACCAAAAGATATGTTTGCCAGATTTACATTTGCACCAGCCAGCTCAATAAAAAGGGTTTGCAGCTGCTTATTGGGTGCTTCAAAGATCATTGTGCTAAGATTGATGTCAGAACCCAGAATCTTATCAATTATATCCAGCTTCACTTTGCCAGTGGACGTACAAATACCGCTTGTTCCGCCTTCCCGTGCCTCTGTCATCACTTTAGCAGCACCTGCTTCTACATCCTCCCTGATAAATTCCATCCACTCACTGGTGCTCAGCTGCTCAGATTTTTCGCTGTCTTTGAATCCGACCTCGCTGAAAACAGTAAATTCTCTAGAAAATTCTTTAATAAATTGTGCTTTTTCTCTGTTGCTGAGATCAATTGTACCGTTTGATATTTCAATATAAGTGCAGCTATGCTTTTTGCAAAAGTGATAGAAAGAGTCTTCTTTTCCCTGGCTTGCAAATTTTTCAAATAATGTTCCGCCAAAAAAGTATCGAATGTTCAGTTCCTGCAGGCACTGAATCTTCCTTTCGAGAGATGGCGTAACCAACGCTGTCCCCCAGCCGAATTTCACGAAATCCACAAGGGGCTGGGCACTTTTCATCACATCTCGAAAATATTGGATGGGATATCCATTATCAATCAGGATGGTTAATCCTTGCTTCCGGGGTTTAACTGTTCGGGCTGGCAGGATTAATTGAAAGTCATTCATACATTCACCCTCCAGATTTTTGGCCGGTCCCCTGATGCCGGGCTGATTTTCATGACAAAGTCAGATTTCAGTTCTGCAGCACATAGCTGAATGTCCTCCCGGCAAAAAGCTGGCTGCAGTTTGTCATGAAATTTTTCCGCTGCAGAGCTGTGAAGTATTCTTTCCTCAGTTTCTGTTTGTGAAGGGGAAAAGCTGCCCTCAAGGATTCCCTTTATATACAGTGCACAAGCCAAATCGTCGTCTCCTGAAGGGTGAGAGGCGATAAGATGAACGGAAGCATTTTCTCCAGTCTCCGAAAGCAGCCTTTTTGCATACTCTGCTGTTGTTTTTGCATTGGAATAGCCTGTGACCAAAATGTGCTCTGCAGCTAGAGAATTCAAAGCAGCTTTGACGCCATTGGTTGTTTTTTGTATAAGGATCTTATTTTCTACGTTTCTTTGCTGAAGGCCGTGGGGAGAGTTATCAAGGTCAAAGCCTTGAATAGGCAGCCCCTTCACTTCTCCTGCCAGCATAAGCTCAGAATCAGCCTCTTTCGCTTTCTTGGCAGCTTCAACCGTGTTAACGAGCTGTATTTCTTTAGCACCGCGCAGAAAGGCATAATGTGCTACGGTGAAAGCTCTGATCACATCAATAACAATATTGATATATGCCGGCTCCAACTTATGATTACTTCCCTGAACAATTGTAATGCTCATGAATATCACCCGCTCTATCGGTTACTTTGCCCAATATGTATATGCGCCCAAGAGGGAAGGGGTACATTACTGCAGAAAAAAACAGCAAAAAAAGAGAGAGGAATAAATTTCCTCTCCAGACTATTAAGCTGCATCATGATGGTATTCTGTTGTTTTCCGGCTGTGTTTGATAATTTGGAAAATGTACCATGCCAGCACGGCCGCGGTAAGACTTAAACCTATCGCTGCAGACAGCCCGTACGGCAATCCCAGTCCTTCAGGTGCATAAAAGATATATGTGCATACAACCGCTGTCATAAACATGGCGGGAATCCCGCTGATCCAGTGGAGTTTTTTGTTTTTGAGAAGATAAATGGTCGCAGTCCACAGCATCACTGTAGCTACAAGCTGGTTTGTCCAGCCGACATATCTCCACAAAAATGTGTAGTCGATGGTGGCCAGGAATAACGCAGGCACAGATACCGCCAATGTAATCAAAAGAACTTTTCCTTTGCCTTCCATAGACCAAAACTTGCCCAGAGACTCCGATAAAATCATCCGGGATGAACGCAGTGCTGTATCGCCTGTTGTAATCGGGAGGATAATGACGCCTAAGATGGCAAGAATGCCGCCGAGTGTTCCGAGCAAGGTTGTCGAAATTTCATTGACTACGCCTGAAGGACCTCCTGCTGCAAGAGCTTCCTGAAGGCCGAGAGTACCATTGAAGAAAGTCATCCCCGCCGCCGCCCATATCAGGGCAATAACACCTTCAGTAATCATGGCGCCATAAAAGATTTTTCTGCCGTCTGATTCCTTCTTCATCGTACGAGCAATGATAGGACTTTGCGTGCAATGAAAGCCTGAAATCGCCCCGCAGGAGATGGTCACCATCAGCAGCGGCCAAATCGGCAGGTCTCCGGGATGAAGATTGGACAGCGTCAAGTTGGGAATGGTACGATCGGAAAACAAAAGAGCAGCTCCAATTGAAAAGGCCATAAACAAAAGAATGGCTCCAAAAACAGGATAAATTTTTCCGATGATTCTATTTACTGGCAGGACGGTAGCCAGAACAAAGTAGCCAAATATTAAAAGCAGCGCAGCGACAAAGCTTAACGGAGTCAGCTGGGCAATCAGCTGTGCAGGGCCGGCCGTAAACGCAGCTGCAACCAGGATCATCAAAACAAGGGAAACTACGCTGATAAATCTCTGAACGTTTTTCCCCAGATAGCGGCCAACTACTGATGGATATTGTTCTCCATTATGGCGCATGGACAGCATCCCTGAAAAATAGTCATGAACAGCACCTGCAAAGATACAGCCGATGACAATCCAGATAAAAGCAACCGGACCATATAGTGCGCCGAGGATTGCTCCGTAAATAGGACCAAGCCCGGCAATATTTAATAACTGAATCAGACTTCCCTTCCACCAGCTCATAGGAACAAAATCAAAATTGTCCCGTTTTGTATAAGCAGGTGTGGGGTTGGCATCATTGATGACAAATACACGCTCAACGAATTTTGAATATAGTGCATAGCCAAGAAGTAATAATATAAGTGCTCCGATAAAAGTAATCATAGTGGCTGCCTCCCTTTCCATATGTATAAACTGAATATGAAACATTTTAACAGAATGAGAGAAGTAATAAAACAAAAATTCAGAAAAATTTAAATAATAAGTTTATGGAAGCGATTAACCCCTCCGTAGCTTCTGATTCCTGAAGAAATCTCACCTGTGCTACAATATGGGAAAATAAACGTAACAAAAGGAGCAGGTTATGTACTTAACGATTAAAGAAGCAGCTGAATATCTCAATCTTACTGAAGATTATATAAAAACATGCATACAGCAAAAACGTTTTCGAGCGGTATATGATGGGGACCAATATCTGCTGTACAAAGAACAATTCAACACACATCTGGAACAGGTGGAAAAATACAAAAAACTTGTTGAAGAGGTAATGAGTGAACCCCTTCCTGAAGATATTGATGTAAAGGATGAAGATTAACATACTGAGGTTTTTTATTACACATCTTGACATTAAGAAAGCGATGGAAGATAATCTTTATAACAATAAAATATGTAATAAAAAGTGAAGGGGTACGTAGCACTTGAGAACATTACAGCTTACCTTACAGGATGCTATAGAAATATGTAAAGCATTAGGTCATGAGCAAAGAATGAAAATAATCGAGATTCTGGCGGAAGGTCCCAGGAATGTGAACGAATTATCAGAAAAGCTGGAAGTACCGTTTTCAACGGCTGCAGTTTATGTGAAGAAGCTCGAGGACAGCGGGTTAATCAGTACAGAAATGGTTCCCGGCAGGGGGAGTCAGAAGATTAACAGCAGACTTTACGACCGGATCATCATTAATCTGGAAGAACCAAAACAAATAAATGAAGATTCAGTAACAGTAGAGATGCCAATTGGAGAGTACGTCAGCTGTGAAGCAGAGCCTTCCTGCGGGCTGCTGAGTGACAGCGGCATCATTCATATATTGGATGACCCCCGCTCTTTCTATGAGCCGGAACATAAAGATGCGCAGCTGATCTGGTTCAGATCCGGGTTTGTGGAGTATCGATTTCCTAACAGGATACCTTACGGAGTGCAGATTGATGAATTGAACTTTTCGGCGGAGCTCTGTTCTGAAGCGCCCTATCATAAAATGGATTGGCCTTCAGATATCTCGCTGGTGATTAATGAGAAAGAAATCGGTACTTGGACATCACCTGGAGATTTTGGAGGAGAGCGGGGATTTCTAACTCCAAGCTGGTGGGAAACTCATAACACACAGTTTGGTTTATTGAAAAAGTGGAAAATCAGCAAAGCGGGCAGCTTTATTGATGGTGTGAAAATATCTGATACCACAATCGATGATTTGAAGCTGCTAGGGCAGCCTTATATTTCATTAAAACTTGGTATAAAAAAAGATGCACAGAACGCGGGAGGAATGAATCTTTTTGGTTCCCGGTTCGGCAACTACGAGCAGGATCTTTTGATGAACATCAAGTATTCTCTCGTGAATAATGAGTAGAGTTTTTTATCGGTAGGACCTGTAAAACAGGTGTTTATCGGGATAATCCAAGGTGTTCCGCTCAAGCGGGGCACCTTTTTTAGCGCATTAAATAGTATGTTGGATTTAGAGCATTGCTCCCTTTTATGGAGAGAGTCAGGTATCTGCACTCATACGCTGCTGAAGGGGAAACAACCTCCTTTCTTAGCTGTAGAGTTATTATTTTATATTTAATTGTTATAATAATAGTTGATTTATTCTATAAATTTATGTAATAATAAAATTAAATTTGGAAACGCTTTATTAAACTGTTAGCCGTATAAGGAGGGCTTACTGCATGAAAGGTAAAAATATTTTCATTATAGCGGCTCTTGTCCTGTTTTTTGGTTCTTATTTCGGATACAAATCTTATTACGAAAGAACTTTTGCCAATACAGAACAAGGAAAAATTGAAATTTCATTCTTGAATGGATTTACGGGCGGTGATGGAGCCTATATGAGGAAAATTACAGAGGGCTTTAACCAGTCGCAGGATCAATACCATGTGGTTGAGCATCAGGAGAGAGATCATTATACAAAATTTAAATCTGGCAACCAGGATTTGGTCGTGATTCATGGTACCAATCTGGAAACCTATCAAAAAGATACTCTGATTCAGGATATTTCACCGATTATGGAGATGGCTGGATTAGAAGAATCGGATTTTCATCAAGCTGGAATTGAATCCTCAACGATTGATGGAAAAATGTTTGCAGTACCGCTGGATATTCATCCGATGACAATGCTTTACAATAAGGAGCTTGTATCGGAGCCAGTTGAAAACTATGAGGATATTCTAGCTTTAAATGAAAGACTGCAATCCCAAAGCCCTAATCTTTATGCGATGGGTATTCCCCCAGCAGGACTGGTAGAGTACTACATTATGACGATGGCTGCTCAAAAAGGGATTGAATTGAAAAAAGATAATTACTTGAATTTTCACCAGCCTGAATTAGCTGATGCTCTTCTTGAGTATAACAAAATGATCTGGGAAGATTCTATCTCCCCTCCAGGTCTTGGGGCTGATGGAGAATTTCAAGCATTTATGAAGCAGGCGGGTGAAGGAAGCAGAGCAGTACAAACAGCTTTGGCGCTGACTGGACCCTGGTTTTATGGGGGTGCGAAAGAACAGTTTGGGGATTCTCTGGGGGTAGCCCCTGTACCTGTTCTGGGAGATACTCAGGCTGTGTATGGAAACGCTCACACCATTGCGATGAGTTCTGCTGTTGAAGATCCGCAGGTGAAGGAAGGAATTGCTGCGTTTTTACATTATATGTTTACGCCGGAAAACCTCGTGAATTGGGCAGAAGGCGGACAAGCGCCGCTTCACCTCCAAACAATAGAATATCTGGAGCAAAATCAGGAACAGTATGAAGTGGCTTATGCCAATACACTTCAGTTTGATTCCTTTGCACCTGCCCCAAAAGTTTATTTGTTCGATGAGCAGATGCGATACATGAATGCAACCGTGTTTAACAGGGTTGTGTCCAATCGGAACTTAACAAAGGAAGATCTTATGAGAGCTTTGGACCATGCAACAGACAGAGCGCGGCAAATCTCTGAAGCTGAGCCAACAAAATAGACACTTTAGCAGGCTGATAGTTTTAGAGAATACTATAGCCAAATCCGGAGGTTATTATGTATAACAAAAAATCAAAAAAATGGGCCTTTATCCTGATAGCCCCGTTTGTTTTGTTATTTTCGCTGTTCTGGCTGACTCCGCTTTTATACGGAGTCGTCATCAGCTTTTTCAACTGGAACATTTCAAACGGCAACAATGGATTTGTGGGATTTAACAATTATATAAACATACTAACGCCAGGGACCATATACAATGACATGTTTGTCAGAGGCCTGATTAACACACTTGTGTATGTTGTGATCAGTGTGCCCCCTTTAATCTTAATCAGTTTGGCACTTGCACTTGTCATAGACAAATTGCCTGGAATTCTAAAGCCAATCTTCCGGACAATCTTCTTTTTATCCTACTCAGTTTCTGTAACAGCTGTTTCCGCCATTTTTCTCTGGCTGTTTAACAGCAATGCCGGGTATGTAAACAGCTTTCTCAATGAGCCTGTCAACTGGCTCGGGGAACAGCCTTATGCTTGGATTACAATCTTGATTGCAACGGTCTGGTGGACCATCGGCTTTAACATGCTTTTGTTTGTCAATGCTCTTGACGAGGTTGATGGAAGCCTTTATGAAGCAGCAGATCTAGATGGTGCTGGTGCATTCAATAAGCTGCGCTATATTACATTGCCGGAAATCCGGAATGTGACTGTATTTATTTTCATCACAACTGTGATTGCATCCTTTAATCTCTATGGCCAAACCCTTTTGATCACAAATGGCGGACCTGAACAAACCACAACGTCCCTTATTATGACAATTCAGCAAGCTGTATTTAATTTAAATCAGCTGGGAGTCGGTTCAGCTATGGCCATTCTTATGGGGCTGATCATGATGATTGTCACTGGTTCACAATACTGGTTTGCCTATCGAAAGAAGGAATATAAGGAGGTGGCAAAATGAACGCAAGCATGAAAAAGTCCCTGCCTGTTATTATCATCGCGTTCCTTTTATCCATTGTATTTTTACTGCCGATTATTTGGATGATCTTTACTTCCTTCAAGACGCTCAGCGATGCAATGAGCAACCCATCCATTTTGCCTTCAGATTGGACTTTGGCAAATTACGCGGAAATATTTACTGATGCATCTCAGGCTCCAATTATTCTGTGGCTATTCAACACAGGCATTATCACTTTGATTGGAACTACGCTGGTCGTTGTTGTGAATGTCCTGGCCGCTTATGCCTTAGCCAGGCTTCGCATACCGGGCAAAAAAGTCTTTATGGTTTTTATCATTGCAGGTTTAACAATTCCGGGGATCGTTACGCTGTTTCCTATGTTTTATCTGTTCAAGAGTGTGAATTTGCTCGATACCTTTGTGCCGCTGATTTTGCCGTACTCTGCCAGCACACTAGGAGTATTTCTTATCTATAACTTCCTGCTTTCCTTTCCTAAGGAGCTTGAGGAAGCTGCATACATTGACGGTGCATCACAGATGGATATTTTAACAAAGGTGATTTTTCCGTCCATTAAACCAGTTGTCATGACGCTTGGTGTGATCACTTTCCTGAATATATATAATGACTTTCTATGGCCGTCTCTTGTCATTAATTCCAATGAAATGAGAACAGTCACAACAGGGATAGCAGCTTTGATTCAAGGAGCAAACTTTGTGAATCCGGCAAAAATGATGGCATCAACTGCTATAGCTACTATTCCAGCCCTGATTGTTTTCCTTATTGCAAATAAGTATTTCGTAAAGAGCGTAACAAACTCAGGTATTAAATAAACAAAAACAAGTAAAAAGGAGAGATACAGATGACAACATATCGCACCGAATACCCAAGGCCCCTGCTTGTGAGAGAAAATTGGATCAATTTAAATGGAGAATGGGATTTCTCTTTTGACGACAGTAATTCCGGCTTAAGGGAAAAGTGGCAGGCAGACGGACATCAGCTTGAACAAAAAATTCAAGTTCCATTTGCCTACCAAACTCAGCTGAGCGGAATTCATGATCCATCCTTTCATGATATTGTTTGGTATAAACGCCAGTTTCAGGTGCCGGCAGAATGGGCCGAAAAACAGGTGATTCTCCACTTTGGAGCAGTTGATTACCGGGCTTGGGTGTATGTAAATGGTCAGCTGGCCGGCTTCCATGAGGGAGGGCACATCTCTTTCTCTTTTGATATCACAAACTACCTGTCAGGAGGAGTTGAAACTGTAACAGTAAGAGTCGAAGACCCTTCTGAAGATGAAACGATTCCAAGAGGCAAGCAATTTTGGATTGAGAAATCTGATTCAATCTGGTACACACGTACCACAGGAATTTGGCAGACTGTCTGGCTGGAAGCTGTGGACCCTGTCCATCTTGCAAAGATAAGATTTACACCGGATGTCGATCATGGCAGTGTTGAAGCTGAAATTGAAGTGGCAGGAAATTTCGCGGGCAAGACTGCAGAGATTGTAATCAGTTTTAAAGGCGAAGTGATTGTAAAGGACAGTATAGCCCTGTATGAAAAAATGGTTAAACGAACGTTTGATTTATATAACAGAAAAATCTTCAGAACAGGATTCCACCATGACGGCTGGAACTGGACCCCGGAAAATCCAAATTTATTTGATGTGAAGATAGAGCTGAAGGATCAAGGGAAAGTGCTGGATCGCACTGCTTCGTATTTTGGAATGAGAAAAGTACACATTCAAAACGGAATGGTTTATCTAAACAATAAGCCCTATTATCAAAAGCTTGTCCTCGATCAGGGATACTGGCCTGAAGGACTTTTAACCGCTCCTTCAGATGAAGATTTAAAGAAGGATATCGAGCTTTCAAAGGAAATGGGCTTTAATGGTTGCAGAAAGCATCAAAAGGTTGAAGATCCGCGCTTCCTTTATTGGGCAGACACCCTGGGTTTCCTCGTATGGGGAGAATGTGCAGCATCTGCTTCCTACAGTGAGGATGCAGTTTCCCGCCTGACGAGAGAGTGGATGGAAATTATCGAAAGAGATTATAACCATCCCTCGATTGTAGCCTGGGTTCCGCTGAATGAAAGCTGGGGCATTCCAAATGTAAAGGGAAGCAAACAGCAGCAGCATCATTCACTGGCGATGTACCACCTGATTCATTCATTAGATACAACGCGTCTTGTGATCTCAAATGATGGCTGGGAGCTCACGGCAACAGATATTTGTGCTGTGCATAACTACAACCATGGCAGCCAGAATGAAATGGCGAAATATGAGGCCTTTAAGCAATCAATTGGAAAAAAAGAGGAACTGCTGAATTCCAAACCCGCAAGAAGAGGCATTTATGCAGATGGATTTGAGCATCAGGGAGAGCCGATTCTGTTAACAGAGTTTGGAGGAATAGGGTTTAAAGTTGGGGAAGATGCTGGATGGGGCTACACCTCTGCAGGAAGCGTCGAAGAATTTATCTCCGACTATCAGCGTGTCATGGAGGCTGTTTACAGCTCGGAAATTCTGCACGGCTACTGCTATACGCAGCTTACAGATGTTGAACAGGAAATCAATGGCCTGTTAACGTATGACCGTAAGCCGAAATGCGAACTTAAAAAAATCAGGGAAATTAATGATATGTGGCATGACGAAATGGTGAAATAATGGAGAAGGGTTTTCGCTCCATCAAAAAGTTAAAAACAGAGGAAATTTATATAAGAGACCCATTTGTTTTTACGGACCACAAAAGAAAAGTCTACTATTTATTTGGAACTACTTTTGCAGACGGCTGCGGTGATAGGGAACCGCAGTTTGATGTTTTTGTAAGCAGCAATCTGGAGGATTGGGAAGGGCCTTATTGCGCCTTTATCCCTCCAAAAGGCTTTTGGGGTGTCAGGCATTACTGGGCTCCAGAGGTTTTTGAAAAGGACGGTTTCTATTATATGTTTGCCAGTTTTAAAGGAGGTATAGGAGAGCGCCGCGGAACAGGTGCCCTCATCTCCAGCTGCCCCGCTGGTCCTTATAAGCCCCACAGTCCCGGGCCGCTTACTCCCAAAGAGTGGGAGTGCTTGGACGGAACGTATTATTGTGACCAGGAGGGGCAAAAGTGGCTGGTGTTCTGTCATGAGTGGACACAGGAATATGAAGGGAAAATAAAGGCAATTCGGTTATCTGAAGACTTAAAGCAGTCGAGGGGAGAGCCTGTAGATATTTTGAATGCTGCTGAAATGAGCTGGATCCGCAAGTTTTCAGATCCCAGAATTGAAAAGAGCGGCTTTCTGACCGATGCACCTTTTATGTACACGACAAAAAGTGGAGAGCTGCTGATGCTGTGGTCAAGCTACTCTGTCAAAGATGATGGAGACATAGGCTCTGGCGGGTATACTGTAGCTGTTGCCAGATCAAAAAGCGGGAAGGTAGAAGGACCATGGACACATGGAGATGATCTTCTCCTGGACAGAAACGCAGGCCATTCAAGCCTGTTCCGTAATATGGAGGGAAAACTCATCTTATGCACTCACTATCCTGATACTCCCCACGGGCAGGAACGCCCGCTCTTTTTGGAGCTGAATGAGTTGGACAACGGGCTGACATTAGATTCATAGTTTCTATTATTGTATAATAGAGAAAAGTTTGAATACGCTTAAAGGAGCCCATTTATGAATATAACGAAAAGAAAATTCGATGTGCTGGAAGGCAGAGACATTTTTGCATACTCTATTAAAAACAGCAATGGAGTTGAGCTGGAATGCATCAATTACGGGTGCATCATTACAAAACTGACTAGCCCTGACTTTAATGGGAATTTAGAAAATGTTGTTCTTGGCTTTGATAACATAGGAGATTACCTGGAGTATTCTCCATACTTTGGAGCGGTTGTGGGCAGGGTTGCCGGACGGATTGGAGGATCATCATTTACTCTTGACGGCGAAACCTACATACTCCCTCAAAACGAAGGAAACAACCATCTTCACGGCGGACCGCAAGGATTCAACAATAAAGTGTGGGATGCGGAAGAGACTGCCTCTGGTGTGAAATTTACATACGTAAGCCCTGATGGAGAAGAAGGGTATCCGGGTATGGTAACTGTGACTGTCCTTTATGAGCTGTCAGATCAGAATGAACTAACCATTACCTATCAAGCAATGACAGACCAAAAAACGGTCTTAAATCTTACAAACCACTCTTATTTCAACTTAAGCGGAGATCTAAAGGAAGATGTTTTGAATCATAAGCTTACAATGAAAAGCAGCCGTTTTCTTGAACTTGGTGATGACCTGCTCCCAACTGGAAACGTAGTTGAGGCAGCCGGAACTCCTTTTGATTTTAAAGAAGGCAGAAAGATTGTGGACGGAGTAAACTCTGAACACCCGCAAAACCTGCTTGCAGGCGGCGGCTACGATCATCCGTTTTTGCTGGATGAAAACAATGCGGGAGAAATTTTCCTTGTGGATGAAACAAGCGGAAGAACTCTAACAGTAGAAACAACAGAACCGGGAGTTGTCCTATATACAGGCAATCAGCTGGAAGAATCTTTTTCTATCAGAGGAGTTCAATCCCGCCCTTATCTTGGTCTCTGTCTGGAAACGCAAAAACTGCCGGACCCGTTCAAGCATCCGCACTTCCCGTCCATCGTGCTGGACAAAGACCAGCAATACAACTCGGTTACAAAATATAAATTTGGGATAGTGGAATAAGAAAAGCGGAAGGCGCCCGTTCAGCGGCGACAAGCATAAGACGAGCCGGAATGAAGGTTGTTCTTTAACCTTCAAGCCGGATTGGCTTATGACCTCGAGCCGTTGGCGCCTGGAGCTGGCCAATGAAGAAAAGCGGAAGGCGCCGTTCAGCGGCGACAAGCATAAGACAGCTTGGGCATGAGGTCGCTCTTTGACCTCTTGACCAAGATGGCTTATGACCTCGAGCCGCTGGCGCCTGGAGCTGGCCAATGAAGAAAAGCGGAGGCAGCGGTATAAAGGAAGTCATGCTAAGAGCGCCACGTCCTGTGGCAACGCATGACTGTCCGACGTCGTGTCGGGCTCCGACAAGCATAAGATGGCTTGGACGGAAGGTCGTTCTTTGACCTTATGGCCAAGACAGCTTATGACCTCGAGGGCCTAGCTGCCGGAGCTGGACAATGAAGAAAAGCGGAAGGCCCCGTTCAGCGGCGACAAGCATAAGCCATCTTGGGCATGAGGTCGTTCTTTGACCTTATGGCCAAGACAGCTTATGACCTCGAGCCGCTGGCCGGTGGAGCTGGACAATGTAGAAAAGCGGAAGGCTCCGTTTTAAAGGAAGTCAAGCTAAGAGCGCCACGTCCTGTGGCAACGCATGACTGTCCGACGTCGTGTCGGGCTGCGTATAATTGTGTGGAAAGGAATAGTCACGCCATATCCCAACAAAGAAAAAATAAGCGGAAGATTCCGGTTACATTCAGAATAGGCCATTTATAGGGGAAATAAGGGAATGAATTCCGCTTAAGGTGCTGAAATTCAACCATTTAGCCGTTTTTTAGGTCCATAGACGGAATCCCTCCGTTTATTTTAGGCTATTTTCGCTGTTTTCTCTGAATAGGCGGAGTTTCTCCGTTTATATAGTGGCTTTCCAAGGCCCCTTTCAACCCTTTTTCAAAAAAACAATCTTTTCCTATTTAAATAGGTATTTACACAATCTTATGGACTTGATAACAAGCCGGAATGATGGTTGTTCTTTAAGTCATGCTAAGGGCGCGACGTCCTGTTGCAACGCATGTTGTCTAACGTACCACAAAAATAGCATTGCTAATAACTCAACACTCAATAAAAAAACCCCGGAAGCCTTAAATAGGCTCCGGGGTTTTTGCTAATCATTACAGGTTCGGCTGCCTGCGAAGCAGAGTGGCCTGTTCGTAAGAGAATGCCATTGAAATCAGCTTGCTTTCCTGAAAGCTCAGACCAGAAAAGGTTATGCCAAACGGTTTACCCTCCGGAGTGTAACCGGCAGGCACAGTGATGGAAGGATATCCTGCTTTGGCCGGAATTTCACATCCCCGTTCTTTTGGTAGAAGCAGAGCATCCAGCTGATGATCTTTAAACAGAGCCAGCAGCCCTGCTTCCCTGGATAGATACAAATCCTTTTCACGGGCAGCAAAGTACTCCTCTTCCTTCAACGTTCCTGACAGTTCTTCGCTTTCCAGCAGAATGCCCTGGCCGTATTTGAGCATGTCTTCTGGATGAGCAAGATTGTAGGCTATCACCTGCTGAAGGCTGGTCACAGGAACATTGTGGCCGGCTGCATGAAAATAGGCATTAAGAGCCGGTTTGAATTCATATAGAAGCGTTTGGTAGTCTTCATGTTCTTCTGCAAAAGGAATAGTGATAGAATCCACCACAATTGCACCCTGTTCTTTTAAAATAGCAATTGCCGCTTCAGCAAGAGCAGCTTCCGGTTCATCAAGAACATCAAAGTACTGCTTTCTCGGTATACCGATCTTCATCCCTGTCAGTCCGTGTCTGTTTAAGGAATACTCATATTGCCGATGGGGCTCCGGATTTGCCAAGGTAACAGGATCTCTCTGATCATGGCGGCTTAAAACAGAAAGCAGAATGGCTGCATCCGTTACCGTTCTGGCCATAGGTCCGGCAGTATCCTGGCTGAAAGATATGGGAATGATGCCGGACCTGCTGATTAATCCTACTGTCGGTTTGATGCCGACAATAGAATTTGAGCTAGCAGGACTGAGGATAGAGCCAGAGGTTTCAGTACCGACTGCCGCCGCTGAAAGATTGGCGGCAATGGCTGCCCCGGATCCACTGCTGGATCCTCCGGTGTCAAATACTCCAGGCCCATAAGGGTTCTTTGTTTGTCCTCCCCTTGAGCTATAGCCGTTCTTCATGGACTCTGACATGAAATTTGCCCATTCTGTCATGTTGGTCTTTCCAATAAACACTGCGCCTGCCTCTCTCAGCTGGCGGACGGCAAAAGAATCTTCCCTTGCATAATGGAAGGCCAGCGCCTTTGATCCTGCGCTGGTATGCATCTTGTCTCCAGTATCGATGTTATCTTTTAAAAGCAGGGGAATTCCGTGGAGCGGCCCCCGCGGCCCTGTTGTTCTTCTTTCCGCATCCAAAGCTTCTGCAATCTGCAATGCATCAGGGTTAATCTCTATGATGGAGTGAAGCTCTTTGTCAAGCTTGGAAATGCGGTATAAATACATAAGCACAACTTCCTGTGCTGATAACTTTCCTCCATTATATGCTTCCCCAATCATAGAAATGGTTGCTTCTGGAAGCCAGTTTTCAGCCAGTTCTCTTAATCTCGTATTCTGCAAGTACAATTCCTCCTTACATGCTTGTTGACTTCATTATATAGACAGTTCTGCAAAAAAACAGCATGGGCTTTGGAACCTCCCTGCTGTTTATTCATATAATTGAATAATTATAAGAATGAATACTGATTGAAAACGATAATATTTATAAAAATTTTATTATTTTTTCAGAATGTTGTTGAATAAAAATACTCATAAATGTATAATAATTCACATATTACCGGACTGGCAGGGAGATGAGTAACTTGAGAGTTGGCGTTATAGGCGGCACAGGCTACAGCGGAGCAGAGCTGATAAAGTGTTTGGTTCACCACCCGCATGCAGAACTGGCTGTAATTGCATCTCAGTCAAAAGCTGAAACAGATATACAGGAAATCTATCCTCACTTAACAGATATCTGCAAGTTCAAACTGGAGGATCTGCAGCCTGACATTCTAGCTGAGAAAGTGGATACCATGTTCTTTGCTGCTCCATCTGGAGCAAGCTCCAGCCTTGTGCCCCAATTTCTTGAGCGCGGCATACGCTGTATAGATTTGGCAGGGGATTTCAGGCTTAGTGAGCCGGAAGTTTATGAAAAATGGTATCAGCACAACTCACCGGAGAAGGAATATCTGGAGAATGCAGTGTATGGACTTAGCGAAATATATCCGCAAAAAATTAAAACTGCAAGATTAATAGCGAATCCGGGGTGCTATCCTACCGCGGCCCTTCTGGGGCTGATTCCGGCTGTGCAGGCAGGACTGATTAAAGGTAACTCTATCATCATTGATGGCAAGTCAGGAATTTCAGGGGCAGGGAGAAGCCTTTCTCTCGGCGTCCATTACTCTGAAGCTAATGAAAATACGAAAGCTTATAAGCTGGGTGTTCATCAGCATATTCCTGAAATAGAGCAAGTGCTGAACGCTGAAGCAGCTGACAGGGCAACCGTGACTTTTACGGCCCATCTGGTTCCAATGGTGCGAGGTATTTTATGTACCATTTATGCTGACATGAAAAAGCCATGCATCACGGAAGAACTGCAAAAGCTTTATGAGGAATTCTACAATGAGCACCCTTTTGTGCGGATAAAAAAAGCTGGCAGATTACCTGCCACAAAGGAAGTATCGGGAAGCAATTATTGTGATATCGGCTTGCACTGTGATCCCAGGACAAACAGGATAACGATTGTGGCAGCAATAGATAATTTGTTAAAAGGAGCCGCCGGCCAGGCTGTCCAGAACATGAATTTGATGAATAGATGGGACACCGCTTCTGGGCTCCAATTCGTACCAAATTATCCTTAAAAACGAAAGGAAGACGTGCATGCAGGCAATAGAGGGAAGCAAAATTTCAATATTAACAGATGGAGATATTACATCACCTTCAGGCTTTTCGGCAGGAGGCGTACATTGCGGCCTTAAAAGAAAGCGGCTGGATTTAGGATACATCAAGTCTGACATTCCAGCGGCGGCAGCGGCGGTTTATACAACCAATTTGTTTCAGGCAGCTCCGTTGCTGGTTACCCAGGAAAGTATCGCAGCGGATGGAAAGCTTTCCGCCATTATTGTCAATTCAGGAAACGCGAATGCCTGTACAGGCGAGCAGGGCATGAAAGATGCCTATGAAATGAGGCGGCTTTTTGCTGAAAGTGAAGGTCTCAGCGAAACTTTGGTGGCTGTCGCTTCAACAGGGGTAATTGGAGAAGAGCTTGCAATTGATAAAATCAGAACCGGAATTCCGTCTCTGATGAACCCGGAACACGGGACAGCAGAGCGTTTTGAAAAAGCCATCCTGACAACCGATACAGGAACAAAGAAAGCTGCAGTAACAGTTGAGATCAACGGGAAAGCAATCACAATTGGAGGTGCCGCTAAGGGATCGGGAATGATTCATCCCAACATGGCAACGATGCTTGCTTTTATTACAACAGATGCAGCTGTTGAGCCGGAAGATTTGCAGCTGGCGCTGAAAGATGCGACAAATTCCACTTTTAATATGATCACTGTAGATGGTGATACAAGCACAAACGACATGGTGCTGCTGATGGCGAATGGTAGTGCGGGGAATACCGCCCTATCAAGGGAGCACAAGGATTGGGCGCACTTCGTACAGGGGCTGGGTCTCATATGTGAATCTCTGGCAAAACAAATTGCGAGAGACGGGGAGGGTGCAACAAAGCTGGTTTCCGTGAACGTGAAGGGTGCTGAAACTGTGGAAGGCGCACGGGCGCTGGCCAAGACTGTTATTTCTTCCAATCTAGTGAAAACAGCAGTTTATGGAAGTGATCCTAACTGGGGGAGAATAGTTTGTGCCGTAGGCTACAGCAGTGTAAAAGTTGAACCCAATTCATTAAAGGTGTACATCGGCCCTCACCTGGTTTTTGAAAAAGGCCTTCCTGCTTCCTTTTCGGAAGAAGAGGCAAAGGACTATTTATCGCAGGAACTGATAGAAATCACGGTAGACTGCTGTCAGGGAAGTGCCGAGGCAACTGCCTGGGGCTGCGACCTCACTTATGATTATGTCAGAATTAACGCTTCTTACAGGACTTAGGGGGGCCAAAATGAAATATTTGATCATCAAATGCGGAGGCAGTGTCTTTGAAAGGCTGCCGGAATCATTTTATAAAAGCATCGTTGAACTGAATGCGGGAGGAAAGTGGCAGCCCGTACTTGTTCACGGAGGAGGCCCGCTTATTTCCTCCATGCTGAAAAAACTTGAAATTCCCACAGAGTTTGTAAACGGACTGCGGGTGACAAGCAGCCAGGTCATGGAAGTGGTTGAAATGGTCCTGTCAGGTTCGGTCAACAAGCAGGCTGTGGGCAGGCTGATGAAGGCGGGCGGATCCGCATATGGAGTCAGCGGAGCAGACGGCCGTCTGCTGCTGGCAAAAGCATCTCAGGAAGCAGGCGGGCTTGGACTTGTCGGTGAAGTGGTTGAAGTGAACACTAAGCTGATAGAAGCAATTGTGAAAACGGGAAATATACCGGTTATTTCACCTGTCGGCGTGGATGAAAACGGCCAGAGGTACAATGTGAATGGTGATACTGCAGCCTCCGCTATAGCCGGTGCATTGAAAGGCAGGCTTTGCTTTATCAGCGATATTTCAGGTATTTATACGGAAGGAAATACAGGGAAAAGGAAGCTTTCTTCTCTTACAAAAGAAGATGCTGAAACATTAATAGAGCAAAAAATCATTACCGGGGGCATGATTCCGAAAGTGAAAGCTGCAATTGATGGGCTGATGCACAAGGTGCCCGAAACCGTCATATTAAATGGATTAGAGGAGAACAGTCTTCTCGATTTCTGTGAAGGAAAAGAGATCGGAACCAAAATCATACTCGGCGGGGAGGTAAAGCAGCATGCCTGACATTTCTTCTGTAAAAGCGTCTTCCGTTATGGGGACATACAACCGTTTTCCATTATCCATTCAAAGAGGAAAAGGAACCTTCGTATGGGACACAGAAGGGAAGAAGTATTTGGATTTTACTTCAGGGATTGCGGTTTGCAACTTGGGCCACGCTCCTCAATATGTACAAAGTAAAATTTCCGAGCAGCTTGAAACACTGTGGCATTGCTCCAATCTTTATACCATACCCGTTCAGGAAGAACTTGCTGCGCACCTGACGAAGCGCAGCTCTGCTGATAAGGTATTTTTCTGCAACAGCGGAGCCGAAGCAAATGAAGCAGCCATCAAGCTGGCAAGAAAATATGCAAATGATATAAAAGGCGTGCAGAATCCTGTTATTGTCACTTTCAAGCAATCCTTTCACGGACGCACACTAGCTGCGCTGTCAGCAACAGGTCAGAGCAAAATTCAAAAAGGCTTTGCCCCTCTCCTTACAGGATTCCGCTTGCTTCCTTTCAATGATACAGGTGCACTGCAGGAATTGAATCACGATGGTAAAACGTGTGCAGTCCTGCTGGAAATGGTTCAGGGTGAAGGAGGAGTTATTCCTGCAGATCCGCTCTGGATTCAGGAACTTGCGCGCAGCTGCAAAGAACAGGGCATACTCCTGATGGTCGATGAAGTCCAAACAGGCGCTGGGAGAACAGGAAGCATGTTTGCGTATGAACACTACGGTATATCACCGGATGTAATTACGATGGCAAAAGGGCTGGGCTCAGGCTTTCCAATCGGAGCCATGCTTGCCAAGGATGAAGCTGCAAAAGCTTTTGAGGCGGGGAGCCATGGAAGCACTTTTGGCGGAAATCCGCTCGCATGTACGGCCGGCCTGGCAACACTGCAATATATAGAAGAAAACAACCTCCTCGAGCATGCTGCTGAAATGAGCAGTTATCTGCAGCAGCAATTGCAGGCATGCCTAAGCAATGCAGGCGTGCATGCTGAGATCAGGGGAAAGGGCTTGCTGCTTGGAATCGTCATAGAGGAAAAAGCGGCAAAGATAGCAGCCGAAGCGCTGAAGCATGAAGTGCTTCTGCTTACGGCAGGACCGGATGTTGTCCGGCTGCTTCCTCCGCTGAACGTTAGCAGGGAGGAAATTGATGAATTTATTCTTCGTTTTAAAGGGATCTTAGACACAGCCCTTTACAGCTGAGAGGAGATAGAGACATGGAAAAAGGCTATTTGATTCTTGAAACGGGAGATATGTTTGAAGGAGAATGGATTGGATCCGAAAGGGAAACATCAGGTGAAGTTGTATTTAACACAAGCATGACCGGCTATCAGGAAATGATGACAGATCCTTCCTATGCCGGACAGATTCTTGCCTTCTGCTACCCAATGATCGGCAATTATGGAATCAATCAGTATGACAATGAGGCATTCCAGCCTGCTCTTTCAGGAGTGGTGATGGGGGAGCTTTGTGAAAAGCCCAGCCACTTTCAGGCTGCGGAAAATTTTTCTGATCAGCTGGATAAGGCGGGCATTCCGGGACTTACAGGGATTGATACAAGAGCGCTTGTCAAAAAAATAAGAGAACTGGGCACCGTAAAAGGCGTTCTTTCGAAAAACAAGGCTGCTGATCAGAAGCTGCTTGCTGAAATGCCTCCAGGGGTTGAAGAGGTCTCTACGAAGAATATTCTTACATTTAAAAATAACGGCCCGCATGTTGTGCTGATGGATTACGGATATAAAAAATCGATCCTGCACGCACTGCTCAAGGAAAACTGCTCTGTAACAATTGTTCCCTATCATATGACACTGGAGCAGCTTAAAACGCTCAAGCCGGATGGTGTGCTGTTCAGCAATGGGCCGGGAGATCCCATGAAACTGAAGGAAAGATTGCCTGAAATTAAAAAAATCAGCGAGTATTATCCTTCCCTGGGAATCTGCCTGGGACACCAGCTCCTGGCTCTCGCACACGGAGCTCAAACTAAAAAGCTGTCGTTTGGACACAGGGGAGGCAATCATCCGGTCAAGGAAGCTGAAACAGGAAAGGTGTTTATCACTTCCCAGAACCACGGTTACACAGTGATTGAAGAAAGTATTCCATCGTCGCTGTTTGAGGTGACCTTCAGAAATGTAAATGACAAAACGGTAGAAGGACTTCAGCACATGGTGCACCACATCACAACCGTCCAATTCCATCCCGAGGCACACCCCGGGCCAAGCGACACCGCTTATATATTTAAGAGTTTCATAGAAAAGATAAACCCTAAAGCTGCAGGAGAGATTAGCTATGCCGTTAAATAAACAGATTAAAAAAGTGCTTGTCATCGGGTCAGGGCCTATTGTCATCGGGCAGGCAGCAGAGTTTGACTATGCGGGCACGCAGGCATGCCTCGCGCTGAAAGAAGAAGGAATTGAGGTTGTGCTGGTGAACAGCAACCCTGCAACCATTATGACGGATTCGTCTTTTGCAGAAAAAGTTTATATAGAGCCTCTGACTGCCGAAGTGCTTGAGGAGATTATTAAAAAAGAGCTTCCTGATGGAATCATCGGCACTTTGGGCGGCCAGACAGGACTGAATTTGACAGTTGAATTGTATGAAAGAGGAATTCTCCAGGCTCACGGCGTTAAGCTTCTCGGCACATCGGTAGAGTCCATTCAGAACGGTGAAGACAGAGAGCGGTTCAGAAATCTGATGCTCTCTCTTCAAGAGCCAATCCCGGAGTCTTCCATTATTACGACGATTGAAGAAGGCGCAGCCTTTGCAGAAAGCATCGGCTATCCGGTGATCGTAAGGCCCGCCTATACACTTGGAGGAGCCGGAGGAGGATTTGCTGGCACATCCGAAGAGCTGCAAGCTGTGCTGAAAAGAGGCTTGTCTCAAAGCCCGATTTCTCAGGTGCTGCTGGAAAAGAGCATCAAGGGCTGGAAGGAAATTGAGTACGAAGTCATGAGAGATGAAAACGATACGTGCATCATTGTCTGCAACATGGAAAATCTCGATCCTGTTGGTGTACACACGGGCGATTCAATTGTTGTCGCTCCTTCCCAAACCCTGACTGATGTACAGTACCAAATGCTGAGAGATGCCTCGGTCAAAATCATTCGAGCGCTTCAGATCATCGGCGGCTGCAATATTCAGTTTGCGCTGGATCCTTATTCGAATGAATACCGCATTATTGAAGTGAATCCGCGGGTCAGCAGATCATCCGCGCTGGCGTCAAAAGCAACAGGCTACCCTATAGCAAGAATGGCTGCCAAATGTGCGCTGGGCTATCACCTGGATGAACTTTTGAATCCTATCACAGGCACTACCTATGCATCATTTGAGCCTGCTATAGATTATATTGTCGTAAAGCTTCCGCGTTTTCCTTTTGATAAATTTACAGAAGCCGACCGGACACTCGGCACGCAAATGAAGGCTACGGGAGAAGTGATGGCAGTTGACAGAACCTTTGAAGGGGCTTTATATAAAGCAATCCGCTCTATGGACATCAAGGAACAAACTCTTGCACACAATGGTGCAATGAAAAAGCTTGCAAACGAAGAACTGATTGCTTTTCTAAAGCAGCCTACTGATATCAGGCTTTTTGTAATAGGAGAAGCTTTTGCAAGAGGCTATTCCCCGCAGGAGATTCACAGCTCGACAGAAATCGATTTATGGTTTTTGTATAAGCTGAAGGATATGGCAGACATGGAGGCAGTGATTGCCGGCTGCACCTGGAAAGAAATGCCGGTTCAGCTGCTGAAGGAAGCAAAGCTTAAAAATATGGGAGATTCCTGCCTCGCACAGCTGCTCGGTGTTCAGGAAGCATCAATTCGTAAAAAGCGGCTGGAATTGGGCCTGCGTCCGGCATACAAGCTTGTAGATACATGCGCAGCCGAATTCGACGCCGTTACACCTTACTATTATTCAACCTGGCAGGGTGAAGATGAAGTCACAGTACTTCCTCAGAAGAAAATCATTGTTCTTGGATCAGGGCCAATCAGAATCGGGCAGGGAATTGAATTTGATTATTGTTCCGTCCATGCTGCGCTGGCAGTTAAAAAGATGGGCTACGGGGCAATTGTAATCAACAATAATCCCGAAACGGTGAGCACAGATTACTCCATTGCGAATTCACTGTATTTTGAGCCATTAACCGTGGAAGATATCTTGCATGTGATTGAAAAAGAAAAGCCTGCCGGTGTGCTGATACAGTTTGGAGGGCAAACAGCCATCAATCTTGCTGAGCAGCTGACGCAGGAGGGTGTGAACGTTCTTGGAACAACCGCGGATTCCATTGAAAAGCTTGAGGACAGGAAGAAATTTTATGAACTTTTAAGTGAGCTTGACATTCCTCATATTTCCGGGGCATATGCCCAAAATGCAGAAGAGCTGCTGCTGGCGGCAGAGAAATTAGGATACCCGGTTCTGGTAAGGCCTTCCTTTGTAATAGGGGGACAGAACATGTTTGTTTTTTATCAGAAGAAGGATCTTGCGGATTATGCACAGCGAATGGAAAGTGAGCAGCAATCAAGGCAGTGGCCGCTTCTGGTTGACAAATATATTCCAGGCTTTGAATGTGAAGCAGATGTAATCAGTGACGGGGAAGACATTTTGATTCCCAGAATCTTTGAGCATATAGAGCGTGCAGGCGTTCATTCCGGTGACAGCATTACGGTGTTTCCGCCGATTACAATAGCGGAAGAAGTCAAGCAAACAATTGTCTGCTATGCAGAAAAAATAGCAAAGGCGCTTCCTGTTAAGGGAGTGATGAACATTCAATTTGTCGTCCATGGAGAATGTGTGTATGTGCTGGAAGTGAATCCGCGATCATCAAGAACCGTCCCCATTATCAGCAAAATCACAGGTGTTCCGCTTGTGGAGTGGGGTGTGAAGGTTCAATTGGGCTATGCACTGAAGGATATAAACGGAGATACCGGGCTTATGAAAGAGCCTGAACATTATGCTGTGAAGGCACCTGTTTTTTCAGCTTTGAAACTGAAGGGAATGGATCATATTCTTGGTCCTGAAATGAAATCAACGGGTGAAGTGCTGGGGCTGGGTAACAGCTATGAGGAAGCCTTTGAAAAAGCGGTGCTTGCGGGCAAAGTGAATCCATTTACTGCAAGCAGCAAGCCTGCAGCTGTTCTTTGGTCACTGCCGGATCATTCTAAAGAAGAATCACTGTCTCTTGCAAGAGAGCTTGTGAAACGGGGAATACAATTACTGGCAACGGGAGGGACGCATTCCTTCTTCAGACAGCACGGTATTAGCTGCAAAAGGATGTCTAAAGAAGCCTCTGCCTTTAGGGAGCTGGTGAAGGACGGAAAAATCACAGCGCTGATCAACATTCCAAGTCAGGGGAGAAATAAGAATACGTTCGGTTTTGAGCTCAGGGAACTGGCAGCCGCTCACAATATCCCTTGTTTCACTCATATAGATACAGCTGCAGCCCTTGTTCAAACAAAGGCTGCAGCAGAACAAACACCAAGGGCCATTCAGGAATATTTTTTGGTGAAGAAACTAACAGAAGGTGAGGTATATTGACATGCTGAAAGCTGCAACTGGCATACAGCCGAAAAAACACAATCTGAAAGGACGGCATTTTCTGGCTCTGGCGGATTATAGTGGCGAAGAAATTCAATATCTGCTGGAGCTGGCGAGTGAAATAAAAGCCATGCACAAGCAAGGCAGACAGCAGCCCCTGCTTCAGGGAAAAGTGCTGGGCATGATTTTCGAAAAGTCCTCGACGAGAACAAGGGTTTCTTTTGAAGCTGCTATGCTGCAGCTGGGAGGGCATGCTATCTTCCTCAGTTCAAAGGATATTCAGCTGGGCAGAGGTGAGAGTATCTCTGATACGGCAAAAGTGCTGTCCCGGTACGTGGACGGTATCATGGTCAGAACCTTCGGGCACGAAAAGATTGAAAGCTTTGCTGACTCTTCTTCTGTACCGGTGATAAACGGACTAACAGATGAGCACCATCCTGCACAGGTGCTGGCTGACTTGTTAACAATATATGAAAAAAAGAATAAATTAAAAGGCTTAAAGCTCGCCTACTTGGGAGATGGAAGCAACAATATGGCTCATTCGCTGCTGGAGGGTGCTGTTAAGACCGGAATGGATATTAGCATTGGCTGTCCTGAATCATTCTCACCATTGGCAGACATTGAAGCGGCTGCAAGGGCAGAGGCTGAAATCAGCGGAAGCAAAGTTGTGATTGAGCATAATCCGGCTGCTGCAGTCAGTGAAGCGGATGTTGTTGTAACAGATGTCTGGACCAGTATGGGCCAGGAAGAAGAAGAGCAGAAACGTTTTTCTATTTTATCTCCTTATCAGGTGAACGAGAAGTTGTGCAGATATGCTAAAAAGGATTTTATGTTCCTGCACTGCCTTCCTGCACATAGGGGAGAAGAGGTAACGGCAGACATCATCGATGGCCCGCATTCACATGTATTTGATGAAGCGGAAAACAGGCTTCATGCCCAGAAGGCTGTTCTTACGGCACTATTAAGCTGACTTTATAATGTTATAAATGTATAAAAATAAGTTTGTACAAATATTTATACAAAGAAATGGGGACTTGTTTTGAAGAAAGAAAAGGTAGTACTCGCCTATTCCGGGGGTCTGGATACCTCCGTTTCAGTAAAATGGATACAGGAAAAATACGGTTATGATGTGATTGCGCTCGGTCTTGATGTTGGAGAAGGGAAAGATCTTGAAGCAATCAGAAAGAAAGCTTTGAACGTAGGAGCTGTCAAAGCTTATATGATTGATGCAAAAGAGCTTCTCGCAAAAGATTATCTGCTTCCTGCGTTAAAGGCAAACTGCTTGTATGAAGGAAAGTATCCTCTTTCCTCAGCTTTATCACGCCCGCTTATTTCCAGACTTCTTGTGGAAGTAGCCAAAAAAGAAGGAGCAGTGGCGGTTGCCCATGGCTGTACAGGAAAGGGAAATGATCAAGTACGGTTTGAGGTATCGCTTGCAGCACTGGCTCCGGATTTAAAGGTGCTTGCACCTGTGCGGGAATGGGGCATGACAAGAGACGAAGAAATCGCCTATGCTGAAGAAAAGGGAATTCCGATACCGGTTGACCTTAATAATCCATTTTCAATAGATGCAAACATCTGGGGACGCGCCTGTGAAGCTGGAGTGTTAGAAGATCCTTGGGCAGAAGCGCCGGAAGCGGCTTTTGACTGGACGAATCACATTTCAAATACTCCTGACGAGCCTGAATATATTGAAATCGATTTTGTGAAAGGTGTCCCAACCGCATTAAATGGAGAATCTCTTCCGCTTGTTCAGCTGATTGAAACCTTAAATGCAATTGGCGGAAAGCACGGCATCGGGCGGATAGACCACATTGAGAACCGGCTGGTAGGCATTAAATCACGTGAAGTTTATGAAAATCCGGGGGCACTAATCCTGATCAACGCACACCGGGAGCTGGAGTTTTTGACACTTCCGCGTGAAGTGACCCAGTTTAAGGTGCAGGTTGATCAGCAGATGGCAAAAATTATCTATGAGGGACTATGGTACTCGCCTGTACGAAATGCGCTCGAGGCATTTATTGACGAAACTCAAAAAGCAGTAACAGGCACCATTCGTGTGAAGCTGCATAAAGGAAATCACTTAGTGGTTGGACGCCGCTCTGCAAACAGCCTTTACAATGAAGAGCTGGCTACGTACTCAAAGGGTGACGCTTTTGACCACAATGCTGCTGTCGGTTTTATCAAACTGTGGGGCTTGCCGACCAAAGTATACTCACAAGCGAACAAACAGGAAGTACTGCAGGAACAACACAAGTAAAAAGCGGGTAACTCCCGCTTTTCATCTTTTACAAAGAGAGGAGACACAGAATGAGCAAGCTATGGGGCGGACGTTTTACAAAAGAAACAGATGAGCTGGTGGAAGAGTTTACAGCTTCCATTTCCTTTGATCAAAAACTGGTAAAAGAGGATCTGCAGGGAAGCCTTGCACACGTGCAGATGCTTGGCGAATGCGGCATTCTTTCAAAAGAGGATACCCAAACAATTCAACAAGGTCTTTTGGTGCTGCAAAAAAAGGCGGAGAACAATGAGCTTCAATTTGATGTGAAGCATGAAGATATTCATATGAATCTGGAAAAGCAGCTGCTCGATGAAATCGGCCAGACGGGCGGAAAGCTTCACACCGGCAGAAGCCGGAATGATCAGGTGGCCACCGATATGCATTTGTACTTAAAAGCCAAAACAGAGGTGCTGATTTCATTAACAGAAGCGGTACAGCAGTCTCTGCTGGAGCAGGCAAAGAAGCATGTTGAAACCATTCTGCCGGGATATACACATCTGCAGCGGGCACAGCCTGTTTCATTTGCTCACCACCTGATGGCATATTTCTGGATGTTTGAACGTGATAAAGAACGGTTGTCAGACAGCTTAAAGCGCATCAGCTGGCTTCCGCTTGGTGCAGGGGCACTCGCTGGAACCACTTTTCCAATTGACAGGGAGAGAGCTGCCGAGCTGCTGGGCTTTGAGAGAATTTATCCGAACAGCATGGACGCAGTCAGCGACCGTGATTTTATAGCGGAATTTTTATCCATTGCCAGCATTATGATGATGCACATCTCCCGCCTGTCTGAGGAGCTCGTCATTTGGTCCAGCCAGGAATTTCAGTTTATTGAGCTGGATGATTCTTTTTGCACAGGCTCGAGCATCATGCCGCAGAAAAAGAATCCTGATGTTCCGGAGCTGCTCCGTGCCAAAACGGGGAGGGTATATGGAAACCTGATTGGTCTTCTGACTGTCCTAAAAGGGCTTCCCCTTGCTTATAACAAAGATATGCAGGAAGACAAAGAGGGAATGTTTGATACAGCTGAAACGCTGGAGGGGTCGCTGAAGCTTCTCGCTCCGATGCTTTCTACGATGTCAGTCAACAGTGAAAACATGCGCAGTGCGGTGAATACTGACTATTCAAATGCAACAGATATTGCTGACTACCTTGCATCAAACGGCGTTCCATTCAGGCAGGCTCATGAAATCATCGGGCAGATTGTTCTTTATGCGATTCAGCAGAAAAAATATCTTCTGGAGCTTTCCCTTGATGAATATAGAAAATACAGCCCGCTTTTCAACGAAGACATTTATCAGGTGCTTGCGCCTGAACATGTAGTCAATGCAAGAAACAGTGCAGGGGGCACATCTTTTCAGCAGGTAAGACATCAGATCAGCATGGCGGAAAAAACAGTGAAAGTGTAAAAAAGAGCAGACAATGTTTCTTTCTCAGACTGTAGACAAAACGGGTGGTCATCCCGCGTGTCTATAGTCTTTTTGTTTAGTGGGAAAATGAGGGCTGTTGATTTCCGTTCCAGGCGCTTTGCTTTCCGCGGAACTGGCGGGGAGCCCCCCTCAACGCCCAACGCCGTATGCGCCTCCTGCGTCTCACCTGTCTAACTGTTCCCGCAGAAATCTGCGCACCTTCCACTCCAATCAACAGGACTTCTAAACTTAGCACAGAACTAGTATGTAGTCTCTTTTAAAATAAAATCATATAACGCTTAAGGTGATAAAGATGCTAACGAAGATATAAGTTGGGGGAAAATTTCTGACTTTCTTTTTCGTGAGTCTAAAATGTAGAACAACCTATCATGTGAATGAGAAACACCCCATATCCTAGATACGTAAAACTAAAAAGAGATTCATAGTGCCGGGGAAATAATTTATAGAGATAATGGTTCAAAACAGGAGGGATCTTTCGTACTATATCATGATGAAAAGTTTGTGAGGAGAAGCAGGATGGGTATATTCACAATAAAGGAACGCAGGAATTTGCTATAATAAGTGCATACATAACAGGATTTATTCAATAATTCAGCTTGCAGTTTGTCAGGGAAATATTTTAAACGGAGGGCCATATGGACGAGAAATTATTGGTATCAAAAACCTACTACAGTACGTTTCTTCTGGAAGGGGACCGCAATCTCCACCCCGTACAGATTTTGGGAGAAGCATACTTAACAGAACAAAAGCAGGATGTTTATGACTTATCTTTTGTCCGTTTTGCACAGGGAGAAGTTTATTTTCACAATAAAGATTATGAAGCTGCTATTTTTAAATGGGAAAACATTTCAAACGAGCTGCAGCCATGGGCGAAGAAAAATATAGCAGATTCCTATTATGAACTGGAACTGCTGTTTGCAGCAGAAGATATTTATAATTCTATTGACCCTGAATCTAAGACTCTGTCAATGGAAATTGCCATAAAGCTTTTTGCCCTCTATGTCGAAAGAGAAAAAATGGATCTTGCTTATGAAGTGCTGAAAGTGGCGATTGCCCTTGATCCCGATTATGCTAACATCACCGAGGCGGCAAGATTGTTTTATGAGGAGAGAGAAGATTGGAACAATGCGGTTGAATTGTCAGTAAATGAGTTCACCAGAACAGGAGATCCTGCATGGTTTCAAGCTTTGAAAAGATATGTGGATGGCGGTTCTACAAGAAGCCTGGATCCTCAGTATTTCTATGAAACACTGACAACACTATACACTGTTAATCCAGAATACTTCTCTCAGCTTGCTGTATCGCTTTGGAAAAGCTACCGCTATCAGGAGAACTATCTGCAGTGGCTGAAAACGCTGAATACAGTGTTTAGAAGCATAAATCTTTCAGCACCACTATCATGGAAGAACTTATCAGCAATGTTTGAGGAAACTTATATTGAACTGATTGACGGCAAATATTTTATCAGTGAGATTGAAGGTGTTGTTCCAGGTCTGCTTGAAAATTGGATGCTGACGGCAGATCAGGACAGAAAGGTTTTCGCTTCTGCAGCCATTATGGCCTGGAATGAAGTATTTCCGTCCACCATCAGCCTTGATTCATTAAAAGGAGCAGAATCAATCATCTTTAATTCTGTAAGCAGCGTGAACAACCTTCCTTATATTGTGAGCTTGTTTGAATCTATCATGAAATGGGCAAAAACCAACCACATTAACGTGGGATATAAAGTTAGATGGCTTGTTCAACAGCTTGCAGATGCCAAAAGCAGGCACTTCTTCGTTGTCGGTGATTCCGGGAGCGGCAAAACGTCATTCATGAATTCTCTTTTGGATGATCCTGCTGCCTCAATTCCGTCTGCTGACGTTGTAATGCTGTCAGGGAGCCGTGAAGCGGAGCTATATGAAATCAGTGACTCCGGGAAAAAGCAGGGAGAACTGAAGGAACTGGAATCCTCGAGTTCATCATGGGTGCATGCGAAGCAGCCATCTTCATTCCTTGAAACTCATTCACTCGTGCTGATTCATACACCGGTAATGGATCAAATGGGAGTGGACGGCAAGGGAGTCAAGGACTATCTTCCTCTAGCAGACGGAATTCTATATCTTGTGAATGCAAGAACCAGGCTGTCGAATGCCGAGCTGGAAAATCTGCTGGAGATTCGCGGAAAAGCAGGGCATATCCCTATTCACTTTGTTCTTAATAAAATGGATGCCATTGTGGACGAAAATGAAATCAGAAGCATTATTTCCACAGTGGAAGATTCCGTTCATGACTATTTCCCTGAGGCGCTTGTATTCCCTTATTCTTCGCTGAAAGCTGTAGAACAGCAGCGTGCCGAGCTTGCAAAATTTATAGGGGAAGGATTTACTCTCACAGGCAGGGAAAAAGAAGAAATGAGAACTGCACAGCTGCTGTATTATATCCGTACAACCTTAACAGAGCTTCTTGATAAGCGGGCTGAAACGGAAAATGCACTTCAGGGTTCTATTTCCTTTAATGAAGATATTTTGAGCAGGCTGAAGGGGCTTGTGCACAAGCTTAATGATATGGAGGGAGATAAGGTAACCTCCATCAAAGCCTCCTATCAGGACATCAAACGGGAAATGGACGAAAGGCTGAAAGAGAAGCTTCCATCACTGCTGAGGGACTGTTCGAAGGAACTGAGTGAGGATGATGATTTTAGTACGATTCATATAGAGCTGAACAATAAGATGAACGTGAAAATTCAGGATTATCTTAGAGAGGAGCTTGTACCTCAATACGCCGGAGCACTTGAAATCTGGATTCAGGAATCTAAGGAAGAGCTTTCGGGAAGCCAGGAGTATCTGTCGGATATGAGCGATACCTTTAATGCGCTGTATAGAAGCGATAAAATCAACCTTTCCTGCGATTTTGGCATTTTTGCAGATTGGGAGCGGGACATCCAGCGGATGCTGAATAGAACTCAGGTGGAAAAAGAAAATATTCTTAATAGAACGAACCCGGCGCAGCTTCTCCTGAAAGGTGCTGGAAGGCTCTTTGGCGCTCTTCCGCAAAACAAAACACTGCTGTTCAATCAATACAAAAAGTATATTGAAAGTGAAAGCTACAGCGATGTGGCTGCATCTGTTTCACATAACTTTTTCCTGCAGTTTGACATGTTTGAAAGATCAATCCAGCCTGACATTCACAGCTTTTTCAGAGAGCCGGCTGCATTTTTAAGAGAGACCATTAAAGAAGTGGAGGGAGAAATCCAAAGGGACAAGGAAACGATGTCTGTCATGAAGGCAAATCCGAAGCTCTATTATGACCCTCTCAAGCTTTTTGAAGTAAGACTGCTGCAGTACGAATTTATCATAGAAGCACATAAAGAAACAGTTTACGGAAAGTAGGCTGGCAGTAACAAGGGAAGCATCGTGGATGACTTCCCTTGTTTTTTTATTTGGGTATGCTGCTCTTACTTGTTGAAGCCGTCAACATAAGGCATTTGCAGCGGCGTAGTACAACGTAAACCTGCTGGGGAATCTGGCTGTGCATCGCATTTGAGGAATAGGCGTAACATTTCCGCTTATCTATAAAATATCATGAAAGAAGCTGTAAATAGAAGGAGGTATTCCGCCTATGAACCTCAAATAGCGTGAAATGGAGGGTGCTTTATCAGCATAACCGGAAAAGCTACCCTTATTTTCACTAAAATAAGCTATTTTCTGCCTATAAAGGTAAATGCTCCGCCTATTTTATTTTAGTGGTGAATCAAGTTAAAATAGATACATACCTTTTCATTCCTTGGTGATGTAATTATATTAAGAAAAAGGAAAAATAAGAAAATAATCAAAGACCGCAGGACTAACGACTTTTAAGTACGACTGCCTATAAAATAGTATTCCGGCTATCAAAATGCGACTTATTACCCGATATTTCTTTAAATGAAACACGAAAATTCTTTAAAAAGAACGAATTTAGAGAATGATGTAGAAAATAGCTAAAATAATTAGCAATACACCTGCTAATCAGCTGTAATCACGTGAAATGGGGTTTAACGAAGTTGACAAGTTCGTTATATGATTGCCTTAACATTCACTATTAAGAACAAAAGCTGAGGGGTGCCGAATGAAGAATCTGAAAAAATCTGCAGAAACTTTCGTATTTTATGACAAATCAGGAAAACGATGGAAAATATCAAAGGCTGCCATGCTGACAGTGCTCTCCGGCATAATTCTGCTGGTCGGATTTATTTCCTTTGGACTGGTGGGACAGCCTTCATTAAAGGGACTGGCAGTTAATGAAAGCAATATACAGGCTGTTACTCAGCCAATTGCTGCAGCAACCGGAAATCCAACAGCCTTGTTTCCGGCTGATGAAAATGGAAATGAACAGCTTCAGAGTGAGGTTTACGCATTTTATCAAGGCTTCTATGGAGAATATGAAAACCATTCAGGGCTGGATTCACTGGAATCCAATCTTGAGCTGATTGATGTGCTTATTCCTGACACCTACCATATTGGAGGGAATGGCAAGCTGATCGAGCATCACAGTGAAAGGCTGAAAATGATCACTCAGGAGAAAGATATCAAGGTAGTGCCGAGTGTCTCTCTCAGCAGCCAGGGAACTGCCGACACAGTAAGCAAGCTAGTGGGAAGCAGCAAGACAAGACAGGATTTTATCAGCAAGCTCCAGCAGAGTGTGCTTGGAAACGGCTATGACGGCATTCATATACATCTTCCAGATATTCATACGAAAGATAAAAAAGCATTTACTGCATTTGTAAAAGAACTTAAAACAGTTTTTGAGAGCACAGAGTTAATGATGACTCTTCATTTGCCGGAAAAGAAAAAAGCATTTGAAACACAAAAACTTTCGGAAATTGCAGATAAAGTGATACTGCTGGCCCTCGATGAACGAAATGAAACTGATCGGCCGGGACCCTTAACAACTTTGAAACAGATGGACAGTATCGCAAAAGCTGCAGACATCAGCCCTGATAAGATTGTTCTGGTCTTAGGCAACCACGGTTACGACTGGCAAGAGAAGGGGAGAGAAAAAGCAAACACCCTCAGCTTTCAAGAAATTATGCTGTTTGCAGAGAAAGAGGGGCTTGCAGTTCAATGGGACGAAAACAGCTTAACCCCATACGTTCGTTATAAAGAAGGTGAAGAGAACCGGGTAATTTGGTTTCAGGATGCTGTAACCTTTTATAATTCTGCAAAAGTAGCCAAGGCAAACGATATTAACAGCATTGGGCTCTGGAATCTAGGTTCTGAGGACCAGACAATCTGGCAGATCTTAAAAAATCATACACAGTCCTCAGCAGAGCATGGAGATATCCTGAAGATCGTGGCGCAAAGCAAATCTGTGCATCAGGCAGGCGCAGGGGACATCTTTAAGGTATCAGGCTCAGCACTTGACGGCGCAAGAAGCATTGTAATGGAAGAGGGCATCGTGACAGAGGCTGCTTACAATCATCTTCCTTCCAATTATCAAATTGAACGGTTTCAGGGAGGAGAAAAAGAAATTGCCCTCACCTTTGATGATGGGCCTCACCCTAAATATACAAACCAAATTCTCGATATTTTAAAAGAATACGAAGTCAAAGCCACCTTCTTTACAATCGGAAAGCACATGTCTCTTCATCCGGGGACTGTTAAAAGAACTTTCGATGAAGGCCATGATATAGGCAACCATACGTTTACACATGCAAATATTTCGAAATTGAATGAAAGGGAACTGCAGCTGGAGTTAAATTCCACACAGCGTCTGATTCAAGGAATTACCGGTCATTCCTCTATGATTTTTAGACCGCCATTTCTTGCCATTCACAATGAAGATGAAACGCAGGATGAAATACCGGAAGCACCTTCCATAGAGAATGTAAAAACGATCAAAAAGGTTCAGGAGATGGGCTACACGTTTATAGACTCTCTCATTGATCCCAAGGACTGGGATAATCAATCAGCTGAAGACATTTATGAAAAAGTCATGGAGGGAGCCAAAAAAGGTCAAATCGTTCTCCTGCATGATGCAGGAGGAGACCGCTCTGAAACGGTAAAAGCACTGCCGATGATTATTGAATCACTGCAGGAAGAGGGTTATACGTTAGTGCCGGTCAGCAAGATGCTGAATAAGTCACGAGATGAGATTATGCCGAAAGTTGAAGAGGAAGAAGCTGTGATTGCTCCTTTCTATAAAGTGGGATCAGGAACCATTTCTTCTTTCACAAGCTTTTGGCAGATCTTCTTCTACAGCATTATTACGATAGGTATTATTAGACTTTCCGTGCTTGTCTTTTTCAGCTTCAGACAAAGAAAAAAGGAAAGGCTGATGCCTTTGCAGAGTGAATATTCTCCTTTTGTTACAGTTTTGATAGCAGCGTACAACGAGGAGACTGTTATTTCAAAAACGATCCGAACCATTTTAAATAGCGACTATCGGAATTTTGAAATCATCGTGGTGGATGATGGTTCAAAGGACAATACAGCTGCAGTCGTACAGCAGGAATTCAGCGGTCATTCCATGATCAAACTTTTGAAAAAACCAAACGGCGGAAAATGTTCCGCGTTAAATAGAGGGTTTGCTGAAGCAAAAGGGGAAATCATTGTAACGCTGGATGCAGATACAATTTTGACGAAGCGAGCTATATCACTGATGGTAAGGCACTTTACAGATCCTGCTGTTGCTTCGGTGGCCGGCAATGTAAAAATAGGAAATATCAAAAATCTTATCACTTTATGGCAGCATGTTGAATATGTGACAGGCTTTAACCTTGAGAAACGGGCATTTCATGAATTGAATTGTATTCCGGTTGTTCCAGGAGCAATTGGCGCATGGAGGAAGAAAGCTGTACAGGAAGTCGGGCTGTTCTCCGAAGATACACTTGCCGAGGATACAGATACAACCATCCGCCTGTTAAGAAAGGGTTATAAAATTCCGTGTGAAGCAGGGGCAATTGCATATACGGAAGCACCAGAAACAGCGGGGGCTTTTATCAAGCAAAGATATAGATGGACATACGGAATTCTCCAATGTTTATGGAAGCATAAAGGTGCGCTATTTAACAGAAAGCAAAAAGGTCTTGGGTTCTTTGGTTTTCCGAATATGATTTTTCAATACGTTCTTCAGGCTGCTTCACCTGCAATCGACATTATCCTGCTGATTGGGATTCTTGCAAAGTCCCCCCAAGTCCTGGGCTTTTACTTTGCATTCTTATTGATTGACACATGTATTTCAGTATATGCTTTCAAGCTTGAAGGAGAAAAAACAAAGCCGCTGCTTCTGCTGTTTATTCAGCGCATGGTCTATCGGCAGTTCTTTGCTCTTGTTGTTTGGAAATCATTCGTATTTGCGGCGCGCGGCGGTATGATGGGCTGGAATAAGCTTCAGCGTACAGGAAGCGTACAGGAAGTGCCGAATGAAGCGGACATCGGAGCTTAACGTCTTAAAGGAGGAAAATCTCATTTTATTATGAAGGGAACCGCTCTGAAAATTTCAGCATGCTTATTCGCAGTCGTAACAGGCATGATTGCCATTGCAATTTTGCTGCACGTAAAAAGTATAAAGGAGCTGTCCCCGGCACTTATGGAAGAAGATCACAGAGTGGAAGAAACATTATCTGTGTATGAGGATTGGAAGAAAAGGTACGTGAAAGCTGCTGACGAAGGTTATTACATATCCTACAACAGCAGCCACGATACCGTCTCTGAGGCGCATGGCTATGGCATGCTCATTTTCGCTGCCATGGCGGATCATGATTCTTCAGCAAGACAGCATTTTGACGGTATGTTTCAGTACTTTAAAAGTTTTCCCTCATCGGAAAACAGTGCCTTGATGGCTTGGAAGCAGGTGAGAGGGAGTGACGGAAGGATGGAGGATATGCAGCCTGAAAAAACATCTTCCGCAGCGGATGGAGATATGGACATCGCGCTCTCGCTCCTAATTGCAGACCAAAAATGGGGAAGCCGTGAGATCGACTACAAACAAGAGGCATTACAAATTATTGAAGCTCTCATGGAGTCGGTCGTGGACCAGGAGGACTGGATCCTTCTGCTTGGTGACTGGGCAGATAAGGGAGACATGCAATACAGGAAGGCAACGAGAAGCTCAGACTGGATGCCGGGACACTTCTATGCATTTTATCAAGCAACAGGGGACAGCAGGTGGATGAATGTGTATGAGAAAACCATTGCCATCATGCAGGATCTGTATGAAAAGCATTCCCCAGCCACAGCTCTGATGCCTGACTTTGCCGCAAAAGAAGAAGAGCTCTTTCTTCCGGTCGAGGCACAGTTTTTAGAATCGCCTTACGATGGAGACTATTATTACAATGCCTGCAGATATCCATGGAGGGCTGCTGCCGGTTTAGCAGTGAAAGAGGATGAAAGGCTCCGCAGCATGATCACGAAGTTGAATGAATGGATGAAGAAGGAGACAGGGGGAAATCCGGAAAGTATTCTCGCGGGCTACAGGCTCGATGGAACACCTGTTTCCTCACATTCCGATTTAGCCTTTACAGCTCCGTTTACAGCAGCTGCCTATGCGGTTGAAGGTGACAGCAGCTGGCATCAAGATTTATGGAATACAGTTGCTGATGAAAATTACGAGGGAAATTATTATGATGAAACCATCCGGCTGCTTGTTATGCTTCAGATTAGCGGACTCGACAATCACGATGATCTATTCTAGAGCCACTAAAGAGTTTGTAAGCCTTCTGAAAGGGGAAAAGGTTAATACATTACCCGAGGAGGATGGTAGAGATGGGAAGGCTGATCAGAAGTGCAATTAAATGGGCTCCAATCATTTACCCAATTGCCAGAAAGATGTTGAACAAGCGAAAAACCACTGGTGGAAATCAATCTACTTATCAAAAATAAGATTAATAGAAGCACTGCGGTTATGACATGGCAAGTCCTGAAAATAGGACTTGTTTTTTTTATGCAGAAGGGAGTACAGTAAAATGCAGCTCCACCACTATTTCTTGTAGAAAAAACCTGCTAGTGTAGTAATAAGGCCTATTGCAAAGATAATTTGCACAGTGTTCGAAGGAGAGTCCATTCCTCCTAGAGACATATTCTGAATAAATACACTCACTATCAATATTGCAATTCCTAACAGCATAATTCTTATTGGATCTTTCATCTGTAATCCCCCTTATTAGTAAATACATTTTTCATAACTTCTATTCCACGTAATCTCAAGAAGCCTCTCTTTATATGATACCAGAAACAGTAAATTATTCTATGTTATTGTGAAATGCATCTATCTCAACGCCACAACATAAGGCAGGCAGAGGAAGCTGGTTAAGCTTCTTTTTAGATAAATAAACGTAGAATTTCCCCTTAAGCAAAAAAATCAGTAAAAAAGCTGTTAATAGCCGGAGACATTCCGGCTATGAGTTTCAAATAGCAAGAAATAGAGGGTTTTCAACAGCATAAACGGAAAGTCTTCTCTTATTTTCACTAAGAAAAGCTATTTACTGCAATTAACCGGAAAAGATTCGCTTATTTTCCTTGGCTTGGTTCCTTCATCTGAACCTTATATTCAGCAGAAGCAAACTTCAGCAATGATTCCCCCGAAGAATGAGGATGCACACCTCTCTCTCAAAGCAGCCCTCCCAGAGTAGAATCTCTCAGACAAAGAATGCATGCAAAAAGGATGGCCCAAAAGGCCGAAGCTTCGGCTCTTTTAGGTCATCCTCTTTGAGTATCATTGTATACAGTTGGATTATCGTGCAGTTCTTCTCATGTTGCGAAGAATCAAGCTTGCAACGAAAACCAGAATAATTGCACCAATTAATGCAGGAATTAATGCAATATCAGCTACGGTTGGACCGAAGTCTCCAAGAAGTGATCCACCAATCCAGGCACCAATGATACCTGCAATAATATTTCCGATAATGCCGCCTGGGATGTCTTTACCAAGAATAAGTCCTGCTAACCAGCCGATTATACCTCCGACGATTAAGTACATAATAAAACCCATTTGAAATCACCTTTCCTTTTCTAAGATTTTTTTTATTGTTATATAGCTTATATTCCCAATATAAATTAATGGAAAACTTATTTTATGATAAAAATTTAAAAGTATTTTTTGGAAATTTAGGAAGTGCAATAGTTTTGAGGAAAAAGAAACAAAAGAACTATAGGTAAAATTAACTATAGTTAGGATATTATTATAATATAGTTTATTTACATAAAATAATCCAAAAAAAACACAAGGGAAGTCCTTGTGTTCTACTGCTGTGAATAAAGTGTTCTGCGTCTTTTGCTTCGTTCTCTTTGTAAGCGGCGGTCTTTAGCAAAAGGGTTAATATTCCAAAACTGTTTTAGTGTTTTAGGAGTTTGTTTTGCTGTTTTCACTGTAAAGTTCACTTTTTCTTTTTTAACGTCAATATCCTCTATCAGCTGCTGCTGATTAGCTGCAAGAACATTGGCTTTTGCCTTAATTGTATCGGTGCTTTCCTTCATTCTTGTGGTCGTATTGATAATTCTATTCACTGTCGGTTTCACCTGTTTATAGGTTTTGAACGCATATATCCCCATAAAAATTAAAGAACCAACTACAAGAGCAATGCTTAAATATACAATAATCATGTTACTGCACCTCCTCATTTGCTATGGTTACTTGTTATGTACCCATTCAGGTAAAAAAAGTAACTCCTTTAAGTAATTTAGCTGTTTTATTCAGTTTTTTTTCCTTTCATGAGTGTCGAAAAATCACTCATTCTGCTGTCAGGACGTAAATGAACTCCTTGAAAAGTGCCGCTTTTTTGTGAAAATTCTCTATTGGTGTCAACGGTTATTCCCATTGTTGTACTTTGTGCAGCGGAAGGGTCATTGATAATTCCTTCGTCTTTTCCATCAACATGTGGTGTTGACGCACTTGTGTATTGATCAGCATCTGTTTCCTGCATCTGTAGAGCCTCCTGTTTTCAATTTATATGAGGGGTAGCTGAATAGTCAATATTTCTTTAAAGAGTATTTTTACTTTTATATAAGTGTTTGATGAAGGACATTCCTGCTGCATTTTCGCTGAGATTTGTCCTTCATCGGCCTTATGAAGGACATTTGAGCTGCATTTTCGATTAGTTTTGTCCTTCATCGCCTCTATGAAGGACATTTGAGCTGCATTTTCGCTGAGATTTGTCCTTCATCGCCTCTATGAAGGACATTTGTGCAGCATATTCGCTGAGTATTGTCCTTCATCGCCCTTATGAAGGACATTTGAGCTGCTGTACTACTCAGTTTTGTCCTTCATCGGCCTGATGAAGGACATTCCTGCAGCATTTTCGCCCAGTTTTGTCCTTCATCGACCTTATGAAGGACATTTCTGCTGCATTTCCACCCAGTTTTGTCCTTCATGACCCTTATGAAGGACATTCCTGCAGCATTTTCACCCAGTTTTGTCCTTCATGACCCTTATGAAGGACATTCCTGCAGCATATTCACTGAGTTTTGTCCTTCATCGCCTTTTATGAAGGACATTCCTGCAGCATTTTCACCGAGTTTTGTCCTTCATCGGCCTTATGAAGGACATTTCCGCTGTATTTTCGCTGAGTTTTGTCCTTCATCGCCTCTATGAAGGACATTTGTGCAGCATATTCGCTGAGATTTGTCCTTCATCGCCTCTATGAAGGACATTTCCGCTGCATTTTCACTCAGTTTTGTCCTTCATCGACCTTATGAAGGACATTTCTGCTGCATTTCCACCCAGTTTTGTCCTTCATCGACCTTATGAAGGACATTTCTGCTGCATTTCCACCCAGTTTTGTCCTTCATCGACCTTATGAAGGACATTCCTGCAGCATTTTCGCCCAGTTTTGTCCTTCATCGCCCTTATGAAGGACATTCCTGCAGCATTTTCACCGAGTTTTGTCCTTCATAACCCATATTCACTTGCCGTTCTTTTCACTTTTGTCCTCACTCCAGGCACTAACAAAAATGACTGCCCGCTTCTTGAAAAAATTTCGATTGTCTAAACTCTTATTATTTATAATTTTTGTAAAAACAAGTTAGAATGAAACATACACATACTCATTGTTAGCTGAAGCGGAACAAACATACTTGGAGGATTTTATGAAAATAATGTTCAAGTTTTTAAATCCATACAGGGTGGCTGTTGCAATTGCACTTGCTCTTATGCTGTTTGAATTGGGAGTAGAACTGATGCAGCCTTTAATTATTGCAAAAATTATTGATGACGGCATCCTGCAAAATGATCTGGCAGTTGTGCTCAGATGGGGAGGGGTGCTCCTCGGTTTTTCAGTTTTTGCCTTTGCATGCGGCATTATTAACTCTTTTTATGCTTCACATGTTAGTCAAAGCTTTGGATTTGATGTGCGAAAAAGCTTATTCAATAAAATTCAGGACTTTTCATTTTTTAATTTCCATTCATTTCAAACATCTTCACTAATCACCCGTCTGACCAATGATGTAACTCAAGTGCAGAATACGGTGTTTATGATTCTTCGCATTATGCTCAGGGCGCCTTTGCTCGTTGTGGGCGGAGTGCTGATGGCGTTTTTTGTGCATGTGCAGCTTGCATTTTTGCTCGCAATCGTTGTGCCTGTCTTATTTCTATTCCTGTTGTGGGTGATGAAAAAAGGGGGAAGAATGTTTAACGAAGTCCAAAAACGTCTGGATTCTGTCAACAATGTGATGCAGGAGAATTTAACAGGCATGCGGCTGATCAAAGCATTTTTGAGAAGAAATCACGAAATCACCCGGTTCTCAGACTCTAACGAGGAGCTGAAGGATCAAACAGTAGGTGCTCTGCGCATCATGGAAACAACAATGCCGGTACTGCTGCTTGTGATGAATGTCAGCGTACTTTCCATTCTTTGGTTTGGGAGAGTTCATATAACCGCAGGGGATGCACAGGTCGGACAAGTGGTGGCAGTCGTGAATTACGCTTTTCGAATTACCTCTGCATTATCAATTATGTCTTTCATTATTATGGCCTTTTCAAGGGCAAGAGCTTCGTCTGCGCGAATGGCGGAGGTGCTGGAAACAGACATTGATCTTCTTAATGGAAGTAATCTTGAAAGTTCATCACGTATTCAGGGAGGCATTGAATACAGTAATGTTTCTTTTCAATATCCTGAATCAGGGGGCAATGTATTGGAGGAGCTGACATTCACGGTTCCTGCAGGAAGCTCCGCGGCAGTCATTGGTGCAACTGGCTCTGGCAAATCCACGCTGTTTCAGCTGATTCCCCGCCTGTATGACACAACTGAAGGGGAAGTGAGGATTGACGGAAAAAATGTCAGGGATCTTCCGGTAAAGCAGCTGCGAAAGCAAATTGGCTTGGTGCCTCAGGAGGCAATGCTCTTTACGGGAACGATCAAAGAAAACATTCTTTGGGGAAAAGAAGATGCCTCACAAGAAGAAATTGAAGAAGCAGCAAGGCACGCACAAATACATTCAACTATTATGAGGCTGCCTAAGCAATACGAAACTGTTATTGGACAAAAAGGAGTGAACCTGTCAGGGGGACAGAAACAGCGTATTTCAATTGCGCGCGCCCTGATTCGGAAGCCAGCTATTCTGCTGCTCGACGACAGCACCAGTGCACTTGATCTTCAGACAGAGGCCCTGCTTTTGGAAAATCTAGAGTCCTACAGATCTACTCTTGTCATCATTACCCAAAAAATCAGCACTGCGATGAAGATGGATCAAATTTTGCTGATTGAGGACGGCAGGGTAACTGCAAACGGTACTCATGAAGAGCTGCTGAGAGAGTCCACACTTTACCAGGAGCTGTATTCTACGCAATTCGGAGAGGAGGAAGAGCATGCTTGAGGAAATCCGTAAGCCCTTTCGCTACAAAAAACCGCCCATTCATACAGGAAAAGAGAACGCGCCGGAGCAAAAGCCCGGGAACAAAAAGGTGCGCAACTGGTCCGGGACGGTTATGCGCGTATGGCGTTACCTTGCAGGATACCGGGGGTTGTTTACACTCGTTCTGCTGATGGTGGTGATAAGTTCGGCTCTGGGTCTTCTGGGTCCTTATCTTGTAGGCAGGGGAATTGATCGCTTTATTGTCAGCAGGGAGCCGGATGGATTTTTCGCTCTTTTGCTTCTTCTGGCTGGAGTCTATTTGATTTATTCGATTAGCATGCTCTTTCAGAATTTCTGGATGATCACCATCGCACAGGGAACTGTTTCTTCTATGAGAAAGCAGCTGTTCCGCCATTTTCACCGTCTGCCTATCTCATATTTTGATAAGCGGCAGCATGGTGAACTAATGAGCAGGGTGACAAACGATATTGAAAATGTAAGTTCTACCCTGAATTCCTCCGTTATCCAAATAGTATCGAGCATATTAACCCTGATTGGCACTGTTGCGGTGATGCTCTATCTCAGCCCTTTGCTGACACTCATTACAATGACGATTATTCCAGTCATGTATTTTGGGATGAAGTGGATTACAAGCAGAACAGGCAAGCTTTATAAGGAGCAGCAAAAAAATCTCGGCAGCTTGAACGGGTATATTCAGGAAATGATTTCAGGCCAGAAAATAGTCAAGACTTTCTCTCAGGAGCAAAAAGTGGCCGATGAATTTATGAAGAGAGGCGAGAAACTTCGGCAGGCTGGATTTTGGGCCCAAACTTTTTCTGGTTTTATTCCAAAATTAATGAACGTTTTAAATAATGTAAGCTTTGCCTTGATTGCGGGAGTGGGAGGGGTAATGGCGCTGAATCAAATGATCTCAATCGGTACCATTGTGATTTTCACAGAGTATGCAAGGCAGTTTACAAGGCCGTTAAACGATTTAGCCAACCAGTTCAATACACTCCTGTCTGCAGTAGCAGGTGCAGAACGCGTATTTGAGGTTCTTGATGAAGAGGAAGAAGAGTCAGATGAAAAAAGCGCGGCGCAGCTTGGCGAGGTGCAGGGGAAAGTCTCCTTTCAATCTGTCTCATTTTCTTATGAAAAAGAAAGCAAAACTGTTTCCGGGCTATCTTTTACTGCAGATCCCGGAGAAACAATTGCGCTTGTCGGGCCAACAGGTGCGGGAAAAACGACGGTTATTAATCTTCTGTCCCGTTTTTACGAACCTGACAGCGGCTCTATTTATATTGATGGAACAGATATAAGTTCTGTTACAAGGGAAAGTCTGCGGCGGCAAATGGCTTTTGTTCTGCAGGATTCCTTTCTGTTTCAGGGTACGATAAGGGAAAACATCAGGTACGGAAAGCTTGATGCGGATGATGCCAAAGTGGAACGGGCTGCAAAGCTTGCCAACGCGCATTCCTTTATTAAAAGACTTCCCGGCGGCTATGATACAGTGCTTTCGCAGGAAGGGGGCGGCATCAGCCAAGGGCAAAAGCAGCTGCTTTCTATCGCAAGGGCCATTCTTGCTGATCCCAAGATTCTGATTATGGATGAGGCAACAAGCAGCATTGATACCATCACTGAGCTGAAGATTCAGGAAGCTGTGAGAAGGCTCATGGAGGGAAGGACAAGCTTTGTCATTGCTCACCGGCTGAATACGATTAAACAGGCTGACCAAATACTTGTGCTGGAAAATGGGGTTATCAGTGAGAGAGGATCTCACAGCAAACTTTTGAAAAGTAAGGGATTTTACCATCATCTTTACTACAGCCAGTTTCAGGCTGTCTCACGTTTATAAACCAGTGTGAAAAAATTCCCAGAAAAACACCTTGTGATATAGGAATATGGACCGATATACCATATAGAGGTATTTATTTTTATTCTAAAGGGGATATGTTTTTTGGGAAATCAACAAGCTTCTGAATTTGAGGTGCTGGGAACCAAGCTGCTCAGTTATTTGATTAGCGGAATGCTGCTGGCTGCTTATCCGCTGATAATTATGTTTCATTTAATGGATTTTATCAGCTTTGCTGACATGCTGCTGTTTATTTTCTCTACTTTCGCTCTGGGGCTTGTGCTGCTGGGTTTTTATAAATGGAAGGGTAACCTTCAGTGGACAAAATATGCAGTCGTTACAGTGACTGTTGCAGTGGTTGGAATCGTCATATACATCCTTCCGTCAGACAGAATCTGGATTGTTTTGTTTTTATATCTGGTACTGACTATGTTGTATTTAAGTACAAGAATTGTCCTGCTCGGAGGTTTTTACGGGCTCATCCTGCTGGTGCTGTTTGTTGCTTCAGAAAAGTCTTCCATTGAAAATATAATGGATTTAACAATTGTGTTTGTCCTCTATATTATGACGTGGCTTGCTGCTGCTTTTGTCAGCTATTGCGGAAGAAGAGTTATCAGCTCTGTGATGGAAAAAGAGCGGCAAATGACTTTGCAGTCCGGGGAACTGTCAGAGGTGATCGGGCGTTCCAAAGAGACGGCTCAGCACGTTTTTTCTTCCTCAGGAGATGTGAAGGAAAGACTGTCAGAGTCAGGACAATCTATGCAGGAAATAGCAGCTGCCATGACAGAAATGTCGCTGGGTACAGCTAGATACGCAGGAGAATTGGAAAAAATCACTTCTATAAATGATCGCAGTGAACAGGTGCTCTCTGCCGCTGAAGAAAAGGTTCATGCAGCATTGAAAAAAGTAGAGTCATCCTCTGACGTTTCACAGCAAAGCATCAGTGTGATGAAAACAGCAGGGGAGCAGCTGGATGATTTAAAGGAAAGCCTTGCTTCTTCAACGGCTTCCATACAGCAGCTTTCCAAAAGTTTTGAGAGCATAGAGAGATTCACAAACAGGATATCAACCATATCGGAACAGACAAACCTTTTGGCTCTGAATGCTTCCATAGAGGCGGCCCGGGCCGGCGAACATGGCAAGGGCTTTACTGTTGTTGCTGAAGAGGTTAGAAAGCTGTCTGCGGAGACGGCCAAAGCCACGCATGAAATTACTCAGGTAGTGGAAAGCTTGACACTTGAAGTAGCTGAGACCGAAAAAGCAGTATCGCTGAGCAATGAACAGCTCAGCAGGCAGAATGCAGTGATGGAAAGCGGAACAATTTCTTTTAATCAAATTGCGGAAGACTCAATGGAAACGCTGACGGCAGTAAGGGAGATGAGCAGCTATTTCACTGAGGTAATCAAAAACTTTAAAGATATCTCCACGGGGATTGAAGAGGTTTCGGGCTTTGTGGAAGAGCTTGCTGCAAGCTCAGAAGAAATTCAGGCATTAACTTCATCCCAAAGAGACAATACAAAGAATATGGTGGGTTCTATTAACACGCTGGCTCATACAGCGGAACTCTTACTAGCGCATGTTCATGAAGGGCAGAAATCTATATGATTTCTGCTCTTTTTTTATAGAACGATACAGGCATAACTCAAAAAGCTGCCCTTAATTTCACCAAGAAAGCACAGTTTTCGGTTTAGCAAAGAAAGGCTCTGCATGTTTTTGGTTTCACATATGATGCCGGGTACAACATGGGAGGTGCCGAGGACCCTGGTCTGCATAATAGGCGTAACAATTCCGCTTATTGGATAAATAGCAGCAAAAAAGCCCTGAATAGCCGGAGGTATTCCGGCTATGGACCCAAAACAGCCTGAAATAAGGGTTTTTCAGGTGTATAACCGGAAAAGCTGCCCTTATTTATACTAAAAATAGCACATTTTTACGTTTAACCGGAAAGGCTCCGCTTATTAAAGTTGCGCAGGTGATGCCGGGTACAACATGGGAGGTGCCGAGGACCCTGGCCTGCAGAATAGGCGTAACAATTCCGCTTATTGGATAAATAGCATAAAAAAAGCCCTGAATAGCCGGAGGTTTTCCGGCTATGGACCCAAAACAGCCTGAAATAAGGGTTTTTCAGGAGCATAACCGAAAAAGCTGCCCTTATTTATACTAAAAATAGCACATTTTTACGTTTAACCGGAAAGGCTCCGCTTATTACAGTTGCGCAGGTGATGCCGGGTACAACATAGTGGATGCTGAAAACCCTGATCTGCTGAATAGCCGTCTATGAATCCGTTAATAAATCACTATAGATATAAATGTAATTTATTGTTATATTTAAAGTTGTGTATCTATTTAGGAGTGTGGTGAAGGGAAAAATGTTTCAGTCAACTATATTTAAAGAAATTTTCTATCAGTCAAGTCTTCCTCAGTTGGTCAGTACAACAGATTTTAGCGAGGTTGCCTGCAATCCTGCATTTTATGAGTTTATTGGCTATGAAGAAAAAGATCTGACCCTTCAGACACTCAGTGAAATGCTTCCTGTTGAAAGCAGAGAGCAGGATATCATGGTGTTGAAAACCATCGCATCCGGACATAAAAAGGAATTTCAAGGAGAAAAGCGGTTTGTGACGAGAAATACAGTCATTAAAATAGGAATTCTCAAGGTTTCACTTATCCAGGACTGTACGTCAGGGAAGGATTACCTTCTTGCACAGGTAATTGATATTACTGAGAAAGTACAAAGCGAGCGAAAATACCGGCTGCTTGCAGAGCATTCCACTGACATGATAAATCTTCATGATGTGGACTCTACCTATTTATATGTTTGTCCTTCTGTTCAAACAATCTTAGGATTTTTACCAGAGGAAATGATTTATAAAAGGCCTTTGGAATATATACTTGAAGAAGATCATCATTTACTGAGGGAAGCTGTGAGCAGAATGAGCCCCGACAACCCTGCAGTAGTTGTGCAGTTTAGGGCTGTCAGGAGAGACGGCTCTCTTGTCTGGATGGAAACTGCTATTAAAGGAATGTTTGATGATGCTACTAATGAGCTTCGGGAGCTTATTTCAGTCTCACGTGATATACAGCAAAGAGTCGAGACCAACCAGCTGATCAGAAAATCGGAAAAACTCGCTGTTGTTGGACAGCTGGCAGCTGCAGTTGCACATGAAATCAGAAATCCATTAACACCTATTAAGGGTTTTATGCAATTATTTTCTTCTACAAAAGAATATAATCCCCTGTATACAGAAATTGTGCTGCAGGAGCTGGAGAGGGTAGAAAGCATTATTTCAGAGTTTTTGAGCATGTCAAAGCCACATATTGAAAAGAAGGAATATCTTGCAGCAGATGATTTAGCCAGGCAGGTTGTACAGCTTTTAAAGGCTCAAGCGGCTTTGCAGAATCAGGATATTTCTTTGAAAGTAAAGGGACACATCCCGGAAATTCTCGGAGATTCAAATTCATTAAAACAAGTGCTGTTAAATGTAATTCAAAACGCTCTGGATGCAATCAGAGAAAGAGGTTTCGTAGAGGTAACGATTTCAGCCTTATCATCAGGCAGTATTTCCATAAAAGTCGCAGATAATGGCTGCGGAATTCCAAAGGATCGCCTTTCTCAGCTTGGAGAACCCTTTTATTCCACAAAGGAAAAGGGTACAGGTCTCGGATTGATGACCTGCTTTAAAATACTGGAGGACCATCATGGCAGAATGACCATTGAGAGTGAAGAAGGCACCGGGACAACGGTTACGATCTTGCTTCCTGGAGATGAAAAGGCAAAAGCATACAGCTGAAAAAATAACTCTGTTGAGATGATATAGATACTTTTGAAATCAGGGCGAGGGGAAGAAGTGAGATGAGTCAAAATGCAGGACTTTCAGCTTTATTGCGAAATCGATTCGTAAGGGCAATTCTGCTATCCGGGCTTTTTTTGCAGCTTGGCATCTGGATAAGAAATTTTTCTGTGCTGTTGTTCGTAATGGAAATGACAAATGGAGATCCATTCGCCGTTTCAATGATTTCTGTGGCCGAGTTTGCTCCCATCTTTATATTTTCTATTATCGGGGGAGCCTTTGCAGACCGCTGGCGGCCGAAACGCACCATGATCTGGTGTGATGTTCTCAGTGCTGTATCTGTGTTTGCGGTGCTCTTGACCCTTGAGTTCGGTACATGGAAAGCAGTGTTTTTTGCCATGCTCATTTCAGCCATCTTGTCACAATTTTCCCAGCCATCCGGGATGAAGCTGTTCAAAAAGCATGTTCCCGAAGAACAGATTCAAATGGGCATGAGCATCTATCAGTCTATGTTCGCCATTTTTATGATTCTCGGCCCGGTCATCGGCACCTTTGTCTTTCAGCAGTATGGCATCATCATATCCATCGCTATAACCGGCATCATGTTTCTTTTATCTGCCGGAGCGCTGCTGTTTCTTCCGCAAGATCAGCAGGCTGCGCAAAAAGAAACTTCAACCATTAAGCAAGATTTAATCAAGGGCTTTCAGTATGTAAGAAATAATCGTTTTTTGACCATTCTCGGAGGCAATTTTTTTGTGGCGGGCCTTGCAATCGGTTTGACTCAGCCGCTTGGCATTTTTATCGTCACAGAACAGCTGGGTGCCGAAAAAGAGTTTTTGCAATGGTTTATGGCGGTGAATGGAGTGGCCATGATTTTTGGAGGAGGAGCTGCTCTGGTTCTCTCAAAAAAGATAGCCCCTATCAAACTGCTGGCCGCAGGCATGGTGTTTGACGCCATTTCATTCTCTATTATGGGTTTTTCACAGATAATCTGGCTTTCTCTCGCAGCGCAATTTCTAAGCGGCCTCATGATGCCTGCTATCCAGATCAGCATTAATACCATGATTTTGCAAAACTCGGAAGAAGCATTTGTCGGCAGAGTTAACGGAATTATGACGCCGCTCTTTATGGGGGCAATGGTGGTCATGATGAGCCTGGCTGGTCCGATAAAGAATCTCGCAGGAATTACAGCCGTCTACCAAACATCCGCCGTGCTGTTCATCATTGGCGTGGCAATTATTATCCCTCTTTTCAAGGATAAAAGTCAGCCTGCCCTGATCGCTCAAAAGGTTCCTGCAAAAACACAGTAATAATGAGCCGGATTGGACCTTAGACACAAGTTACTAATCTAATAGTGCAGCTGATATGTTTGCAGAAACAGTACTCACTTTCTGACACATATTCTTTTAAAAGCCAATGTGAATTTGGCTTTTTTTCTATGTTCTGAAATTGGCATCGCTGCACTTCTTTTCGAGATCAATCGTGTTCCAATATAAGCTGAAACGACAAATACGAAAAAGGGTGTTCCAGCATCTGCTATTGGAACACCCTTTTTCGTATTCTATTGATTATTGATACACTTTAATTTTCACTTTTTTAACTCCCCATTTTTTTGCGGTTGAATGAGAGGAGAAGAATACATCAATTTTATTGTTTTTAATTGCATGGCCTTTATCAGCAGCAATCGCATATCCATAGCCTTCTACATATACTTTTGATCCAAGCGGAATGACTCTCGGATCTACGGATATAACCTTTGCATTTGGGTTTTTCTTTAAGTTAATGCCGGTAGCTGTAATGCCGCTGCAGCCTTTGCAGCTTGCAGTGTAGGCAGTTGCTGTTACTGTCAGTTCTTTATAGTTTTGGGTAGGAGCAGAATTTTTTGCAGAAGCAGCAGCTGGTGCACTCTTTCCGGAAAGCTGAAGAACTTGATTGGGCTTAATGTTATCTGATGAAAGTTTATTCCAGCTTTTTAACTGTGCAACGGTAACTTTGTTTTTCTTTGCAATGCTCCACAACGTATCGCCTGATTGAACCTTATAGCTTGCGGCAAAAGCTTGACCAGAAAACCCAAGTGACAAAAGCATAACAGTTGAGAGTGTTACAATAAACTTTTTCAAAATTGAAAGTCCCCTTTTGTTGTTGTTCTTATAATGACTTAAGATATCAGTTTTATATGACAGGGGTGTTTCAGTGTTATTCTATTTTTATTACAGTTAAATAGAGAAATGTAACAATTATTGGCTAATTATGTGTTTAAAAGGGAAAGTATATAATAATTTTCCTATTCTGGAAGACTAAAGTTCCTTATATCAGCAGGATTCTTCAGGAAAATCGCTTACAGAAACATTGGTGTAAATATTTTGTAACATAAGAGTCATTTCAGGAGGTTTAAGATGTGTTTGACCCTGATCTCTTTTTCTCCTATACTTATTTACGAGGAATGTAATGCATTACATTTTATATGCAATTTAAAAGAGGGTTCATGATGAAAGTGAATGATTTAAATATGAAGGAGATTGCGAAGCTTGCGGGAGTCTCCACCGCAACCGTTTCAAGGGTGCTGAATCATAGCGGAAAAGTGAAAGAAAGCACCAGGAAAAAGATCGAAGAACTGATTGAACAGACAGGCTACCGCCCCAATGTTTTGGCTCGGGAATTAGCTGAAAAGAAAACCAATCTCATTGGTTTGATTGTTCATGCGATGACAGGGGAAGGAATACCAAAAGCCGTAAACGGGTTAAATGAGCAATTGAGTGAAAATGGCTACAGTCTTCTCATTGCCGGTTCCAATGGCATCTTTGAAAATGAAATGAAACAGATAGAGCTGTTCAGGCAGAAAAGGGTTGAAGGCATGGTCTTTGCAACGCGCCAGTTTACAGAGGAACATGAAAAGATTATGAAAAAATTACCTTTCCCGGTGGTTATTCTAATGCAGGATACGGACAGTGCAGGTATTTCCAATGCAGGTTTTGACAATTTTCAGCTTGCGAAAGAAGCCGCATCCTCCCTGCTTTCTTTGGGGCACAGGAGGTTTGCCTATATAGGAGGTCCGGAAAGCTCGGACAGTGCTGTACTGAGAGAAAACGGTGTAAAAGCAGCATTAAAAGAGTATGGTGTCTATCTGCGTCCTGCACTTCAAAAAAGGGGCTCCTATCATATTGGGGACGGATACACGCTGATGAAGCAAATTCTTAATGAACAAGAAAAGCCTACTGCAGTACTGGCGGGAAATGACGGCATGGCTGTCGGTGCTGTAAATTGTCTGCTTCAGCACGGTTACAGGGTGCCGGAAGACGTGTCAGTGATGGGTCTGGATGATACTGATTTGGCCCAGGCTTCCATTATCCCGTTATCAGGAGTTCAGTATTCCTATACAGCTCTGGGGCGGGAGGCAGCAAATATGATGATACAGGGAATTGAAGCAGGCGAATTGTTGTATGAAAAACGGATTCTGCCCCACAATATTTGTATCAGACAAAGTGTAAGTAGTATATAGACATACAAGGAGTGAACATCTATGAGTAAACAATGGTGGAAAGAAAGTGTTGTATATCAAATTTATCCCCGCAGCTTTATGGACAGCAATGGAGACGGCATCGGGGATATCCCGGGAATCTTGACAAAGCTGGATTATTTGAAAAACCTGGGCATAGACGTTGTCTGGCTTTCGCCGGTTTATCAATCTCCGAATGATGACATGGGCTATGATATCAGCGACTACGAAGAAATTATGACAGAATTCGGCACCATGGAGGACTGGGATACTCTGCTGGCAGAAATGCATAGGAGAGAAATGAAGCTTGTCATGGATCTGGTAGTGAATCATTCGTCAGATGAGCACGCTTGGTTTATGGAATCGAAAAAATCCAAGGATAACGAGTATCGTGATTATTATATTTGGAGACCGGGGAAAAATGGCGGTCCTCCAACAGACTGGAAGGCCACATTCGGGGGCTCAGCCTGGGAGTATGATGAAGCTACAGATGAATATTATCTTCATATGTTTTCAAAAAAGCAGCCAGATTTGAATTGGGAGAATCCAAAGCTCCGCGAGTCAGTGTATAATATGATGAAATTCTGGCTTGATAAGGGAATAGACGGATTCAGGCTGGATGTTATTAACATGATTTCAAAGAAAGAGTTTCTCTCTTCCTATGAAGACTATAAAAATGGGCGTGAGGTACTGATGGATTATCAGTTCAACGGTCCAAAAGTGCACGACTACTTAAGGGAAATGAATGAAAAAGTACTGTCACAGTACGACATGATGACAGTTGGTGAATGCCCGAAGGTTTCTCCTGACTTGGCCCTGCTGTATACAGGGGAGGAGCGCAAAGAGTTGAATATGGTTTTTCAATTCGAACATATGGGGCTTGATAAATATCCCGGCAAACCAAAGTGGGGATTAAAACCGCTGAATCTGCTGGAACTGAAACAAAACTTAACCAAGTGGCAAAAGGAGCTCGAAAATAACGGCTGGAACAGCTTGTACTGGAATAATCATGATCAGCCGCGGGTGGTTTCCCGTTTTGGGAATGACAGTGAATATCATACAGAGTCTGCGAAAATGCTGGCTACCATTCTTCATATGATGAAGGGCACTCCCTATATTTATCAAGGCGAAGAGATTGGAATGACCAATATTCAATTTCAATCCCTTGAAGAATATAAAGACATTGAAACACTTAATTACTATCGTGAAGCATTAGAAGAAGGAAAGCAGCATGAAGACATTATGGCATCTATCTACGCAAAAAGCAGGGACAACGCCAGAACGCCTATGCAGTGGGACAGCAGCGAATATGCAGGCTTTTCGGAAGCGAAGCCGTGGATCGGAGTTCATCCGAATTATCATGAGATAAATGTAGAAAGTGCCCTTGAGAATGCTGACTCTATTTTTTATCATTACAAAAAGCTGATAGAGCTGCGGAAGAAACATGAGATCATTGTGTACGGAGCGTATGACCTGATTCTCGAAAATCATCCTTCCATTTTTGCCTATATCAGAACACTGGGCAATGAAAAGCTGCTGGTGGTCAACAACTTTTACGGTGATGAAACAGCATTGGAATGGCCTGAAGAAGCTGGCGGCTTTGTAACAAAGAAAAAGCTGATCGGAAACTATGGGGAGGAAAGTGCTGAGGAAGAGGGGAAAATCAAGCTCCGCCCTTATGAAAGCATTGTGTATTCCTTAACATTTTAACTGGAAATAGACAACTTAAAAAGAGAAGCATCCAGGTGAAAGCTTTTCACCATATGGATGCTTCTTTTCTTTGGTAAAATAAGATCATCATGGGACAAGGGAACCGTCCCCGCGTCCCTAGCAAAGGGGAATTGTATGAAAACCGAGGTGAAAATATCAGTTAGAACACTGGTTGAATATGCATTCAGAAGCGGCAGTATTTCTTCAAGCTTCACATCAGCAGTAAGAATGTCTGAGGGAACAAGACTTCATCAAAAAGTGCAGGCAGCATACGGTGATGAAGATGAAAAAGAAAAATATCTCAGCGCAATCGTGAATCACGGAGACTACACTTTTGCTCTTGAAGGCAGATGTGACGGCCTCCTTTTAACAGACAACGGCATGGTCATAGATGAAATTAAGACAACGTTACGGGATCTTTCTGAGCTTGAAGAGGACAGCTATCCAGTTCACTGGGCACAGGCGATGGTTTATGCCTATATGTACGCCCTTCAAGAAGAAGAGGAGCAGATTACTGTGCAGCTTACATATGTCCATGCGGTAACTGAAGAGCATAAGCGATTTTTAAGAATCTGCACACTGCCTGAGCTGAAAGCATTTGTAGAGAACGTCCTCACCATTTATACCCCGTTTGCAGAGCTGCGGGAACATCATACGAAAAAACGGACAGAAACCATTAAACAGCTTTCTTTTCCTTTTTCCTCCTACAGGGCCAATCAAAGGGAATTTGCCGGTGCTGTTTATCAGTCTATTGCCCACAATAGAAACTTGTTTGCACAGGCGCCGACAGGGACCGGCAAAACCATTTCCACACTGTTTCCGGCCATCAAAAGCATAGGGGAGGGGCTGGCGCAGAGAATATTGTATGTGACTGCAAAAACCATCACAAGAACTGCAGCAGAAGAAACGACTGCCCTTCTCAAAAAGGCCGGACTGCATGCATATACAGTCACTCTGACAGCGAAGGAGAAAATGTGCTTTAAAGAACAATTTCACTGCGAAAGCGGTGCCTGTCCTTTTCAGGAAGGTTACTATGACAGAATCAATGAGGCAGTTCTTGATATACTCAGAAATGAAACACTGATGACCAGAGACGTGATTCAGAAGTATGCAAGAAAGCACACCGTCTGCCCTTTTGAATACTCGCTGGATCTCGCTTATTTGGCAGATATCATTATTTGTGATTATAACTATGTATTTGACCCGCGAATTTCATTAAAACGTTTTCTGGAGGAACATAAAAAGAACAGTATTCTCCTTGTGGACGAAGCCCATAACCTGCCGGACAGGGCGAGGGGCATGTTTTCTGCAACGCTTGAAAAGTCATCCTTTCTTCAGCTTCAAAGAGAATGGAAGGGGAAAAACAGGGAAGTGCATGAAGCTGCAAAGGCACTGAACAGCTTTCTTTTAAAGATCAGAAAGGAACTGGAGCCAGAAAAGGAAGGGGTGAAAGAAGAGGTTCCGGAAGAGCTGCTTATGCTTGCTGAACAATTTATTAGCGCCGCTGAAAAGCAGTTGCTGCAGGGAGCGGAGGATAGCGCTCTTTTGCTGGACACTTTCTTTCAAACCGGTAATTTTTTAAGAATTTCAGGCCTCTATGACGAAAGATTTTTAACACTGTTTCACTGTGAAAGAAGCGAAGTGGTTGTCACACTATTATGCCTGGATCCATCACATCTTCTTCAAAAACAGGGAAGAGGCTACAAAGCTAAAATTTATTTTTCAGCAACACTGATGCCTCTCGACTATTTTCAGGAAATCCTTGGCGCAGGTGAAGAATATGACAGCAAGTCAATTCCTTCTCCATTTCAAAGAGAAAACCTGAAGATTCACATTAAGCCCCTGTCCACAAGGTACAAGGACAGGGAAACCACAAAGCAGCAGATCCTGGAGACAATCAGGAACACCTCCCTGGAACAGGAGGGAAATATTCTCGTGTTTTTTCCATCGTATCAATATATGGACAATCTGTATGAAAGCTTTACTGAAATCTATCCCGAAGTGAAAACCATTGCGCAAAACAGGATCATGCAGGAAAGTGAGCGGGAGGACTTCCTAAAATTGTTTCAGCAGCAGGAGAAAAGTCAGCTGATCGGCTTTGCAGTCATGGGAGGAATCTTCTCAGAAGGTATAGACCTTCGCGGTGATGCGCTGCAGGGGGTGATTGTAGTAGGAGTCGGTTTGCCGCAGCTCTCACTGGAGCGCAACCTGATGAAGAATTACTACAATAGCATCGGAAAAAGCGGCTACGACTACGCATATACATTTCCCGGCATGAACAAGGTACTTCAGGCCGGGGGCAGGCTGATCCGGACGGAAGAAGACAAAGGAACGATCGTCCTCATTGACGACAGATTTCTATACAGCAAATATCAGTCGCTCTTTCCATATGAGTGGAGGCATTTTACTGTTATTTAGGGGATGGTTTTTGGGATAGTGCGAGATAGTAGAGCAGAGAGGGTCGTTTTGTTCTACTATAATTGAGATAGTATAACAAAAGGGTGGTGTTTGTTATAGTATCTTCAGGATTTAGCGGGATAGTAGAACAAAGAGGAGCGTTTTGTTCTACTATAATTGAGATAGTATAACAAAAGGGTGGTGTTTGTTATAGTATCTTGGGAATTTAGCGGGATAGTAGAACAAAGAGGGTCGTTTTGTTCTACTATAATTGAGATAGTATAACAAAAGGGTGGAGTTTGTTATAGTATCTTCGGAATTTAGCGGGATAGTATAACAAAGAGGGGCGTTTTGTTCTACTATAATTGAGATAGTATAACAAAAAGGTGGTGTTTGTTATAGTATCTTGGGAATTTAGCGAGATAGTAGAACAAAGAGGGTCGTTTTGTTCTACTATAATTGAGATAGTATAACAAAAGGGTGGTGTTTGTTATAGTATCTTGGGAATTTAGCGAGATAGTATAACAAAGAGGGTCGTTTTGTTTTCTACTATAATTGAGATAGTATAACAAAAAGGTGGTGTTTGTTATAGTATCTTTGGAATTTAGCAAAATAGTAGAACAAAGAAGATCACTTTGTTCTATCATCCTGAGAATCCCTTATAAAAAAAGCGTCCGGCATGTAAAACAGCCCCTCCCCTATTAGAAAGAAGGGTAAAGACAATGGAAAAGCTTCTGCTCAATGGAATAACAGGCTTTACTGATGACAATCATTCACCACCTCATCAGGTTGATGGGCATCTATTCAAAGAATTGTGCTATTATTTTGCACGTGATAATCACGGAAAAGTGAACAATGTTTCTCCACCTCAATATCCAGCTAACTTTTTCTGCGCACATGTTGAAATGAGGGATAACCATTTTTATATTCTGCTGAATGAAGTTTATCCATATCTAGCATTTGCTTCAGAGGTGGGATTTGAAGGCATAGCATTCACTAACAGCCCTGCTGCTGTGAATGAACCTTTTTCTTCCCATTATGAGATCATAGGTGCAGATGAACTGAATGCCCCCTTTCATTTGGCTTCATTAAAGAGTACAGATTTAAACAGTGCAGAGGTCAAACAGATTTCTTTCTGGAGTCCTGAAACAATTGGACAGATTCTCTTTAACTATTGGGACTAAGAAATTCACTATGTTCCTATCTTCATAATAAAAAAAGCTCCGGCATTCGGAGCTTTTTCTGAAGAATACATTAAGATCTTACTGGCTGCTGCTTTGTTCTTCTGATTATTTCTTCGAATGCACCTGATCCGAGGACAACTCCTGTGATGATAAAGGCGAGCCCTAACAGGTGGGCAGAGACGATTTGGTCTCCCAAAAAGATGGCTGCACCGAGCAGAGAGAAGAATGTGCTGAGATTGATAAAAATTGAAGCTTCAGCTGCACCAACTCTGCTGATGGCCACATTATAGGTCATGTGCCCGAGGGCAGTGGCCAGAATGGCAGATGACAGCATGACAGACCAGGATAGGGCAGATCCTTCTGCGAGGCTTGCGAGTCCGCCGGGCTCTGTTGCAAGGCTGATCATAAATAAGACGGCAGAGCCGAATATCAGCATGTAGCCGGTGAGCAGCCTTGGATCAAGAGATTTCACTGCCTGGCTGATAATGATAAAACTAATAGCCTGAGAGAAGATAGACAAGAAGATTTGCAGATCACCAAGACTCATCCCGCTAAGGCCCGACCCGTTCCCGAGAATGGTGACACTTACACCTGCTGCACCCAGGATAAATCCTGAAAACCGGATGAGAGTCGGTTTTTTTCTCAAAAACATCATAGATAATAGTGCGGTCAGTAATGGCCCAAGCCCGAGAATAAGCCCGGCATTGACCGCAGAAGTATGGGTAAGACCTGCCGCCAGAAAATAATGGTGCCCCACAACATTGAACAAAGCGCCAATGGTGATGAACTTCCATTCCTTTCTGACCGGCAGCCGAAATTTACCTGCCAAAGCCAATACGGACAGCACAGCACAGCCCGCTATAAAAATACGGAGAGCTGTAATGGTGATTGGCATAAAATCCTCAACAATGATTTTGATAGCTGAAACGTTAAATCCCCAAATCATCATAATGCCTGTGAGCACAAAGAAGATCTGAAACTGTTTCATGCAGCTCACTTCCTTACTTTTTCCATTTCATAACTCACACAGTATAACATTAAAAATCGTAAAATACCCATGAAAAAAACTGGTCCATAAAGAACCAGTTACGAACCTGGAACCAAATATAGAATATTTGGCTGCTGAGGTTTTTTGTCCAAATCAGTGATATGATATGTTCCTTGAACCCAGTCCTGATACTGATCATGATACCAGCGGCTTCTGAAGTGCCCGGACTGTCCGGGTCCAACAATATGATGCCCCTTTGAGCTGTCGGCCATATCAATCGTAAATCGCCAGGAAGCTCCGTGGCGGACAATGCCGTCCTGTCCGTAGTTTGCTGCCATGACAGTAATCTGGCTTCCTCCGAGAGGGGTTGGTTTCACAGGATTCAATATTGATTTTAACAGGCCTGAAGCAGAGGAAAGCGGATGCGGAAAATCCAGTTGATGATAATGTCCCCATTTCCAGGTGGCTGGATCGTTTCCATACTGTTCGTCAAGCTTGTTGATTGTCTGATGAAACGATACAGCCAATACTTTATTTATACCGCCTTTTTCTTTTATCCAAACAGGGTCTTTTTCACTAAAAGATCTTCTGAGCAATTCATCTGTAATACTTTGTTTGCCCTCAAATAATTTGTCCATCTTCTTTGGAATGCTGTCCTTGAAAAGCACATCAGCTATTTGTTTCATCCAAAGATGAAAGATGAGCGGAGCAGGGGAATTTTTATCGTCCTGACCATCCCAGTTAGTTAATTCCCTTAGGGCAGCTTCTTCTATTTCCGTCAGTGGAAGAGCTTGCAGTTTCATTAGGAAGCGGGGAAGAAATTCTTTTGCATATAAATTTTTGATGTCCATTTGCAGATTCTGCATATCATCCAGTGTGTAAGTCTCTTTTTCTTCGAGAAATTCTGCTATTCTCATATATCTGTAAGGCTGAGCCCAATGGTGGCTGATATGGTAAGGGTAGGAGTCGCTTACAACCTTGTTGTTGGCAGTTGCTATATAGCCTTTTTCGGGATTCACCGACTTCGGCAATTTCTCGTAAGGAATAAACCCTTCCCACTCATATTCATCTGTCCAGCCCGGAACTGGCAGCATACCGTCTCCCTTTTTGCGAATAGGAATTTTCCCGTTTGCCTTATAGGCAATGTTTCCATGAATATCAGCAAAAACAAAATTTTGCGCAGGAACATGAAAATCTTCCAGGGCCTTTTCGAATTCATTCCAATTTTGAGCTTTATTCATGTTGAGAATTGCCTGAAGCTCAGCCGAGGGCTGAAGAGCAGTCCATTTCATGGAGAGTGCGGTCCGCTTTTTCTGATCATGCGCAAACTCAGAAATGATGGGTCCGTGCCGTGTTTCAATGACTTCATATGGAATGGCAGTTCCGTTTTTGACACGAATGGGCTCTTCAATGACATTTGCTTTTTCCCATTTCTCGTTATAGAGAAAAACATGTGGATCATTGGGATGCCTCTTTTCTATATATAAATCCTGCACATCAGGTCCTGTATTGGTAACGCCCCAGGCAATATGTTTGTTGTGCCCAAGAATAATGCCGGGAATTCCAGCGAATATCACACCGCTCACATTGAGAGCATCGGTAGCTAGGTGCATTTGATACCAAATGGAAGGCGTGCCTAGTGACAGGTGGGGATCATCGGCCAGCAGAGGCTTTCCGCTAGCGCTTTTGCTTCCGCTGAGTACCCAGTTATTGCTGCCATTATGCTCAGGGGGAATAACAGCTGAAGTAAAGCTGTCCTCAAGATCCAGCTTTGCCTGCTGATAGCTCTCCAGAATATGGGGTGCATCCTTGGGATAGGAAGGAAACAGCTCCATCGCCTTTTCTTTAGGGAATGTTTGAAGGGCCCAGTAGCGGAAAGCCTGCCCGGACCAGTGTCCTCCCAAGTCGAAGGCCATATATTTTCCGATCGTCAGTGAATCAACAGGCGTCCAGGGCTGTGGCTGATACCCAAGCACCGTAAATTCAGGAGGAAGGCTGCCCTTTTGGGATGCGTCCTGAATGAACGCATTAACACCATCGGCAAACCACTGCAGCACCTTTTTTGAGTTATGTTCATAATTTTGATATGACTTTTCTGCTGCTCTTCTCAAACCTAATGTACGAAAAAATTTATCCCGGTCAACAGCGGCTTCCCCGACGGCTTCGCTCAACGTACCGGAAGCCTGTCTTCTGCTTAAGTCCATTTGAAACAATCTGTCCTGTGCTTGTACATATCCCTGGGCAATATATAAATCCTGCTCATTTTCAGCATACACATGGGGAACTCCCTTTTCATCCCTTGAGACAGTCACTTTCTCTTTTAACCCGGGTATCACAAGCTGCCCGGAGCTCACCGGAAGGCTCCTATTGGTATAGTGATACAGAAAACCTGTGGCGATCCCGCTAAACAGCAGTACAGCTGCAAAAAAATAGAGCAATCTTCTTGTAAGTTTTTTATTCTGAAACATGATGAATGGTTCACTCCCTTCTCAACCAATATATTATTGAGAGAAAGCAATTAGACTTGTCCGCTGTCTGCTTTTTCTTTTCAGATCATTTTGCTTTATAATAGCTTATAGAACCGGCACAGCTTTCAAAGCTATAGCCTGAATTGAAGGAGAGACAGAATGGACGTAAACACAATGAAACCTTTTATAAAAACAGCCTGGGAAAAAGCAGGCTTTGAGGACGCTACAGATATTCAGAACGCGGCGGTTCCAGTTATCCTGGCAGGAAGGGATGTTCTGGCAGAGTCTCCGACAGGTACCGGAAAAACCCTCGCCTATCTGCTGCCCCTGCTGAACAAAATAGATGCTGAGAAAAAACATATTCAAGCTGTTATTTTGGCATCTTCACACGAACTGGTGATGCAGATTCTTCAGGAGCTTCAAAAATGGTCTGAGGGGAGCGGCATTGCTTCTGCTTCCTTCATTGGCGGTGCGAATATGAAAAGACAGCTGGACAAGCTGAAAAAGCGCCCGCAGGTCGTTGTAGGAACGCCTGGCAGAATTTCTGAACTTATTAAGAATAAGAAATTAAAAATGCATGAAGTGAAAACAATTGTGCTGGACGAAGCCGATAGCCTGCTTGTTCCCGAACACAGCAACACAGTAAAAGGAATTATTAAATCAACCTTGAATGACAGGCAGCTGCTGCTGTTCTCGGCGACACTTCCTGAAAAAACACATTCAGAAGCGCTTCAGCTGATGAAGGATCCAGAGGTCATCACGGTTGAAAGAAAGGAAGCTGACCGTGGCAATGTGGAGCACATTTACTTTGTGGCGGAAGCCCGCGACAAAATCGTCATACTCGATAAGCTGATTAAAACCCAGAACATGAAAGCTCTCGCATTTATCAAGGATATTGGCGAGCTATCTGTACTATCATCCAAGCTTGAATACAAAGGTCTGGAAAACGGCGTCCTCCACAGTGAATCGAAAAAAGCCGACAGAGAAGCAGCATTAAGAAACTTCCGCTCCGGAAAATCCAACCTGCTGCTGGCCTCAGATGTAGCGGCAAGAGGCCTCGATATTCAGGGACTGGAAAATGTCATTCATTATGACCTGGCAAAAGACACTGACCAATATGTACACAGATCAGGCAGAACAGGCAGACAAGGTGCGAAGGGAAGAGTGATCTCAATCGTCACCGAAAGGGAAGAGAGAGAACTCAAAAAACTGGCAAAAGAACTCGGAATCACAGTGCATAAGAAGCAAATGTACAAAGCTGAAATCGTTGATGCACAATAATTTTAAAAAACATTGAAGTTCCACTGGGGACTTCAATGTTTTTTATTTTGGGATTCTGATTTTGCAGAAACAGAGGCTTTAGATAGGTTGGGGAGGCGGTTTGTGAAAGGCGCTGTACTTATTTGAACGGAGGTATTCCTTTTCCGAAGATCAACCGAATTAACGGAGGAACTCCGCCGCCGAATATCGACCCAAATAAACGGAGTAATTCCGCCTATTCAAAAAAAATACCGAACATCAGCCGAAATAAACGGAGTAATTCCACTAGCATTGTAAAAATATCCACAAGGGTATACCGAGTTTACTCTATATGTAATTTAAGTATAATTTTACCATCCAAACTTCTTCGTTCAGAGCCAAAAAGTCTAGGGGGTTGTAATTGAACCCAGTTATCCAAAAATTGGATATTATTTTCTTT
>NZ_WKKI01000015.1 GCF_009674805.1 Metabacillus lacus | reverse complement strand
TTGGCTCGGTAGCTCAGTCGGTAGAGCAATGGACTGAAAATCCATGTGTCGGCGGTTCGATTCCGTCCCGAGCCACCTTTTAGAATATAAGTGAATTATGGCGGTTGTGGCGAAGTGGTTAACGCACCAGATTGTGGCTCTGGCACTCGTGGGTTCGATTCCCATCAATCGCCCCATTTAAATTCATTGCGGGTGTAGTTTAATGGTAAAACCTCAGCCTTCCAAGCTGATGTCGTGGGTTCGATTCCCATCACCCGCTCCATTTCTAGGTTAAATGGGCCTGTAGCTCAGCTGGTTAGAGCGCACGCCTGATAAGCGTGAGGTCGATGGTTCGAGTCCATTCAGGCCCATCACCCATTTTTATTTTTCCGCAGTAGCTCAGTGGTAGAGCTATCGGCTGTTAACCGATCGGTCGCAGGTTCGAGTCCTGCCTGCGGAGCCATTTTTATTTAGGGGAAGTACTCAAGAGGCTGAAGAGGCGCCCCTGCTAAGGGTGTAGGTCGCGTAAGCGGCGCGAGGGTTCAAATCCCTCCTTCTCCGCCAGTATCTTATATTAGGCCCGTTGGTCAAGCGGTTAAGACACCGCCCTTTCACGGCGGTAACACGGGTTCGAATCCCGTACGGGTCATCCACTTTAAAAAAGTCGCTGCAGCATGCAGCGGCTTTTTTTGTATATTAAAACCTCATCTTCAAGCACCTCAAATCATTCGATAGATTTTTCAATCAATAATCTCATGTTTCTTCCTTGCCGCGTTCTAGCCTCTCTCTGGGCGTATAGCGGCTTTTTCGTGTACAAACAGGAGACATTCTCCTATGTCCGCATTAAACGGCAGTTCTCCAAACATATAAGAGAGGTTATATTTTGTCATGTGTTTTTGCAGCTCTGCCGATTAGAGGTCCATCCTTGAGTAGATGAGTTATAAACTTCACAGCTTTCTCCTGCTTTGTTTCTATTATTCATATCTGCATTGATATTTCAGTTCTTTCAACAGCTGTTCTTTCACCGCTTCAATTTAGTTCGCAACGGTAATTTCTTACTTTGACACTGAGCAATTCTTCCTCTCACTTTTCTGCAGTTCTTAAAATATTCGTGAATGAAGCTCAATTTCTCGTTCAAACATACTTGAAAAACACATTGTATCGTTCGACTATATCCTCCAATGTGTCGAATAAAATACTTTATAGATATAGTAAAAATTCCGTCTGTCATTACGAAGGTTAAGCTTGAAACATCCCTATTTACAAAGATTAGTTGTAAGTAATCCCAATTTTTACTCTCAATTTTTTCTTTTTAATTTATAGATTTACTTTTATGTAATAACTTTTTTTAAAATTAGTGGACAATTGGCGTTTCTTGTCAAAAAAAAGAAGCGTTTCTTTTAAAGGAAATAAGGGATTGTTCTTGAATACAGTACATTATCCTGAAGTAAGTATGTTATATAGGAAGGAGTGGGAATGTTGTTAGCCGTGGCACCATCAAACTTGGATATTCATCTTTTTCATGAAGGAAATCTCTTTGAAAGTTATAAAACTTTCGGTGCGCATTTGCAAACAATAAATGGAATCAGCGGAACACGCTTTTGTGTATGGGCGCCCCACGCAAGAGAAGTACGGGTAGTCGGTGATTTTAATCAGTGGGATGGTCGCAGACATATCTTAAAAACAGTCGGTAATAAGGGAATTTGGGGACTGTTTACTGAGGATGTAAAGGAAGGGGATCTTTATAAATATGAGATTCATACTGCCTCTGGAAAAGTTCTGCTAAAGTCAGATCCTTATGCGTTTTACTCTGAAACAAGGCCGGCCACAGCTTCCATTGTGTATTCTATGGAGGGTTATAAATGGAGTGACGCCAAATGGCAGAGAAAAAAACGTCTTAAGGCTGTCTATGACCGGCCTATGTCGATATATGAGCTTCACCTTGCTTCCTGGAGGAAAAAAAAGGATGGAAGTTTATATTCATATGCTGAATTAGCTGAAACACTTATCCCATATGCGCTTCAGCAGGGATTCACTCACATTGAAATACTCCCGCTGGTAGAGCACCCTTATGATAGATCATGGGGCTATCAGGGAACAGGCTATTATTCTGCTACAAGCAGATACGGCACGCCGCATGAACTTATGGCTTTCATTGATCAATGCCATCAAAATGATCTTGGTGTCATCCTTGACTGGGTGCCAGGCCACTTTTGCAAAGACGAACATGGGCTGTACATGTTTGACGGCCAGCCATTATATGATTATCAGTTTCCGCAGGACAGGGAAAATCATGTATGGGGAACAGCTAACTTTGATCTTGGCAAACACGAAGTACATAGTTTTCTCATCTCCAATGCTTTATTTTGGATGAAATATTTTCATATAGACGGATTCAGGGTTGATGCGGTATCAAATATGATCTATTGGCCAAACTCTGACGAATCCTCCGTCAATCAGTATGCTCTTGCGTTTTTGAAGAAACTGAACAAAACAGTCTTTCACCATGATCCGGGAATATTGATGATTGCTGAAGATTCTACAGACTGGCCTGGTGTTACATCCCCTGTACATGAGGGCGGTCTTGGATTCAATTATAAATGGAATATGGGCTGGATGAATGATGTACTTCAGTATATGGAAGCCCAACATCACCAGCGGAAACATCTTCATGACAAAATTAGTTTTTCCCTTCTGTATGCGTTCAGTGAAAACTTTATTTTGCCTTTTTCACACGATGAGGTGGTTCACGGCAAAAAATCATTATTAAACAAGATGCCGGGAGATCACTGGCAGAAATTTGCCCAGCTGAGGCTCCTGCTTGGATTCATGATTGTCCATCCGGGAAAAAAACTTTTATTTATGGGCAGCGAATTTGGACAATTTGATGAATGGAAGGATTTAGAAGAACTGGATTGGGGCATAAAAGAAGAACATGAGATTCATAGAAAAACCAGCGCTTACTTTCTTGAGCTAATGAGCACTTATAAAAAGCAGCGTGCTTTGTATGAGCTTGACCATTCCCCGGAAGGCTTTGAATGGATTGATGTGACCAATCGGGAACAAAGCATTTTTTCTTTTATCAGAAAAAGCAAAAGGGATAATGAGCTCGTGGTTGCAGTTTGCAATTTTACACCGAGAACGTATCATTCCTACAAAGTAGGTGTACCAGTCAATACAAAATACATTGAGATTTTAAACAGTGATTCTCAGCAGTATGGCGGATCAGGGCAGATTAACAAAAAAGAAATGACAGCGATTGAGGAAAGCTTTCACGGGAGGCCGTTTCATATTGAAATGACCATCCCTCCTTACGGGATTTCAATTTTAAGAGCAGTCAGAAAAAGGAGGAAAGCAACATGTTGAAAAAGAAGTGTGTAGCAATGCTGCTGGCAGGCGGAAAAGGCAGCAGACTGAGCAGCCTGACCAAAAACCTTGCCAAACCAGCTGTGCCGTTTGGCGGAAAGTATCGAATTATAGATTTTACATTAAGTAATTGCACCAACTCCGGCATAGACACTGTAGGGGTTCTTACTCAATATCAGCCGCTCCTTTTAAATTCTTACATTGGAATAGGAAGTGCCTGGGATCTTGACAGGAGAGACGGAGGAGTTACTGTTCTGCCTCCTTTTGCAGAATCCTCAGAAGTAAAGTGGTATAAAGGGACAGCAAGCGCCATTTACCAAAATATGAATTATATCAAACAGTACGACCCGGAATATGTGCTGATTTTATCCGGTGATCATATCTACAAAATGGATTATGCAAAAATGCTTCAATATCATATTGATAAAAAAGCGGATGCCTCTATATCTGTTGTTGAAGTGCCATGGGATGAAGCAAGCCGTTTTGGAATTATGAATACCAATGAAAAAATGGAAATTGTTGAGTTTGATGAAAAGCCGGCAAATCCCAAAAACAATCTTGCTTCTATGGGGATTTATATTTTTAACTGGGGCCTCTTAAAAGAATATCTTGAAATGGACGAGAGAAATCCATACTCCAGCCATGATTTTGGAAAGGATATTCTGCCCTTGCTGCTTGATGAAAAGAAGCGCTTGATGGCCTATCCTTTTAAAGGATACTGGAAGGATGTAGGAACTGTAAAAAGCTTATGGGAAGCCAATATGGATCTATTAAAGGATCAGTCTCAGCTTAACTTGTTTGATCATGAGTGGAGAATTTATTCCGTCAATCCCAACCATCCCCCCCAGTATATTGCTGAACATGCAGAGGTGATGGATTCGCTGGTTCCGGAGGGGTGTGCTGTACATGGCACAATTGAACATTCAGTTCTTTTCCAAGGGGTTACCGTCGGCAGAAGTTCTTATGTGAAAAATTCAGTTATCATGCCTGAAGCCTATATTGGAGATCACGTTTATATTGAAAATGCAATCGTTCCTGAGGGAACCGTTATTCCTGACGGCATGATCATCAAGCCTGAGAATGAGCAGGAAGAGGTAGTGCTGGTTACGCAAGATTATATTGAACAATTCAAAAGTGAAAACCCTATAGAACTTTAAGACTAAGCAGAGAGAGGGGATCATGGCAATGAATATGCTGGGAATTATCGATGCAACTACCTATAAAGAGGATATTTCTGATCTTATAAAAAACAGGTCAATGGCTGCTATTCCTTTTGGCGGAAGATACAGACTGATCGATTTTGTACTATCCAATATGGTGAATTCGGGTATTAGAAGTGTGGCAATTTTCCCTAAATATCAATACCGGTCTTTAATGGATCATTTAGGTTCAGGAAAGCAATGGGATTTAAACCGTAAAAGAGACGGGCTGTTCTTCTTTCCTTCTCCAACTTCCAGTCAGGAGTATGATGAGTTTGCTTCTTTCAGGCAGTTTTCCGACCATCTTGACTACTTTTCGAGAAGCAGCCAGGAATATGCTGTGATTGCAAACAGTTATACAGTATGCAATATAGATTTGCAAAAGGTGCTCCATCAGCATCTTTCAATGGGATGCGATATCACTGAAGTAACCAGCATGGGCAAGCCACTGGAGATTTATATACTGTCTAAGGATCTGCTGCTTAACCTGATTCACGGATATCAGCACACGGGATTCCGAACCCTGCAAGAAGCAATTGCAAACGAATACAGCCAGTTCCAAGTATGCCAATATGAGCATGGGGAATACGCTGCAGTTGTCGACTCTATTCAAAATTATTATCAATATAATCTTGATTTGCTTAAACCACAGGTTTGGAAACAGCTGTTTATGAAAAACAGGCCGATCCTGACAAAAGTAAAAGATGAACCTCCTACAAAGTACTACAAAGAAAGCAGTGTAAAAAATTCAATAATAGCCAACGGCTGTAAAATTGAAGGAACGGTGGAAAACAGTATCATCTTCCGTTCCGTTCATGTTGGAAAAGGGACTGTTATCAAAAACAGCATTATTATGCAGAAGTCGCAAGTTCAGGATAATTGTTTCCTTGAAAATGTCGTTCTGGATAAGGATGTTAAATTGGGAACCGGAGTTGAGCTGAGAGGCTCCATACATGCTCCGCAGGTTCTAAGAAAAGGAACAGTCCAAGGAGCGCTGATGAACTCGTGAAGATATTATTTGCTGTATCAGAATGTGTCCCTTTTATAAAATCGGGAGGGCTTGCCGATGTGGCAGGCGCCCTTCCGAAAGAATTATTGAAGCTTGGAACAGAAGTCAGGGTTATGCTTCCTAAATACGGAGCAATTTCTGAAGAACTCTTAAAAGGTCTGAACACGGTCAAAAACATTGAAGTTAAAGTCGGCTGGCGCAGCAAGTATTGCGGTATTCAGGAGCTCATACATGAGGGTGTGCACTATTATTTTATTGATAATGAATATTACTTCAAGAGAAGTTCCCTGTACGGTGAGGTTGATGATGGAGAACGTTTTGCCTTCTTTTCCAAAGCTGTCTTGGAAGTATGCAGGGCACTCAATTATCAGCCTGATATTATTCATTGTCATGATTGGCATACCGCCATGGTACCTTACCTTTTAAAAGAGTCATACAGCAGTGAACCTTTTTATCAGGATATGAAAACAGTATTTACCATCCATAATCTGCAATTTCAAGGTGTTTTTCCATACTCAGTTCTCGGGGAGCTGCTGAATCTGGATGATTCCCACTTTACATACGAAAAGCTTGAATACCATGACAACGTGAATTTTATGAAAGGTGCACTTTCTTCAGCAGATGCCATAACAACAGTAAGTCCTACTTACCGAAATGAGATTCAGACACCGTATTATGGAGAAGGTCTCGACAGCCTGTTGAGGCATAGAGATGACTCATTAAGAGGGATACTGAATGGAATCGATTCTGCGATATATAATCCGGCTGCAGACTCTCTTATTGAACAGCCATACAGTGAGGATACTCTTCATTACAAGCGAAGAAATAAACTCGCTTTGCAAAAAGAATTCGGGCTGCCCCAATCGGAGGAAATTCCGTTGATTTCCATGGTAACAAGGCTGACCAAACAAAAGGGCCTGGATTTAATGAAACGGGTTCTGCATGAAATGCTGGATTGGGATGTTCTATTTATCATTCTTGGGTCAGGAGACCGTGAATTTGAAGATTTCTTCCGATCCATGGAACATGCTTATCCGCAAAAGTGCAAGGCATATATAGGTTTCGATGAACCTCTTGCCCATCGTATTTATGCTGGATCTGACATGTTTCTGATGCCATCTCAGTTTGAACCGTGCGGGCTGGGCCAGCTGATTGCTCTCCGCTACGGCTCACTGCCGATTGTTAGGGAAACGGGCGGATTGAATGATACAGTTGATCCTTACAATGAATATACCGGTGAAGGAAACGGATTCTCTTTCACGAATTTTAATGCTCATGATATGAAGTATACGGTTCAGTATGCTGTTGAATTGTACAGCCAAAAAGAAACTTGGGAGAATATTGTGAAATCGGCAATGTCCAAGGATTGCAGCTGGTCTGCTTCTGCCAATGAATATCAGCGGTTATATGCTGAATTAATTCCTGGGAGGGACATACGTGTTCTCTAACAAAGATGAATTTAAAGATAGTTTCCTGAAAAGGATAGAGATGATGTATGGAAAAAGCTTTCAGGAGTCGACCAGGAGAGATCAGTTTCAGGTGCTGGGGAATATGGTCAGGGAACATATTAGCTCAAATTGGATTTTAACAAATGAAGCAAACAGAACAGCAGGAGGCAAACAGGTTTATTACCTGTCTATTGAATTTTTGCTGGGAAGGCTTTTAGGACAGAATTTATTGAATCTGAATTTGTATAGTATTGTGGAAGAAGGATTAAGTGAGCTTGGTATTCAGCTAAGTGAAATAGAGGAATCAGAAAGTGATCCGGGACTTGGAAATGGTGGTTTGGGCCGTCTTGCAGCCTGCTTCATGGACTCACTGGCTTCGCAAGATCTGCCGGGCCATGGGCAGGGAATCCGTTATAAGCACGGTCTGTTTGAGCAGAAAATTGTTGACGGATATCAGGTAGAACTTCCAGAACAATGGCTTCGTCATGGAAACGTATGGGAAGTCAGAAAGCCTGATCAGGCTATTGAAATCTCTTTTTGGGGAAAAGTTGACATTCATCAGGAAAATGATGAAATGTTTTACAGGCAGAAGGATGCAGAAAAAATTATGGCAGTTCCATATGATATGCCCGTCGTGGGAGCAGATACGAAAACGGTGAATACATTAAGGCTCTGGAGTGCTGAGCCTGTTCATAATATCGTCCACAGAGATATACTGCAATATAAGAGGGAAACCGAAGCGGTATCAGAATTTTTGTATCCTGATGATACACATGATGACGGAAAAACGCTTCGCCTGAAGCAGCAGTATTTTTTGGTTTCCGCCAGCCTTCAGAGCATGATAAAAGCTTATAAAAACAAACATGGCTGTTTAAAAGATTTCCACAAACATGTGTCCATACATGTGAATGATACCCACCCTGTTCTGGCCATTCCGGAATTTATGCGTATTCTTCTTGATGAGGAAGGACTTGGCTGGGAAGAAGCATGGAATATGACAATTTCAACCTTTTCTTACACCAATCATACGACTCTTTCGGAAGCCTTGGAGAAATGGCCGGTATATATATTCCGCCCTCTGCTGCCGAGAATTTATATGATAGTGGAAGAAATCAATGAACGCTTTTGCAGGGATTTGTGGAAAGCATACCCGGGAGACTGGGGCAGAATTGAAAACATGGCTATTATTGCCCATGATGTTGTGAAAATGGCTCATCTTGCGATTGCAGGCAGTTACAGTGTTAATGGCGTTGCAAAAATACATTCAGATATTCTAAAAAACAGAGAAATGAAGCTGTTTTATGAATATTTCCCTGAAAAATTCAATAACAAAACAAACGGCATCACTCATAGAAGATGGCTGTTAAAGGCAAACCCGGAGATTTCTGAGCTTATTTCAGAAAGCATTGGAACACAGTGGAAACAAAAGCCTGAACTGATTAGCATGCTCCTTCCGTTTTCAAATGATGCCGCCTTGAAAGAAAAGGTTTCGGCAGTCAAGCAGCATCGGAAAAGAATTCTGGCAGAACGGATATATAAGCAAAATGCTATAAAAGTAGATGAACATTCCATTTTTGATGTACAGGTAAAACGGCTGCATGCCTATAAAAGGCAGCTGTTGAATGTTCTGCACATTATGTATTTGTATAATAGAATTGAAGAGGATGCCAACTTTTTTATCCAGCCCCGCACATTTATTTTTGGCGCGAAAGCATCGCCGGGTTATTATTATGCAAAAAAAATAATCAAACTGATCAATTCGCTAGCTGATAAAGTAAACAGTCACCCTCGTGTCTCTTCCATGCTGAAGGTAGTTTTTATGGAAAACTACCGTGTTTCTCTTGCAGAAGATATCATTCCGGCTGCTGATGTGAGTGAACAGATTTCCACTGCCAGCAAAGAGGCATCAGGCACCGGCAACATGAAATTTATGATGAATGGCGCCCTTACGCTTGGTACACTTGATGGAGCTAATATAGAAATAAAAGAAATGGTCGGGGACGATAATATCTTTATTTTTGGATTATCTGCAGAGGAAGTGCTGAATTACTCTGAAAATGGGGGATACAGGGCGGAAGAGTACTATCATCATGATTTAAGAATACGGCAGGTAGTTGATCAGCTGATAAACGGCTACTTTCCTGACTGTAACGGCGAATTTGAGGCAATCTATGATTCTCTTCTGTCCCATAATGACCAATATTTTGTACTAAAAGACTTTGCATCGTATATAAGGGCGCAGGAAGAAGTAGACAGTTCCTACAAAGACCAGGATGCCTGGTCGAAAAAAGCAATCATCAATATAGCAAATTCTGGGCACTTTTCAAGTGACAGAACCATCCGTGAATATGCGGAGCAGATTTGGGGAATCAAACCCCTCATCATATAAAATGTAAGCAGGACTTTCGTATTGGGCTTTATGAGAATTTTTAATAGATTTTGTCGAATTGCAGCGTTTTTCCTAAGAATGTCCGTTCGGTGTTATAGCTGAATTCTATGGCTTTGGAACCGGTATGCTGTGTTTTCTGCCTCCAATAAAAGGGAATGTACAAACAAGAAGTGTTAGAGGAGGGGTTAGATGAGCAACGGTAAAAACGATCATGAAAGCTTGCTTCAATACGAAAAGAAAGCCCAGAGCGGCAAGGAAAGCCCGACAGACAAGGCAAATAAAGAAAGACTACCTGATCAGCAAAATCGTCTGAAAGATCAGGAAAACCTCAGAAAATAACATAAAGATACCTGCGTGAGAAGCTACATAGAAAGGGTCAAATTCAAAGGAATTTGGTCCTTTCTATTTTTTTATGAAATTGCTCCAAAAGTTACTGAGAGTGCAGCCCTGAATCCTGTATAATACTGGTAGATAGTGAAGGGGGATTGCATTTTTTGATGGCGCAGAAAAAATTATCAATTTTGGCAGCAGTAGTTCTTATTCTCACTTCAACTATATTCATCATGTGGTTTGTTTCCGAGAAATCCCGTTCCTATTCAGAACCGCAGGATCCCCTTGTGGCATTTGACAAGGATATTCTCCTTATCCCGGCTTACAAGGGAAACAATGAAGCTTTGTATTTTTTTATAAAAGAACATCATAACCTGGGAGCTGCTTTTGTAGAAGAAGGTCTGCTGGGCTGGAAAGCCAGGATGTTCTCTTGGAGTCCAATGGGAACGAAGTATACAGATAGGCTGAATGGTTACAAAGGTCATGGAGATCAACTGATTTACGGGTTAATTCAGAAAGACGATGACCGGATCATTAAAGTGAATGGTGAAAAAGCAGAAATTCTGCCTTTAGCGGCACTTCCTGAGAAGGAACAGAAAGAATATGGACTTGAGAATATGTGTCTCTGGTATTTTAAGAGTGACATGCCCCTTAAAGGAGGAAACATAGAGCTCGTTGACAATCATACCGGCGAACAGATTGACCGCCTGGAAATATAAAAGACTGCCTGACCGGATTAATTTTTAACCGGCAGGCAGTCTTTTGTTATTTATGTTTTATCTAAATTTATCTATTTCCGGATTTCCTGTGTATTTTGGATCTTCTACAAAACCCATCTCTGCTACATGGCTCTTAGCCTGTTCGTCTCCAAGATCATGAATCATGGCATAAATTTTTTTCATTGCCAGATCATAATGATCATTTTCCGGATCATAATGATACTCTCTGTACGGAATATGAGATCTGACAAAGGTCTCTTTTTCAGCTGAAAGATTTTCACTCATCATATCTCTAAGGGCAGAAACTTCTTCGGGAGTTGCAAAGATCTTAAAATTTTGAGTTGACGATTCAACAGGCACTTCCACCACTCGCATATTGCCGATATCCACATAATAGGTTTGTTTTTCAGAACTCATTGATTATCAGCTCCTGTATCTTTTCTATTTCTATACCACATATTTGAAAAAGTTAATCTTTATCGCACAGAGCTAGCGGGAAATCCAGAGCTTGCAGAGGTCAGGGTAACCGTATGAGCCAGAAGCAATCTCCCTGATCATCGGATGAAAAGAACGTTTTTTCAAAGGATGATGCGTATAAATATATAAACAATGCTCCTGAATGTATGTTTCTATTTCCAGCATCACTTTCTGCTGATCTTCTTTTAAAGAAACAGACTTCATCCTTTGGATCATCTGTTGAATAACCGCTAAATGATCTTCATCAATGAATTGTTTGAATAGCAGGGCTTCATTATGAAAGGCTCCGATAAAGGAGAGAAGGGGGTCGCTGGATGCCACTTCTCCTGATAATGCGGCATCTGCTTCCAGTCCAAGCTTCTGAGTGTAAAGATCGCTCAATTCGTACAGATGATGTTCAAATTGGATACCGTGTCTGGCTGCCTGGGTAATCAGCCATATTGCCTGTTCTTGTGAGTCTTGAAAAGGCAGGGAGTAAAGAGTCAGTTTTTCACCGTTGTATCCTGACTTTTCTAAATGGTAAAGCAGCTGTTCCTCACTTTTTTGAATAACAGGCAATAAATGGCCAAGCCAGTAAAAGTAGGTGGACGCCCCGATTAGTTTTTCTTTTATCTCCAGATCTCTCCACATTTTTTTTGCATCCATTAAGTGATAAAGAGCTCTTCTGAAGTCAGGGTTTTTCATCCATTTGTTCCCCTTCATGTTCAATCCGATAAAACGGAACCCGGTTTCAATTTCCTGTTGTGTGGATCGTTTCTTGTACTCTTTCCCGTTATCTAGATCAAAGGTTAGTTCTCTGGCAGTTTCTCTGGGCATTCTCCAGAACTCCACTCCGTCAAGAAGAGGAGATTTATCAAAATATGCTTCATTCGCAAGCAAAACCAGTTTGCTTTCTGTGTATTCCTTCAGCCTGAAAGGGCCGCTTGCAATCCATTCATTTTCAGCAAACTCCCTGTCGTGGGGAAGGATGATAAACGTTTTTTCTGTTAAGTAACGAAGAAAAAAAGGATCCGGGCTCCCAAGCTCAATCTCGATAATATATGGGGAAACAGCTGTTACATGTTTCACATCCTTAAGCATCCATTTATAAGGTGAGGGGCTTTTCTGAAATCTTTTCAAAGTAAACAATACATCTTTACTGGTCATCTCAAGCCCGTGATGAAATAGAATTCGTTTTCTCAAGTATAAGGTAAACTTGGTGTCATTATTTTCAGCCCGCCAGTGATGGACTGTGTGTGCAGCAATTCCGTCTGACTCAGCATCATACTTTAAGAGAGTGTCTCCCAGTTGAGATGCAAGAAAACTTTCAAATGTAACTGCTATGTCCAGGGGATCAAGTGTGGTCAGCTCCCTGGTGAAAATCGATCTGAGAATATCCTTTTGGTGAATGGAATGCTGCATCCCGAATAATGCCTGTATCGAATCGGCAATAGGGTGAAGCCATGTTTTGGGAAAAGGAAGCTGCAGCATATTGACCAGCTCTTCCACCTTTTTAGCTGCAATGAATGAAGACAATGCAGAGAGAATCTCTTCCTCAAGTTCAGAATGAAACTTGATAGAGGATGAATTTCCTCTTCCCAGGCCGGGCAGGTATGAAAGGGAGCCTTGTTTCTGAAAGAGCTGCAGTTTTCTTTTTACATTTTTTTCAGTGCAAGACCATAATGATGCCAGTTCTTTTTGCGTGAATGGTGCCGAGAGCTCTTGTTCACGTTCATGTAAAAATACCCTCAGCTCCCAATAATCCATAGAAAGTTTGATCGTCTTCTCCTCCTAAAAGGGGACATTTTTTTGAACATTATACCCTTTTTAACCCCTTTTAGGAAAGGGATAATATGGATTAAGGATGTTGAGAAAATGGGGGTATTTTTATGAAGCTGAACAAAAATATTAAATTAAGGATTTTTATCTCTTTTCTAACGCGTGTAAACGGAACAATGATCTTTCCGTTTATGGCCATTTATTTTACAGCTGCTTTGGGACCGGTTACTGCGAGTATGATGCTCGTGACTCAAGTGGCTGTCCAATTTGCAGCAAGTATTTATGGAGGACACTGGGCAGATGTTATGGGGAGAAAGAAACTGATGATGATAGGAGAGATGGTGAAAACAGCTGCCTTCATGGGAATGCTTTTATGCAATACTCCCTATTGGTCTTCTGCATGGGGCACATTTTTTATGCTGCTGCTGATTGGAATTTCTCAGGGGCTGATTATGCCTGCTTCTGAAGCAATGCTGATTGATGTCAGCACAAAGGAAATAAGGTCATTTATGTACTCCGTTAATTATTGGGCGACAAACCTTGCCTTTATGATTGGAATAGCTGCCGGGGGCTGGCTTTATAAGGACTATTTTTACGAGCTGTTAATCAGCCTTGTGATCATGTCCTTTCTCACACTCTGGATGACTGGTGCTCTTTTAACAGAAACGTATCGTCCTGCCGCGGGTAAAAAGGCGGAGGCTGGATTCAGGTCACTTTGGGGAAGCTACCGGAGCGTGATGGCAGATACTCCTTTTTTGCTGTTCACATTGGCGGGCATTGCTATATTATCTCTGGAATTTCAGCGGAATAATTTTGTGGCTGTCAGACTTGAAGAAGAAATTCAATCAGCAGCCTACTTTACATGGCTTGGGGGAGGTATTGAGCTGGATGGAGTGAAGCTGTTGAGTCTTCTGACAATCGAAAATACGCTCCTCATTGTGCTTCTGACTGCGGCAGCTGCAAAATGGCTGCAGAATAAATCTGAAGAGCTCTACATGTATGTAGGCTTTATCTTATTCGGCCTTGGTTTTGGCATCATGTGCTTTGCAGCTGATTTTTACCTGCTTGCACTGTCAGTTTTCATATTATCGATAGGAGAACTGATTTATGTTCCAACCCGGCAATCCCTTCTGGCTGATATGATTGATGAAAGCAAGAGGGGGGCATACATGGCATTTAACGGGTTTGTATTTCAAATAGGAAAGATGTTTGGAGCGCTGGGGATAGTTGTCGGAAAAACTGTCGGTGCAACCGGCATGATGCTGCTTTGCTTCCTGTTTGCACTTATCGGCTGTCTGCTGGCGAGAAAATCGCTGCTGCTGAAAAATAAGGTGAAGGTTGTAAAAGAAATGACTGTCTGAAAAAGAAGATGTATGTAAAACATGTCATACAATAGCAAGATTTCAAACAGTTAAAGGGAATAAAAAAGAGACAAAAAGCAATGGAATTCCATTGCTTTTACTCATTGCTTCTTTCAGCTTCATCCTCTGTGTAGGGATGAATTTCGTATCCGGGAAGATCGCCGAAAATTGTCATTGTACCTTCTTCATCAAGCATTTGCTCATATTCTCTATGCCTGTAATTGGGATATACGGTAATGTTTTTACCCTCAATATCATTACCGATAAAGTTTTCATATTCCTCTGCATATCCTGTGGGGTCATCAGACTCCAAGTACACATCATTGTAATGGTCAACAGGAATATCGAGATCAGAAGGTGTTTCCGAGCTGCCATACCGCATGACATCCTGAAGAGTATCTTCAGCATCATAAGCTTGTACTTCATGCCCGTCAAACTCAAATTTACCGAAAGGAGGCATTAATACGCCTTCTTCTACAGGGCGGGAATGAGATACAATTTGTTCAGGTGCATGCTCCTTGCAGGTTAAAGCAGTTGGAACTGCTTCCAGGCGTTCTTTGGGAATTTCCTTCTTACAGACAGTACATATTCCGTATGTGCCTTCTTCTATCGCTGTTAAGGCATTTTTAATATCATGCAATTCTTCATGAAGGTGTTCATTTAAAGAAAGATCTTTTTCACGTTCATAAAGCTCAGTTGCTTCATCACCCGGATGGTTATCATAGCTCGACAGCTCACCTGTGGAATCATGGGCATGGCTGCGGAACAACCCGAAGTTTTCATTCATCTCGAACCTTTTCTGAATTTCTTCTTGAGTGTGAAGCAATTGGGAGCGGAAGGCGGAAAGCTGTTCCTTGTTTAACATCATAAATACTCCTTCCAGTCAAGATTTCTGCTGCTACCTGTATTATGGGCGATATTAGAAAAAACATGTTTGTAAAAAAATGCATAATAGAGCAGCGTTCTTTGTCTAGAAGAGGGTGAACCATTCAAAAATGAACCAGAGACGCCGAAATTGAAGAAACAGTAAATCTGTATAAAAAAACACGGCTGACAGCAGCCGTGTTACATAAGATGGCTCAAAAAGAGGCCAATCGCAAGAAGAAAACCGAACAATGTATTTGTTTGGGCAGTAGCCTTCATTGCAGGCATCATTTCAATCGGAAGTTTTTTTCCGATAAATGCTTTCACAGCCTGATAAGCTTTGGGTACACTAAGCAATACGACGAGAATAATGGCAGATGAGATACCCATGCCGATAAACAGGAATACGAGCAAATACGATGTTAAAAACATAAAGCCCAAAAATTGAATGGCCCGCTTTCTTCCCAGCAGGATAGCCAGGGTTCTGCGGCCATTCTGTTTGTCGCCTTCCAAGTCCCTGATATTATTGGCAAGCAGTATAGCTCCTACCAGAATCGAAACCGGCAGTGAGACAAGAAAGCCTGTAAAAGTAACAGTTCCTGTCTGGATATAAAACGAAATTAAAATAATGACAACACCCATAAAAAAGCCTGCAACAAGCTCTCCAAGCGGAGTGTAGGCAATTGGAACAGGCCCGCCTGTGTAAAAGTAGCCTGCTGCCATGCATACAAGACCGACAACAGCAATCCACCAGCTGGAAGAGATACAAATGTATATGCCAAGCAGAATGGAGATTCCGAAAAAGGTGAAAGCCAAATTTAAAACCGTTGAAGGCTGAACGCCGTTTCTGACTATAGCTCCGCCAATCCCGACTGAATGTTCATTATCAAGTCCGCGTTTATAGTCAAAGTATTCATTAAACATGTTTGTAGCAGCCTGTATAAGAATCGATGCAATCAGCATCGCTATAAACAGTCCATAATTTATAGATCCTTCCTGCAATGCAAGTACAGTTCCAATCGTTACAGGAATAAATGCAGCTGTTAAAGTGTGGGGCCTGAGCAGCATCCACCAAATGCGCCAGCTTTTATCTGGTTTTAAGGAAGAAGCATGTTCTGCATGAGTATGTGGAGGTATCATGTTTGTTCCTCTCCTTTTAATAACGCTAAATAAATATAATACTCCAAAGCTAAGTTTAGGTAAATAACAAATCTATGTCAATGCTTTTACAGGAACTTTACTTGACTTTTCCTGCCGGCAAACAGTTTCAAAAGGCTTTTTGTTTTAACTGAAAGCGATGGAGACATATAATAATGATAATAGTGGTATTTTTATAAGGGGGCAAAGGTGCTCTGAGGTTGTTCTCATCCTATTGACACACACTCATTAGAGGTGTATCTTAGTATAAGCCATTTTTACGGAATTGGAGGGGGTTCAATTTGATTACAACCAGACAGCATACACTTTCTAGCAATATTGAAGCCGCTTTGGCGGAGGCAAACAGGCTGAAACGTCCAGTCATCGTCAGCCTCATTAAAAAGATAGCGCCATATGACCCCCTCAGTTTTTTCGCTATGGGCGAGAAAAATTATGCAGGAGAGCGGTTCTACTGGTCTTCTCCTGACGGGCTTACTACCTTGGCGGGCCTGGGAAACGAACTGGTTCTTCAGACGGATTATCCTTCCAAAGAAAGGTTTCGTCACATTGAAAATGGATGGAAGCGCTTCAAAAAGTATGTTTATGGAAATCATCAGGGGAGTAACGGGACTGGTCCGCTTTTGTTTGGCGGGTTCTCATTTGACCCTGAAAAAGGACAAAGCGAAACGTGGAGTTCATTTTCATCTGGAAGCTTTTTCATGCCGTCCATGATGCTGACGAAAAATAAATATGAATATTCACTGACCATTAATAAAGTCGTTTATCCTCATGAAAGTCCAAGGCAGTGCGCCGTCCACTTTCATAAAATGGAGAGATCTGTTCATAGAGATGGACAGCATGGAGCCGGAAAAGGGCAGAAGCAGTCAGAATGCTTCTTGCTTGAAGTAGCTTCAGCAGAGTGGCTGGATGCTGTAAAAGCAGCTACAGTTTCAATTAAGAACAAGGAAATTGATAAAGTGGTCCTTGCAAGAGAGGTACAGTTGTCTTTCAAGGAAGAAATAGATCTTTACAGCACACTGGACTCTCTGCAAAAGGAGCAGGATTCCTGTTACATCTTTGCTTTTGAAAACGGCTCAAAATGCTTTATAGGAGCAACACCGGAAAGGCTTGTCAAGAAAGAAGGCGGAACGGTTTTATCTACCTGTCTTGCAGGATCCATACGGAGAGGGCTGACTCCTTCAGAAGATCTTGATTTACAGAATGAGCTGTTGAATGATGAAAAAAATCTCATTGAGCACGAGATTGTTGTGAGGATGATCAGAAATTCCCTGAAGGATCTTTGTGAAAGGGTTTATTCACCCGAGAAACCTGTTATTTTTAAGACGAAAAATATTCAGCATTTATATACACCTGTCAGAGGCTATATGAAAAAAGAATCCTCCCTGCTGCATTTAATAGAAAAATTTCATCCTACTCCTGCATTGGGAGGCTCCCCGCAGCAAGCAGCTGTAGAAATGATCAGGGACATAGAACCAATGAACAGAGGATGGTATGCAGGGCCGATCGGCTGGATTGATTCTCATGATAACGGTGAATTTGCTGTTGCTATCCGCTCCGGCCTTGTTGATGGGAAAGAAGCTCATCTTTTTGCAGGGTGCGGCATCGTTGAAGAGTCTGATCCTGCAGCGGAGTATCAGGAAACCCAAATAAAACTGAAACCGATGCTGTCTGCCTTAGGAGGAAATTACCATGAACAGCAATGAACCATTGACTCTGTTTGTGTCTCAGTTTGTAGAAGAGCTTGTTTTGAGCGGAGTACATGATGCAGTCATCAGCCCAGGGTCAAGGTCTACCCCCCTTGCAGTATTGCTGCAGGATCATGCTGACATGAAAACATATATTCAAATTGATGAACGATCAGCAGGCTTTTTTGCTTTGGGGATTGCGAAAGCCAAACAAAAGCCCGTAGTTCTTGTTTGTACATCTGGTACAGCGGCTGCTAATTATTACCCGGCTGTAGTGGAGGCTTTCCTGTCCCGTATACCGCTTATCATTCTGACTGCCGACAGACCCCATGAGTTAAGGGATGTAGGGGCCCCTCAGGCTATTAACCAAAATAACATGTACGGAGAGTACGTGAAGTGGTTTACTGATGCGGCCCTGCCCGAAGCAGATCCTGGGATGCTCCACTATGTGAGGACACTTGCCGGAAGGGCAGCTGGACATGCTTTGAGCATGCCTATGGGGCCGGTACATCTTAACTTTCCATTCCGTGAGCCACTTATGCCGGATTTGAATCACCCGTTGCTCTGGGCTAAGAAGGAGAGGACCCGCCCAAAAGTATCTGTACCCTCATCAAGGGCAGTGCTGTCAGAACAGCAGTACAAGGAGCTTGCACATACACTGAATACATACCAAAAAGGGATTATTGTCTGCGGTGAGCTAAATGATACGAAAGCTGTACAGGGATTGATAGAGCTATCAGAGCAGCTGGGTTTTCCGATCCTTGCAGATCCGCTTTCTCAGCTGCGGGCGGGCTCTCATCGCAAAGATTTAGTAGTGGAGCATTATGATTCTTTTTTGAAGGATGAGGAAATTGCAGAACTTATCAAACCTGAGATTGTAATTAGGTTTGGCTCTATGCCGGTTTCAAAGCCATTGTTTCTATTGCTGAAAAACGACCCATCTATCTATCAAATCGTAGTAGACAGCAGTGGAGGCTGGAGAGATCCGACCTTGCACAGTGCAGAGATGATTCATTGCAACGAAGCAGAATTTTGTCAGTCCATCATGCTGCATGCCAGAAGAAAAGAGAATGTGTGCTGGGCAGAGAAGTGGCTGAATATTAATCGTCATTATGCTGTACTGCTTAACAAGATTGAAGATTTTGACGGTGAATTGTTTGAAGGAAAGCTGTATATGGAACTGCAGTCAATGCTGCCGCAAACATGCACTCTGTTTGTTGGAAACAGCATGCCAATCAGAGATATAGATACCTTTTTTTCAAAAACAGATAAAGAGATAAAAATTTATGCGAATCGCGGAGCAAATGGAATTGACGGGGTTGTTTCTACAGCATTGGGGATGAGTGCAGCTATAAAAGACCCTGTTTTTCTCCTACTTGGCGATCTATCATTTTATCATGATTTGAATGGCCTGCTTGCCGCCAATCTTCAAAAGCTGTCCCTAACGGTGATCGTTATTAACAATAATGGAGGCGGGATATTTTCGTTCCTACCGCAATCTCAGGAGGAAAAGCATTTCGAAGCACTGTTTGGAACGCCGACTAACCTCGATTTTTCGAAGGCAGCACAACTGTATGGCGCACAATATCAGCTTGCTCAATCTTGGAAACAGTTTTACAGTGCATTTGAGGAGTTGAGCAGTGTCAGTGGATTAAAGATCCTGGAGGTCCGTACGAACCGTCATACCAGGGTAGAAATGCATCGCAATCTGTTGAAATCTGTTTCCCAGGAAATAAAGGAGAAGCTGAAATAATGTTCATTAACCTCCGAAGCTTGAACTGCCATATTGACATATATGGACAAGGTCCTCCGCTTCTTTGTTTACACGGTTTTACCGGAGCAGGTGAAAACTGGCGGCCTTTTATTGATGATTGGGCGCGTTTCAGCAGAGTGATTACAATAGATTTAATCGGCCATGGCAGAACGGATGCACCTGAGGACAGCCGCCGCTATACCATGGAAGAAGCAGTCAATGATCTCAGGGAGCTGCTGCTGAAATTAAATATTGAGAGAATCTCCATCCTGGGGTATTCAATGGGCGGCAGGCTTGCCCTGGCCTTTGCAGCGGCTTTCCCGGAAATGGTCGAAAAACTGATCTTGGAAAGCAGTTCTCCAGGGCTTAAGGATTCAAGGGATCGTGAAGAACGAAAAAAGAGTGACAGCAGCCTTGCCCGTTTGATACGGCAAGAGGGAGTTTCTAAGTTTGTGGAGAGATGGGAAAACATCCCGCTTTTTTCTTCACAGGAGGCACTTTCAGAAGAAATCAAAAGCAGGATGAGGAAGCAAAGAAGAAACAATTCACCTATCGGCCTGGCAAACAGCCTTCTCGGCATGGGCACCGGTGTTCAGAAGCCGTACTGGGAAGTGCTGGAGAAGCTGAATTTTCCGGTGCTGCTGCTGTGCGGAGAATATGATCAGAAATTCTGCGACATTGCAGTCGGCATGCAAAAACTTCTTCCACAAGGTGCTTTGCTGAAAATAAAAGAAGCGGGACACGCAATTCATGTGGAGAAACCGCAGATTTTTGGTAAAATAGTAGAGAAGTTCTTAGTGAGTAACGACAAGAAGGAGGAAGCTACATATGGCAATTGAATGGGTGTCAGAACGACAATACGAAGACGTACTATATGAAACATATAATGGCATTGCAAAAATTACAATAAACAGGCCAGAGGTACATAATGCATTTCGTCCTAAAACGGTCATGGAATTAATTAATGCATTTGCTTATGCTCGTGATGATTCCAACATAGGGGTAATTGTTCTTGCGGGTGCCGGGGACAAAGCGTTTTGTTCCGGCGGAGACCAAAAAGTCAGAGGTCATGGAGGCTATGTTGGTGAAGATGAAATTCCACGCCTGAACGTTCTTGATTTGCAAAGACTGATTCGCGTCATTCCTAAACCGGTAGTAGCAATGGTTTCCGGATATGCGATCGGCGGCGGGCATGTTCTGCATGTGGTGTGCGACCTGACCATTGCAGCTGACAATGCAGTGTTCGGACAAACCGGTCCGAAAGTGGGAAGCTTTGATGCAGGCTATGGCTCGGGCTATCTTGCCAGAATCGTCGGACATAAAAAAGCGCGTGAAATCTGGTTCCTGTGCAGACAGTATAATGCCCAGGAAGCTCTTGATATGGGACTGGTCAATACAGTGGTTCCATTGGAACAGCTGGAGCAGGAAACCGTTCAGTGGTGTGAAGAAATGCTTGAGAAGAGTCCTACAGCGCTTCGCTTCCTGAAAGCTGCCTTTAATGCTGATACGGATGGACTTGCCGGTATTCAGCAATTTGCAGGGGATGCGACGCTTCTCTATTATACAACTGATGAAGCTAAAGAAGGCCGTGATGCTTTTAAGGAAAAGCGCGATCCTGACTTCAAGCAATTCCCAAGATTTCCTTAATATACTTACATTGCAGCTTGATGATCTCATCAGGCTGTTTTCTTTATGGACAAGAGCAGGTGAGTTATAAAGCTGTGGAAACAGGTCCGCTGGTATAAGCTGTCAGACCAGACTGAAAGGGAAGGAATGTCACTATGGATGGATATACAGTACCAAATTTTTTAGCACAAAGAGCATTTTTGACACCGGAGCGGCAGGCCCTGGTCAGTGAAGGAACCAGCCTGACCTTTAAGGAGATGCACTCACTAGTTCTGAAAAGGGCGGCACAATTGTCAAAGGCGGGTGTAAAAGAATCAGATAAAACAGGTGTGCTGATGAGCAATAGCCTGGACATGGCGGTTACCATCCATGCTCTCTTTTATATAGGTTCAACGGCAGTTCTTCTTAATAACAGGCTGACTAGTGAAGAAATAGCATGGCAGTCGAATCATAGTCAGACTGTTATCATCATTACGGACGAGCAATGTAAAAGCAAAGCTCCAGTCAACATCTGCGAGACTGTCAGCATCGCAGACCTGCCGAAAGCAGAGAGTGGATTAAAGAGCTTTTTGGCTGAATTTCCTTTAGAAAAGCCAGCAACCGTGATGTATACTTCAGGAACTACGGGACATCCAAAAGGTGTGATTCAATCATTCGGAAATCATTATTGGAGCGCTGCAGCATCTGCTTTAAATCTTGGTCTTCATCATCAAGACCGCTGGCTCCTGGCCCTGCCCATGTTCCACATTAGCGGCCTGTCAATCCTGCTTCGAAGTGTCATTTACGGAATTTGTGCTGTGATTGCTCCTTCTGCAGACGCACGTTTATTGAACTCACTCATACATCAGCAAAAAATTACGATCATGTCAGCGGTCAGCACGCTTCTAACGGAGATGGTTCAGTCAATGGACGGGAAATATCCTGACTTTTTCAGGTGCATGCTGCTTGGCGGCGGGCCGGCTCCCTTGTCCCTGCTGCAAAAATGTGCAGAAAGGGGCATTCCTATTTATCAAACTTATGGAATGACAGAAACTTCTTCTCAAATTGCTACACTCCCGCCGGAAGACTGTTTTACAAAACTGGGTTCAGCAGGAAAACCTCTTTTTCCCTGCTCAATCAGCATCCAAAATGACAAACAAAACTGCCAGCCCAACGAAGCAGGTGAAATTCTTGTAAAGGGAGCAAATGTTGCGAAAGCATATTTATATGAAGAAGCTGAGCTTACTGACAGCGGGGGCTGGTTCAGAACAGGCGACATTGGCTATCAGGACGAGGAAGGATATCTGTTCCTGCTCGACAGAAGATCAGACTTAATTATTTCAGGCGGAGAAAATGTCTATCCTGCTGAAATTGAAGGTGTCCTTCTTTCACATCCGGATATCTTTGATGCAGGGGTCGTCGGTATGCCGCACGCCAAGTGGGGAGAAGTACCGTGCGCTTTTATCACATCCAGGAAACACCTAGGGGAGCAGGATGTGATGAAATACTGTCAGGAAAAGCTGGCTAAATACAAAGTTCCTCATTCAGTCCGTTTTCTGGAGAAGCTGCCCAGAAACGCTGCAAGAAAACTGCTTAGAAGAAAATTGAAGGATATTCTTCAAGGGGAGTCAGGCAATGTATAATATCAGAAGCATTCACCTTCATCACATTAAAATGACACTGAAAACCCCTTTTGTCAGCAGTCTTGGCACTGTGAAAGAAAGGGAGAGCCTGCTTGTTGAAGTGCGGGATCATCAGGGCTGTACAGGCTGGGGAGAAGCTGTCGCGTTTTCTTCACCCTGGTATACAGAAGAAACAGTCGGGACCTGCAGACATATGCTGAAGGATTTTTTTATTCCAATGCTCCTGAATCATCAATTTGTTTCTCCATCTGAAGTTGGGAAAGCACTCTCGGTTTACCGTAGAAACCCAATGGCGAAAGCTGCCATTGAAAGTGCCTATTGGGACTTGTATGCAAAACTGAATGAAATGTCTCTGTCAAAGCTTTTGGGCGGAACCAGAACAGAGGTTGAGGCGGGTGTCGTGATTGGCATGGGCCGCGTAAAGGAGATGCTCAGCCAGATAGAAGCATATACACATGAAGGCTACCGGCGGATAAAAATAAAAATTAAGCCTCACCAGGATCTTGAAGTGGTCAAGGAAATTCGCGAACACTTTCCTGATATTCTTCTGATGGCTGACGCTAATTCTTCTTATACGCTGAATGATATTCAAAGACTGCAGGCCTTGGATGAATATCAGCTTTTGCTTATAGAGCAGCCCCTTGCAGCTGATGACATAATAGATCATGCTTCCTTGCAAAAATCTATGGTAACACCTATCTGCCTTGATGAAAGCATCACTTCATACCATGATGCCCGCCAGGCTGTTGAGCTTGGCAGCTGCGGAATCATCAGTATTAAACCTGGAAGGGTAGGGGGACTTCAGACAAGCAGAGAGATACATGACTTTTGTGTGAAGAGAGATGTGCCGGTCTGGTGCGGGGGCATGCTTGAGACTGGCATCTCACGTGCGCACAACATTGCGGTTGCTTCACTTCAAGGCTTTACAATACCGGGTGATTTATCATCTTCATCCCGCTATTGGGAGGAGGATATTATTTTGCCGGAGATAAAAGTGGAAAATGGCAGGCTGAAGGTACCTGAAACCCCGGGAATTGGATTTGAAATTAACAATACAGCTCTTGAAAAGTTTCAAATAGCTTATGAAAATTTCTATCCTGACAGGAAATTTCAATAATTTTTACAGCCATATTTTATTTACTGAGAATTTACTTTCCCACCTAGCTGGTATACCATCTAGGTGGGTGTGAAACACCATAATTTCACCCTTTCTGCTTTTTAGTCAGTTATCGATAACTGGCTTTTTTTATATGCAGTATTTTTTTAGATTGTTGGCTGGTATTTCATTCTGTGAAAGGTTTTGTTCAATTCTTTTTGGGAAATGGTTAAACTTATCTAACACAATGGAACCAAGGCCAGCAAACTATGCTGAAAGATGATTTCACTTTTCTTATTTGACAATTAGCCAATTTTGCTTTAATTTTTGTACTAAGGAAACATTTTTAGGTTTGGTAATATTATATGTACTGAAGAAATATTATAGCAGTTAGAAAGGTTAATATTTTTTTAGTTAAAAAGTTGTACTAGGGAAAAAATAATTACTAGAGGAAAGAAAGGAGAAATGAATATGTTTCATATTAAAAAAACGATTGCAGCTGTCATGCTGTCATGTCTCGGCTTGATGAGTGCTTGTAACAACGTTTCTTCCAATGAAAGTGACGGCAGGCTGAAGGTCACAGCCACAACTGGGCAGATTGCAGATCTTGCAAAAAACATTGGAGGCAGTGAAGTAGAGGTAGAGGCGCTGATGGGGCCGGGAATTGATCCCCATTTGTATCAAGCTTCACAGGGAGATATGAAAAAGCTGAATGAGGCTGACATCATTTTCTATAATGGCCTGCATCTTGAAGGGAAAATGGGAAATCTTCTGGAGAAGCTTTCCAGTGAAAAACCTGTTCATGCTGTTTCTAAGGAAATCTCAGAGGATGATCTGCTTGCAGATGAGGAAAATCCAAGCATTCATGATCCTCACATTTGGTTTAGTATTCCACTGTGGATGGAAGCTGCTGAAGCAGTAGAAAAAGAACTTTCTGATCTTCGTCCTGAACAATCTGAAACATTTCAAGCAAATCTTGAAGACTATAAAAGAAAGCTGCAGGAAATGGATGCTTATGCAAAGGAGCAGATAGAACAAATACCGGAATCTGGAAGGGTGTTGGTTACCGCACATGATGCGTTTCAGTACTTTGGACATCAATATGGTATAGAGGTTATGGGGCTTCAAGGATTAAGCACCGAATCGGAATATGGGCTAAGAGATGTTCAAAGCCTTGTGGATTTGCTTGCTGAAAGAAATATTAAATCTGTATTTATTGAAACCAGCATTTCGGATAAATCTATTACTGCGGTGATAGAAGGTGCAAAACAGAAGGGACATACAGTGACAATCGGCGGTGAACTCTATTCGGATGCAATGGGTGAAGAAGGTACTGAAGCAGGTACGTATCTCGGCATGTTTAAACATAATGTTGATCGTATTACAGCTTCACTAAAGTAGGAGGAGAAAACAATGAACCCGGTGAATGTTGAAAATTTGACAGTTGCCTACAACAAAAAGCCTGTACTTCAGGAGATATCCTTTACTGTTCCTTCTGGAAAACTTGTTGGCTTAATAGGGCCAAACGGTGCTGGAAAATCCACGCTTATTAAAAGCATTCTCAATCTGGTTGCACCTGCTGCCGGTTCTGTTGAAATATTCGGGGATTCCTATAAAAAGCAGCGGAAAAAAGTAGGCTATGTTCCTCAGCGGGGAGAAGTCGATTGGGATTTTCCAACAAATGCTCTCGACGTTGTCCTTATGGGAAGGTATGGTCATACTGGATGGATCAGGCGCCCCAAAAAGGAAGATGTGAGTGCTGCTCGAGAATGTCTTGATAAAGTTGGGATGCTGCCTTTTGCAGACAGGCAGATTAGCCAGCTGTCTGGTGGACAGCAGCAGAGAGTGTTTCTTGCCAGGGCTCTTGCCCAGGAAGCAGAAGTGTATTTTATGGATGAACCTTTTGCTGGTGTAGACGCTGCTACTGAAAAAGCGATCATTCTCCTGTTAAATGAATTGAAGAGCAATGGAAAAACTGTCTTGGTTGTTCATCATGATTTACAGACTGTTGAAGAATATTTTGATTATGTACTGCTCTTGAACATGAGAAGAGTTGCATTTGGTCCGACTAAAGAGACCTTTACACACGATAACCTTCAAAAAGCATACGGGGGCAGGTTGTCTATTATAAGTCACACGTATCCAAACGGAGAAAAAGTTACTGGTGAGAGTAATGATTGAGCAGCTGCTGTATCAATTGGGAAATCCCAACACTCAATGGGTGTTATTCGGAACCCTTCTTCTTGGTGTGAGCAGCGGAGTTCTAGGCAGCTTTGCTCTTTTGAGAAAGCAAAGTCTTGTTGGAGATGCAGTTGCCCACGCGGCTCTGCCCGGCGTTTGCTTGGCTTTTATGGCAAGCGGGAGGATGTCGCTTCCGATTTTGCTTGCAGGTGCGGCTCTCACGGGTTTGATTGCAGCCTTTCTGATCGGGTTCATTACAAAACATACTAAAATCAAACAAGATACTTCCTTAGGTCTAGTCCTCTCAGTATTCTTTGGTTTTGGAATTGTTCTTCTGACCTATTTGCAGAATCATGGCAGCGGAAACCACAGTGGTTTGAACCATTTTATCTTCGGCCAGGCAGCATCGATGGTGCCTGCGGATGTTAGAGTTATAGCGGTTGCTTCAGGCATTTTGCTTTTCATAACCGCGCTGTTTTTTAAGGAATTCAAGCTGATGATTTTTGATCCTCAGTTTGCAAAAGGCATCGGCCTTCCCACCGGCTTTTTGAATGCATTGCTGATGGGACTGATTGTAACTGCTGTTGTCATTGGCCTGCAGGCGGTAGGTGTTATTCTGATGGCCGCCATGCTGATAACACCGTCTATTACTGCAAGGTACTGGACGGATCGTCTTGGCGTGATGATCTTTTTATCAGGAATTCTTGGTGGACTGTCAGGTGCTGCGGGCACCTTGCTGAGTACAGCAGTCAACGGAATGCCTACCGGGCCGCTGATTATTGTTACCGCGACTATGCTGTTTTTAATTTCACTGGTTGCTGCTCCCGAAAAAGGGCTGCTCTCCAAATTACTGAAACAATATAGAGTCCGCAGGGAAACTGCCCGCGAAATGGTGATGTTGTCACTGTATGAATATTATGAGAAACATGAAGGCCCGCTGCTGGATCACCAGATGGAGGCTGTCATGAAGAACCGTTCTGTCTCACCCCGTCAGTACAGCAGTATTCTGAAGCAATTCCAAAAGGAAAAAGTCCTTATTTCTGCTGAAAGGAGCAGCATAATGCTTCTTAGCGATAGAGGAGCACATATCCTGCATGAAGCAGTGTTAAAGAGAAGAATGTACGAAGTGTATTTAATGCATGAACATGAGCTTGCTTCCTCCTATCAAAATGAAACCACAAACATAGAAGAGATGATGAATTCAGCTACAATGAGGAAAAGGCTTTTGAATTTGCTTAAGCTGCACAATAGGCTGCCGCTGCCGCTGTATGCTTCAGAAAGCCAGTTAAAAAGGGGGAAACGTGTTGAGCTATGAAGGTTGGATCTTATTGACAGGATCTCTGGTCGGCATCAGCTGTTCAATAATCGGATGCTTTCTGATTTTAAGAAAAATGGCGATGCTGGCAGACGCAATCAGCCACACTGTTCTCCTTGGGATTGTAGCTGCATTTTTGATCAGCCAAAGCCTGGATGGAGCAGCAATGTTTATAGGAGCTTTATGCGCAGGATTGCTTACCGCTTTTTTTGTTCAGCTCTTAAGCGCAAAAGGCGTGCAGTCAGATGCTGCGATTGGCGTAGTTTTCACCTTTTTATTTGCTGTTGGTGTAATTCTTCTCACCCTTTATGGAGGAAATGTTCATCTTGATGTGAATCATGCACTGATGGGAGAAATCACATTTGTTCCGCTGGATATTGTGCAAATAGGGGGGGTAACCCTTGGCCCAAAAGCAGTCTGGATGCTTGGATTTGCCCTTGTCGTAAACCTGCTTTTGATTGGTTTGTTTTATAAGGAATTTAAGATTACATCCTTTGATCCGCAAATGGCCATGTCGCTGGGCATTCCCGTCCTGCTAATTCACTACCTGCAGATGGGGATGCTTTCAATGACTACGGTGGCTTCATTTGACAGTGTGGGAGCTATTCTGGTTGTGGCAATGCTCATTGTGCCTCCAGCAGCAGCTTACTTGCTGACAGAAAAGCTTAGCCATATGCTCGTCATCAGCGGGTTGATCGGTGTTTTGTCCGCTGTATCAGGCTACTATGCAGCAGTGTTGATGAATATTTCAATAGCGGGTGCAATGGCATCAGCGGCTGGAGTTATCTTCAGCTTGGTCTTCCTTTTTTCTCCTTCTCAGGGATATGTCATAAAACTGCTGGTGCGCAGAAAAAGCTCGCAGCAGCTGCAGGAAAAAAGAAGCTGAAGGCCAAGATAAAAACGTCTGTAACAGTAACGGATACCATCTTGGGAGAGGAAATGCAAAAACCCCTCACAGAAAGAAATTTACCAAGAAATTTAAACAAGTTAAAAGGCACAGAGACATTCTGACAGGTAGCAGTAAAATAGCACACAAAAAACTCGGAGCAATTAAGCTCCGAGCCTATTTTATAGTAGCACTTTTTCGAAGATTAGCATCCGTAAGTTTAATAGGGGTTATTGATTTTTTTCTTGTAACCATTTTTTGTATTCAGGTAGTGTGTATTCATCAGTTTTTACCACGTTCCATTGACTATCATTCTGTTTTAAGAAGACCTTTATTAAATATTCTCCGCCAGATTCGTCGAAGTCATCTCTCAAATAAACAATGCTTCCGTGAACCAGGACTGTCACTTCATTATCATTTATTGCGTTTACTTTAATTCGTTCATAACTTTCAATATTGTAATTGGCATCCAACAAGTCAAAACCTTGATTCAAGGATTCAACCTCATTTTTTTCTACATTAACTCCTTTAACAGGATCGATATTCTCTTTTAATTCTGGGTACCTTACCCAAAGAATGTTTATATCATTATTTATTACTGCTTGAGTTCTATGATACATATACTCTCTTACAGGCTTAGTATATTTCACCCAATCTGATGATTCAGGTTCAACAAAACCTTCTATATCATTTTTAAAATGAAGGTCATTTGATAATACGGAATTTTGCTGACACCCTAATAATGACAATAATAAGACGACGATTAAACTGCAAAAATGAAATGTCTTCATATGATTTGCCCCCCTGAAATTATTAGACGGACCTTACTTTGCATATGTTTCAAATTGGCAAAGAGAATCATACACCTTATTCCACTGACCTTCATCTTATGTTGAGTAAGCCTGCTGTGATTTTAACATAAATATCCAAATACCTGTTTACCATTTTGAACATATCAATTTAGATAGCTGAATAAACACCTTTAAAGAAGATAAACCTCGAATAATGAAAAAAATTGCAGTCCAATTCAGATGCGAATTGAACTGCAATTTTTTGTGCGAATGATGTTTTTACTCGAAAACAGAACCCTTTAAATATATTCTGAGCGTTTTTAACATTGGTTTATTTTTTTCCTAACGAGAAGCCTTCAAAATATCTTCCATCAAAGGGTTTAAGAACTTTATCAGTCAGTCTTACTATTTTAGCAATATCATTTGTTTTATAGTATGCATCAAATGCTTCAACGAATTCGTTTGCAAGTTCCTCGTCGTAATGAGCTAATGAACGAACAATCCATTTTGAAGAGCCGGTCCATTTACGATTACTGCGAAGAATAAACTCACTTACTAATTCACCGAGTTTATTTGCAATGAAAATTCCTTCGCCTCTATTTTGGCAGCCGATTAAATCATCTAACGCATCAGTGATAAAATATCGCTTCAGATCAATTGTTTCTTTTGACCACTCTTTTGGTCCTTGTTCTAATAATTCTTTAGCTTCTTTTCTTATTTCTGACAATACGCCTGTATCTTTTAAAATCTTCCCTTCGCTAACCATTCTTGGCATACAGGGTCTTGCTTCTTCACAATCACTTTCAAAAAAGAAACGATAAGATGATAAGTTATGTGCAAACAGCTCAATATTCCATCCAAATTCAATAAGTGATACCCGATAAGAAGAAGATATATTTTCATCAAAGATCACTATATCTAAATCAGATGTTTTAGTTGCTTGTCCACGAACAACACTTCCAGCTAATATAGCTCCCTGACAATGTGGAAAATGTTTTTGTGTAAACAAAAAAGCTGCTTCTATTGGTTGTGGTCTTTTTTCCATTCTTTAATATCCCTCCGTTTTTCAGGGAAAATATTACCGAATTATGGAAGACATAACATGAGCCTATAGCCATGTAGCGCTTTTCTTTTATCATACTATGTCTAGTGCTTGGCGACTTTTATCTAACTCATTTACCTAACTATTTTAGACATAGTTGTGCCAACTAGTCTAGTCCTAAAAGGTACTCCCACAGCTCTTATTGTTAACATTCATGGAACTTTCTGTAAATATCTATACTAGCAGCATAATGGCCAATATGATGCACTGATCCTGCTTTCTTCCAAAGAGAAAATCCCTTATTGCATAAGGGATTATGGTCTGATTCAGGTTATGGTAGAGGTTAAATTTGTGACATAGGTGAGGAGAGCTTATATAGTTAATGCGACATATTGAGGTGGAAAAGCACCTAAAATATTAGAGCTCATTTGGGGATAAAAGCAAATTATGGAAACGAGAGTGTGCTTGCTGCATCAGAGCTGCTCGAGGTCATAAGCCAATCGGACTGAAGGTTAATTATACCGGCTCGTCTTATGCTTGTCAGAGCCCGACAGGTCGTCGGACAGTCATGCTGCCACAGGACGTGGCGCTCTTAGCATGACTTCCTTGGTTTGCGCTTTTTACATTGTCCAGCTCCAGGCGCCAGCGGCTCGAGGTCATAAGTCAGCTTGGTCAAGAGGTCAAAAAGCGACCTCCTGCCCAAGCTGCCTTATGCTTGTCGCCGCTGAGCGGCGCCTTCCGCTTTTCGTGTTGTCCAGCTCCAGGCGCCCGCCCTTCGAGGTCATAAGCCAATCCGGTCTGAAGGTTAAAGAACAACCTTCATTCCGGCTCGTCTTATGCTTGTCAGGGCTGAGCGGCGCCTTCCGCTTTTCGGTTTGTCCAGCTCCGCCGGCTAGGCCCTCGAGGTCATAAGCCAATCATCTCAAAAAGGCAAAGAGCGCCTTTTAGAGATGCTCGTCTTATGCTTGTCAGGCCTGAGCAAGCCGGCTCCGCTTTTCATGTTGTCCAGCTCCAGGCGCCAGCGGCTCGAGGTCATAAGCTGTCTTGGCCATAAGGTCAAAGAGCGACCTTACGTCCAAGCCATCTTATGCTTGTCGCCGCTGAGCGGCGCCTTCCGCTTTTCTTGATTGTCCAGCTCCAGGCGCCAGCCCTTCGAGGTCATAAGCCAATCCGGCCTGAAGGTTAAAGAACGACCTTCATTCCGGCTCGTCTTATGCTTGTCAGGGCTGAGCGGCGCCTTCCGCTTTTCTACATTGTCCAGCTCCAGGCGCCAGCGGCTCGAGGTCATAAGCTGTCTTGGCCAAAAGGTCAAAGAGCGACCTTCCGTCCAAGCCATCTTATGCTTGTCGCCGCTGAGCGGCGCCTTCCGCTTTTCTACATTGTCCAGCTCCAGGCGCCAGCGGCTCGAGGTCATAAGCTGTCTTGGCCATAAGGTCAAAGAGCGACCTTACGTCCAAGCCATCTTATGCTTGTCGCCGCTGAGCGGCGCCTTCCGCTTTTCTTTATTCATACAAATCATATTCAACCGCCCTGTGGCCGACTATTTCATTGATGTCTGAGGGCAGGCCTTCGAGTGATCCGAATTCGTAATCCCATAGGTTGGCAAAGGAATCAACAAAGGTTGGAAAGGATGAGCTGCTGGCTGTTTGCATTTCTTCCCGGAAAGAGTGTAACAAGCTTTCTTCATTCATACGGCTGCCTCCTTGTCTTATGTAAGCAGGGGCTTACAGCCCCGTTAGTTATTTCACGATAGATCATGCGGTTTGAATGTTTTGCAGTCTGTTTCTCTGCTATTTGATGCTTGTTCTCCATGATGGCTGACGACATAGATGCTGTCAGCAGTACATTTATTTCCTTTTCCCCAGTAGTGACAGTTATTCACTTCGCACAAAACCTTCACTTCATGCATGCTGTAACCTCCCTTGACTAGGTACAGCTATAGTTTGTGCAGGATGAGCACAATCATACTGTCATCTATTGTTACGAATTTTTCTGCCTCAGGTACTCTTTATCGCCCATAAACATTTTCCAGAAAAAAATAAATCCTGGAAACAATATGGCGAACCCTATAATGTAAGTGATAAACAATGCCCTAAAGGTGTTGGGGTGGGTAAAGCCTGATTGTATCGTGACATCAGGATAAATCATATAAGGCAGGTGCGCTCGGCCATATGCATAACTGGCCAGCAGGTATTGAACGACGATGGCAATCACTGCAATACGGGGCCGTCCCGTTCGGCCGCTTTTCCTCGATGGCAGGTACATGGCAATTCCGGCAACAAGAAAAGTGGCCACAGAACCAATCAGCCAAGGTAAATAGTCCATCATACGGGTATACAGCCACGCTGCTTCTGTTCTCATGGTCAGCATGATGCAGAATGCCATCAGCAGTGAAATTGGCCCCATAATCAAAGCATCACGCCTGTAAATATAGTAGGCTTCAGGTTCATCGGAAACATTTGAGTAATCAGCAAGCAGAAGAGAAGAAAGAAACAGCGTGCTGCTGATGGCGAATGCCACAAATGAAAGGGCATTAGGGCTGGTTAACAGAGAAAGGAGCTGAAGCCTGTGCAGGCCGTCTTCTACCGTTATGTATCCACCATGTGTCAGCGGCAGGACAAGTATCAGCAGCCCTGGAATCAAAAACCCGGTGATGCCCGAAACATAGGTTAAAGCTTTTTCGTAGCTTTTAGCAATGTGTGAAAAAACCAGAAAACCGCTTCGTATTGCGAGAAGAAGGAGAATTAAACTTCCCGGTATCAGCAAAACTGTTCCGAGAATAAAGGTAGCTCCCGGAAAAAAACTTACCAAAGCCACGACGATCGCTACGATAAATACATTCGTCACTTCCCACGTAGGCGACAAATAACGGTTTGCAATATTGGTTGCATTTGTTTTTTCTTTGTTAATATAAAACATTGACCAAAAACCTGCCCCGAAATCCATCGTGGCCATAACAGCATATATGAACACGAATCCCCATAATACCGTGATTGCAATCAGTGCGTCTGTGGTCATTTCCATTGATCAATCACCTCTTGTCTAGACATTAATATCTTTGTTTGCTGCTTTGGCTATATCTTTTTCAACTGGATTTTTCTTAAAGTAGTACAGCAGCACAAGTACAACCGCTATGCCCAATATGGCGTATACGAGTGAAAAAAGAATGAACAGCACTCCTATTTGTTCTGAGCTTGTCACAACATCAGCTGTTTTTTGAATTCGGTAAATGACCCAGGGCTGTCTTCCGGTACACGCAAATATCCAGCCAAATTCCACTGCAATGAGCGACAGGGGACCGCTTAGGACGAAAGCCCACATAAACACCTTTGGAAAACGGTCTTTTTTAAGAAATTTACGCCATACAAAACCAGCCACAGAGAGCATAATCAGAAACGTTCCAATGATAATCATGACGTTGAACAGTGTATGAACAAACAATGGAGGCCAGTATTCTTCAGGAAAATCGTTTAAGCCGATTACGACTGTGTCAAAGCTGTCTCCCGACAAAAAGCTGAGCAGCCAGGGAATTTCAATGCCCCCTTTTACAGTTTGTGTTTCTCTGTCGGTAAAGCCTCCAAGCGTAAATGGTGCATGGCTTTGTGTTTCAAAAAGGCCTTCGGCGGCAGCAAGCTTTTCAGGCTGATACTCATGAAGCATTTGAGCTGATTCATGGCCGTTGAAAGCTGTCAGCAGAGAGAAGATACCCCCGATGACAAGACCCATCATCAATGCTTTGCGATGAAATTGATACAATCTTTCATTATTTTTGTTTCTGAGCATTTTATAAGCTGCGATGGAAGCAATGATAAATGCCCCAGTCATAAATGCCGACACTGCAACATGGGCGGCAGTAACAAAGAAGCTGGGATTAAAAAAAGCAGCCCAGGGATCAACATCCGTAATTTCTCCATTGAGAATTCGGAAACCCGCAGGCGTCCCTTCGAAGGCATGAACATTCGTAATAAGAATGGCAGAAGCAGCAGCACCCAGCATAACAAGCGTGACACTGAAAATACGCATACGGGGAGTAAGCCTGTCATACGCATACACATAGATGGACATAAACAGCGCTTCAATAAAGAAGGCGTAAATTTCTATCTGAAACGGAAGTGCCATGACCTTTCCTATCACTTCCATAAAACCAGGCCACAGCAATGCAAGCTGCACTCCGGCAATTGTGCCTGTAGGTATCGCTACACCCAGCAGGACAGCCTGGCCTTTCGTCCATCTCTTAGCCATAATGGCATAGTCTCTGTCCTTTGTTTTTTGAAACAAGAGCTCCGCGCAGAGGATCATGAGCGGCAGTCCGACTCCAAGCGTTGCAAAGATAATATGAAAACCCATTGTTGTGCCAAACAGGCTTCTTGCCAGTATTAGATGGTCCACAATGATCCGCCTTTCTTTTCCTGCAATTTAACAATCTTCCCTTATTGTCCACATTTTGTAATTTTTTATGCGGAAGAAAAAGGAGTGCATGTTCTTTGACAAAAGAATAACAAAGGGTTATAATTTAAAACGTAACGATTACGATTAATAGAGCATAAGGAGTGGTTATATATGAAACCTGGAATTCATCCCCAATATCATAAAGTTGTTTATATGGATATGAACAGCGGTTTTAAGTTTCTATCTGGTTCAACAAAAACATCTAACGAAACCATAGAGTGGGAAGATGGAAATACTTATCCTCTGCTTAAAGTTGAGGTAACGTCAGATACACATCCTTTCTACACTGGAAGGCAAAAGTTTACAGATCGCGGAGGACGTGCTGACAGATTTAACAAGAAATATAATCTGAAAAGCACCGATGAATAAAATTACCCCTGAGGAGACAAGTGATGCTTGTTTCCTTTTTTTCGTTAAAGGTCTTGTTTGGAAGCGGGGAGCATGCTGTTTTTACAGCTGAAGCTCCTTTAGCAGTAGACCGGAATTGTAAGTGCATAAAAAAAAGAGCAGTGCACTGGCACTGCTCTTCATATTAATTCAATGCTTTTCTTAACGTCTCCAGATTTCTCTCCATGATGCTGAAATAATCTTCACCGTTTTGAAGATCTTCCTCAGACATAGATTCGAGATTGTAGAGAGTAAGTGCTTCAGCATTAATTTCATTTTTAACAATTTCAGTAATTTTACTGCTCACATTTCCCTCAAATATTACATACTGAAGATTGTGCTCTTTAGCAGTTTCAATGATATTTTGGAGCTGTCTTTGGGAAGGTTCCTGAGTAGGCGAAAGTCCAAGTACACTGATTTGTTGTAATCCATATCGGTTTTCCCAATACCCATAAGCTGCATGTGAAACAAGAATCTCTTTTTTCTCGGACTCTCCAATAACCTGTGAAAATTCTGAATCAAGCTTTTCAAGATTGTTTTTTAGTTCCTCAAAATTTTGGTTGAAGATTTCTTCTCCTTGAGGTTGAAGCTCGGTTAATGCATTTTTAATATTTTCTGCTATTTGGATTGAAAGAATTGGATCTATCCAAATGTGGGGATCTTCGTCACCATGATCATGTGCATGTCCATCATGAGAGTGCTCATCTTCATGAGAGTGCTCATCTTCATGAGAGTGCTCATCTTCATGAGAGTGCTCGTCTTCATGAGAGTGCTCATCTTCATGAGAATGTTCGTCTTCATGCGCATGATCATCTGCATGAGAGTGTTCTCCTTCATGATCATGTGCAGCATCTTCAGTTGAGAGTAGCTCAATTCCCTCACCTGCTGCAATGATCTTAACATTTTCTCCCTTTAGTGTGTCTTTTGCTTTTTCTGCAAATCCTTCAAGACCTACGCCAGAATAAATAAATGCATCAGAATCAGCAATGCTGACCATTGTTTTCGATGTTGGTTCATACGTGTGTGCATCTGAATTTGGTGGGTAGATACTTTCAACTTCTACAAACTCTCCGCCAATTTTCGTTGTAAAGTCCTCTAAAGGGTATATAGTTGTATAAATCTTCAATTTTTCTTGAGCTGTTTCAGCTGGCTCGGTATTTTCAGGCGTATCGCTGTTTTGTCCCCCGGCACAGCCGGAAAGAGCAGTTCCAAGTACAAGCATGAAGGCCGCAAGAAGGAAAATATTTAGTTTTTTCAATGATATTCTTCTCCTTTAGTCAATTTATAGTAGTAAGCAGGTTGATAATCCTTAGCTATTATATCGTAACCAGTACGATTTGAAAACAATTATGCAATGATATTAGTAACTAAAATCTTTCAGAATTATTGAAATGGGGGCAGATCATCTTGAAATAAAGTCCAGTCTGCTGACATTTCTTCTTCAGTGAGAAGGCAGTCATCAAGAGAAGCTTCAATGTTTGTATTGACAAGAAAAGTTCCTATAAAAACCAGTTCTGTTATTCTGTCTCCAAAGACGCTGTCCCAGCGTTCTGTTAAGACGGGGTCTTCTGCAAACGCTTCTTCCTTTTCTTCTTCGCTCATAGAGGCAATCCAGTTTCCCGCACCTTGAAGGATGATGGACGTTCCCGCTTGTGAAAGAAGCCCTGCAGTATCGTTTCGTGTTGCAAGCCAGAAAAAACCCTTTGCTCTTATAACAGTGTCAGGCCAGTTTTCAAGCCAGTTGAGCAGCCGCTTTGGGTGAAAGGGTCTTTTTCTTCTGTACACAAATGAGCGGATGCCATATTCTTCAGTTTCCGGAGTATGTTCTTCGTTAAGCTCTTTTATCCAGCCGGCACTCCCGCTCGCCTTTTCTAAATCAAAGTGATTTCGATGAAGCAATTCTTTCGTATCCACCGAAGAGAAAGAGGATTGCAATATGTCTGCCTCTGGATTTAGTGCAGAAACAGCTGCATGAAGTTTTTTCACTTCAGAATCATCCACTAAGTCCACTTTGTTAAGAATAATAGTATTTGCAAATTCTATTTGTTCTATTAAAAGATCTGCTATATCACGGGTGTCATTTTCATCTGCTGCTTCTTTACGGTCTAACAGACTTTCTCCCGAGTAGTAATCATGCCAAAATCTATTGGCATCAACAACTGTGACCATGGAGTTGATATAGCATAGTTGTGTTAAATCAATATTAAGCTCTTCATCCGCAAAGCAAAGTGTTTGGGCAACAGGGACAGGTTCACTGATGCCGGAGGATTCAATGACAATATGGTCAATCTCTTTTAGTGCAGCAAGCTTACTTACTTCAATTAATAGATCTTCTCTTAATGTACAGCAAATGCACCCGTTTTGCATTTCAACGAGCTTTTCATCTGTCCGGCTGAATGCATCTCCTTTTAATATGTATCCGTCAATATTAATTTCACTCATATCATTTACTATAACTGCTGTTTTTATCTCTGTTTCCTCTGTCAATATGCGGCGGAGCAAGGTTGTTTTTCCTGATCCGAGATAACCGCTCAATACAGTAACCGGTATTTTTTTCACGATGACACAGTCCTCCCAAATATTACAAATAGTAATCGTTACGTTTTGTCACGTCAATAGTATCCTAAGTAAGACGTATTGACAAGGGGTATGCTATAGTTAACTTGACTAAATTATGGAGGAGCGGACCAATGACATTACTGAGTAACATTCTTGAGCATAATCGTGAGTTTGTGAAAAACAAAGAATATGAAAAGTATCAAACTACAAAATTTCCTGACAAAAAGCTTGCGATCCTGACCTGTATGGACACCAGGCTGGTAGAACTGCTTCCCCAGGCTATGAAAATAGGAAATGGCGACGTTAAAATAGTAAAGAGTGCGGGTGCAATCGTAGCCCATCCTTTTGGCAGTATTATGAGAAGTCTGCTGGTCGCTGTATATGAATTAAATGCTGACGAAATCTGTGTCATTGGCCATCATGATTGCGGCATGAGTAAATTAAATGCAGAATCTTTCCTTGAAAAGGCAAGAAACAGGGGAATTCCTCAGGAGAGGATTGATCTTCTGGAGTATTCAGGCATCAGTATGGATGATTGGCTTAAAGGGTTTGACCGTGTTGAGGAAAGTGTAAAGCACAGTGTAGGAGTTATTAAAAACCATCCACTTCTTGCCAGTAATATTCCGGTACACGGTTTAGTGATCAATCCTGAAACAGGAGAGCTGGAAGAAGTCATAAATGGATATCATCAGGATTAATCCTCTTTTTTCTGAGGTACAGGATCAAAGCCGCCGGGGTGGAATGGGTGACACTTCAAGATGCGGATCACAGTCAGCAGTCCGCCTTTTAAAGCTCCATGCACTCGGATAGCTTCCAGCCCGTAATGTGAACAGGTAGGATAAAATCTGCACGTTGGCGGCTTTAGCGGCGAAATGACTTTTTGATACAGTTTAATGATGCTTATAAAAATGATTTTCATTTGTCTCACCTTCCGTTAGTATCAGTATACTCAATCAGCCGAAAAAATCCAGCAGTCTCTTCTAAACAGAACTCAGACAAAATGGATGAAATTTATCGGAATTAGGTGTATAATAGGTAATAGATTAAAAAAAGGAGTGAGTATTTCATGCCTTCAGTTGAAAGTTTTGAATTAGATCATAATGCTGTGAGAGCTCCATATGTAAGACATTGCGGTGTCCATAAAGTTGGAACTGACGGTGTTGTTAATAAATTTGATATTCGTTTCTGTCAGCCAAACAAACAAGCGATGAAGCCGGACACAATCCATACTTTGGAGCATCTGCTTGCTTTTAATATCCGTAAATATGCTGAGAAATACGATCATTTTGATATTATTGATATTTCTCCAATGGGATGCCAAACAGGCTACTACCTAGTTGTGAGCGGAACACCGGAAGTGCAGGAAATCATTGATTTGCTTGAAGATACCTTTAAGGAAGCTGTAGAAATTACAGAAATTCCGGCTGCAAATGAAGAACAATGCGGACAGGCGAAACTCCACGATCTTGATGGAGCTAAGCGAATGATGAACTTTTGGTTAAAGCAGGAAAAAGAGAACTTAGCAAAAGTTTTTGAATAAGAAGAAAAAGGCACCGAACTATTCGGTGTCTTTTTTTTATGCCCGCTCCTGCCCGCTTAGGCAGTTATTCTTCAAGTGCAAAACAATAAAATGAAATTAGTTATTTACAAATACTAAAACAACCACTATTATTAATTATTGTGAATCGAAATCATTACTAGTTGAGACAGCCATCAGCTCCTGAACTTTATGAAAAAATACAATCTAAATCGTAAACATTACATTTTAAGGAGAAGAACAATATGAAAAAGTTACTAGTTGTTTTATTTAGCATTAGTTTTCTAGCTGTGTCAGCAGCATGTACGAACAGTCAGGAAACAGGAAACGGTGAAGAGGAAAAAGCAATAACGTTTTTATCTAATTTTCCGAGCGATACACTTGATCCTCATCTAAATTGGACGCCATTGAGGGCAGGGATGGTAGAGACACTGGTTAAAATTAATGAGGATTTGGAACTGGAGCCGTGGCTTGCGACGGAATGGAGTACTGCTGATCATGGTAAAACATGGGTGTTTATGATAAATGAAAATGCCAAGTTTCAAAATGGAGAAAAAGTAGACGCTGAAGCAGTAAAGGCTTCATTCGAAAGAAACATTGAGGTCAGTGAAGCGATCAACAATGCATTAAAGATAGAAAGCCTGAAAGCAGAGGGTCAAGAGCTTGTCATCTCGCTGACTGAATCTATACCTCATTTTCCTTCAGAGCTTATTCATCCTAACACAGCTGTCATCCTTGCAGATGAAGGAGATATAGCCAAAAGTCCAGTAGGCACAGGTCCTTTCAAGGCAGAGTCTTTTCAGGCTGGAAGCAGTCTGGTATTGAAGAAATCTGATGAATACTGGGATGGAGAAGTAAACCTTGATACTGTCACAATGACATTTAACGATGACGCAAATGTAAGAACACTGGCTCTTCAATCAGGAGATGCGGACATCGTTTACAGGCCTTCTATTGAAAGCCTGGAGACATTAAAGAAAGATGAAGATATTATCACTGATGTGGTACCAAGCCCGCGTACTCATCTTCTCATGTATAACACCGAGGATGAAGCTTTGAAAAATGTTCACATTCGTAAAGCAATTGACGCATTAATTGATAAATCTGAAATCGCTAAAAGCGTCATGACGGGACAGGCAATTGAAGCAAATGGGCCATTTTTAAGAGATTTCCCTTTTTCTATTGATCCTGCTAAGCATGAACATGGAACAGAAATTGCAGCTGGCTATCTTGAAGAAGCAGGTGTGGAAGTAAAGGATGGACAGGCTTATCTAAATGGTAGTCCACTTTCGTTTCAGGTTGCAACCACCTCATTCCGCCCGGAGCTACCAGTGATTGCGCAGTTATTACAATCGGAAGCAAAAGAGCTGGGCATAGGAATTAACATTAAAGTTGTAGAAAATATTGATGAATTTCTTGCGGAAAATAATGATTGGAACTTGGCGACATACAGTCTTGTCACTGCACCAAGAGGAGATGCAAGCTATTTCTTGAATTCAGCTTATATGGATGGAGGAGCCTTTTATTATAACAGCATGGAACAGGATGAGCTGAAAACAATAATTCAACAGCTGAATTCAACTGTTGAGGTTGAGGAGAGAAATGAAATAGCAAAAAGTGCAGGTGAAATCATCCAGGAAGAAGTACTTCATTCATTCATCGTGCATCCTAACAATTATGTTTCCTTTAAAAAGGGAGTAGAGAACTGGCAAACGAGTAAGAGTGAGTATTATATGATTACAAAGGACTTGGATGTGAATTAAATTGAAGCTGGTTGGACGCAGGCTCAGCGAATTGTTTATATTTCTTATTGCACTCTCTTTTATCAGCTTTGTATTTATGAAGCTTGCTCCAGGAGATCCAGTAAAGCTTATGCTGCAGGTGGATGATTTAGCTGTTACACAAGAGGAAATGGAAAGTTTACAAACGGAGCTTGGTCTGGATCAGCCGGTATATGTACAGTATGCAAACTGGCTGTCCCGATTTTTTCAACTGGATTTTGGAAATTCCTATATTACCAAGCAGCCTGTAATTGAGGAACTTGCAGCAAGAATTCCTTCTACTTTGGCCTTAACGTTTTCTTCTTTAGTGGTGATGATGCTCATTGCTGTTCCGCTTGGAACATTATCCGCTCTTTACAAGAATAGATGGATTGACCATATCAGCAGACTTTTCGCCATAGCTGGAGCATCAATCCCAAGCTTTTGGCTTGGTCTCATTTTTATACAATTGTTTTCTGTAAAATATGGGCTTTTCCCTTCCATGGGCAAGGGAAGCCTTTTTCATCTTGTTTTGCCCTCTCTAACACTGGGATTGGCGATGGCAGCAGTATATGTACGGCTTCTTAGATCAAGCTTGCTGGAGAGTTTCGGTCAGGATTTTATTACATCTGCCAGAGCCAGAGGACTGAGTTCAGCGAGGATTTTTTGGCTGCATGCTTTCAGACATGCGTTAGCTCCGGTAGTAACTATTTTTGGAGTCAGCCTGGGCAGTCTTCTGGGCGGAACTGTGATCATCGAGGTACTGTTTGCCTATCCTGGAGTAGGGCAGCTGATTATTGACTCCATTGTTCGGAGAGACTATCCAGTTATTCAGGGCTATATTCTTTTTATGGGAATTTTTGTAGCGCTCATTAATATTTTAGTTGATATTTCCTACCGATTTTTAAATCCCGACATTGCTATAAAGGAGATGAATAATAGATGAACAAAATTCATCCCCTTATGTTAAGTTTCACTCTTGTCATCTTACTCGCGTTTATTTTTATAGCAGGACCTTACATTGTTCCCCATGATCCTTTGAAAGTCCAGATGGACAACAGGCTCCAAACTTCAAGCTGGCAGCATTGGCTTGGTACGGATCATATGGGTCGTGATTTACTGGCAAGAACGCTCGCCGGCGCAAAATTAACTGTTGGAGTCAGCGCTGCGGTGCTGGCTGTCTCTGTTTGTATCGGTGTTCCAATGGGACTGTTATCAGGGTATGTTGGAGGATGGCTTGACAGGCTTTTTATGAGACTTGTTGATGCTTTCCTGGCATTCCCTGACTATATTGTTGCAATTGTGTTGAGCGGTCTGCTCGGCCCAGGAATGCTCAATTTAATGATTGCAATCATAACGGTTAAATGGGTATCGTATGCAAGGCTTGTACGAAGCACTGTGCTTACCGAAAAAAGTAAAGATTATGTAACTATGGCAAAAATCAGCGGTCTTAGTCCATTTAAGATTATGATGAAACACATGCTTCCTCATGTGACAGGCAATGTTCTGGTACTAAGCACCCTTGATATGGGAAAAGTGATTCTCATGATTGCGTCTCTTTCTTATATCGGGCTGGGTGCACAGCCACCAGTACCTGAATGGGGTTCCATGCTGAATGAAGGAAGGGCATTCTTCTATCACGCTTCCCACTTAATGCTGGTTCCCGGCCTGGCGATTGCCATCATCGTTTTATTGACCAACCTGCTTGGGGATTCTTTACGTGAGCATTTTGGTGTAAAAAAACAAAAGGGAGGTTTCTCTTGAACATACTTGAAATAGAAAATCTGACTATTACTCATGCAGAAACGAAAATCGTTCAATCCCTTTCCCTTTCTGTTAGCAAAGGTGAATGGCTGGCTTTAGCAGGTGAAAGCGGGAGCGGCAAAAGTGTAACAGCTGCAGCGATCGGAGGACTGCTTCCAAATGAGCTGAACATAAGCGGAGGATCCATCGTTTTTGATGGAAACAACATGACGAGACTGACAGAAAAAAAACTTAGAGCATTCAGAGGTAAAGGTATTTCCTATGTGTTTCAAGATTATCAAGGTGCATTTACTCCTTTTTTAAAAGTCGGCAGGCAGATTGACGAAATGCTAAAGGTTCATACCAGTCTGTCAAAACCTCAAAGAAAGCAAAACATTGTAAACATGCTTGAACGCTCGGGTCTGCCAGGAGAAAGAGTTTACGGCAGCTATCCCTCACAGCTGAGCGGAGGGCAGCTGCAGCGGGCTGCTATTTGTGCGGCAATGATTTTAAAGCCAAAACTGCTTATCGCAGATGAACCTACTACAGCACTGGACAGTATTACAGCAGCGAGCATATTACGATTAATTGCAGATTTAAAAAGTGAAACGCATTGTGCAGTGCTTTTTATTACGCATGATCTTAGGCATGTGAAAAAATATGCAGACAGTCTGGCAGTTATGCTGAATGGGGAGCTGGCAGAGAGCGGTGAAACAAAAGCTATTTTTGAAAACCCCTGTCATCCCTATACCCAAAAGCTCTTTTCTTCTATTCCCTCTTTAAGAAAGCCTCCTAAAAGGCTGATGACAATACAAAGATAACTGGTGATGAAAATGAAAAACAATGAATATATGATGAAGGCTGAACATCTATTTAAAACATTTCCCGGAGGCAGCACGGCACTAAGCGACGTTTCTCTTTCAATACTAAAAGGAGAATGCAAAGGTGTTGTGGGAGAAAGCGGGAGCGGAAAAAGCACGCTTGCTAAATGCCTTACCTTTATTGAAAAAGCAGATAAAGGCAGTATTATAGTGGATGGCCAGCTCATAAATCCACGGAAGAAAGCCAGCATTGCCCAAGCAAGAAAAAAGATTCAGGTTGTTTTTCAGAACCCGGCTGCTTCCTTTAATCCTAAATTAAAAATGCTAACCTCAGTGATGGAGCCCCTGGACAATCAGAAAAATGAAGTTTGGCCGCTTGATACTTCGCAAAAAAAGCCTCTGTCCAGAAGAGATTATGCTTCTTATTTATTTGATTTGACAGGGCTTCCTGCAAGGTATCTTGACTGTTATCCGCATGAATTGAGCGGAGGCCAAAAGCAAAGAGCGGCAATTGCCAGAAGCATCAGCACTAAGCCTTCTCTCATTATTCTTGACGAACCGACAGCCAGCCTGGATGTATCTATTCAAGGAAATGTATTGAACCTTCTCAAAGACTTGCAGGAAACATTTCAGCTGTCATATTTGTTTATTTCTCATGATTTGGCTGCTGTCCGATTTATGAGCGACAGCATCGTTGTAATGAATAAAGGGAGAATTATAGATTCTTTTAATAGTGAAGACATGTTTTCAGAGGATAGACATGCATATACAAAGGAACTGATTCATGTCTTTGAAGCATAATGATCAGCAGCTGAACAGCTGAATTGGAAATCATGGATTGTGGCTTTCCTTTATTGCGTTGTCACCGAATTGCACAGAAAGTTCATCATTACCTAAAAAAGATTCAGGATGCCTGAATCTTTTTTAGGTTTTATTGAGAGAGGGGAGGGACTGGTGAATGCATCCATCCCCCGTCCTATGTTGGAGAAAGTCTGGGGATGGTTGAAGATAAGGCCATAATAACCACGGCGAGCTTTTTAATAGGAAAAAATTATCATAAAAAACTAAAAATAGAAGTTTTGATTATGTCTGTTAGAGGTATGGAATAGGAGGGAGATTTGAGATTAAAGATTGTTGAGGTGGTAACATGAGTAATATTAAAGTAACGATTGGAATTCCTGTTTACAATTCAGAAGCTCATATCAGCACCTGTCTGGATTCCATTATCAATCAGACAATGCCTCAGCATGAGATAGAAGTAATAGCGGTTAATGATGGTTCTACAGACTCAAGCGGCGATGTGCTTGAGGAGTACGCAGCCAAATATCATAATATCACAGTACACCATCAGGAAAACACGGGAGGCCCTGGTTCACCGCGGAACTATATGATCCAACATGCTGCGGGAGAGTTCATATTCTTTGTGGATGTAGATGATTATCTTGGACCAGAAGCTGTGGACAGGATGTATGAAATGGGCAAAGAAAATGATACCGACATTATCATTGGAAAATTTACGGGTGTAAACGGGCGGGGAGTAGCTAAGTTTAAAAAAACTCAGCCGAAAACAACCGTATTTGAATCCAGCGTTTTAAACGCAATCGGTCCTACAAAAATGTTCCGGAGAAGCTTTCTGCTGAAGAACAATATTTACTTTCCTGTAGGTGTCTGCACTGCCGAGGATCAGCCTTTCATGGTGAAGGCATATATACTGGCTTCCGGCATTTCAATTGTTGGAGATTATCCTTGCTATTATGTTGTCAATCATACAAACAAAGAACATGCTTCTATGATACCTGTAAATCCGGAAGAGTACTATAAGACTCTTGAAGCATCTCTTCGAATCATCAGGCATTATGTGAAAGATGAGGAGAAGAAAAATCTGTTAATTGCAAAATATTTAAATAAAGAATTAATTACGGGCAGAAGCATTTTGTTCGCAGGTTCGGAAATGCCCATTCAGGAAAAAGCAGTCTGGCTTAAAGAGCTGAATAAGTTTTTGGCTAAATGGGTCAATTCAAAAATTGAGAGGCAGCTGACAGATTCTAAACAAGCCTTTTTATCATTTGCAAGAGACCGGAATTTAACAAAAATGAGAGAATATAAAGTGACAATCAATGAAGAGAGAACACCTGCAGCGACAGTCGGCGCAGGTTATCCTGTTTCATCTGGATAAAAGCTGAAAACCGGCGGGAGGCAATATGCCTTCCGTTTTTTTTTGTGGTTTTTTACGAAAAGTCCCGATAGCTTCAGCTTCTATCAGACGCGGAAGGATGAGAGACTCCGACTCTATTTTTTTGCATAAATGAGAGAGGGAATTCGTATGATATTGCATAATTGAGAGAGGAAATTCGTATGATATAATGAGAGACAGATTTTTGTTTAGAATAGGAGTTTGCCAGATGAGAAAATCGTCAGGATCATATGTAAAGGAAGGAATTGCCCTTGCCTTAATGGGCTTGTTTCTATACCTGTTTTTGTTTGTGGATTTTCAGGAACTTCCTGTGGAGATACCAAGAAGTTTTCTGAATGTGAATACAATCTTTCTAAGTATTGTACTGGAAGCTATTCCATTTATACTGCTGGGAGTATTTGTTTCAGCACTTATCCAGACCTTTGTCTCAGAGGAAGCCATTCAGCGTTTCCTTCCAAAAAATGCTATTATGGCTTTATTTCCGGCAGCACTGCTGGGAGCAATTTTTCCCATTTGTGAGTGTGCAATTGTTCCAATTGTGAGAAGGCTGATTAAAAAGGGAATGCCGCTCCACGTAGGCGTGGTTTTCCTTGTAGGTGCTCCAATATTAAACCCTGTAGTGTTTGCATCTACTTTTTTTGCTTTTCAATCAACAAAAGAAATTGTATATGCAAGGATGGGTCTTGCTTTTGTGCTTTCTATCATGATCGGTCTGATTTTGTATCTCGTTTTTAAGAAATCTGATCAGTTAAAGTGGACAAGAGCCGAACTGGTTGGAAGAGCAGGATCTATTGGCGAGGAAGCTAAGGTCAAGGGAAACAGGGTGAAGAGCACCCTTTATCATGCTATAGATGAATTTTTTGAAATGGGCAAGTACTTAATTTTTGGAGCTTTCATCGCCAGCTTGTTTCAGACGTTCCTCGACCGAAGCGTTATAACGGCTATGGGTACGAATGAATGGATATCTCCTGCCATTATGATGGCTTTTGCTTATATCCTTTCACTCTGTTCCGAAGCGGATGCGTTCGTTGCAGCGTCATTTGGCGGAACGTTTTCTGCTGGTTCTCTCCTTGCCTTCCTGGTTTATGGTCCCATGGTTGATCTGAAGAATACAATTATGCTTTTTGCGTTTTTTAAAGCAAGATTTGTGCTAGTATTTATAGGAGTTGTGACAATTTCAGTATATGCTGCAATATTGATCTATCAGCAGTTTTTCCTTGGTATCTGGTAGAATCAAAGGTTTATGGTAACTGAAGTAAAAGGAGTGACCTTCAATAATGAACAATCGTCCTGATTACAGATTTCATGTATTTATAAGAGGAATCATCCTGATTGGTTTTACTATGCTGATGTTTAAGCTGATTACGACTGGAAACATCACCAATTTTATTGCTCCCAGGATGATGCCGTTCATCTATTTTGCAGTTGTGACGTTTTTGATACTTGGAGTAGTTCAAATCTGGAGAAGCGGATCAAAAAACGATGAAGAAGTTGTTTGTAATTGTGGTTTTGAGCACAGTGAGAAAAACTCGCCGCTTCAATCTCTTGTGATTTACTCTTTTTTTGTTTTTCCTATTATCACAGGCTTTATGTTTCCGGAAGTGGTTCTCGACAGCTCTATAGCCTCAAAAAGGGGTTTTAAAAGCGGTCTGGTCCAGCAGCAGCAGGAACCTGCAGAAGAGTCAGACAGGCTGACTGACCAGGATTTGGCTGATTTGTACCTGAGTGACCCTGAAGAGTATATGAAACAGCTGGAAGAAAGAGTAGAGGGAAATGCATCAGGAAATACTGACTCAGATCAGCCCCAATCTGACGTGCCTCTTGAACATCCTGAAGGTTTTGAAATTGAGGCACCGCCGGAAGGATATTATGAGAAACTGGAAGCAGAGATGCTTCAGTCCGATAAAATTACTCTGACAGAAGAACAATACATTCAAATGACAAATATTATTGATAAATTTCCCGAGAAATTTGCCGGCAAGGAAATGGAACTGATCGGTTTCGTATACAGAGAGCCTGATTTTGAAAGTAATCAGTTTGTTGTAGCGAGATTTGGACTCTCCTGCTGTGTGGCAGATGCATCAGTCTACGGTACGCTTGCCGCGATGCCGGATGGGGAAGCTTTAGAGGAAGATCAGTGGGTAAGGGTCAGCGGCGTTCTTGAGCAAACCACATATAATGACTGGAACCTGCCATACCTTCAAATTAACAGCATAGAAAAGATAGAGCAGCCCAGCGAACCCTATGTATACGAGAATTACTAGAGCTGCTTCTGAGCATCCCGGCATTTCGGGATGCTCTTTTTAGTGAAACAAATGAATCCTGTTTGTATCTGCAGACAATAGAGATTGCGCTCTGTTACCATACACACAAGAGAAGTCTAAAAAAGGAGGTGACACTTCCCCTTTAATACATGAAGAAGACTCATTTTTCCTCTCTATTGTCTTCTCCTGCTGATGATTTTTCATCTTTCCCTGCAGGATCAATCGTGTGCTTATACTGATATGCTTTAGAAGTGGTGATAACACTCAAAAACAGGACAATCAAAACAATCACCATGCAAATGGCCATAACTATATACATAGCTAGCACTCCTTTACGAGATCAAGTGTAGAAATACTTTCGTTTGCAGTAAGCACCGGCAGCTTCTTTTTAAGATAACTGTCCACAATCTATTTTAACAAATGTGGGAAGTAATAAGAAAAATTCATGAAAGTTATGTAAGTTTTCGTGCAAACTAAAGAGGGTAATATTTAATTAAAGGAGGAATGTAAGATGTCTACACCACAACTCTTGAACACTGTAAATAAGCAAGTTGCAAACTGGACTGTGTTATATGTTAAATTACATAATTACCATTGGTTTGTAACAGGTAAGGATTTCTTTACGCTTCATGAAAAGTTTGAAGAATTATACACGGAAGCGGCAGTTCACATAGATGAACTGGCAGAGCGCCTTTTGGCACTGGAAGGAAAGCCGGTTGCTACAATGAGAGAAATACTTGAACTTTCTTCCATTGATGAAGCTAACGGGCAGGAAACTGCTGAGCAGATGGTAGAGCAGGTTTGCAGCGACTTCACTCAAGTAGCTGAAGAGCTGAAAGAAGGAATGGACCTGGCTGCTGAAGTTGGAGATGAAACAACCGGTGATATGCTGCTGGCCATTCATCAAAGCCTTGAAAAGCATAACTGGATGCTGAAAGCATATCTTGGCAAATAATATGAAAGTGCTGCCCTCCCTGGGTAGCACTTTTTTGATATGGTTTAATTGACCAGTCAGTCAATCAAAGTAAGCATTGTTCCAAACAAGTAAATTCTAAAGTCATCTGTTAATCCTTAAAGGATGCGGACCCGTAATTTTATCTATCAGAAAACCCCGGAACTGCAGGAGCAGAAAAACTGGTTGTGCATCTCATTGAATAAATAACTGTAAAATGTCCGCTTGATTGCCGAAGACAAAATTGAAATTTTTTCAAGTCTATAAGATTGTGTAAATGCTTAGTTACATATACTCGACGGCAGGATGGGGAGGCGCCTTGTGAAAGTCATTATCCATATAAAAGGAGGAACTCCGCCTATTCAGAAAAAACGACGAAAATGGACTTAAATAAAAGGAGGATTTCCGTCTATGCACCTAAAAAACCTTAAAATGGAGTATTTTTAGCAGCTTAAGCGGAATTCATTCCCTTATTCACTCTCAAAAATGGCCTATTCTGAATTTAGCGGAAATTCTTACGCTTATTTTTTCTTTGTTGTCATGATTAGGCGCCTTGTACTTGCTGTTCCACTCAATTTTGTCCTTCATCGCCTTATGAAGGACATTTAGCCACTATCCATATATAAATGGAGATATTCCGCCTATTCAGCATGGAGCAGCTTCCCATATTTCCTTGAAAAAAGCCATTTTGCTAGTCTGCGAAATTTCTTTGAATATTGTCCTTATTTAAATATGTTCAAAAAAAACACACCTTTATTTTAACGAAAAGGTGTGCATTAAAGTTTCAGTTGATACATGTTGATCAGCAATTTGCTATGCTCTTTTAACGCATCAACTTCCTTAATGTTATACAGCATTCCTTGAATCACCGGCAGTCTCGGCTTGTCGCTTAGAATTTCCGCTTCAAGCACTTCCAGGCTGATGAGAACATCTTCACTGTCCTCAAGCTCTTTTGCCATGCTCTTCATTTGTTGAATGAGGGTTTTATCGCTCTGCCCATTCTGAGAAAAGTACTCAGTTGCTTTATGAAATATGTCAGCTGCTTTTTCTTCAGAGATAAAGGGCTGTTCTCCCTGCATGCCTGCCACGAGGCTGTCAAGCCTGTTCATCATATAAGCTATTAACTGTTTAACCTCAATATTCTTATCTTCAAACAGCATTGTTTTAATAAAGCCTTTGGTCATGCCTTCAAGCATAATGGTTAAGTCCCAGGAGTAGGGCTTTATGTCAGGCCCGTATATCGCAAGTAGCCCATCCTTAAGAAAGCTGTACATTTGAAAAATCTTTGTGTAAATCATCTCTTTAATATTTGTATTGAGCGGGATCGCCTGTTCTCTTGCAAGCATGACCATAAATTCTCTATGACCGAGAAAACTTTCGCAAAATGCAGTCAGCTGCTTGATGAACTTTTCTCTTGGTGGCAAAGAAGTGCCTTCAAAAAACTTTACATTATTGATAATAGAATCAAAATTATAATGAAAAATAGCAGTTAGCAACTCTTCTTTAGATTTAAAGTGTAAATAAAATGCACCTTTGGAAATTCCGCTTTCAATCGCAATCTCCTGAATAGAGGTAGAAGAAAAGCCTTTAGATGAAATCAGCTTCATCGCTGACTGAATGATTTTTTTCTCTTTTTCTGAAATGTTCAATTGATGTCCTCCTTGACCGGCGGATCTTATGAGTGTGATGTAATTGTAAAATATCCAGTGTGATTATGACCAGAAAGTCAAATGTGCACATGATAGATTGACCGGACAGTCACAATTTTATATCAAACTAATTACAAAATCAAATGTAAGCAAAAGCTGGTGCAGAACAGAAATTCATAGAAAACAGTATAACATGCTTGTTCCTTTTGTTTTGCAGAAGAGGAAGGGGGTGACTTTCTTTCATTTTTTGTTTCCTTCCGCTATTCTATATTGTAAACAGGAGAATATTAAAGGAGGCTGAAGAAAATGGTCAGGTTTGCAATTGTCGGAACAAATTGGATCACTGAGGAATTCCTCAAAGCTGCAGGAGAGGCAGAGGAATTTGCGCTGAACGCTGTTTATTCAAGAACGGAGGAAAAAGCACAGTCGTTTGCTGGTAAATATGGTGTCAGCCATATATTCACAAATCTTGAGGAAATGGCTTCAAGCAGCGAGATTGATGCTGTTTATATTGCCAGTCCCAACTCCTTACATGCGGAACAAGCTATCACTTTCCTAAAAAACGGCAAGCATGTGCTGTGTGAAAAGCCTATCGCTTCCAATACATATGAAATATCAAACATGATAAAAGCTGCAAAGGAAAATGGGGTTGTACTGATGGAGGCTGTGAAATCTACATGTATGCCAAACTTTGGTGCGGTTCAAAGCAGCCTTCAAAAAATTGGTCCAGTCAGAAGATATTTTGCTTCTTATTGCCAGTATTCATCTAGATACGATGCGTACAAACAAGGAAATATTTTAAATGCTTTTAAGCCGGAATTTTCCAATGGCGCATTAATGGACATAGGTATCTACTGCATATATCCTCTTGTAGCGCTGTTTGGCAGACCTGATAAAATTCAGGCTTCCGGGCATCTTCTATCATCAGGAGTAGACGGAGAAGGAAGTATTTTGCTCAGCTATCAAGGTATGGAGGCGGTAGTCATGTATTCCAAAATCTCCAACTCTGCTCTTCCTGCTGAAATACAAGGAGAGAATGGAAATCTTCTTATTGATAAAATACATACTCCGGAAAAAGTGGAAATTCACTATAGGAATGGAGAAGTTGAAAATCTGACAGTTAAGCAGGAAAAGCACCCAATGTTCTACGAGGTAAAAGAATTTATAGACTGCATACTGCAGGGAAAACAGCAGTCAGATCTCAACAGTTTCCATACAACAATGGCAGCTGCCGAGATTATAGAAGAAGCCAGAAAGCAAATGGGATTACGTTATCCAAGTGATGAAAAGATGAACGGTGAATGAATAGAATTCAGCCAATATATACAAGAAAAGCAGCGCTTCTCAGCACTGCTTTTCTTGCCCCAATCAGGGAACTTCTTTATGGATTTGTGGACCACAAGCCTGCTGACTTGATAAATATTCTTGGATGCAGTTTTAATTGACCTACCATATATTCTGCCAGATCTTCAGGCTGCATGACTTTATCAGGATCGCCGTTTGTAAGATTTTGTTCAATTGCCAGGTCTGTAGCAACTGTGCTTGGTGTAAGTACGCTCACTCTGATATTATGCTTTCTTACTTCAAGCATGAGAGATTCTGTTAATCCAATCACGCCAAATTTTGAAGCGCTGTATGCACTAGTGACTGGCGCTCCTTTTTGCCCGGCTGTGGAAGATATATTGATAATGTCTCCTCCTTCTCCTCTTTCAATCATCTGGGGAAGAACAGCCCTGGTTACATAGTATGTACCCATCAGATTAACCTGTATAATATGTTCCCACTCTTCAGGGGACAGATCCATAAAACCGCCAAACTTTGCAGTTCCTGCATTGTTAACGAGGATATCTATAGATCCAAGCTCTGAACTGATCTGCTCAACTGCAGTCTGCACGCTTTCATACTCAGCTACATCTGATGCTGCGTAGGATACCTTTACATTAAATTGCTTCAGTTCTTCTGCAACCTTTTCTAAGTTAGCAGAGGTTCTGCCAAGCAATCCTATATTCACGCCTTCTTTTGCAAGCTCAATGGCAGTAGCGCGTCCAATCCCCCTGCCGGCCCCCGTAACCAATGCATTTTTCCCGCTTAAATCTCTCATTTTGTCTGACTCCTTTCATTAGTTGGAAAAAGGTCCAAGTTCCTCTAATCCAATTTCTTCCTGAATTCTATCAGCAAAGTAATTGCTGACTATTTGCTTTAAATGCGTTTCTTCCATCTCAGAAACAAGCATGAGCAGCTCCTGCTTGTTTAGATGCTGAATTTTTCCGATTGCAGCAGCTTCAATATCTTCGTCATCTGCTCTGAAACGCGTTTTCAGCTCATCTGCATGCCTATTAAACAAGTTCATCGCCATCACTCCTTTTCAAATAATATACCCACTTTCGATGTTCCTAAAGATTCTGTGGCATCCTTTTTGGGTATATTTCTTTTATAACTTGAAAGAATATGATTAATACTGGCAAGGAGCTGTCTTAAAAATGGCAAGTGAAAAAAATACGTATTATGTATCCGTAGGATCAAGGGAAATATCTCAATTCAGCAATGTATCTCCATGGGATTTTAAAATTATAGCAACAGATGAAGAAATAACCAAGCTAAGAGAATATTTTGATCAGGAATATTCCTCTGACTGGCAGGGATTCTGGCGAGCACATGTACCTTACCTCGAGTATCATGACGATCCCCAAAATGATGCAGTTGACTCCACAAATCTTCTGATTTATCAGATGATATATGATTTAGGAGACGAGGAAGCAAAAAACCATATTAGGTCTCTTGGTTTATTAAAGGAAAATGTTGAAAAATCTTAGTACTTCTGCCTTCTATCTTCTCTGCCCATTGTGATAAGATTAATTTCAAGAAGCAGTAAATAAAAGGATGTCGAAAATGTATCGCTTTAAAGATTACTATCACAATGAAGTTCAGCTATCATTTGAAGACCACCCATATTCTCAGAATCCCAGGCATGTTTGGGTGATCTGCAGATACGGTAACAAATGGCTGCTGACTGAGCATGAAGACCGGGGCCTTGAATTTCCCGGAGGCAAGGTGGAAAATGAGGAAAATGCGCAAGAAGCAGCTGTCCGGGAAGTAAAGGAAGAAACCGGCGGGACGGTAGAGAAGATAGATTATCTTGGGCAGTACAAGGTATTCGGCAAAGAAAAAACAATCATAAAAAACATTTATTTTGCTACCGTTTCTACACTGACTGTTCAGGAAACATATTTTGAAACAAAAGGGCCGGTTCTTCTGCAGGAACTTCCCAAGAATATCCGTATACACAAGGATTACAGCTTTATTATGAAGGACGATGTGCTGGAAAAAGCATTGGAGAAAGTACTGAATCAATATATAAAACAAAACTCCGGCCTCTCATAGAGCCGGAGTTTTGTTCATGAAGGGAAGCGAGGCAGCTGCTAACGCCCATCTTATATCACAGCTACAATCATCTTTTAGAATCTTTTATCAGCCTTCGTTCCAGAAGCTCTACTATCTGATACATCAGCGTAGCGAAAACTGCAATGAGAAGCAGACTCAGGAACACCAGCGTGAAATTGAAAACCTGAAAGCCGTATATAATCATGTAGCCCAATCCTTTAGCGGATACAAGGAATTCTCCGACAATGACACCGACCCATGCCAGACCTACATTCACTTTCAGTGCTGAAATGATGCTTGGAAAGCATGCCGGAAGGATCGCTTCAGAAAAGCATTGTCTTTTTGAGGCGCCAAAAGTTTTCAGTACGGTTAAATAATTGTGATCCACTTCTTTGAATGCTGTATACACCACCAGAGCGGTGATAATCACTGAAATAATCGTTCCCATGGCAATAATAGAGACATACCCGGGGCCGAGAGCTACAATCAGGATGGGGCCAAGCGCGACTTTTGGCATGGCATTCAGAATAACTAGATAAGGATCAAGGACCTTTGATATTCTTTCTGACCACCAAAGAAGCGTTGCTAAGATGGTGCCGAGGAGCGTGCCCAGGATAAAGCCGAGCAATGTTTCAAATACTGTCACACCCGTATGGGCAAACAAAGATCCGTCGGCAGCTTTTTCGAGAAACAGAGAAAAGACCTTTGAAGGATAGCTGAAGATTAAAGGATCAATCACATGAAGTCTTCCTGCTGTTTCCCATACGAAAAAGAAAAGAAAAAATATGACAGCCTGATAAAAGAAAACAATTCTTCTTTCTTTTTTCAGCTGAGCGATATAGAGATTATGAAGGAGTTTCGTTGGATTTTCCGAATTGGTCTTCAAGTAATTGCAGCTCCTTCCAAATAGTCTGGAAAAGCTGAGAAAATAAAGGGTGCTGCCTTGCTTCGAATGGTTCCAGAATTCTTAGTTCTTCCGGTATATCAAAGGTTTTTGCCAGTCTGCCCGGATTGGCAGCGAATAAGAAAATTCTGTCGCTCATCGCAATTGCTTCCCCGATATCATGGGTAACCAGCAGGGCTGTTTTGCTTAAATCCTTTATAGTTTTGCAAACTAAGTCTTCAAGTTTTAATTTTGTTTGATAATCGAGTGCAGAAAAGGGTTCATCCAGTAAGAGTACGAGAGGATCAGTAGAAAGCGTTCTGACAAGAGCAGCTCTTTGTCTCATCCCGCCTGAAAGCTGGCGAGGAAACAGACTGCCAACGCCGCTCAGGCCGATTTCTTCAAGAAGCTGCAGACAGCGTTCGCGTGCTTCTTGCGTGCAGGAACCATTGATTTTCAAACCAATCAGTACATTTTCCTCAATGGTTTTCCATGGAAACAAATAATCCTGCTGAAGCATATAGCCAATGGCGTTTTTTCGCTTTTGAGGGGGAAGCCCCGTAATCGAAGCTTCTCCGCAGGTAGGTTGAATTAAGCCTGCAATAATGGATAAAAGAGTAGTTTTGCCGCAGCCGCTGGGTCCTATAAAGGATATGAATTCACCTTCCTCTATATCAGCAGAAATATTCTCAAGAACAACCTTGGCACTTTCTTCAGTAAAGTATGTGTGATGAATGGATGCTAACTCCAAAAAGGCCATTTTGACCTCCTATTCTGCCGCTGCTTTTTCGGCAAGCTTTGTATTTACCAGATCCCCGTACTCAACCGCTTGCGGCAGCTCTCCTGCCTCTGACATAATATCTTGAAGATTGTTCCATTCTTCTTCGTCCAATACAGGATTTAAAGCGAAAGAATGCTGCTGTTTGTACCGATCTACAACCGTTTCAATTACATCAGCCGGTGTGTCTTCAAAATAAGGCTCAATCACTTTCGCTATTTCTGCCGCCGTGCTTTTTTCCACCCATTGCTGTGCTTTATAAATAGCATTTGTAAATTTCTGAGCTGTTTCTTCATTTTGGCTGAGGTAATTTTTCTTTGCCATAAAGGTGGTGTAGGGGACCTTGCCGGATTCAGTGCCAAAAGAAGCCACGATATGTCCTTTTCCTTCTTTTTCAAATATACTTGCAGTAGGTTCAAACAGCTGGACATAATCACCTGTCCCTGAGGCAAAGGCATTGGCAATGTTTGCAAAGTCAATGTTCTGAATAAGGTTCACATCTGTTTCCGGATCAATTTGATGCTTTTTCAAGACAAACTCACCGACCATTTGCGGCATTCCGCCTTTTCTTTGGCCAAGAAACGTGCTTCCTTTCAGATTTTCCCAATCAAAAGAGCCGCTGTGATTTCTCGCAACCAGGAAGGTCCCATCTGTCTGGGTCAGCTGTGCGAAATTGATAACAGGATCGTTTGCACCCTGAGCATACACATAGATGGACGTTTCCGATCCTACCAAAGCCACATCAGCGCCGCCTGACAAAAGAGCGGTCATTGTTTTATCTCCTCCCCAGGTTGTTTGCACTTCTACCTGCAGGCCCTCATTCTTAAAAAATCCTTTGGATAGGGCAACATATAGGGGTGCATAAAAAATAGACCTGGTTACTTCGGCAACCCTTACCTTTGCCGGACTTTGCTGACAGGCTGAGAACGCAAACAGCATCATGCAGCCAAGGGTAAGTATCAAAAATTTTCTTAACATCATAATCCTCCTCATAATGGGTAAGTAATTAGAAAATGCTTTGTTAATGTAAGATAAGATATGATACTTTTAAAAATTGTGTGAACGCCCAGTAATTCATGAAAGAAGGATGAAGGATGCAGCCTAAAACAATCATTGCCAGCACAACATTTCCTTCACCAAGTCCGAACATCACCGTACGGTTAATTACATATATGTCCGGGGGACTAAAGGTGAAGGGGCTGCTGGCTGAGCCAAAAGGAGAAGGAATATATGAAGGGTTTTTATATTTACGTGGTGGGATTAAAAATGTAGGAAAAGTGCGATTAGGCAGAATCGTGCAGTTTGCCTCAGAAGGATTCGTGGTGTTTGCCCCCTTTTACAGAGGAAACCAAGGCGGAGAAGGAAATGAGGACTTTGCAGGAGAAGACCGGCAGGATGCGATCTCAGCGGTGGAAGTGTTAAAAGAGCATGATAAGGTAGATAACAGCCGCATACACGTGTTTGGTTTTTCCAGAGGCGGAGTCATGGCACTGTTAACAGGAATATATGATCAAGCTATTTGTTCTGTTGTCACATGGGGGGGAGTATCTGATATGTCGCTCACTTATGTAGAAAGAGAAGATCTTCGAAGAATGATGAAAAGAGTGATTGGCGGCTCTCCCATAAAAGTTCCGGAGCTGTATAAATGGAGAACTCCGCTGTACCACCTGGAGCAGCTTCATGCACCTGTGCTCATCATACACGGAAAACTGGATGAGAATGTCTCTGTAGAGCATGCCTATCGCTTAGAGAAGAGGCTGAAAGATCTGAACAAGCCACATGAGACATTGTATTACAACCAATTTACCCACTATTTTCCGCCTGCCGAAAACCGCGCAGCAGTTAAAAAGCTGACTCACTGGATGAAGCAGCAGCCGGACGCGGGTGTGACTGATGATTTGTATAGTGATATGGTAAAATGAATGCAAAACAACAAGGAGAGATGATATTGGGTATGCCGCTGGAATTTAATACAATGATTGTAACGAAGGGACTGGAGATCCGGATTGCTGAAAACACGTTTCAGCTTACGAAAAAGGGATACAGAATTTATCCGATAGACATTCCGCTGGAAGTCAGAAAAACAAAAGAGGGTGAACCAAGCGGAAAAGCCACTGTCAAAAAGGTTGAAATGGAAGCAGAAAATACAGTCATCACTTATCAGCTGATTGCCTTAAACTCTACTAATTAAGGGGAAGGCGAAGGTTGAGGATTAGCAGACGATGCAGAAGTGTCCAGAAGCTATGCTTTTGGATGCTTTTTTATTTGCTAAAACAAGTAAAACAGGCGAAAAAAACTGCCTCTAAAGCCTTTAAGATAATGGCTCTGGAGACAGTTGTCAGATAGCTGCCAGCTCTTCTTTAACTGCTGACAGAATCATGATGGTCATTTTTAGAAAAGCGGTTCAATAGCATTGTTAGTGCGCCGTCACCTGTGACATTCGCAGCTGTTCCAAAACTGTCCTGTGCAAGATAAAGAGCAATCATTAAAGTAACCATCGTCTCGCTGAATCCGAGCATCGACATAAACAGCCCTGACGCAGCAACAACAGCTCCCCCTGGCACACCTGGAGCAGCAATCATGGTGATGCCCAGCATGAATATGAACGGCAGCATACTCGAAAGTATCGGCATATCACCGTGCAGCAGCATAACACCCATTCCCAAACTGGTAATCGTAATTGTACTTCCAGAAAGGTGAATGGTAGCAAGAAGCGGAACGGAAAAGTCAGCTATTTTCGATTTTACTGATGTTGTCTTCACCTGACGCAGTGTAACTGGAATGGTTGCTGCAGAAGATTGCGTCCCGAGAGCAGTAAAGTAAGCAGGCAGCATGGTCTTAAACAGCTTAAGAGGATTGCTTCGGGTAAGCAGACCGCTCGCTGTAAATTGAATCAGCAGCATGGTGAAATGCAAAAGAATAATGAGCAGGAAAACTCTCGCAAAAATAGAGAGAATATCCTGAACCTGGCCTCCGAAAGTCATGTTAGCGAAAATACCAAAAATATGAAAAGGCAGGAGCGGAATAATGATTACTGTAATCAGTTTTTCAATAATACTCCTAAAATCTTCAAGCACCCTTTGAAGAGCAGCTGCGTTAACAGCAGCCGTTCCAATTCCTAAAACAAAAGCAAAAAGCAATGCGGTCATGACACCCATGACTGGAGCCATTTCTACTTTGAAAAAACCTTCCAGCAGAAATTCTTCCGGATTCTCCATATTTTGTAGAGTGCTCCCGGAAATGAAGCCGGGAAGAAGCTGTGAACCGGCTGTATAAGCAAGCAGCCCGGCCAATACAGTAGAGCCATAGGCAAATAGTATTGTTAATCCAAGCAGTTTTCCGGCACCTTTTCCAATCTGACTAATTCCAGGTGCAATAAAACCAATAATGATTAATGGAATGGCAAAACCAATAAAACCTCCGAACAGCCCGTTAAAGGTAGCAAAAAATCTGATGACTGGCTCTGGAGCAATATTACCCGCGATAATTCCTAAAATAATTGCAGCAATAATTTTCGGCAATAACCCAAATTTTTTCATGTTGTCCTCTCCTGATATACATTTGTTTTTTTGTGATGCTATTAAGTTATCACAAAATGAACGAAAGTGAAATGAGAAATGTTTCACTTTTTACTTTTCTAAAATAAAATTTTTAAAAATGCTTTTGCTGAACTTATTATGTAAAGTTCACAATTTCGTCATAGTGAAAAGACTGTACGTTAAAACAATATGTATTTCATGCAAACTGACCATGCTGGAGAATCAGGTATTCATTCAGCAGCTGGCTCAACTGGTAATAGACGGAGTATTTTAGTTTAGAGAGTGAGCTTATCCTTTTTTCGTGCAGAATGCTTTTAAAAAAGACTGCAGCTTTTGCCAAGCATGCAGTCTTCATAAAGTAAAACTTATAGAGCGGGCCCGCCAAGTTCTGAAATTTGCGGATCAATTGTGTTGAATTTTTTGAAATTCTGCTTGAACTCAGCAGCGAGCTCCCTGGCTTTTTGCTGATATTCCTGCTGATTTTCCCAGGTTTTTTCAGGCAGCAGCACGTGATCAGGTACTCCCGGAACATGCACGGGAATATTCAGCCCGAACAGGGGATCTTTTATTGTTTCCGCTCCGTCAAGCTCTCCGTGAAGTGCAGCCTGCACCATTGCTCTTGTATATTCCAGTTTCATTCTCTTGCCTGTTCCGTACGCTCCGCCGGTCCAGCCTGTATTGACCAAAAATACCTGCACATCATGTTCTTCAATTTTTTTCCCAAGCATTTCCGCATATCTTGTAGCCGGCAGCGGCAGGAAGGGAGATCCAAAGCATGCGGAGAAGGTTGTTTCCGGTGATGTAATTCCACGCTCTGTCCCTGCAAGTTTACTGGTATATCCGCTTAGGAAATGATACATCGCTTGTTCTTTTGTCAGTTTGCTGATGGGAGGGAGAACGCCAAAAGCATCTGCTGTTAGAAAAATCATGGTTGATGGATGACCTGCGATACTCGGGACAACAATATTATCAATGGAATCGATTGAATAGGCAGCTCTGGTATTCTCTGTGTAAAAAGCATTTTCATAATCTGCTATTTTTGTTTTTTCATCAATAACAACATTTTCAAGAACAGCTCCAAAAGAAATAGAATCAAAAATCTGCGGCTCTTTTTCTTTTGTCAGACCAATGCATTTTGCATAGCAGCCGCCTTCAATATTAAAGACGCCTGTGCTTGACCAGCCATGTTCATCATCGCCAATCAGCTTTCTGGAAGAGTCGGCAGATAATGTTGTTTTACCTGTTCCCGATAAACCGAAGAACAGAGCCACATCACCTTCTTCGCCAACATTCGCAGAACAATGCATAGGGAGAATGCCGGCTTCAGGAAGCAGGTAGTTCATGACAGAAAAAATAGATTTCTTCATTTCACCTGCATATTCAGTTCCGCCAATCAAAACGATTCTTTTTTCAAAAGAAATCATAATGAACGTTTCCGACCTTGTTCCGTCAACAGCAGGGTCGGCTTTAAAGGTTGGGGCAGAAACAATAGAAAAGGGATTTCCATCATCATTGCTGCCAGTTTCATCTTTTATGAAAAGCTGATGGGCAAATAAATTGTGCCAGGCAAATTCGTTTACAACTTTTAAAGGGATCCGGTACTTCTCATCAGCTCCGGCAAACCCGTCAAATACAAATATTTCATCTTTTTCTGAGAGATAAGAGAGTACTTTTTGATAAAGCTTTTCAAAAATATCAGGAGCAATCTTCTGGTTGACGCTTCCCCAATCTACTTTATCTGCTACAGAATCTTCTTTTACAATATATTTATCTCTTGGTGACCGGCCTGTATAGGTGCCCGTTGTAGCCCTGACTGCACCGGTTGAAGTCAGTGAACCCTCGTTCCGCTGAAGGACCTTTTCAATTAATTGCGGAACAGATAAATTATGGTAAGTATTTTCCCCTTTTAGCAAAGCCGCTAATTCATTCGTTATCTCCACAGAATTCATCCCCAAAATCCTTCCTTTGCTTGTTTATCGTCACTCATAAAACATCAATGCTGACTCATGGTTTGCTCTTAATTAGTATAACACATTTGATTTATTAATCCACACTATTTAATGTATTTTACGTAGAAAGACTCATATTGGAACACCAAATGTCACTCTGTAAAAAAATAGGCGGACCGTTTTATTTCCATTAACAAGGGTAATATAAATAAAGTGCAGTTTTTAGCATTTGAGCTTGTCGCTTTTTGTTGACATTTGCAGGTTTATTCCGTAAGATATTTCTTTGAACGGATACTCTTATCCTGAGCTGGTGGAGGGACAGACCCTGTGAAACCCAGCAACCTGCTCAAGCGAGGAAGGCTACGGTACATATTTATTCCTATCAAAACAGTTCACTTACATAGAGCTGATCCGGAATTTTCTGAGCATAGGTGCTAAACTGAGGCAAGGCACAGATCCTTGATCGATAAGAGTGAAAGGCAGAGAGTAAATATAACCTTTCCTCCCAGGAAAGGATTTTTTATTTTAGCTAAGAGATACAAGTTATCCACTTTGAGAATAAGGAAATGAGTTCCGTATCAACATATGCGGGTATACCGTAATGTATTGTCCATTATCTTTTTAGGAGGTCAAAACATGACGAAACAACGTCGCCTATTTACATCAGAGTCTGTAACAGAAGGGCATCCGGATAAAATTTGTGACCAGATTTCAGATTCCATTCTTGATGCAATTCTTGCAAAGGACGCCAACGCGCGTGTCGCTTGCGAAACTTCAGTAACAACCGGTTTGGTATTGGTAGCCGGAGAAATTACTACATCTACTTATGTTGATATCCCTAAGATTGTTCGTGAAACAATTAAGGAAATCGGCTATACACGTGCCAAATACGGATTTGATGCCGAAACATGTGCAGTCTTGACTTCCATTGATGAACAGTCTGCTGATATTGCAATGGGTGTGGATCAGGCTCTTGAAGCGAGAGAAGGGCAAATGTCAGATGAAGAAATTGATGCAATCGGAGCTGGTGACCAAGGTCTTATGTTCGGTTACGCCAACAATGAAACAAAAGAGCTGATGCCTCTTCCGATCTCTTTGGCTCACAAGCTTTCCCGCCGTTTAACTGAAGTTCGTAAAGAAGAAATTCTTCCTTACCTTCGTCCGGATGGAAAAACTCAGGTTACTGTTGAGTATGATGAAAATGACAAGCCGGTTAGAATCGATACGATTGTTATTTCCACTCAGCATCACCCTGAAGTGACTCTGGAGCAAATTCAGCGCAATATTAAGGAGTATGTCATCAATCCTGTGGTTCCTAAAGAACTGATTGACGAAGAAACTAAATACTTCATTAATCCTACCGGCCGTTTTGTTATCGGAGGTCCTCAAGGGGATGCAGGTTTAACAGGACGCAAGATTATTGTTGATACTTATGGAGGATATGCACGCCATGGCGGAGGAGCATTCTCTGGTAAGGATGCAACAAAAGTAGACCGTTCCGCTGCATATGCAGCACGTTATGTTGCTAAAAATATTGTAGCAGCAGGCCTTGCTGATAAATGTGAAGTGCAGCTTGCTTACGCAATTGGGGTAGCACAGCCTGTCTCCATTGCTGTGGATACTTTCGGTACTGGCACTGTTTCAGAAGAAACACTTGTAGAAGTAGTCCGCAACAACTTTGATCTTCGCCCAGCAGGGATTATCAAGATGCTGAACCTTCGCAGACCAATCTATAAACAAACAGCTGCGTACGGACATTTCGGCCGTCTGGATCTTGATCTTCCTTGGGAAAGAACAGATAAAGCTGAAACTCTTAAACAAGAAGCGGAAGCAAAATAAAGATAAACACAAAAAAGGCTATCGCGGGATAGCCTTTTTTTTATGCGTATTTTCTCAGCATAGCAGGTTCCTGAAGCACTTCTTCGTATTGCTGCAGCAAACCTTGAAAAATGGCATCCCACGTCTGGGTCTGTGCATAAGCCCTCGCCTGTGCACTCATCGTCTGCAGCCTGTTTTTGTCCTGAAGCAGAGATTGTATGCCTGAGATAAATTCTTCTGTATGTTTCGGTTCGCATAGCAAGCCTGTTTTTCCCTGCTGAATGATGTTCTTCACACCCCCTGAGTTTGCTCCGATTACCGGTGTGCCTGATGAGAGGGCTTCAAGCACAACATTGCCAAACGTTTCAGTTGGAGATGGAAATACAAACAAATCTGAGCAGGCATATATATTTGCAAGCTCTTCCCCGCTCAAATAGCCTGCAAACGTTACGTTATCAGGCATCTCTTTGATAAGGTCCTGCTTGGAAGGCCCGTCTCCTACAATAATCCAATGTATGTCTTTCTTCATTTCTTCAGGAAGTCCATTGGCAATTGCAGACAGTGTTTGGATATCTTTTTCCGGGGCAAGCCGGCCAACATACGACAAAATATACTTTTCACCAATATTGTAATTCTTTCTAATTTTCTCTGCAGAATAATCCGGGTGAAAAAGGGAGGAATCTACGCCTCTGCTCCAGAGCCGGAGATTTTGAAATCCTTTTGCTTCCAGCTGGGAGAGCGTTTCGTTTGAAGGAACAAAAATTTTATGAAAAGGCCTGTGAAACCAGTGCATATATTTCCAAAGAAATTTGGACAAAAACTGAAAATCGTAATAATCAAGATACTGGTCAAAATCAGTATGATAGGAGCCTACTGCAGGTATTTCCAGTTTTTTAGCATAATGAAGGCCGCATAGCCCAATATTAAAAGGAGTGGCAATATGAATAATGTCAGGCTGAAATCTTTGAAGTTCACTTTTTACATGCACCATGTTAGGAAGCGCCAATCTGCATTCAGGATAGAGAAAGAAGGGCAGGCTGGCAAACCGGTGAATGGAGCTGGAAAAAAGGGATTCCTTTGTGCTTTCCGGTGCAAAGACCCTGAACTGGATATTTTGCGCCTCAAGATAATCGGTATACCTTTTTAATGTTCTCGCAACTCCGTTAACATCAGGAGCGAATGTGTCTGTAAAAATAGCTATTTTCATCGATAATCCTCCTTGAACGTTTTTGCCGCTAATGAAGCAAATTATGCAAGTATGAAGATGTTCTCGAAAAGATACATGACAGCTGTGTACGCGGCAAAACCTGCAGACGTTCCCAGCAGGCAGCCCGCAAGTACATCTGAAGGGTAATGAAGCCCCAGATATATCCTTGAAATCCCCACACTTATGGCCAAAGGGAGAAGGATGCCCAGCAGAACAGGCGAAAACAGCATGACAGGTATAAGAACTGAAAAGATAGCAGTTGTATGTCCGGATGGAAATGAGTGATCCTCTAGAGGATTATTTGGAAATCTGGTTTCCAGCAGCGCCAAGTACGGCCGTTTCCTTGGATAAAGCTTTTTAACAGCTGCTACAGGCAGATGACTCAGCAGGAGGGAAGCAGCACAAGCGATTCCCGTCAGCCTGAGGGTGCCTTCGGAAAGAGTAATAAGCAGCAGACAAAACAGGATTGTAGCAGATGCACCGCCGACATGAGTAATATGACGGAAGTAAAAATTCAGAAACTTTCGGTCAAAGTGCCTGTTTACACTTCTGAAGAGCCTGCATTCAAAGTCATACATATTCAGCATGAGTTTTGTTTTCATGGCGAAACCTCCCTTTACAGCACTACTCTATTCTATTTTAATCTGTAAATATTTAGAGAATAATAAGCTATTGTAAAGATTTAGAAGCTTGTATTTGCAAAAATGTAAAGAAAGTTTATTCATGGGGAAGCCAAGAGAGGAATAGGATCTGAAATGCAATACTTTCCTCAGGCCGTTTATTAAAAATATAAAGCTGCGGCTTCCCTAATGGTACTATCATATTACTGATTTACTGAGGAAAACATTACCTGGAAACAGGAGGGGTTTCTTTATACAGCCTGGCTTTTTCTACATACTCACGTTGAATTCTGTCCATGTCCTTCCGATCATCTTCACTTACATTCCGGATGACTTTAGCAGGCCTCCCGAAAGCCATCATACCCGGCGGAATGACTTTTCCCGGCGGTACAAGGCTTCCCGCCCCAATAAAAGCTCCCTCGCCTATTTCTGCTCCATCAAGAATGGTGGAATTCATGCCAATCAGTGCATTTTTCCGGATGATGGCACTGTGAAGGGTCACTGAGTGTCCAACTGTGACGCCATCCTCTATAATGAGCGGTTTTCCGGGGCTTTGATGCAAACAGCAGAGATCCTGAATATTTACTCTGTCTCCAATCATTGTTGGGGCGACATCGCCTCTAATCACCGTCTGAAACCAAACAGAGGATTCCTTTCCAATTTTGACATCACCGCTGATTGTGACGTAGTCGGCAATATATGCGCTTTCATCTATTTCAGGAGTAACGCCTTTGTACGGATAAATCATAGCAACCGCCCTTTCGATTCCAATTTTATTTCATTTTACCATATGAAAATTTCGCAGGGAGGAAATATCATGCGCAGAATAACGGCTGACAATGCGAAAGCCACAATCGTTTGTATTCATGGAGCCGCAGAACACTGCGGCCGTTATATGTGGCTTGCTGAAATGTGGAGAAGCTCCGGCTACAATGTTATAATGGGAGACCTCCCCGGTCAGGGACTTACAACAAGAAGAAGAGGACATATTTCTTCTTTTGACGAATATATAAATGAGGCCGGACTGTGGATAGCCGAGGCAGAAAAATCAGGACTTCCTGTTTTTTTACTCGGACACAGTATGGGAGGCCTGGTTGTCATTCGCAGTTTACAGGAACATCACCATGCTGTCTCAGGCGCCATCTTGTCCTCCCCTTGCCTTGGATTAAAGTACAAGCCTGGGAAAGCGCTGAATGTTCTGTCTCTTGGCCTGAATAAAATTGCGCCTGATATGCTTTTTGAATCTAAGCTTTCTATAGATATGGCAACCAGAAACAGAGAAGTTCAGGATGAAGATGAAAATGATTCGCTGTTCGTTACTAAAGTTTCTGTGAGATGGTATCGTGAACTTTTAGGGGCAGTTTCACTGGCTTTTGAAAAAATAAATGCTCTTCCCGATGTTCCTCTTTTGATTATGCAGGCAGGAGAGGATAAAATTGTGGATAGAGAGGCAGTAAAAGGCTGGTTTAATTTACTGAACAGCAGTGATAAATCCTATAGGGAATGGAATGGCCTGTATCATGAATTATTCAGTGAACCTGAAAGGGACAAGGTCTTTAAAGCTGCACTTCATTTTGCTGAAGGAAAACTGACTGAAAAGGAGGGGGAAATATGACAGTACCAAAGAACCCGATTGGTCTGATGACAAAAATCTATAGAGATATTTTCCCTATAGTCGGACAATATCTTGCCTATTGGAAGAAGAGAGCAGAAGAAATTCCAAACAGCGAACTTCGCGCCCAGGCATTGGCCAGCATAGAATCCAAGTCATTTCATTGTGAGGGCGGAAGCGTTCTTTCAATCCTGTCAGGTCCGCAAAAAAAGGAATGTATTGAATTTATCGTAGCATATCAAACCATCAGTGATTATCTTGATAATTTATGCGACCGCAGTCACTCATTGGATCCGGTTGATTTCAGGATGCTTCATCAGTCTATGCTTGATGCTCTGACATATGGAGCGCCCCTGAAGAATTATTATGAATTCCGAAAAGACCAGGATGATGGAGGATATCTTCATGAACTGGTTTCTACGTGTCAAAAAACTTTGGGCACATTAGAGCATTATCCGCTGATCAGTGAAAAGCTGATTGAATTAGCGGAATATTATTGTGATCTTCAAGTACATAAGCATGTAAAAGCAGAAGAGAGAATTCCGCGGCTGGAAAACTGGTTTGAGCGTCACAAAAAGCGGTTCCCCGGTATGGAATGGTATGAATTTTCAGCATGCGCCGGATCTACGCTGGGCATTTTCTGCCTTGTTTCCTATGCATTTCAGGACAGCTTTAATGCCCATCTTGCACGCCAAATTAAAACAAGCTACTTTCCTTATATTCAAGGGCTGCATATTCTGCTGGATTATCTAATTGACCAGGAAGAAGACAGAATCGGCGGAGACTTGAATTTTTGCACCTATTATCAAAACGAAGAAGAATTGATGAACAGGCTGGCATTTTTTATCTCTGAGGCCGATAAAAACCTTGAAGGAATTCCCCATGAGCATTTTCATAAATTTATCAACAGAGGCTTGCTTGGAGTATATCTGTCTGATGAAAAGGTGTCCGGGCAAAAGGAATTGACTAAACTTGCAAAGCAGCTGATTAAAACCGGCGGAAAAACTTCTTACTTCTTTTATTTAAATGGGAAAGCCTACAGAACATTTCAAAAACTGTCTTCCCGGACAGGTTCATAAAACGCAAAAAAGCTCAAAATAATTTTTGAGCTTTTTGCTGTTTTCAGAAAGGAAACGAAATTTCATGGTGTGCGGGGAGAGAAAGCCCTGGCCATCTTAGAATACTGTTCAGACATTTATCGTTTTTCAATGGCAATCAGAAAAGGAGCATTGTTCTTTTGATTTAGATATTGATATTTCAAAACATGTGCGTCATTCTGGTCAATGCCCTCCGCAAATTGCATGACTGCATTTTTTTCTTCCTGTCCTTGGGGATGGCCGTGATAAATCACAAGCACAATGATTCCTTGGGGCTTTAGAAGGGTTAGGAGCTGTTCAACAGCAGCTATGGTGGAAGAAGGGACGGTCACAATGCCTTTATTTCCACCGGGCAGGTAGCCAAGGTTAAAGACTGCTGCTGATATTTTTCCATGGTAAACAGACGGGATATGCTGAGAAATAGTGTCATGGCTTTCTTTAAAGAGGGTTGTACGTGCTGTAAGCCCTGCTTTCTCCAGGCGTTCTGCTGTGTTTGCAATTGCTTCCTCCTGAATATCAAAACCGTATACATGGCCGCCATCCCCAACACATTCCGCAAGAAATGCCGTGTCGTGTCCATTTCCAGCTGTAGCATCTACTGCTATGCCGCCCTGTTCAACAGCGGAGGATAAAAGACTTCGGCAAAAAGAAAGAATTCGCTCAAGCTTCATTGACTAGCTCCTTTCTGCTGTATCGTTTGCCCTGCCAGCTGTTTCGGTTTTTCAGTTCGTCATCAATTGCATTTAAGACGCTCCATTTATCCACACTCCACATTGGCCCGATCATTAAATCAATGGGGCCGTCACCGGTAATTCGGTGTACAATCATTTCAGGAGGAAGAATTTCCAGCTGATCGCAGACAAGCTGAACATATTCCTCCTGAGTAAGAAATGAGAGCTTGCCCTTTTCATATTGTTTCACCAGGGGAGTTCCTTTCAGCAAGTGAAGAAGATGGATTTTTATGCCCTGAACGTCCAGCTTGCTGACTTCTCTGGCAGTTTCCATCATCATGCTGTTATTTTCGAGAGGAAGTCCGTTAATAATATGTGTGCAAACCCGGATGCCATGCTTCCTCAGCTTCTCAACTCCCTGTTTGTAAGCGGAATAGTCATGGGCCCTGTTAATGAGCAGAGCTGTGCGCTCATGAACGGTTTGCAGGCCGAGTTCAACCCATAAGTATGTTTTTTTATTTAACTCAGCTAAATATTCAACTACATCATCAGGCAGGCAGTCGGGCCTGGTTGCGATGGACATTCCTACAACTCCTTCAAGCTGTCGTACTTCTTCAAATTTTTTGCGTAAAACGTCCACCGGTGCATGAGTGTTGGTATAAGCTTGGAAATAGGCGATATATTTGCCTTCTTTCCATTTAGTATGCATTTTCGTTTTGCCTTCATTAAATTGTTCTGTCAGTGAAACGGCACGGTCACCTGCAAAATCACCTGACCCGGCCGCGCTGCAAAAGGTACATCCGCCGTATGCCGCTGTGCCATCCCGGTTTGGGCAGTCAAAGCCGCCATCAAGGGCTACTTTAAAAACCTTGTGTCCGAAAATATCTCTCAAATGATAATTCCATGTATGATATCGTTTATCTTCACTTGCATATGGAAAAGGGTTCAGCTGGTTCAATTTAAATCAGCTCCTTTGTTATAATAACCATCATTGCATTGTAGCATGAGGGTGTACATGCTTCAAACAGTTTTAAAATTTGCCCGTCTTTCCACCATTTGCTCTAGATGATTGGCGTACTTCCGTACAAACTAACTTTATGAAGCTCAAGCTTCATGATGATGGGAGGGATTGATTTGGCAACAAGACAATCTGTGGAGAATCATCTTGAAATATGCGTTGCCGCCCTGGAATTTGCTGAAGAACAGTACAAGCATGGGGCACAGCAGGAGCATTATAATGATACAGAATATACAAAAGCACAGATGCTGCTTGAGAATGCAGTAAATGATCTGAACAAACTGTCATTAAGTGCAGATGAGCAGCAAAGGGAAGAGCTGTACAGAATGAGACTGCAGCTGCAGGATCGGCAAAATGACATGATCCTTCTCAAACATTAACATGAGAAAGCAGAAAAGCAGCAAGCTTCGCTGCAACGGCAGCAGGGAAGAAGAAATTGCAGACAGAAAGTCCAAAAGAGGCTATATGTCCTACTCCAGATCCAATAAAACAAAAATATTTCCTGAATAATAAAAAAAGCCTGTTCCTTGTGAGGAACAGGCTTGCTGTTTGTAATAAAGGCCGCAATTGCCGTAAACATAATAGAGTTTTAATACCACACACTCCATAAAGTGGGTGTTTGCAGAACTGTTCATGTCGTCCTCAGCCAAGGAGGCATGACATTCAAAGCCCGATATAAAACTCCCTATTTCAGCTTAAAGGTTAAAACTTTATCAGTCAACGCACAACGCAGCTTGTAAGAGTATATTACCTGTTTTTTAGAAAAAAATCAATGGGTGATGCTTCCAGATATCAGCCTTTCCAGTAGTATCTTTCTTCATCATTTTGTACTTTTACAGGTGGAGAGATGATCTTTTCAGGTGTGACATCCTGCTTATCCTCTATCTCAGAAGCCTTATTCTGAGTTATTTCCTGACTTTGGGAGGAAACTTCAGGAAGCTTGCTGATAAGCTCTGCAGTCAGCTTGTTTTTCTCCGTCATTTCCTTCAACAGCGAAGAAGCTGCGATGAGTAAAAGGCCTGTGAAAATTAAGAAGAAGTAAGGAAAAAGGCCGCTGGATGTCTGCATAAGAAAAATGAATAATGCGTCATTGCCTGTAACACCATATAACTCCTGATTCTGAGATGCCTGTACGTTTACAGCGATAAAATAAACCGAAGCTGCTGTTCCTAACAATGATAGTAAAATTCCTATTGAAAAAAACAATCTGTTGGTCAATCGGGGTTCCCCCTCTTTTGGTTTGTCTCCTCATTCTACCATTTTTTCGGGACAAGGGGACAGGTACCTTGTCCCAGAAGTCTCTTGAAAAAGAACATAAAAAGGAATACAATTCTCAATGGAAGAAAATGTCCGCTTTTTCTTGGCATTTAGAAAAGTGTGCTGAGAATTTAATGATAATAATCAAATGAATGAGGTAAGGGAGGCGGGGAAATGCCAAAAGCATTATGGCTTTTGATCATTGGAATGATGATTAATGTAACAGGTTCATCGTTTCTTTGGCCCCTGAATACAATATATATCCATGAGTATCTGGGTAAATCGTTAACCGTAGCAGGTGCTGTGCTTATGCTGAATTCGGCTGCCAGCGTAGCGGGAAATCTGTTTGGCGGTGTTCTGTTTGACAAAATAGGCGGGTACAAATCTATCCTGCTTGGAATTTTTATTACTCTTTTTGCTGTGATTGGTCTTGTTTTCTTTCATGATTGGGGTCCGTATGTCCTGCTTCTGACCATCGTTGGATTTGGTTCAGGAATTGTGTTTCCATCCATGTATGCCATGGCGGGATCTGTCTGGCCTGAAGGAGGAAGACGTGCTTTTAATTCTATTTATGTGGCTCAGAATGTAGGTGTCGCAGTAGGGGCTGCACTTGGTGGCCTGATTGCATCTTATTCATTTCAGCTGATTTTTACTGCGAATGCAGTGTTATATATCGTATTTCTGCTGGTGGCTGTGTTTGGTTTTAAAGGAATGGATACTTTAAGGGCAGCAGCAGCACCAGTATTAAATGGAGCAAGGGCATTGCAGCAAAGATATCAGTTTCGTGCGCTGATGATCGTTTGTTCCGGTTACCTTCTCTGCTGGGTGGCATATGTTCAGTGGCAGTCAACCATATCTGTCCATACAAAGGCACTTGGCATACCCATCAGCCATTACAGCCTCCTCTGGGCAGTGAACGGTGCTTTAATCGTCTTTGCACAGCCGCTCATTTCTCTAGTTGTAAAATATGCGGTTAAAACGCTGAAACAGCAGATGATATTCGGCATCCTGATTTTCATTATCTCTTTTATTGTAGCTTCTACAGCTCAGCAGTTTTCAGGCTTTTTGGCTGCCATGGTGATTTTGACTGTGGGAGAAATGCTTGTATGGCCAGCTGTTCCGACTATTGCCAACAACCTCGCGCCGAAGGGGAAAGAGGGATTTTATCAAGGTTTTGTCAACAGTACAGCTACGGGCGGAAGAATGATAGGACCGCTCCTTGGAGGAATTCTAGTGGACATTTATGGTATGTCCATGATGTTTCTGGTTCTCTCACTCCTGCTGTTTAGCAGCATCGGATTTGTAGCTATGTATGATAAAAGAATGAAAGCTGCCCAGGAAGAAAAGGTGGCTGTCAGCTCTTAGCATTCAGGAAAGAATTTCAGATGTAAGGCTCTAAGGTTGAAATTGAATGAAAGCAGTATGTATATTGGGGACCAAATTGCTATGCCGGCGATTTGGTCTTTTTTTGCAAACATACTCTAAGTTTTCTTTTAGGAGAAGAAGCAATTCCAATCTACATTTTATTTATGGGAAAAGACCCTTATCAAAATTAAACCTTATGATATACCTATAGACAGATATATCATAAAGTGATACATTTAAACCAGATATATATCATAAAACGATATATGGAAGAAGACACAGAAGGTGATGGTTTGAAAACAACTGAACAACTCACAGACTCAACGTTTTATATTATGGCTTCTTTAACAAAACCAAGACATGGCTACGCAATTATGACCCTAATAGAGGAAAGAACTAAAGGAGTTATAATGATAGGACCTGCTTCAATGTATACAATTATCAAAAAGTTATTAAAACAAGAGTGGATTTATCTTTATGATGGAAGTAATCCAAGACGGAAAACATATCTGCTGACTGAGAGAGGAAAAGAGGTGTTAAAAGCAGATGTGATACTGAGAAAATTAATGATTGATCTAGCAGAAATGGGATTAAAGGAGGCCGAAGAATGAGAAATTCAAAGTATGTAATGTCAAATGGCTTAGCTTTTTCCGAGGAAAAGGATATGGACAAATTAAGAAAATTTTCTTTACAAGGCTGGCATGTTCGTGACTTTTCTTTTTTGGGCTATACCCTTGAAAAGGGAGTAAACTCAGAATACATTTACAATGTTGATTATCGGTCTTTAAAGGAAAATGAATCTGAGGAATATTTAGACTTGCTTTCTTCCTCTGGATGGAATCATGTTACTTCCCAAGGAAATATTCACTTATTCCGCGCATCGCCAGGTACTGCACCTATATATAGTGATCGTGAAACAGTGGTTGAAAAGCATGCTGATCTTGGAAGTTCAATGAAAGTGTTCTCAATTTCATTGGTTGCTATCACAGCACTTGTATGGCTTGGAACATTCATAAGTAAAGGCTTTTTAAACAACCTGCTGGCTTTAACTGCTGTTATTCTAACTATCATTGCAGTGCCGGCAATCTGGACCGTACTAACAGTGTACAACAATAAATGGAAGGCTCAAGGAAACAAAAATGTATCTACATTGATAAAAATATTTCCTTTCATAGCTGCTGTTCCTATCTTTTTGTTGTTTGTTGATGACTTCAGTAAGCCATTTCTTATTTTAGTATCTATGATAATTGGTGCAGTCACACTTCCTGCTGTTATCTGGATCATAATGTCTCTTTATCACAGATTGTTTGGCAAAAATCATCATCTTAAAAAGCACTAATAAAAGTCAAGTCCATAAGATTGTGTAAAAACTTAGTTACATGTATTCGACATACATAATTAAGTTTTGAAAAGGTGGAAAGGCACCTTGTGAAAGCCACTATACACATCGCATATAAACGGAGAAATTCCACTATCATTGCATATGTATCCACAGGCCAAAAGATCAATTTAATTACCCTCTATTAATTGAAATTATAGGGGGATTTTTTATGGACGAATGCAAAAAAATCTCCTAAACTAGAAGCTAAACCCACGTTATCCGTGACTTCTAATAAAGGA
>NZ_WKKI01000014.1 GCF_009674805.1 Metabacillus lacus | reverse complement strand
CATCCAGTTGGATCGAATACAAGCCAGCTAGCTGCATAAACCCATTTTAAAAAATCCAAATTCAAACCTTGGGGGGCCTTTTTTTGCTTTTTAAGACAGCACAATCCTCAATTTTCGTATAAATTCCGTCTATCACCTTTAAAAAGCTCAAAATGAGGGGTTTTCGGCATGATAACCGGAAATGCTTCCCTTAAAAGCCCTAAAATGAGCGCTTTATTTTGTTTAACCGGAAAACGTCCGCTTATTCTCCCCAACCGAAGCCCCCGCTCATTTCAAAGAGCTGTGTATGCCGGTAAAACATGATAACTCCTGAAATAAAAGAAGCGCTCAGGAATTTCTGAGCGCTTTTCCATTTTCTAATGTGTTCTGGTCACTGGGAGAAAGGAAACAACTCCCCAATAAGCGTAGAAATTCCCCTTATCCTGAAAAACATTCAAAACAGCCTTCAATAAAAGGACGAATTCCGTCTATTGGCTTCAAAAGCTCAAAATGAAAGATTTTTGGCAAGATAACCGGAAATGCTTCCCTTAAAAGTCCTAAAATGAGCAATTTTTTGCGCTTAACCGGAAAACATCCGCTTATTTTCCCTCACTGGGTCTCATGGCAGGAGGAGGAGCCCAAACAGTGAGGTGAGCATGATACTATCATAACCGCCGGAAGAAATTATTCACTGAATTTCTGAACCAGTCCTGCTTCCTTTCCGCCAAGATCACTTGCTTGCAATGCTTGCTTGAGGGTGCTGTAGGTTTTCATTTGGGTAAAATCCAGGCCAAGCTGGATGGACGTTTGTGCGACTTCCGGACGGATGCCTGAAATAGTAGAGTCAATTCCTAGCAGCTGAAGAATTTTAATTAAGTTGTGAATTTCCTGCGCGACCATTGTATCTATAATAGAAACACCAGATAAATCCACATACAGCATCTCAATTCCAAACTCACTGCACTTATTCGGGATAGTCTCCAGTAAATATTTTGCTCGTGCTGTATCAATGTCACCAATCAATGGAAGTATGCCAATCTTATCGCTTACGGGGATAACGGGTATGCTGAGCTCGTTAATCAGGCTTTGCTGTCCTTGAAGACGCGCAGCAGTCAGATCATAATAGAGCTGTGTCAGGGTAGTGTTGAGCTGGTCAAAGGCGGAATGGACAATCTGGCTCCAATGCATAACGTCTTTGATTTCTACAGTATCACTGTGATCAGCTGCAAACTGTTCAACAAAGCTCCAGTAGGTTTCACGGACTTTTCTCATAGCATCCAGAATTTCGTATATAGGTGTGGCGGATTCTACTCTGCTTTTTGCTATCATGAGCGCCCAATGCTCAATTTCTTCTTCCGCTACAACCTGATGTTCATTTATAAACGCGCTTGTGATTGTTTTGTTGGTTACGGCATTTTGCTCCCTCAGCATTTGCTCGACAGCGTCATCAGCTTCTGAGGAATAAACGGATCCTTTTTCACCTGAACGGGTTTTCAGCCACTTATCGGTAATGCGGGGTGCTAGTTCTGTAAGATATTCATACAGCTTTTCATCTAATTTGTTCATTTTTTGTGCTCCTGACTTCTATATTTGAACATACTAATTATCATACAATAACTTGGAAGCATAGTAAAACGGAACAAAAAAGCATGTTATTCATCATGAAAGGGTAAGAACATGATGTGGCTATTTGACATGCAGGAAATTTGTGGAGGGAGTTTTGATTTTGGCATATGTGCTGCTGGTGCTGGGTTTTGTTTTTCTGATTAAAGGGGCGGACTATTTTGTGGATGGAGCTTCAAAAATAGCGGCCTTTCTGAATATTTCACCGCTGCTGATAGGGTTAACCATCGTCGCTTTTGGGACCAGCTCGCCTGAAGCAACGGTCAGTATTTTGGCGGCACTTAACGGGCAAAGCGGCGTCACGCTTGGAAATGTTGTAGGAAGCAATATTTTCAATATTACCATTGTGGTCGGTGTGACAGCATTCCTATATCCTTTAAAAGTTGAAAATGAAACCATCCGGAAAGAAATTCCGTTTACACTGCTTGCGAGTGTGGTGCTGCTCATTTTCATCAGTGACACGGTGCTGCAGGGAGCAGCGGCGAACGTAATTACACGCGGAGACGGCATAGTATTGCTGTTGTTTTTGGTTATTTTTATGTATTACATATTTGAAGTGGCCAGCAGAAGCCGTGAGGAAACAACAGAAAAAGCTGAAAGTCCCGGTAGAAAAGCATGGAGTAAATATATTATCATTTCTGTAGCAGGGCTTGCAGGCATCATACTTGGAGGAGAATTGGTTGTCAGAAGCAGCACCTCTATTGCGCTTTCTTTTGGTATGAGCGAAACGCTGGTCGGGCTGACCATTGTCGCTCTGGGAACCTCTCTTCCCGAACTGGTCACGTCTGTTACAGCTGCTATCAAAAAACAGAGTGAAATTGCGCTCGGCAATGTGGTGGGAAGCAATATCTTTAACATTCTCCTTGTTACCGGGGCAGCCTCCGTTATTACGCCGCTTTCGGTTGACGACAGAATTTTTACAGACATTTCGCTCATGATTGTCCTGACTGTTCTGCTGCTGATTTTCTCTAGAACCAAATTTCGAATTGCAAGATCAGAAGGTATTGTGCTGGTGATTTCTTATGTTTTATACCTTATCTACATTATTCTTCGCAATTAGGAGGGTTTCTTTATGCCGAAAATTGAGTACAATTTTGTAAAAACAAATGGTATTGAATTGCATGTTGCAGCCTCAGGACCTAAGGATGGCAAGCTGGTCATCTTGCTTCACGGCTTTCCTGAGTTCTGGTATGGCTGGAAAAATCAAATAGGAATGCTCGCTGAAGCCGGCTACAGAGTGCTGGTTCCTGACCAGCGCGGCTATAATGTAAGTGACAAACCTGAGAAAATTAAGGACTATGAACTATCGAAGCTCAGCGCTGACATACTCGGGCTGATAGAGGCTGAGGGAAAAGAGTCAGCGGTGATCATGGGACATGATTGGGGAGGCGCGGTCGCATGGCATTTGGCGTCACAGCATCCTGAAATAGTGGAAAAGGTTTTGACTGTGAATATGCCGCATCCCAAGGCGATGTCAAAAATTCTTCCCCTCAATCCCTTGCAGTGGGTAAGAAGCTCGTATATGTTTTTCTTCCAGCTGCCTGCGATTCCAGAGGCCGCATTGAAGGCAAATTCCTATGGCGTTCTGGAAAGCAGCCTGACAGAAACAAGCATGCCCAAAACCTTTTCCAAGGAAGATTTGCAGTTTTACTATGATGCCTGGTCAAAATCGGGAGCCCTGACAGCAATGCTGAACTGGTACAGGGCGCTTTTACATCATGATTTTTCAAAAGTGAAAAGTATTCAAATTCCGGCGCGGATGATTTGGGGGAAAGGAGACGCCTTTCTCGGCCAGTCGCTGGCAAAGGAAAGCATCAAGCATTGTGAGAACGGACAGCTCATTTTCGTTGACGAAGCAACCCACTGGATTCTCCATGAGCAGCCGGCAATTGCAAACAGGCTCATCCTGGAGTTTTTGGAAGAATCATAGAAATAGAAAGGCCCAAACAGTATGGAGTTTGGGCCATTTTTTATTAGTAATACCGATTCACAACAATCGTTTGAAACTCCTGAATCAAAAAGTCCAGTTTGTCAAAGTTTTCAGCATTATCTACACTTTCCTGCAATGCTTTCATATGGTGTTCAACAGGCTCTGATACCTCAAATGTGGAGAGGATATGATGAACAATCACATCCATCGCTTTAGAAGTATTTTCTTTCAGCGGCTCCAAATCATTGCTTGCAAAGGTGAATCCTGTTTCACCGTCCAGCTCTTGTGCTTTTGTGATCAGGCTATCATATCGACCAGTATCCATCTCCAAATCCCTCCAAAAGTTTAGGTAACTTTCTTTACCCCCAAAAACTTTTTTTCAAAAGCCCTGTCTTTAGAAAGTACAGGGAACAGCCGATATAAAAGGCATAGAGAGAAAAAATGTAGAAAATAGGGGAGATTGGCACATGACAGCAATAGAAAAATTACAAATGAGAGATTTGAAAACAAAAAACAAACTAATGACGATTACATTTTCTACTTCAGTTCTGCTGGCGCTGCTTAGCACCATATTAGCAAAGGAGTTTCACCGTTCTCCTGCCTACGCTGTTGAACTGATTTTGTTAGTCGGCGGGTATTTTGTCTTTCACAACCTGCTGAAAAAAGAAAAGCTTTTTCCGTACTACAGCATTATTGCTATTTATATTTGTACAATTTTGGGAATCGTTTTTTCCGGTCCAAGCTTGGGCATGATACCCATTCTATTTTTCCTGGCCATTTTTTCAGCAGTACAGTTTAAAACAGGATTGTTTCTAATTGGCTATCTTTCCGGGCTGGTTTGCTTAATTGCAAATACGTACCTGTCTTCTCCCGATCAGGCCCTGCTGAAAACTGCGTTTACCACGACTCTGCTTGGTTATCTTTTAACCGGCGTACTGCTAATCGTGCTGATCCGGTTAAATATCAGGCAGTTCAATGAACTGCAGGACTTTGTAGAACAGGCGGAAATAGAAGGTGCTGCCAAAGAGGAGCAAAGACAGCATTTGGAAAGAGAAGTGGGCGTGATTGTAGAGTCTATTTCTAAAGCGAATTCCCAGGTGCAGACCAACCTGTCGTCACAGTCGGAGATGAGAATTGCAGTGACTGAAATTGCTGCAGGAAGCCAAGCGCAGACTGAACAAATTAATGACATTGCCGAGCATGCCCATTATAATCTTGTGTCGATGAAAAAGATGAAAGAAGCCGCTGGCGACATGATCGCGGAAACAAAGCAGGCTGAAAGCATTGCCCAAAACGGCCAGGACAAAATTCAGCAGCTTTCACATGAAATGGATGCACTGCAGGGACTGGTAGCAGATCTTAATACCACTTTTGGCGATCTTACAGCAAAAATAAAAGAAACAAATGCTTTCACTGATAACATCAAAAAAATTACCGAGCAAACCAATCTTCTCGCCCTGAACGCATCAATTGAAGCCGCAAGAGCAGGAGAGGCGGGAAAAGGGTTTTCCGTGGTAGCAGAAGAAATCCGCAAGCTGGCTGAAGTGACAAACGAGACGACCATAAAAATTACAGGCAATCTGGAATCTGTCAATGCCTCAAGCGCTCTTGCCCGTGACAAAATGGAAGCGAGCAGCGTCCGCCTTAAAAACAGTTTGTCATCGACAAGCGAGGCTTCAGAAACCTTTGGAAAACTGGGTGAAGTGATTGCCCGGATTAACCAGAGCTTTTCAGGCTACAGTACGCTCACACAAGAAACAGAGGCAAAAACCTCACAGGTGGAGGCAGCCACAAATGAACTGGCGGCAATAATAGAACAAACAAGTGCCAGCCTGGAAGAAATTCATGCCACGATCGAAAATCTGAACAAGGACAATCAGCAGATCGGCAATTTTATTGAAGAAACAGCAAAAAGCGCGGTCAAGCTGACCGAAAAATCTTAAAAGCACAGATAACATGTGCTTTTTTATATTGCTGTAACTAATGATATTAGTTATAATACTAATATCATTAGTTTAAGGGGTGACAGAATTGAAAATTGTGAAGAATCGTTATTTGTATCAAGTATCTTTTCTGAGTTCACTGTTTCCTGTAAATTGTTATCTTGTGGAGGAAGAGGAAGGCCTCACACTCGTTGACGCAGCGCTGCCATACAGCGCCAAGGGCATTTTGCGCGCGGCAGAGGGAATTGGAAAGCCGATTACTGGTATTGTTCTAACACATGCACATGAAGATCATACAGGAGCGCTGGATCACCTTAAACGTGCACTTCCTGCCGTGCCTGTTTATATTTCAGCGAGAGACAGCAAACTGCTGGATGGAGATGTATCTCTTTTGCCGGACGAACCACAGCAGCCCATTAAAGGCGGAGTTCCTAAAAAACTGAAAACAAGGCCTGATGTTCTTTTACATGACGGCGACTATATCTCATCTTTGCAGGCTGTCAGCGCACCGGGACACACGCCGGGAATGATGGCGTACTTAGATAGTAGGACGGGTGCTCTTTTGGCAGGAGACGTGTACCATACAAGAGGCGGAACAACTGTCGCAGGAGACATCAGGCTTACTTTTCCGTTTCCGTCCCTGGCAACCTGGAGCAGAGATCTCAATCTGCAAAGTGCCAAAAAACTGCTGGAACTGCAGCCAACATTGCTGGCAACGGGTCATGGCGTAATGCTGAAGCAGCCGCAGGAAGAAATGAAAGCGGCAATAAGCAGAGCCCAAAAAAAGTTTAGTAAGGAGAGTAGAGTGTGAGACAAGGACTAACGAAAGGGATCATCGTAGAGGCAGCTGCCTCCATGATAGAAGAGGATGGGAGCAATGCCCTGAGCCTTGCCGCACTGGCAAAGGTGCTTGGAATCAAAACGCCATCACTTTATAACCATATTGATAGCATGGCTCATTTGCGTGAAGAACTCACAACTTTTACGCTGAGCAAGCTGTATGCAGCTATTAGTGAAGCAGCCATCGGAAAAGCCGGACAAGAGGCGCTGCATGCCATTGGCTTCCAATATGTCACCTTTGTCCGGGAACATCCAGGATTATATGACATGACAATACAAACAAAAGAAAACCCGCACATCAGCGAAACAGGAGAAAAAATTGTAGCGCTGCTGCTGAAGGTGCTGAAGCCTTATGAATTTCAAGAAGATAAAGCGCTGCATGCGGTGCGCGGACTTAGAAGCATGGTGCATGGCTTCGCTCTACTGGAAAGAAACGGTGAATTCAACCTGAACCTGGACCGCGATGAAACACTATCCTTTATGCTGGAAGCTTTTTTGAAGGGGCTGCGGGAGTGATGGGGGGTGGGCTGGGTTTGTTATGCGGTTGTTGCTGCGGATTCGTGATAATAGTATCGAGACCGGGGGCTTTGTTATAGGATCTTGGAAGATAGTAGAGCAAACGGGGGTACTTTGTTATAGGATCTAGAAGAATAGTAGAACAAACTCGGGAACTTTGTTATAGTATCTCAAAGATAGTAGAACAAACTCGGCCACTTTGTTATAGTATCTCGAAGATAGTAGAACAAACTCGTCCTCTTTGTTATAGTATCTCAAAGATAGTAGAACAAACCGAGCCACTTTGTTATAGCATTTCAAAGATAGTAGAACAAACTCGCCCTCTTTGTTATAGTATCTGGGGTTTTTTCCGAGATAGTAGAACAAACTCGGCCACTTTGTTATAGTATCTCGAAGATAGTAGAACAAACCTGCCCACTTTGTTATAGCATCTCAAAGATAGTAGAACAAACTCGGCCACTTTGTTATAGTATCTCAAAGATAGTAGAACAAACTCGCCCTCTTTGTTATAGTATCTGAAGTTTTTCCCGAGATAGTAGAACAAACAGGTCGCTTTTTTAAAGTATCTTTCTTATACTATCTGAGATTCCCTCCGAGAAGTAGAACCACCCCCACCCCTTCCAGCAACCCTCCCAAATAAAAAAACCAAACCCCAATAAAAGGGGTCCGGCCTTTCTGCATCATTCATTCTTATGTTTTAAACCTGCTGATTTCTTCTTTTAGTTCTTGCGCCGCTTTTGAGAGGTACTGGACAGATTGCTGGATTTCTTCCATGGCTGCCAGTTGTTCTTGTGCTCCCGATGAGGCGGCCTGGGTGGCACCGGCGGATTCTGATGCGATTCCGGCTACTTCTTCGACGGAGGCGCTGATTTCCTGTGCACTTGCAGACATTTGCTCGGAGGTTGCGGATACTTCTTGTATTTGGACATTTACGTCATTGACGGCTGAGTAGATTTTTTTGAATTTTTCTCCTGTGGCTGCCATGATTTCCATGCCTGTTTCTGCCTGTATTTTCCCCGTGTTCATTGTGATGACCATTCTTTCTGTGTCAGCCTGGATGCCGGTGATGATTGCGGCGATTTGTTCTGCAGAGGTTTTGGAGCCTTCCGCAAGCTTCCGGACTTCTTCCGCCACTACGGCAAAACCTTTTCCGTGTTCGCCGGCTCTGGCTGCTTCGATTGCTGCGTTGAGCGCCAGCAGGTTGGTCTGCTCGGAGATAGCGGTAATCACTTCAATGATTTTATCAATCTCTTTGGAGCGGCCGTTCAGCTGTTTGACAATTTCCGAGCTTTCTTCTACAGACTGTGAGATGACTGCCATCTGCTCAATTGCTTTTTGAATGGATTCTGTACCGGCTTCAGCCTGTGCTGTTGCACCGACAGCGGAGGAGCCTGCTTCCGTTGTTTTAGATGCAATGTACTGAACACCGCTTGCAATTTCCTCCATGGCACGCGCTGTTTCTTCTGCGCTTTTCATTTGTGTTACTGCTCCATCTGACAATTCATCAATTGATTTTGTCATCTGCCTGCTGATCGCAGTAACTGCTTCAGAGTTGGAAGACAGCTGCTGGGATGAAGCTGCGAGCTGGTTTGATGTATCGTTCGCTTTAGATATCAAAGATGAAAGGGAAGTGACCATCATATTAAAGGCATTGCCCAGCCTTCCTGTCTCATTGCTTGATTGTACGTTAACAGTTGCTGTTAAATCGCCTTTACTCACTTTTTCTGCCGCCGCAACCAGCTGGCGGATCGGCCTGACGATGCTGGTAATATTAAAGTAATTATAAACACTTCCGATAATAGCGAACAGGCCGATGACGCTAAGGGTGATGATAAGTATAGGTTGTGAGGCCTCAGCAAATTCAGCAGTGTCCAATGCGCCGACAATTTTCCAGCCGGTCAGAGGGTTTGTGGAAAAAACCATTTCTTTGCTGCTGCCCTCATATTCATAAGTAAAATGACCCTGTTCACTTTCGAAAATCTGATTTGTGATGCTTTCGTCAACTGTGTTGCCTGTGTTTAATAGTGGATGAACCGCAATTCGCCGCTCTGCATCAAATATGGCAGCATAGCCCTTTTCCCCAATATTTACGCTTAAAGCACTTTTCTTCAGTGAATCAAGATTCACGTCAAAGCCGATGACACCGCCGCCGCCCTCTAGTGCTTGAGCTACGGTGACAATCATCTCTCCGCTTATTTCATTTTCGTAAGGACTTGTGATCACGGTTCTCTCCGTATCTTGAAGAGCTTCTTTATACCAGTCTCTTGTCCGGAGGTCGTAACTTTCAGAAGAAACTGCCTGCGGTAATGTCACTTGCCGCCCTTGATCGGTTACGGCAAAAGAAAGGCTGATATCCTCAAAAGAATTTGTAATTCCGCTGAGCAATAGCCTTGCTGTTTCAGCATTATTTTCGTTCATGTCATCAGCTGAAAGCTGGTTTGCAAGCATTTCGGCCAGCTCAGTTTTGTTGTTAAGGCTCTCCGTTACTGCATTGTTCAAAATATACACGCTTTGGGAAGCGGATTGAAGCATTTGATCTTTGACTTCCCCTTTTGCCGTAAAATAGGAAAGTGCTCCAAGCGCCAATGTCGGAATGAGCAAAAGCGTGGTGGCAAATAGGATCAATCTTGTTACAATAGATAAATTTCTGCCCATGTCTCTATCTCCTCACTTTTTGTATTCGCTGTTTCGCAATACTTGCTGTTTTTCATCCCATACAGAAAGTTCAACTGATAGCCCCTTGCTCCTTAAAAAAGTCCAATCACAACAGTTGAAAAGCAAACATTTTTACGAAAACTGCCGTTTATTTTTATGTTCGGCATAACTAATATCGTCAGAATCAGAAATATTTTAAATGTGATGAAGTTTACAGTTTACGGGAGGGGATATAGTAAAGAAAAACAGCCTGGAGGATGAAAAATATGATGGATGCACTTTCAAAGAATTTTAGAAAACCAGAGGGTATTCTTGGAAAAATTGCCGGGAAGGTGATGTCTTGGGAAAATCAGGAGATTAATGAGTGGACAGTGGAAAAGCTTGAGATACAAAGCGGAGACAACGTGCTTGAAATCGGGTATGGTCCGGGCTATGGAATAGAATATATTTTAAGCAACTATGAAGGTACATCAGTGGATGGAGCGGATGTGTCGGAAACGATGAAAGAGCAGGCGGGCAAGCGGCTTCAATCTTTTATAGAAGAAGGCAGGGCCAGGCTTTGGGCAGTTGACATAGAAAAAGCAGAACTGGAGAAGGAGTCCTATGACAGGGTATTGTCTGTTAACAACTATACAATTTGGGATTCGCCGCGTGAGGGCCTTGAAAATGTTGTGGCTGCCCTTCGCCCGGGAGGAAGAGCAGCAATCACGATGCAGCCGCGCCAGGAGGATGCTGCCACTGAAAAAACGAAAAAGTATGCCAAGCAGATTCAGGATGATTTTTTAGCCTGCGGAATGGAGAATATAGAAGTGAGCTATAAGGATGTACGTCCGGAATTAACTGTCTGCGTGACTGCAGTCAAACCGGTGAAATAGGGTGCTTGCTCTTGTTTTTTAACGAGAGCATGCTATAATTATCTTGAAACTGAGATAATTATAGCTTAATACCTTGAAATCAAGATAAATATACAGGAGGCTGTTTATATGAAATTACTTGGAATGCACCATGTTTCCATTCTGACTGGAAGCGCAGAAAAAAATTATGCTTTTTATACAAAGGTTCTTGGCATGAGACTTGTGAAAAAAACGGTTAACCAGGACAATACAAGATCGTATCATTTATTTTACGGTGATGCCAAAGGCAGTCCCGGAACAGAAATTACCTTCTTTGATATTCCCGGACTTGGCAGAACCTATGAAGGAGTTTCCAACATCTCCTCAACCTCGCTCCGCGTAAAAACGAAGAAATCACTTCAATTTTGGAAGCAGCGGTTTGAAAAGCTTGGGATTACGCATGAGGAGATTGCTGTAAGAGCAGGAAGGGAGACACTTGCTTTTCAGGACGGCGAGGGAACAAGATTGATCCTCGCTGCTGATGACGGCGAAGAGGGTGTTGCAGCGGGAGAACCGTGGTCCACTGAGGAAGTTCCAGCTGAGCATAGTATTGTCGGGCTGGGTCCAGTCACTTTAACTGTAGCGAATCCGGAGCCGACGATCGGGGTGCTGATAGAGGTATTGGGCTTTAGAAGGAAAGGATCTTACCCGGCAGCTGATGAGAACAGGCCGGATATCCTTGTGTTTGAGACGGGCGAGGGCGGATCTGGCGCGGAAATTCATATTGAGCCAAGGCCGGATCTTTCACCAGCAAGACTGGGCCGCGGAGGCGTTCATCATGTGGCTTTTCGTGTACCAAACAGTGAGGAATATGAAGCGTGGGCTGAAAAATTGAAGGATCTCAGAATTCCTAACTCAGGTAAGGTGGACCGCTTTTATTTTCAGGCTTTGTACTTCAGAGAGCCGAACAATATTCTTTTTGAGCTGTCAACGGACACTCCTGGCTTTGATGCGGATGAGCCAATGGAAACTCTCGGCGAGCGCCTGTCTTTGCCTCCGTTTTTGGAACCCAGCCGCGCGAAAATTGAAGCTGAATTAAGGCCGTTGGATATTTAAAGTAAGATTTTAAAAATATTGAAACATTTTCCATATTCCCTTCGTTTCATGAGTGTAATGAAATATGAGGGGAGAGATATATAATGAAAAAATGGAAATCTGTTTCTGTAGCTGCTATTGCTTCTGCTGCTCTTTTGTTTGGAGCCCCGGCTGTCATTCATGCCGCTGATTCGCCTCAGGTGATGCTTTTCAAATATCCTAGCAAGGGACTGATAAAAGAAGGCGCTAGGGGCCATGAAGTTCAGGTGCTTCAGGGGGCATTGAACAAAGTAATAAAATCCAATCTTTCACCAGATGGTGTTTACGGCCCAAAAACCTCTCAGGCTGTGCTTGCTTATCAAAAATCAAAGAGCTTTCTTGCCAATGACGGAATTTACGGACCAAGAACACATAAGGCGCTGACAGAAGATTACTTCAAAAGCGATTTGCCAAATGAAATCCTAAAGCCCGGCAGCAAGGGGCAGGGAGTGCTTGCGCTTCAGAGAGCCCTGAACGACTTATCCTACAATGTAAAAGAAGATGGCATATATGGAACTCAAACAAAAGAGGCTGTTATCAAATTTCAAAAGAGATTTTCAAGTCTTACGGCTGATGGCATATATGGACCAAAAACGAAAGATGTGCTTGAAAAAGTATTGAACGACTAGGGAGAGAGGGGAGGCAGTCAGCTCTCCCTTTTTGGTATTCACCGCCTCCAATCTTATCGGGTTATAGATTGCATTCTCTGTGCTATACTATCTTGAAAAAGGTCAATGGAGGTGCCGCAATGAGCGGAGAGCAGTTTCCAAGACTGGAGACAGACCGGCTGATCTTGAGAGAAATGGTTCTGGAGGATGCGCCTCAACTCTACAGGTACTGGTCGGATTCACAAACAGTTCAATATATGAATATAGAGAAGCTGAAGAAAGTGCAGGAGGCGGAGGATATGATTGCCCTCTTGAATTCTCTATATGAAAAGCGGGAGGCTGTCCGCTGGACCATTACTGAAAAGGAAAGCGGCCAGATTATTGGCACTTGCGGATACAACAGCTGGGAAAAAGAATCTCAAAGGGCGGAGGTCGGCTATGATCTCGGGTGGCAGCACTGGGGCAGAGGGTTTATGTCAGAAGCACTCCCGGAGCTTCTTGCCTATGGTTTTCAGGTATGGGAGCTTCATCGGATAGAAGCAAAAGTGTATCCGGAAAACGAAGCATCCAGAAGGCTGTTGAATAAGCTCGGTTTCACTGAAGAAGGTGTGCTGAGAAAATATGAAAAACGACAAAACTCTTATGAAGATGTGATTCTATATTCTTTGCTAAAGGGAGAATTTGGCGAAAAATAGTAAAAAAGAACAAATAAAAGAAGGAACCTCTTACATTTTCTAGAAAAGATAGAGGGGCAGATTTTCCAGGGGGCATCTGACAGCAGATGTCTTTTTTTTATTTTAGGTCTTTGGGCCTGTTGATAAATGAAGATCTGACCGATATAAATAGTGATCATAAAAGGGAGAGGTGTCACAGAATTGAAGGGAAGAAGTTACAGCAGCGCGATTGCAGCCAGTCTGATTGCCGTATTGTTTTTATTCTCAACTCTATTTTTCTATCAACCTGCCGCAAAAGCCGCCGTATTTGAAGGAACAGTCAATGCCACAGAATTGAATGTTCGTTCAAGTCCAAGTACAACTGCATCCATTGTAGTCAAGCTAAAGAAAAATCAGGCGGTATCTGTCCTTGAACAAAAGTCCGATTGGTACAAAATTCAGTTTGACAAGAAAACCGGCTGGGTGTCTTTAAAATATATCACAAAGAAAACGGCTCAGCCTGCAGTTGCCAGCAAGACCGTCTATGTGAAAACAGCTGATCTGAATCTCCGGGCTGCGCCCAACACAAGCAGCAAGGTGATTACAAAATTGAAAAAAGATACAGCCCTGACGGTTATTTCTGTCAGCGGCAAGTGGACGCAGGTTTCTGTCGCCAAGCAAAAAGGCTGGGTCAGTAATGACCATATTTCTGCTGCAAAGCAAGGGCCGGAAGTGAAATCGTCTACAGCGAAAACAGCCTATGTGAAGGCTTCATCTTTGAACGTCCGCACTGCTCCCAATACAACCAGCAAGGTTGTCGCCACTTTGAAAAAAGATGCACAGGTGACGATCGTTTCCACCAGCGGAAAGTGGAACGAAATCACGTTTGCTAAACAAAAAGGCTGGGTGAGCGGAGAACATTTAACTACCCAGGCTCCTGCTCCGGCAAAAGCTGCTCCCAAGGCAGAAACCAAGCAGGCAAAAGTTTCCGGTACAGCTACATTGAACGTCAGAAGCGGCCCTTCAACAAACGAGAAAGTTGTCGGAACCCTGAAGCAGAATGACCTTGTTACAGTCAGCAAAACAAGCGGAACATGGTCTTATATATCTGCTTCAAAAATAACCGGCTGGGTTGCAACCCAGTACTTAGCTTCTCCTTCCGCAGCGCAGCCTTCCAAGGAAAAAGCAGCGGAACCAATTCTGCAGTTTGTCACGCTGCTGGCAGACGCAGAGATTAAAGCAGGCCCTGACAACACACAAAAAACAATCAGCCAGCAGCCGGCAGGAGCTGTTTTTGTCAAAGTCGAAGTTTCAAAAGGGTGGGTAAAAGTTCAGCTGAGCAGCAATCAGTTCGGCTGGGTGGAAGAAAGCCTGACGATTTCTGAGGTAACTGCTCCAGCACCCATTCCTCCTGCAGCACCGGCCAGTGTACTGAAAGGTAAGATCATTGTGATAGATCCGGGCCATGGGGGAACAGATCCAGGTGCAGTAGGACGAATTACAAAAGAAAAGAATTTGTGCCTAACCACTTCACTGTTTCTCGCTGAAATGCTTCGCAATGAGGGTGCGAAAGTCATCATGACAAGAGAAAAGGATGTTTATCCAAGCTTGTCTGAGCGTGTGGCAATCAGCAACAAAAGCAATGGAGATGCCTTCATCAGCGTCCATTATAATGCTCACACTTCCACATCTACCGGAACAATGACATTTTATTATACAGACGTAAAAGATAAAAAGCTTGCAGCAGCACTTCAGTCAGGAATAGCAGCTAACACACCGCTTCCTGATAAAGGAGTAAGATATGGAAATTATCAAGTTATCCGTAATAATAAAATTCCATCTGCATTGGTCGAGCTTGGCTTTATCTCCAATCCTAATGAAGAAAAAATACTTGCTACTGAGGACTATCAGCGCAAAGCCGCAAAGGGCATGCTGGAAGGTTTAAGAAAGTATTTCGAACAGAAAAAATAAAAAAGCAGCTGCCTCAAAAGGTTAATCCCTTTTGGGGCACTTTTTTTGCTCACAACCCCGGTAAAACCTGCCTCTGCTGTTTCTATCAGCAGTCAGCCTCTCGACTTTTCACGCATTATGCTGTATTAATAGAGTCAACAAACTTTTTAGGAGCTGCCCTGTTTATGATTGTAAAAGCCCTCATTGCGCTATTTCTCCCATTTTTGCTGGTGGTGTTTTTTACGCGCGTGACATACAGCCGGTACATCGGTGCTTTGCTCACAGCAGCACTTTTGGCTGCATCGGTTTATTCCGGCTATACCGATACTGTGCTGATTGGCGTGCTGGATGTCCTTTCTCTGATTGCCGGATTTCTCTATGCCAAGAGAGTTTCAGATCATCTCAATGGATAAGCCCCACACACGTGGAGGCTTTTTTTGGGTTCAATTTCACAGCTGCTCCTGATATAGAAGTTTTTCATCAGGCAGGAATGGATAAACTAAGGGGAGATGCATTCATCTCTGCAGCTATACATGCTGTAAGGGGTGGAACTACTTAACAGAAAAATTCCAAACGAACTTTAGTTCGTATTTTTGGTGATTTTACTCTTCTATATGGTAAACTAGATAACAGATACTTCCTATTGAAATGGAGGCTATGATTTTGGAAAATAGATTTGAGTTAGTCTCGAAGTATAACCCTCAGGGCGATCAGCCTGCTGCGATCAAGGACCTTGTAGAGGGCCTGAAGCAGGGGAAGACGCATCAGACACTTCTGGGGGCAACAGGTACGGGAAAGACATTTACAGTTTCCAATGTAATTAAAGAGGTTAACAAGCCGACTTTGATCATTGCACATAATAAAACCCTTGCTGGACAGCTGTACAGTGAGTTCAAGGAATTTTTTCCGAATAATGCAGTTGAGTATTTTGTGAGTTATTACGATTATTATCAGCCTGAGGCCTATGTGCCGCAGACAGATACTTTTATAGAAAAGGACGCAAGCATCAATGATGAGATTGATAAGCTCCGCCACTCCGCTACGTCTTCACTGTTTGAGCGGAACGATGTAATCATTATTGCCAGCGTATCTTGTATATATGGTTTAGGTTCTCCTGAGGATTATAAGGAGCTTGTTATTTCCCTCCGGACAGGAATGGAAATTGAGAGAAATGCGCTTCTACGCAATCTTGTTGATGTGCAGTATGAGCGGAATGATATTGACTTCAGGCGCGGAACCTTCCGGGTACGCGGAGATGTTGTGGAAATTTTTCCAGCGTCCCGAGATCAGCACTGTATCCGGGTTGAGTTTTTCGGAGATGAGATTGACCGCATCCGCGAGGTTGATTCCCTGACAGGCGAGATACTGGGGGAACGGAATCATGTTGCCATTTACCCTGCATCCCACTTTGTTACGCGCGAAGAAAAGATGGCCATTGCCATTAAAAATATTGAAAAAGAACTGGAAGAGCGATTGAAAGAACTGCACGAAAATGGAAAGCTGCTTGAAGCGCAGCGCCTTGAGCAAAGAACCCGCTATGATCTTGAAATGATGAGAGAGATGGGCTTTTGTTCAGGAATTGAAAACTATTCGCGACAGTTAACGTTAAGGCCGCCGGGTTCCACGCCGTATACGCTCCTGGACTTTTTCCCGGAAGACTTTTTGATTGTCATTGACGAGTCCCATGTGACTCTGCCTCAGATTAGAGGGATGTTCAACGGCGACCAGGCCCGCAAGCAGGTTCTTGTTGATCATGGTTTCAGGCTGCCGTCCGCAAAGGACAACAGGCCGCTGAGGTTCGAGGAATTTGAAAAGCATATTCGTAACATTATCTTCGTTTCAGCGACACCTGGTCCTTTTGAGCTGGAACATACTCCTGAAATGATTCAGCAGATCATCAGGCCGACAGGGCTGCTTGATCCAACGATTGATGTCCGGCCGATTGAAGGACAGATTGATGACCTGATTGGTGAAATTCATATGAGGGTTGAGCGGAATGAACGTGTGCTTGTGACAACCCTGACAAAGAAAATGTCGGAGGATTTGACGGATTATCTGAAAGACATCGGCATTAAAGTAACATATCTTCATTCAGAGATTAAAACGCTGGAACGAATTGAGATTATCAGAGACTTGAGGCTCGGGAAAGTCAATGTTTTGATTGGAATCAATCTTTTGAGAGAGGGACTGGACATTCCGGAAGTCTCGCTTGTTGCCATTCTCGATGCCGACAAGGAAGGATTTCTCCGTTCAGAAAGGTCGCTGATCCAGACGATCGGCCGTGCCGCGAGAAATGAAAAAGGCCATGTGATTATGTATGCCGACAAAATCACAAATTCAATGAACATTGCGATGAACGAGACAAAACGCCGCCGCGAAATTCAGGAAGCTTATAATGAAAAGCACGGCATTACACCGGAGACGATTCGAAAAGACATTCGTGACGTTATCAGGGCAACAAAAGCTGCAGAGGATACAGAAGAGTATGGTGCAGCGCCTAAGTTTGGAAAGATGAACAAAAAGGAAAGAGAAAATGTAATAGAGCAAATGGAAGCGGAAATGAAAGAAGCTGCAAAAGCGCTCAACTTCGAACGCGCAGCAGAGCTTCGTGATTTGATATTAGAGCTGAAAGCGGAAGGATGACCGATATATGGCTATGGATAAAATCGTGGTGAAAGGAGCAAGAGCGCATAACCTGAAAAATATCGATGTGACGATTCCCAGGGATAAGCTGGTCGTACTGACCGGCCTTTCTGGTTCAGGAAAATCTTCTCTTGCCTTTGACACCATCTATGCGGAGGGACAGCGCAGGTATGTAGAATCCCTGTCCGCGTATGCCCGCCAGTTTTTGGGGCAAATGGACAAGCCGGATGTGGACGCGATAGAAGGGCTCTCTCCGGCTATTTCAATAGATCAGAAAACAACGAGCCGAAATCCGCGCTCAACAGTTGGAACGGTGACGGAAATTTATGATTACCTGAGGCTGCTTTTTGCCAGGGTCGGCCGTCCGGTCTGCCCGAATCACGGTATTGAAATTTCCTCTCAAACCATTGAGCAGATGGTGGACCGCGTGTTGGAGTATCCAGAGCGCACAAAGCTTCAGGTTCTTTCGCCGCTTGTTTCCGGACGAAAGGGTACACATGTCAAAGTGCTTGAAGATGTTAAAAAGCAGGGATATGTGCGCGTCAGGGTGAACGGCGAGATGATGGAGCTTGCTGACGATATTACGCTTGAGAAAAATAAAAAGCACTCCATTGAGGTTGTGATTGACCGGATTGTGATCAAAGAGGGCATTGAGGCCCGTTTGGCGGATTCCCTTGAAGCAGCACTCAAGCTTGGCGAGGGCAAGGTCATCATTGATGTGATCGGAGAAGAAGAGCTCCTGTTCAGCGAGCATCATGCCTGTCCTCTTTGCGGTTTTTCAATAGGAGAGCTGGAACCGAGGATGTTTTCCTTTAACAGCCCGTTTGGCGCATGTCCAGACTGCGACGGACTCGGCTCAAAACTGGAAGTGGACATGGAGCTCTTGATTCCAAACAGTGATCTTTCTCTGCGCCAGCATGCAGTGGCACCATGGGAACCGACAAGCTCCCAATACTATCCGCAGCTGCTGGAGGCTGTGAGCAATCATTACGGCATCGATCTCGACACACCTGTTAAAGATATTCCCAAGCATCAGTTAGACAAAATTCTTTATGGCAGCGGAAACGATAAAATTTATTTCCGCTACGAAAATGATTTTGGCCAGGTGCGTGAAAATTATATACATTTTGAAGGTGTTATCAGCAATGTAGAACGAAGATTTAAAGAAACGAGCTCAGATTACATCAGGGAGCAGATGGAAAAGTATATGGCACAGCAGGACTGCCCGACGTGCAAGGGGCACAGGCTGAAGAAGGAAAGCCTGTCGGTACTGATTAATCATCAGCATATCGGCAATATTACGGCTCTTTCTGTGCAGGAAGCATATGATTTCTTTTCGACTGTTTCTCTTACTGAAAAAGAAATGAAGATCGCCAATCTGATTTTTAAAGAAATTGTTGAGAGGCTCGGCTTCCTGAACAATGTGGGGCTGGAATATTTGACGCTGAGCAGATCAGCCGGAACGCTGTCAGGCGGGGAGGCGCAGAGAATCCGCCTTGCCACCCAGATTGGTTCAAGGCTGACAGGTGTCCTTTATATCCTCGATGAGCCTTCTATTGGACTTCATCAGCGGGATAACGACAGGCTGATTGGCACGCTGCAAAACATGCGCGATATCGGCAATACGCTGATTGTTGTTGAGCATGATGAAGATACCATGATTGCAGCGGATTATCTGATTGATATCGGCCCTGGAGCAGGGATACATGGAGGCCAGGTGATTTCAGCAGGTACACCTCAGGAAGTGATGAATGATCCTAATTCATTGACCGGGCAGTATTTGGGGGGCAAAAGGTTCATTCCGCTTCCGGCTGAGCGCAGAAAGCCTGACGGCCGTTATATAGAAATTAAGGGAGCGTCAGAAAACAATCTGCGCAATGTGAATGTGAAATTTCCGCTGGGAACATTCATCTCAGTAACTGGTGTGTCCGGTTCCGGAAAAAGTACGCTGATCAATGAAATTCTTCACAAGTCTCTCGCGCAAAAGCTTCATAAATCCAAACAGAAGCCTGGGGACCATAAAGCAGTCAAAGGGACGGAACAGCTTGATAAAGTCATCGATATTGATCAGTCGCCGATCGGCCGTACGCCGCGTTCCAATCCTGCCACCTATACAGGTGTCTTTGATGATATCCGTGATGTATTTGCCACCACCAACGAGGCAAAAGTCCGCGGCTACAAGAAGGGCCGGTTCAGCTTTAATGTAAAGGGCGGCCGCTGCGAAGCCTGCCGAGGAGACGGCATTATCAAAATTGAAATGCACTTTCTCCCAGATGTGTATGTTCCCTGCGAAGTCTGCCATGGCAAGCGCTATAACAGGGAGACCCTTGAAGTGAAATATAAAGGAAAAAACATTTCTGACATTCTAGATATGACGGTGGAAAACGCTGTTGATTTTTTCGAAAATATTCCCAAAATCAAGCGCAAGCTGCAAACGATCTTTGATGTTGGACTGGGCTATATTACGCTTGGCCAGCCGGCAACAACTTTGTCAGGAGGGGAAGCACAGAGGGTAAAGCTTGCTTCTGAACTTCACAGACGTTCCACGGGAAGATCTCTTTACATTCTTGACGAGCCTACAACAGGCCTGCACGTCGACGATATTGCCAGACTGCTGAAGGTGCTGCAGCGCCTTGTAGAAAATGGCGACACTGTACTCGTCATTGAGCATAACCTGGATGTGATAAAAGCAGCTGATTATATCATCGATATGGGTCCTGAAGGAGGAGATGGAGGCGGAACGGTTATTGCATCCGGAACTCCGGAAGAAGTTGTAAAGGTGAAAGGTTCCTATACGGGAAAATACCTCAAACCTATTCTGGAAAGAGACAGGGAAAGAATGAAAAGAAGGATCAGCGAGAAGGAAGCTGTTGTAAAAAGTTAACATTGGAGGAACGGATCTATGCTAAGTAGATCCGTTTTTACATATAGTTGATTGTGATGAGCATATAAAAATAAATGAAACCTCTCCTGTACCTCTTTCGTAGTAACTATTAAGGAGCTGATACTCATGCAGTCAAAGAGCCTGCTATCTTGCCTTTGCTATTTCAGTGTTTTTTTTGCGCCATTGATATTTCCGGTTATCGTCTATTTTGTTGCCGATGACGCAGAAACAAAAATGCATGCAAGAAAGTCGCTTCTCTCACACTTGCTGGCGCTTATCACGGTTGCCATTGCTTCAATCAGTTTTATCTTCGTTTTGGGAGCAGCCGTGTCCATAGGGACAGAATTATTCTTGTTAACAGTAGCCGGTTTTTTCCTATTTGGTCTAGTGAACCTAATGATCATCGTGTGGAATATTGTTCAAGGAGTTAAGCTGTTAAAAACTGTTTAAAATTGACATTTTAAAGGAGCTGGAAAGCAATGAAAGAGGAGAAAAAAAGAATACTTAGGTTAGTAGAACAGGGTAAAATAACTGCTGAAGAGGCCATTACGCTGATTGAAAGGCTTGAAGACGATTATGCTGCGAAAGAAGAGAGCATGATTTCTGCTCTTTCCACTGAGGTGCTGTCTCAAGATAATAGCGGCAGCCAGAAGAGCGAACAGCAGTCTCATCAAAAGCAGTCAACATTTGCTGCCAAGCTGATCGATTTGATCGACGGAGCTGTTAAAAAAGTAAAGGAACTGGATCTGGACCTGGATCTGCCGATCGGACAGTCACAGGATGTAAACCACACCTTTCAGTTCAATGGGGGAAGCTTGGACAGCCTGTATCTTCAATTTGTCTACGGAAGTGTTAACATCCTGCCGGGCAGCGGAGAGGATATCCGAGTTGAATGTGAAGCGAAGGTTTACAGAACAGACAGTTCAGAAGAGGCAAGAACCTTCTTTTTGGAAAACTTTGCAGTTGACCTTGAAGCTAACAAACTCAGCATTGTTTCAGATAAAAAAACCTTAAAGACAAATGTGACTCTGTACATCCCTGAAAGAAACTATAATGACGTCCAAGTGAGACTGTTTAACGGGCCAATCAGAGGGGAACATGTAACTGCAAGAGAGTTAAAAGCAAAGACCGCTAATGGCATGATTTCGTTTCAATCACTGAGCGGAGGATCTGCAAGTCTTGAAACAGCCAATGGGCAAATCAAATTGGCCAATAACCAAAGCAAAAAGATAGAAGCAGAAACAATTAATGGGATTATTGATGTGAACGGCAGCCCCGAAAAGCTTGATTTGCAGAGCTTCAACGGAAACATAGTGGTTGATTTGTTCAATCAGTCCTGTTCGACCCTGCTGGCAAAAACGACAACGGGAAGCATCGATGTGTATCTTCCTGAGCATACTCCCATTAATGGCGAGTTAAAATCTAATTTCGGAAATCTTTCAGCTTCTGTAAAAGGTGCTGAGATACTCACCGAGAAAAATGAAAATCTTCAAAAGGAACTTAAAATAGGAACAGGGGATGCACAGCAGGCCCTCAACCTTTTTGCAGAAACTAAAACAGGTTCCATATCCATAAAACATAACAAGAGGTGATGCTGAGTGAAACGTTTAGTCCGATCTAGACATGACAGAAAATTATCAGGAGTTCTGGGAGGCCTGGCAGCCTATTCAGGCCTTGATGCCACCCTGCTCAGGGTGATATACGCAGTCGCATTTATTTTCACAGGCTTTTTTCCATTAGGAATCGCTTATATTGCCGGAATTATCCTCATGCCAAATGAATCAGAAGGAACGCTCTGATCATGGCAAGATGGGCCATTAGCATTCTGGTCAATGCGGTCATACTCATTGTAGTGGCAGGCTACTTCAATTCCTTTTATTTAAGCGGAATTGGAGCAGCCATTGTTGCCAGTGTGATACTGAGCATTCTGAATGTGCTGGTCAAGCCGCTGCTCGTGCTGCTCACCCTGCCGGTTACAGTGTTAACTCTGGGATTGTTTCTCTTTGTCATCAATGCCATTACCCTGATGATTACACAGGGAATGATGGGAGATTCATTTCGTATCGATGGGTTTGGCACTGCTGTTTTGGCAGCGATTTTTATTGCAGTGCTGCATCTCCTGATCCAAAAAGCGGTGGTTGAACCGCTTCAAAATAGAAGAAGACCGTAGGAAAGCTCTCTGACAAGGGGGCTTTTTTATTTGTTGAAAAAGATTTTCTATAAAAAGCCAATAGAAAAAGCCGCAGATTCCTCTGCAGCTCTCTATCTTTCTGTTCCCCCTGTTCTGGCAAGGTAGACAGACATGATAATGTATGTGCTAAACAGCAGAAACAGAAACAGCGGTACCGGCAAAACATTTTCTATGTGCATTGTGTCACCTCACTACTTTAATGTTTCCAGTGGAACCGGAAATAATAAATAGAAAATGAGAGCAATCGGAGCTGATAAAATTAAAGCAGCTACAGGATATCTATAATGAATTCTCAAAATACTGAACAGGATTATATTCAGCCAAATGTTATGCCAGCTGTTCCATCCATTGTCATACACATACATTCCTTTATGGGCGAACAGTGCCTGAATGACAGTGAAAAAAGCTACCCATACGGAAAAATAAATGATCCTTGCTCTTCTAGCAGCATGAAAAGGATAACGCTGCAAATAGATAATGAGTGCCATCGGACAAATAAAGAAGGAAAATGCAAGGTTAATAATTGAATGATTCAGCCATTCAGCAGTAATGCCTCGAAAAGCCCACAGTGTATGGTTAAAATACAAATGGTTATAAACAAAGTTGATCACCACAAAAAATAGAATTGTCGGATATTGCTTGTGCCACTGCCTCCAGTCAATGAATTTATAGGCAAACAGAATCCAGACAACAATGACTAACAACAAATACATACGTAACCACCCTAACATAGAGAATGTTACCATCTTTGACAGAATTGTTTGTCACTATACAGGGAGAGCAAAAAGGGCTGTTTGCTGAGTGTGAGGGGGATGGTTTTTAGCTGGTGGGGAGAATTGCTAACTGTTTCAAAGGCAGCAAAAAAATCCCGGCTGCTACTCCGGGATTGTGACAAGTTTTATTTCCAGTTGTTGGTGATAAACTCTTCCCTGCCTGATTCAACGCGCTCCTGCTTATATTTCTCAGGATTTTTTTTGTAAAAGTCCTGGTGATACTCTTCTGCAGGATAAAACGGGGCTGCAGGAAGAATTTCAGTTACAATCGGTTTTTGAAAACGACCGCTTTGCTCCAGCTCTGATTTGGATTTTTCGGCAAGCGCCTTTTGTTCTTCAGTATGATAAAAGATGGCTGCTTTATATTGGCTGCCGCGGTCGAAAAACTGCCCTTCGTCATCTGTCGGATCAATTTGGGGCCAGTACAAATCCAGCAGCTGCTGATAAGGAAATACTTCAGGATCATATGTGATTCTAACAACTTCATAATGTCCTGTGCTACCCGTTTTTACCTGCTCATATGTTGGGTGTTCTGTATGGCCGCCTGAATAGCCGGAAACAATTCCTTTAATGCCGGGAAGTTCATCAAAAGGTTTCACCATGCACCAAAAGCAGCCCCCGGCAAACGTTGCCAGCTCTTCTTGATTTTTTTCCATTTCTTTTCCCCCTCAAATGATGTTTATCCTATTTTGCCACCAACTCCTGGATGAAGCAATAAAAAGGTTTTTCCCCTGATTTCATACTTCTTTCTTCTGTGGACAAGCTAAGGGCAAGGTGATGTGTATGAAATACGTTAAGTGGCTGTTATGCCTGGAAGCGATCTTGCTGCTATGTTCTTTTCCTTCCTCTTCAAACGCTTATAATCAAAAACCGTTCACATTTGTCTGGATGACGGACACTCAGTATTACGCCAAAAAGTACCCTGAAATTCTGCAAAAACAGCTGTCCTGGATTGTGAACAACCGGGAAAGTGAAGACATCCGCTATGTTCTGCATACAGGAGATCTTGTTCACAATGCGACTGACCCCCTACAATGGGAAAGGGCGCATTTGTTGTTGAGGATGCTGGATGCTGAACAAATTCCCTATGGAGTACTGCCGGGAAATCATGATTTGGAGCAGCAGCAAGAGAAATATCAGTCCTACTATTATTATTTCGGTGAACACCGTTTCAATTCACAAGCGTCCTACGGTGGCAGCTACCAAAACAATTATGGCCATTATGATCTTTTGGAGGCGGGGGATACCCAATTCCTGATTGTTCATATGGGGTGGAAGCCGACGAAGAACAGCATAAAGTGGATGAACGACATATTAAAATCGCACCGTGAGGCATATGCCATTCTTGCTTTTCATGATTATGTCAGCATTTCCGGCAGAAGAAGCAAAGACGGAGAAAAACTGTTTCAAAAAGTCGTCAAAAAAAATGAAAATGTAAAGCTTGTTCTCTCTGGCCATTATTATGGAAACCGCGAGCTGGTTACGGATGTGGAGGGCAGGAAGGTTTATCAGCTGCTGTCCAACTTTCAGGCCTTCCCACGGGGAGGAAAGGGATACATGAGGCTGCTGACATTTGATCCTGTTCAGAAGCTGATCAGCATTAAAACTTATTCTCCTTATCTCTCCTCAGGCTATAAAGAGCATCTTCAGATACCGTTTGAAAACCTGTCTAGCAACTAGACAGGTTTTTCGGCTTTAATCCATAGCATTCTGCAATTCCGGTGCAGATTGCCCTCGCGCAATCTTGCCTGTATGAATGTGTCCGGAGAAGAGCTGCCTCCGTCTTGTTTGTCATAAATCCGCATTCACAAAGAATGGCTGTCATCGCTGTTTTGCGAAGGAGAAAGTAGTCAGCTGCTTTGACGCCTCTGTCTCTTCTATTGGTGATGAAAATAAGCTGTTTTTGGATAGATTTCGCAGCTTCCACAGCTGCTGGAGGACGTGATGTATGAACAAAGGTTTCAATGCCGTTCGCTGAATTCCATGCCTCACCATTTCCATGGGCATTGGCATGGATGGATATCAGCAAATCAGCTTTCCACCTGTTTGCGGCAGCTGCCCGTTCGGCAAGCGGAACGTCCATGCTGTGATGGTGGGTAAAAAGTGTTTGCACGTTGTGATATTGCTGGAGCAGTCTGGAAAGTTCTTCTGCAGCTGCAGAATTAAAACTATATTCCTTCATTCCGTCTACTGTTTGTTTGCCGCGGGTCATGGGGCCGTGGCCTGCATCAATCGCAATTCTCATGTTTCTCCTCCTTTTGTAGGTGTATTCCTTTAAGTTATAGAAAAGAGGCATCTGCGGAGTAGCGCAAAGTAGCGAAGTAATGCTAATCCGAATATAAGTGTGTAGGAAGTAACTTTTACAATCTAACTGAAAAGGAGACAACTATGGATTTGATACGACACACTGTTGAGTCGGGAAAAGCGGTGTACGGCAATACGGCCCATGAGCTGCTTGCAGCCCTTGATTACTATTATGACAGAGACCATGTAAAGGCTGCCATGCTTGCGTCCCTTCTTCTGCAAATGGATCTCAGCCAGCATGAGCGTACAGCTGTAGAGATAAAGCTATGTGTCTCTGCCTATTATGCAGGATTGTTCGGGCTGGGCAGGAAGATAGCAGAGAAACATAGAAAGCTTCAACCGGAAAATGAAATTTATAAAAGAAATGTCGCGGCATTTAACGCCTATTTTCAACAGCACTTTGATTATTGTCTGTTCATTTGGCCACAAACCTACAAGCATTTGGCTGATGCAGCGAAGGGGCTGAAATGGAAGCTGGAAAGAGAGGGCAGCAATGTGATTCTGTCTGAAAGCATCATTCCTTCAGCGGAAAAAACGGTTGTGTTTGGAGCGTTCCTATCCCACAGCATTCCTGTCAGCATTCCAGAGAATTCTATTATATACAATCTGGAAATTCTGTATGACGGCTGTTCGTCAGATCATCCTGTTTTTCTGGATATGATAAAAGACAAAGAAATCTGGGATTACAGCGCCCATAATATTGAATGGCTGAAGAGGAGAGGTCTTGGCAAAAACCATCTTCATATGAAAATCGGCTATTCGCCCAACCTGCTAATAAACAGGGAGATTTTAAGGCAGCCTGTTATTGAAGACATAGACATCTTATTTATCGGCGCGCCAAATCAACGTAGAAATTTACTAGAACAGCAGCTGAAAGAATTAGCTCCGGACTTGAAGATTGTATTTATCAATGGCATTTGGGGGCCGGCAAAAGATGAATATATTCTCAGGTCAAAAATTTTATTAAATATTCATTACCTAGATTCTACCGAAGTGGAGTCCCCTCTGGAAACAGCAAGAATTGCCCAGTATATTGCCAATGGAAAATTTGTGATATCAGAGCACAGCTGCCGCGATGAAGAGCAGGAATGGCCGGGGATTGTGTTCACAGATTATGAAAATTTGGCGGAGACCGCTGTGACATATGCACATCTTCCAGAAGAGAGAAACTCGTTTGCGGAGCTCGGGCGCCGGTACTTTACAGAATCTTATAACTGAAGAAGAGCAGGAGATCCCGGCAATTTGTTTGGGTCTCCTTTTCTTATTTCTGGAGAAACACTTTTCTGAAATCCCTGCACTTTCCGCACAGAGAAATAACAGCAGTATTTTTTGTAGTTTTAGATTCGCAGAGAAAAGTGCTAAAATGGAAAAAGGGTTGTCAAAAGCAGGATCTACATGAAGGAGGAATTTCTTTTGCCAAAAGTACGTACGAAAGATTTGTTAGAAAATTTCCAGTTTGACCTGATCAGCGGTGAAGAGGGAATTAACCGTCCCATCACGACCAGTGATATTTCACGTCCCGGCATCGAGATGACAGGTTATTTCAGATATTATCCGCAAGAGCGTGTGCAGCTGCTTGGAAAAACAGAGATTTCTTATTTTAATCAGCTTTCAGATGCAGAAAAATCAGAACGTATGGCGTCACTATGTACAGAGGTAACGCCGGCAATTATCATCTCCAGAGACATGGATGTTCCTCACGAGCTCCTGGAAGAGTCCGAAAAAGCAGGAGTTCCGGTTCTCAAGTCACAGCTGAAAACAACGCGGCTTTCAAGCCATTTGACAAATTTTCTTGAAGGCAAGCTGGCACCGACAACAGCTGTACATGGTGTGCTTGTTGATATATATGGTGTAGGCGTTCTAATCATAGGAAAGAGCGGAGTTGGTAAAAGTGAAACGGCGCTTGAGCTTGTCAAACGCGGACACCGCCTTGTAGCGGATGACTGCGTGGAAATCCGTCAGGAGGATCAGGATACGTTAATCGGCAACTCTCCTGAATTGATTGAGCATCTTCTTGAAATTAGGGGGCTTGGCATCATCAATGTGATGACGCTTTTCGGTGCCGGAGCTGTGCGCAGCAATAAGCGGATTACGCTCGTTATCGATTTGGAACTGTGGGATCCGAAAAAGCAGTATGACAGAGTCGGCCTTGAAGAAGAAAAAATGAAAATTATTGATACAGACCTGACAAAGCTGACAGTCCCTGTAAGACCTGGGCGAAATCTGGCTGTTATCATTGAAGTTGCAGCGATGAATTTCAGGCTGAAACGCATGGGTGTGAATGCAGCCGAGCAGTTCACGAACAAGCTGGCTAACGTGATTGTCAGCAATGAAGAAAAAGAAAAAGAGAAATGAAGGAGTACATAGGGGGAAACTGAAGTGGAAAATGCTTTTCAGCCTATTAACCCGATAGCGCTTGATTTGGGAGTGCTCCAGATTCATTGGTACGGTGTGATCATCGGCCTGGGAGCTCTTCTTGGATTGCTGCTTGCTGTCCGGGAAAGCGAAAGACGAGGGCTTCATAAGGACACATTTGTTGATTTAGTCCTGTTTGCTATTCCGATTGCCATTCTGTCTGCAAGAGCTTACTACGTGATTTTTGAGTGGGATTATTACTCCCAGAATCCTGAGCAGATTCCAATGATCTGGCAAGGCGGTTTAGCCATTCACGGCGGCCTTTTGGGTGCATTCATTACAGGTGCAGTCTTTGCCAGGATAAAGAAAATCAGTTTTTGGAAGCTGGCAGATATTGCAGCCCCGAGCATTATACTCGGCCAGGCGATAGGCCGCTGGGGCAACTTTATTAACCAGGAAGCACATGGCGGTCCTGTTACACGCGAGTTTCTGGAAGGACTGTATCTCCCGGAATTCATCGTCAACCAGATGTTCATCAACGGTGTGTACTATCATCCGACGTTTCTTTATGAATCGCTATGGAATCTGGCAGGCTTTGCAGTGCTGATGCTCCTAAGAAGAGCAAATTTCCGCCGCGGCGAGCTGTTCCTAACTTATATTATCTGGTATTCTGTGGGCCGCTTCTTTATTGAAGGCCTCAGAACAGACAGTTTGATGATAACAGAAACCTTGCGTACAGCACAGGTGATTTCAATTGTCCTGATCGTTGCGGCTGTTGCAGTGCTCATTTATCGAAGAGTGAAGGGCTATTCGCAGGTACGCTATTTGGAAAAAGGGGAGTAAGGGGGAAGGGTTCTTGAATGCAAGCATAGTAAGCGGCTTTCAAAAAGGGCTGCAAACGACCTGGACACTTGGAAAGGTCATTTTTCCTGTAACACTTGCCGTCTCCTTGCTGCAGCATACTCCGTTGATTGACTGGATTATCTTTCTGATCACTCCGGTAATGGGCATTTTCGGTCTTCCGGGAGAGGCGGCCATTCCGCTTGTACTAGGGAACCTGCTCAACCTGTATGCAGGAATAGGCGCTATATTGACGATGGATCTTAGTGTAAAAGAGGTATTTATTCTCGCAGTCATGCTCTCTTTTTCGCACAATCTTATCATTGAATCGACAGTTGCCGCAAAAGTCGGCATAAAAATCTGGATTATTCTGGCCGTCAGGCTTGGGCTTGCTTTTTCATCCGCTTTTGCCATCAATCTGATATGGCAGGGCGGGCAGGAGCAGGCGCACTATGGCCTGGTTGCTTCCACCGGAGCAGCTCCTGAAGGATGGCTTGCCATCATTGCTGATGCTGTCATGAAAGCAGGACTTGGGATCGTGCAGCTTGCGGCAATTGTCATTCCGCTGATGATTTTGATTCAGCTGATGAAGGATAGGGGCCTTCTGAAGGTTTTTTCAAGATGGCTTGCCCCCTTCACCAGGATGCTGGGAATGAAAGAAAATACCTCATTGACGCTGGTAGCCGGTTTAACAATCGGTTTGGCATATGGAGCCGGAGTCATGATTCAAGCTGTAAAAGAAGACGGGGTCAGCTACAGAGATCTGACGCTGGCATTTATTTTTCTCGTCTCGTGCCATGCCGTGGTGGAAGATACGTTAATCTTTATCCCGCTTGGCATTCCGGTGCTGCCGCTGCTGTTAATCCGGGTTGTAGTAGCCATTGTACTGACTATTGTTGTAGGGCTCGTGTGGAAACGGGCAGAACATTCAACGAGAAGGGAAGCAAAAGCAACTTATGAAAATTAATACTATCCTATTTGACCTCGATGGAACACTGATTAATACAAATGATCTTATTATCGAATCTTTCCTGAGCACATTGAATGATTACTATCCGGATACGTACGAGAGAATGGATGTGCTTCCGTTTATCGGCCCGCCTCTTCTGGATACCTTTTTGGCCATCGATCAGGACCGTGCGGAAGAAATGGTAAAAGCTTACCGCAAATTCAATCATGAACAGCATGACCTGCTTGTGACTGAATACGAAACAGTATTTGAAACAATCTCAGCGCTACGTGAAAAAGGCTATAAACTGGGAATCGTCACAACAAAAATCAGGACCACCGTCAATATGGGCCTGAAGCTGACAAAGCTGGATCAGTTCTTTGATGTTGTGGTGACCCTTGACGATGTGAAAAATGCAAAGCCCCATCCTGAACCGGTTCAGCTCGCTCTCAGCAAACTGAATTCTTCCCCGGAAGAAAGCATCATGGTTGGAGACAATCACCATGATATCCAATCCGGCAAAAGTGCGGGCACGAAAACAGCCGGCGTTTCCTGGACAGTGAAGGGCATTGACTACCTAAGCAAATACGAGCCGGACTATATGCTGAATCAAATGAGCGACCTCTTAGAAATAGTTGGAGCGGAGTAATTGTGAGAAGAACGACCTCCCACCCCGTAACCGGTGCAAACTCTCTGTGGCACATCTATCAAACTGTGCCATTTTGGAAAGTGGTCAAAAACTTTATCATTATCCAGCTGGCAAGATACACGCCGTTTCTGGGCCTGAAAAACTGGATGTACAAAACGTTTCTCGGGATGAAAGTGGGCCATCAGGCATCCTTTGCCCTGATGGTCATGCCTGACATCATGTTTCCTGAAAAAATCAAAGTCGGTGACAATTCAGTGATTGGCTATAACACCACCATTCTGGCCCACGAGTACCTCATTGAAGAGTACCGGCTTGGAGACGTGGAAATCGGAAGCAGGGTGCTGATCGGCGCCAACACCACCATCCTGCCAGGGGTGATCATTGGCGACGGGGCCATCGTATCCGCTGCGACCCTTGTCAACAAAGATGTCCCGGCAGGTGCATTTGTCGGAGGAAACCCCATGAGGGTGATTTACACAAAGGAAGAAATGGAAGAAAGAACGAAATAGCTGCCGGTGTTCCGGCGGCTTGCTGGGGGAGGATCTCTTTGAGATTCTCTCTTTTTTTGGTTAGAAGGGGGCGGGGGTGTGGGTGTGGTGTTAGGGGAAATGCGATGAAGGCGGGGTTTGTTCTAGTATCTTTGAGATGCTATAACAAAGTGAGGGGTTTTGTTATACTATCTCTGGAAAAACGCCAGATAGTATAACAAAGAGGTCTGTTTTGTTCTACTATCTTTGAGATGCTATAACAAAGTTGGGGGTTTTGTTATACTATCTTCGGAAAAACGCCGGATAGTATAACAAAGAGGTGTGTTTTGTTCTACTATCTTTGAGATGCTATAACAAAGCGGGGGGTTTTGTTCTACGATCTTCGGAAAAACGCCGGATAGTATAACAAAGAGGTCTGTTTTGTTCTACTATCTTTGAGATGTTATAACAAAGCCATCAATTCCATAAGATTGTGTAAATACTTGGTGGAAGAGCGCCTTGTGAAAGCCATTATACAAATATAAACGGAAGAATTCCGCCTATTAGGAAAAAACAACGAAAATGGTTTGAAATAAACGGAGGATTTCCGTCTAAGCACCTAAAAAACCTTAAAATGGCGTGTTTTCAGCAGCTTAAGCGGAATTCGTTCCCTTATTTTCTCTAACAAACGGCTTATTTTGAAGTTAACCGGAATTCTTACGCTTATTTTATCTTTGTTGGGATGTGGGGCGCCTTGTGCTTGCTGTTCCACTCAATTTTGTCCTTCATCGGCCTTATGAAGGACATTTCAGAAGCTATTTCACTCGATTTTGTCCTTCATCGACCTTATGAAGGACATTTCGGATGCTATTTCACTCAGTTTTGTCCTTCATCGACCTTATGAAGGACATTTCCGAAGCTGTTTCACTCAGTTTTGTCCTTCATCGGCCTTATGAAGGACATTTCCGAAGCTATTTCACTCAGTTTTGTCCTTCATCGACCTTATGAAGGACATTTCCGAAGCTGTTTCACTCAGTTTTGTCCTTCATCGGCCTTATGAAGGACATTTCCGATGCTGTTCCACTCAATTTTGTCCTTCATCGACCTTATGAAGGACATTTCCGAAGCTGTTTCACTCAACTTTGTCCTTCATCGGCCTTATGAAGGACATTTCCGATGCTATTTCACTCAGTTTTGTCCTTCATCGACCTTATGAAGGACATTTCCGAAGCTATTTCACTCGATTTTGTCCTTCATCGGCCTTATGAAGGACATTTCCGATGCTGTTCCACTCGATTTTGTCCTTCATCGACCTTATGAAGGACATTTCCGATGCTATTTCACTCGATTTTGTCCTTCATCGACCTTATGAAGGACATTTCCGATGCTGTTTCACTCAGTTTTGTCCTTCATCGACCTTATGAAGGACATTTCCGAAGCTGTTCCACTCAATTTTGTCCTTCATCGCCCTTATGAAGGACATTTCCGATGCTATTTCACTCAATTTTGTCCTTCACCGGCCTTATGAAGGACATTTCCGATGCTGTTTCACTCAACTTTGTCCTTCATCGACCTTATGAAGGACATTTCCGATGCTGTTCCACTCAATTTTGTCCTTCATCGGCCTTATGAAGGACATTTCCGATGCTGTTTCACTCAATTTTGTCCTTCATCGACCTTATGAAGGACATTTCCGAAGCTGTTTCACTCAACTTTGTCCTTCATCGACCTTATGAAGGACATTTCCGAAGCTGTTCCACTCGATTTTGTCCTTCATCGGCCTTATGAAGGACATTTCCAATGCTGTTCCACTCAATTTTGTCCTTCATCGGCCTTATGAAGGACATTTCCGAACCTGTTTCACTCAGTTTTGTCCTTCATCCACCTTATGAAGGACATTTCCAAAGCTGTTTCACTCAATTTTGTCCTTCATCGCCCTTATGAAGGACATTTCCGATGCTGTTTCACTCAACTTTGTCGAAGCTGTTCCACTCAATTTTGTCCTTCATCGCCCTTATGAAGGACATTCCCCTAGCTGTTCCACTCAATTTTGTCCTTCATCGCCCTTATAAAAGACATTCTCTTCCTGTGGCACTACTATCTTTAAGTCCCTATAACAAAGCACCAGCTTTTCTCCATCCCACTATCCTCAAATCCCCGCAACCCAAATCCCCCAACCCCAACCACACATCCCCGTCCCAGCCACGCACCCCCGCTACCCCCAACAGGTTTTCTCTCTTAATCAAACATTTGTTTAAAGGTAATAGCCCCTATCATATCGAAGAAAATAACAGAGGAGAAACGCATACATAGGAGTTTGCCTACTTGATTTTATTTCTGCAGTTTGTTAGTATGGTAACAAATTAGCGAACTAAAGGATTTTGAAAATTGTAATCAGTCCGTTACGGAGGTGCAGCACGTGTTTATGTTTGAAAAACCGCTCGGTATGAGGGATACTCTGCCTTCATTATATGAAACGAAAAGAGTGACACGCTCGGGGTTAACAGAGGTGATTAGAAAGTGGGGGTATCAGTTTTTGGAGACTCCGACGTTGGAGTTTTATGAAACTGTTGGTGTGCAGTCAGCCATTTTGGATCAGCAGCTTTTTAAATTGCTGGATCAGCAAGGGCATACGCTTGTGCTTCGTCCGGACATGACGGCGCCTATTGCAAGGATTGCAGCTTCACGGCTTTATAATGGAAAGCATCCGCTCAGGCTTGCTTATGCAGCAAATGTGTTTCGGGCTCAGCAGCGTGAGGGTGGAAGGCCGGCTGAGTTTGAACAGGTGGGCATTGAGCTGATTGGCGATGGTACGGCAAATGCGGATGCAGAAGCGATTGCGCTTATGATTACTTCTTTAAAGGAAGCGGGTCTGCAATCCTTTAAGGTGGCGGTTGGGCATATCCGCTTTGCAAATGCCCTGTTTGAAGAGGTGCTGGGAAATCAGGAGCGTGCTGATACAGCAAAGCGTTTTCTTTATGAGAAAAATTATGTGGGATACAGAGAGCATGTAAAGTCACTGCCTCTGTCTTCGATTGATCAGCAGCGTCTGCTTGGTCTTCTTCAGCTCAGGGGCGGAATTGAAACGGCGGAAGCAGCTGCCGGCATGACTTCGACTAGAGAAGGTAAAGAAGCTGTTGCAGAAATACACAGGCTGTGGGAGATTCTTGAGGATTACGGACTGACCGATTATGTAAAGCTTGATTTTAACCTTGTGAGCCACATGAGTTATTACACCGGTATTTTATTTGAGGTTTATGCATCGGATGTAGGCTATCCGATTGGTAATGGCGGAAGATATGATAATCTTTTTCAAGAGTTTCAAACGCCTGCCCCCGCTACCGGATTCGGCCTCATTCTCGACAGAGTTCTTGAAGCACTCGGCAAGCAGAATAGTGAAACAGAAAAGTGTTTTTGTGTGATCTACAGTCCTGAACGGAGAGCAGAAGCGATCCGGCATGCTATCTCTTTAAGAGAGGAAGGAAAGCTGACGGTTCTGCAGGACCTGGCAGGGGTGGAGGATGTAGATGCTTTCTCAAAAACCTTCTCTGATGTAACGTACTTTATTGGCTCCAGGAGGGATAATCAAGAATGAGCAATCAATCTTTAACCATTGCGATGCCGAAAGGCCGGATATTTGAAGAGGCAGCGGATCTTCTGCGAAAGGCCGGTTATAAGCTTCCGCAGGAGTTTGATGAGTCCAGAAAGCTTATTTTAGAAGTACCTGAAGAAAATCTGCGCTTTATCCTGGCGAAGCCGACAGATGTGACAACATATGTAGAACATGGCGTGGCAGATGCGGGAATTGCAGGCAAAGATGTGATGCTTGAAGAGGAAAGAGATGTGTACGAGGTGCTGGATCTTAAGATCAGCGCCTGCTATCTGGCGGTTGCCGGGCTCCCGGGAACGGGCATGAATGAAGTTGCGCCAAAGGTTGCCACCAAATATCCCAATATTGCGTCCAGCTACTTCAGGGAGCAGGGGGAACAGGTGGAGATCATTAAGCTGAATGGCAGCATCGAGCTTGCCCCGCTGATTGGGCTTGCCGACCGTATCGTTGACATTGTTTCGACGGGACAGACATTGAAGGAAAATGGACTGGCTGAGTTTCAGCATATTTGCGACATCACTTCAAGGCTGATTGTGAATCCTGTAAGCTACCGGATGAAAGATCAGCGGCTGGATGACCTTGTGAACCGGCTGTCCTCGATTATAGAAGGAAACTAGGTGATTACTTATGAAAATAACGAAAATACAGGAGAATTTGCTGTCGCTTCAGCGTTCAATTGATTCCGGAACGGCTGAGCAGCGGGAAGCAGTCCGGAACATTATTGAAGCAGTCCGGAAAGACGGGGATACTGCACTCAAGAAGCTGACAGAAAAGTTTGATGGTGCTGTTCTTGACAGCCTGCTTGTTTCACCTGAAGAGATAGAGGAAGCGTATTCACTGCTGCAGCCGGACCTGCTGGAGACCATCCGTGAAGCTGCACAGAATATCAGAGATTTTCACAGCAGGCAAAAGCGTGAATCCTGGTACTATGAGCGCCCCGACGGTACCATGCTCGGACAGAAAGTCACACCGCTTGATTCAGTGGGGGTTTATGTTCCGGGCGGAACTGCTGCTTATCCATCTTCTGTGTTAATGAATGTCATACCTGCACAAACAGCGGGTGTGGAGAGAATCGTCATTGTATCTCCGCCGGATTCAAACGGAAAGCTTCCGGCCGGTGTTTTGGCAGCTGCAGCTGAACTCGGTATTACCGAGATTTATAAAGTGGGAGGTGCTCAGGCAGTAGCAGCTCTTGCTTACGGCACCGCCTCCATTAAAAAAACAGATAAAATTATGGGACCCGGCAATATTTACGTGGCTCTTGCCAAACGCGAGGTGTTTGGAACGGTGGATATTGACATGATTGCAGGGCCAAGTGAAATCGTTGTGCTTGCTGATGAAACAGCTTTTCCGAATGAAGCGGCTGCCGATCTTCTTTCTCAGGCTGAGCATGATGCCAATTCTTCAAGCATACTCGTGACACCTTCTCTTGAACTGGCAGAAAAGGTTCGGGATGAAGTGTTGCGGCAGCTGGAAACTCTTCCTCGCAAGGAGATTGCGCAAAAATCCATCGAGAATCATGGGCACATTTATGTCGCCGAAACGTTTGAAAAGTGCATTGAAGTGGTCAATGTCCTGGCTCCCGAGCATTTGGAGATACTTGCGGACAATCCTGAGGGCTGGCTGGATGCTATTAAGCATGCCGGCGCTATTTTTCTTGGACGTTACAGCTCAGAGCCTGTAGGCGATTATTTTGCAGGACCGAACCATGTTCTTCCGACAAATGGGACTGCGAGGTTTTCAAGCCCGCTGACAGTTGATGATTTTATGAAAAAGTCCAGTGTGATTTCATACAGCCGCCAGGCATTGGAGAATAACGGAGCGAAAATAGCGGCTTTTGCAAGGCTTGAAGGGCTGGAAGCACATGCACGTGCAATTGAAGAGCGCTTGAAAGAAGGAGGAAAATAACATGAGCAGAGAAGCATCCATTGAAAGAAAAACAAATGAAACCAATATTTCACTATCAATCAACTTGGACGGTGAAGGCGGGAGCAGCATTTCCACGCCCGTTCCGTTTATGTCTCATATGCTTGACCTTTTTTCCAAGCACGGGCAATTTGGCCTTCAGCTGAATGCGGAAGGCGACACTGAAATTGACGACCACCACACTACTGAGGACATTGGCATTTGCCTCGGCCAGGCGCTTCAGGAAGCACTCGGCGATAAGTACGGCATCAAACGCTATGGAAATGCGTTTGTCCCGATGGATGATGCTTTGGCACAGGTTGTTGTGGATTTAAGCAACAGGCCTCATTTGGAAATTTCTGCAGCATTCCCAAGCCAAAAGGTAGGTACATTTGATACAGAGCTTGTTCATGAGTTTTTGTGGAAGTTTGCTCTTGAAGCAAGGATGAATCTGCATGTGATTGTTCATTATGGAACAAACACACATCATATCATTGAAGCGGTATTCAAGGCACTTGGCCGCGCACTTGATGAAGCGACTTCAATAGATCCCCGCGTTAAAGGTGTGCCGTCTACGAAAGGGATGCTGTAAATGATCGGCGTGATTGATTATGGAATGGGGAATTTGTACAGCGTTTCTAAGGCATTGGAGCGCCTGGATGTGCCCTACTTTCTTTCGGCCAGACGTGACGAACTCATGAAAGCTGACGGGCTGCTCCTTCCCGGAGTAGGTTCATTTAAAGATGCGATGCTGATTCTCGATGAAACAGGACTTGCAGATTTTATCAGGGAGTGGGCAGAACAGGGTAAGCCATTGCTTGGAATATGCCTTGGCATGCAGCTTCTTTATGAAAACAGCGAGGAAAATGGCTACTCCGAGGGACTTCGTCTCTTGAAAGGCTCTGTAAAAAAAATACCTTATCAGACTGAACAGGGAGAGGCGTTAAAGGTGCCTCATATGGGCTGGAATTCCCTGAACTTCGTCAATAGCAGCTTTCTTCTTGATGAGAGTGCAGATCCTTACGCATATTTTGTCCACTCTTATTTTGTTGACGAAACAGAGAGAGACGCTGTTTTTGCAAGTGCGGACTACGGAGTTTCAGTTCCTGCTGTTGTCGGAAAGAAAAATGTGTTCGGCACACAATTTCATCCTGAAAAAAGCAGCAGCCTCGGCATGAGGATTCTGAAAAATTATACAAACTATGTGACTGGAAAGGTGAACAGCTAATGGGCGACTTTACTATTTATCCTGCAATTGATATCAGAGGCGGAAAATGCGTCAGGCTCATGCAGGGCGATTACAGCCGGGAAACAATTTACGGAGACTCTCCTTTTGAGATGGCACAGTCGTTTGCCCAAGCGGGTGCAAGCTGGATTCACATGGTGGATCTTGACGGTGCAAAAGAAGGAAGAATTGTGAACCATCAGCATGTCTTAAAAACAGCTTCAGAGCTCTCATCTTCCGTACAGGTGGGCGGCGGCATTCGGACGGAAGAGGAAGTTGCGGCTTACCTGGAAGGCGGGGTGGACAGGGTGATTCTCGGGAGCTCAGCCATCTCACAGCCAGAGTTTGTGAAAAAAATGCTGAGGACGTACGGAAACAAAATTGCCATTGGGCTGGATGCGAAGAATGGATATGTTTCAACAGAAGGCTGGCTGCAAACGTCGAAAGTAAGAGCGGTTGATCTTGGCAGAGAACTGGCGGGAGAGGGAGCTGAAGTGTTCATTTTTACAGATATCTCAACTGACGGTATGCTGTCCGGGCCAAATGTAAGGGCAACTGCGGAACTTGCAGAGGCGACCGGCAAGGAAATCATTGCGTCAGGAGGCGTCAGCTCGATAGAAGATCTTCTATCCCTGAAAAAACAACATGGAATTGCAGGCAGCATTGTAGGAAAAGCCCTTTATACAGGACAGTTTACTTTAGAGAATGCCTTCAAAGAGGTGTATTCTCTATGATTACGAAAAGAATTATTCCCTGCCTTGATGTGAAGGATGGCAGAGTTGTAAAAGGAGTTCAGTTTCTTGGTCTCCGGGATGCCGGAGATCCTGTGGAGCTGGCGGCTTTTTATGACAGTGAAGGAGCGGACGAGCTCGTTTTTCTTGATATCTCTGCATCTCATGAAGGACGGAAAACGATGGTGGATGTTGTATCAGAAGTTGCTGCAGCGCTTGCCATTCCATTTACGGTGGGCGGCGGCATTAACACGCTGGATGATATGAAGAAAATTTTAAGAGCTGGTGCGGACAAAGTGTCTGTGAATACTGCTGCTGTTCTCCGTCCCGAGCTGATTACAGAAGGCGCGGGCTTTTTTGGAACACAGTGTATCGTTACAGCGATTGACGCCAAGTATGACGATGAACTCGGAAGCTGGAGGGTGTATACCCACGGAGGCAGGAAACCTACATCATGGGAGGTTACGGACTGGGCGAAGGAAGCTGTTGCGCGCGGTGCAGGCGAAATTCTGCTCACAAGCATGGACGGTGACGGAAGCAAGGCAGGATTTGACAATGAGCTGAACTGTGCTGTCAGCGAGGCGGTATCTGTGCCGGTCATTGCCTCGGGAGGAGCCGGGAATTCACAGCATTTTCTGGATGCTTTTCAAAAAGGGAAAGCTGATGCAGCGCTTGCGGCATCGATTTTTCATTACAAGGAAACATCAGTGGCTGAAGTAAAAAGATTCCTACGGGAGCAGGGAGTGAGAGTTCGATGAATATTGATGAAATTCAGTTTGACAGCAAGGGCCTCGTACCTGCGATTGTACAGGACTCAGTCAGCAAGGAAGTATTAACTTTAGCGTACATGAACAAAGAATCACTGCAAAAAACCCTGGATACTAATGAAACATGGTTCTTCAGCAGATCCAGGCAGGAGCTTTGGCATAAAGGGGCAACCTCCGGCAACACCCAGGAAGTGACGGAGCTTCGCTATGACTGCGATCAGGACGCAATTCTTCTGCTCGTCAAGCCTAGCGGGCCGGCATGCCATACAGGAGCTTACAGCTGCTTTTCCGGAAGCTTTCAATCTGATTTGGAAAAAAAGAGCGGCCGCTTTGATATTCTTTCTTCCCTGGAGCGCATCATTGCTGAACGTCATGCTGAACGCCCTGAAGGAGCTTATACAACCTATCTGTTTAATGAAGGTGTAGATAAAATCCTGAAAAAAGTGGGAGAAGAAGCATCAGAGGTCATTATTGCAGCAAAAAACAGAGACAGTGAGGAGCTTTCGTGGGAAGCGGCCGATTTGATTTATCATCTGCTGGTGCTGCTCAGGGAACAGGAACTGTCACTGGATGAGGTGCTCAAAAAGCTGGAAGAACGCCATCAGGCTAAATAGCTAAACCGGCCGCTGTGCGGCCTTCTTTTTTTGCAGTGACCTTCTGTGAAATGAGAAGGTGGTATTTTTCCTGAAGTGCTCACGTGCTGTCTCCATTCCCACCCTGCATGAGAATTCGTTGACAACCGGCGGTACAAAGGCTTCATTCTAAATATTCACTGTTGAAGACGAATTATTTTGTGGTATACTTACGTTTGGTGAAATGTATGAAATGGAGGATAGACGTGGGAAAACAAATGACAGAACGGAAGCGAAAAGCAGAGGTTGTCCCATTCTTCCAAGACGGACAATATTTTTACAAAAAAGGACTAAAAGCATATCATGAGAAAAACCTGGAGAGAGCCGGCAAATGGATGCAGCGTGCAGCTGATTTAGAGCCAAACGATCCGGAAATATTGTCTCAGCTTGCTATGATCCTGTCTGAACTTGGTCAATACAAAGAGTCAAATGACATATATGCAGTGATTATTGAAACAGCAGATCCGGAGATGAGTGAATGCCATTATTTTATGGCCAATAACTTTGCACATCTGGGTCTTTTTCATGAAGCCTATAAATGCGCGATGATGTATTCAGATAAAGAGCCGGATGGTGACTTTCTCGAAGAAAATGAAGATCTTCTGGACCTTCTTTCAATTGAGGGAATTGAAGAGGATATGGGCGGAGGTTCAGATGAATTGATTCTGAAGCAGGACGCTGCAAAGTCTCTTCTTGAGAACGGGAATTTTGAGGAAGCCATTGAACTGCTTGAGGAAATTGTCCGGGACTTCCCTGAATTCTGGTCAGCTTATAACAACCTCTCGTTGGCGCACTTTTATAAGGGAAACGTGAAGGCCGCCAAGAAGTATCTTGATACAGTTCTGACCAAAAGTCCTGGAAATCTTCACGCGCTTTGCAATCTGCTCGTTTTTTATTATTATGAACGGCAGGACAATAAGGTGCTGGAGCTGTCGAAGCGGCTTGGCAGCATCTACCCGATTTTGATTGAGCACCGCTATAAGCTTGGAGCGACCTTTGCGCTTGTAGGACAGTATGCACTCGCCTACCGCTGGCTGCGCTCTCTGCAGCGTCAGGGCTTTGATGGAGATGATACGTTTTACTACTGGCTCGCTTCAGCTGCTTATTATACAGGAAATCAGAACACTGCCGACTATGCCTGGCAGCGTGTGGTTGAAATTAATCCTTCCAAGGCAGAAACTCAGCCGTGGAAGGAAGTGAAGGGCAAGGGTTCCCCGGCAATGCTGCTGGAGGAAAGATTTGCTGCGATTTTTCTTGCTGCTGAAACGGGCAGAAAAGAGGATGTTCTTTCCTATCAGGAAGCTGAAAGGCCGAAAACTTCGATTGAACGTGCTTTTATAGATTATGTTCTTCAGCAAAAACAGGAACAGGGGACTGAGGAGGCAGCTTTTATTTACTTTGCAGCCCGTCTGTTTGTGAATAAAAGTGTGAAGGAAAGCGCTGCGTATATCAAACTGTTCAGAATTCTGCTGTCAGCTGCTGAAAACAGCCACTCACTAAAAAACTATACAGCATGGAGCGCTGCTGCTTACTACTTGTATGAAACAGCACAAGGCAGGAAGGCAACCAAGCTGTCCATTGCGGAGAAATTCGGTATTTCTTCTGCAACGCTGGCTAAATATCAGAAATTAGCCGAAGAATATGATCAATGAGCAAAATATTAGCAGAATCTCTATTTATTTTATAGGATGTTTGTAGGGCAGGATAGTAGATAGAGATGTGCATGTTGATGCAATTGATAAGGAGTGATATTCATGGCAGAGGATAAAATTTATGATGTAATTATCGCAGGTGCAGGTCCAGCGGGGCTTACTGCTGCTGTCTATACGTCAAGGGCAAACCTTTCAACGCTGATGATTGAGCGCGGAATTCCAGGCGGACAGATGGCCAACACGGAGGACGTTGAAAATTACCCGGGGTATGAGCATATTTTAGGACCTGAGCTTTCGACAAAAATGTTTGAGCATGCTAAAAAATTCGGTGCTGAATATGCTTATGGCGACATTAAGGAAATTATAGACGGCAAAGAGTACAAAACTGTCTCGGCAGGCACGAAAACGTACAAAGCGCGGGCGGTCATTCTTTCTACAGGAGCAGAGTACAAAAAGCTGAACGTTCCTGGAGAAAAAGAACTCGGCGGGCGCGGCGTTTCTTACTGTGCTGTTTGTGATGGTGCATTCTTTAAAAACCGCGAGCTTCTTGTTATTGGCGGGGGCGACTCTGCAGTGGAAGAAGGGGTTTACCTGACCCGTTTTGCTTCAAAGGTGACAATTGTCCACCGCAGAGATGAGCTTCGCGCTCAAAAAATTCTGCAGGATCGCGCTTTTGACAACGATAAGATTGATTTTATCTGGAATCATACTGTTAAAGACATTCACGAGGAAAATGGGAAAGTTGGCAGCGTAACGCTTGTTGATACTGTGACGGGAGAAGAAAAAGTGCGCAGCACGGACGGTGTGTTTATCTATATCGGTCTTGTTCCGCTTTCCAAACCATTTGAAAATCTCGGCATTACAAATGAAAGTGGATATATTGAGACAAACGAGCGTATGGAAACAAGAGTGCCGGGCATCTTTGCAGCCGGTGATATTCGCGAAAAATCCCTGCGCCAGATTGTAACAGCCACAGGTGACGGAAGCATTGCTGCACAAGCTGCACAGCATTATATTGAAGAGCTGCTGGAGGAACAAAAAGAAAAGGAAGCAATGTAAACAGAATCGTAACTCTGTTTTAACCCAGCTGTAACACGGATGAAACAATTATATTGTATGATAAGGGTAGTAATTGACCCCCTTTTATTAATAGACGATTTTAGAGCATGGATGCCCTTTTCCGTGCTCCTTTTTTTTATCATTTTCCCCATAAGGAATAACCCCCTTTTGTTAAAGGAGGTTATTAAAAATCTTTTCACACATTAATCTGTCGTTTCGAGGCTCGCCTGCATAGCCGGAGTAATCTGTGCTTGAGGGTAGTTGATTCGATCCTCAAATTCAACCCAGTCGAGATTTGCCATCATGAGCAGGTAGCGTTTTCCGCTGGCAGGGTCGCTGATAATGATATGGTCACGGCCTGCGGTTTCCACTCGGCCCTTGTATACCATCGCATTCCATCTTGAATTTCCTTGATAAGTAAAATAGAATGTACCTACTTTTCCTTTGTTAAAGCGCAGAATATTTTCAATAAATGATTCTTCCACTGCGCCCAGCGGAAATTGCTGTCCCGTTCCAAGCGGAAGCACCGGCATGGAGTATGATGGACCTGAATGCATAGTTGTCGGAAAGCCGCTGTGCTGCTGTGTTTGCTGCATAGAGGGCATCATGCTGCCTTGCTGTTGAGTTTGAAAGCCTGCCGGCGAGACGCCGTGCTGCTGCCCGGACATTTGTCGCAGAACAGAACCAGGGTAAAAGCCGGGATAGTATTGTGATCCTCCACAAGTCATTAAATAAACAGCTCCTTTTTATTTATGATCTATAAAACTCGGGACAATAGCCCGGAACACCTATATAAAAACAATGATTTTTGTGTGCATAGTCAAATTGTGTCATTGGAGACCTTGGCATCGTAGGGGAGCAGGGTTCTCGATATGACCGCCCGGGACTTGGGTTAAAAAACCACAGGCTGGTTCTTGATCTGGGTTCTCTGTAGCCGTTCAGCAGGTCTCTGGCCCTCTGGAGATCTTCTTCATCGGGACGCTGTGTGTACAGTGATCCGTTTAAGACAGGCTCAAAGTGGGGAATTCCGGTACCTGGTATCACTTGATAAATGGCATGGTTAATGGTGCGCAAATTCTCAAAGTCAGGTGCACAGTCAGCTTCCACACGGTTTGCAATCACGGTTCCTACCATCGTCATTCCCAAGGGGCCTTCGCCGATCGCCTCAGCCAGCATCATTCTCGCCAGCGATTCAACGTCCCGTTCGTTATGTTTAATACGTCTGCCCAATTTCTCACCCCCTTCAGCCTATACAGGTAACTTATTTCCGAAAGGGAGTTTTGGAAACTTGCCTATCTGCCCAAACTGAAATTTTTCCTGATGAAGCTTTAAAGGGGAGTATTGTACCTTAGCTAAAGGAGTAGTAGTTTGTCACGTCATTCCGCCGGCAGCAGGACAATAATTGGTTAGTACGTGCAAGTTTAGCTTCAGCATTTTGGTTTTGTCCTTGATGAACTTTATGAAGGACATTTCTACTGTTTTTTAGCTGGGTTTTGTCCTTCATGACCCTTATGAAGGACATTTCAGCTGCATTTTCACTGAGTTTTGTCCTTCATCGCCCTTATGAAGGACATTTCAGCTGTCTTTTCACTGAGTTTTGTCCTTCATCCCCCTTATGAAAGACATTTCAGCTGCATTTTAATTGAGTTTTGTCCTTCATCGGCCTTATGAAGGACATTTCAGCTGCTTTTTCACTGAGTTTTGTCCTTCATCGGCCTTATGAAGGACATTTCAGCTGCTTTTCCTCTCAGTTTTGTCCTTCATCCCCCTTATGAAGGACATTTCAGCTGCATTTTCATTGAGTTTTGTCCTTCATCCCCCATATGAAGGACATTTCAGCTGCTTTTCCTCTCAGTTTTGTCCTTCATCCCCCTTATGAAGGACATTTCAGCTGCATTTTCATTGAGTTTTGTCCTTCATCCCCCATATGAAGGACATTTCAGCTGCTTTTCCTCTCAGTTTTGTCCTTCATCCCCCTTATGAAGGACATTTCAGCTGCATTTTCACTGAGTTTTGTCCTTCATCCCCCTTATGAAGGACATTTCAGCTGTTTTTTAGCTGGGTTTTGTCCTTCATCACACTTATGAAGGACATTTCAGCTGCATTTTCACTGAGTTTTGTCCTTCATCGCCCTTATGAAGGACATTTCAGCTGCATTTTCACTGAGTTTTGTCCTTCATCCCCCATATGAAGGACATTTCAGCTGCATTTTCACTGAGTTTTGTCCTTCATGACCCTTATGAAGGACATTTCAGCTGCTTTTTCACTGAGTTTTGTCCTTCATCGCCCTTATGAAGGACATTTCAGCTGCATTTTCACTGAGTTTTGTCCTTCATCCCCCATGTGAAGGACATTTCAGCTGCTTCTCCTCTCCCTAAAATTTAGTGACTAGAGCCTTTATATGAAACTTTTTAGTTCGGGCAACGTATGCTTAGAAAAGGGAAAAGAAAAATGAAACTTTTCCAATGGGCAGAGTAGTTCATTGTGGGGGCATGTGTAAAATAGTATAATGAAGCTAGATTAGATTTCTTGAGGTTTGAGGTGAACGTTATGCAGAGGATTACAAATTGCGTACTGCTGAAAGATTCAAAAGCATTGCTGCTTCAGAAGCCGAGAAGAGGCTGGTGGGTTGCGCCTGGAGGAAAGATGGAGCAGGGTGAGTCCGTAAAAGATAGTGTGATTAGAGAATACCGCGAAGAGACTGGCATTTATTTGAAAAATCCCGAGTTAAAAGGGCTTTTCACTTTTATTATTAAAGAAGGCAATGAAATTGTCTCTGAATGGATGATGTTTACGTTTTTTGCTTCAGAATATGAAGGCGAAAATGTTGAGGAATGCGAGGAAGGGATACTGGAGTGGCAGGAGGTTGCTGATATACCAAGTCTGCCGATGGCTCCCGGTGATCATCATATCCTGGATTACGTTATGAAGGGATCACGCATGATTTTTGGAACCTTTACATATACACCGGACTTTGAACTTCTTTCTTATCGTTTGGATCCTCAATGATTGATAGATAGCAAGGCGAATTAAAAATAACAATGTGAGAGGAGGCTGTCCTGCATGGAAACAGAGGAAAACACTCATCAGCTGTCTCAGGAAACACAGATGGTGATTATCACTGGAATGTCTGGAGCGGGGAAAACTGTCGCTATACAAAGCTTTGAAGATCTGGGATTTTTTTGTGTGGATAATCTCCCGCCGACACTTCTGCCAAAGTTTCTGGAGCTGATGAAAGATTCAGGATCTAAAATGAACAAGGTTGCGCTTGGTATGGACCTGCGCGGAAGAGAGTTCTTCGATTCACTTTTTCAGGCACTGGATGATATAGCGGAAAAAGCGTGGATTACGCCGCAAATTCTTTTTCTTGATGCAAAAGATTCGACACTTGTCACCAGATACAAGGAAACAAGGCGCTCCCATCCGCTTGCTTCAACCGGGCTTCCGCTGGAGGGTATCAGCCTTGAACGCGAGCTGCTTGAAGAGTTTAAGGGCAGAGCCCAGATTATTTTTGATACAACAGATCTGAAGCCGAGGGAGCTCAGGGAGAAAATTCTGAAGCAGTTTGCTGAGAATCAGGAGCATACCTTTACAGTAAATGTGATGTCGTTCGGTTTTAAATACGGCATCCCGATTGATGCGGATCTTGTTTTTGATGTGCGCTTTCTGCCAAATCCGCATTATATTGAGCATATGAGGGCGAAAACAGGCCTGGAGGAAGAAGTTTCGTCCTATGTGCTGAAGTGGAACGAAACACAGAAATTTCTTGAAAAAATCCTTGATCTGCTGGCATTTATGCTGCCCAACTACAAGCGGGAAGGCAAAAGCCAGCTGGTCATATCGATAGGCTGTACAGGCGGTCAGCATCGTTCAGTTACACTGGCAGAGCATATAGCAAATCACTTTAAAAAAGATTATAAAACTCATGTGACGCACAGAGACATAGAAAGAAGACATCGTTAACGTGACAGATAACGTCGAGCCAAAAATTGTCATCATTGGCGGAGGAACAGGACTTTCCGTACTGTTAAGAGGATTGAAGAAATATCCGCTTGATATCACAGCTATCGTAACTGTAGCAGATGATGGGGGAAGTTCAGGCAGGCTCCGCAATGAACTGAAAATACCGCCGCCTGGAGATATACGAAATGTTTTAGCAGCACTATCAGATGTAGAACCTCTTGTTGAGGAACTGTTTCAGCACAGATTCAATAAAGGCAACAGCTTGACAGGGCATTCACTGGGTAATTTAATTCTTGCAGCGATGACCAACATTACAGGTGATTTTACGAATGCGGTCAGGGAAATGAGCAAGGTTTTAAATGTCAGAGGAAGAGTTCTCCCTGCAGCCAATACAAGTGTTGTGTTAAAGGCAGTGATGGAGGACCGTACCGTTGTATCGGGAGAGTCCAAAATTCCTATTGCCGGGAAAAAAATTAAAAGGGTTTTTCTGTCTCCAAAGGAGGTCGAGCCGCTGCCGGAAACACTGGATGCAATCAGCGAAGCAGACCTTATCATCATTGGTCCGGGAAGCTTATATACTAGCATTCTGCCCAACCTCCTCGTTCCGAAGCTTGGAGAAGCTGTCTGCCATGCAGAGGCACAAAAAATCTATATTTGCAACGTAATGACGCAGCCTGGAGAAACACTGTATTATTCAGCGAGCGACCATGTGAAAGCTCTCTATGATCATATGAACTGCGAATTTATTGATAAAATTCTTGTGAATCATGAAGGCATTCCTGATGAATTGCGGATTCGATATGCTGAAGAGCTGGCAAAGCCTGTTCACTTTGATACGGATGAACTTCAAGCTCTCGGCCTTGAAGCACTGTACGATTCAATTATTACGTATGAAAATGGTGTAATCCGCCATGATACGGTAAAGGTGGCCAAACTGATTTACGAGATGCTGAAGTAGTGTATACTAGAGTATATGAGCAATGCAAACGCATGCACATTTAGATAGATTGGGGGTGCAGTAAGCTTGTCTTTTGCATCTGAAACGAAAAAAGAACTGACAAACTTTGAAATGAAGCCTTGCTGCATGAAGGCTGAGCTTTCGGCTTTAATCCGCATGAATGGCTCCATTTCTTTTTCCAACAGAAAAATTGTGCTGGATATTCAGACAGAAAATGCTGCAATTGCCCGCCGCATTTATACCCTGCTTAAAAAGCAGTTTGATGTGAACGTAGAATTGCTTGTCAGGAAAAAAATGCGATTAAAGAAAAACAATGTGTATATTGTAAGGCTTGCAGATCAGGCCAGAGAAATATTGGAAGATCTATTAATTCTTGAAGAAGGATTTGTTTTTCACCGAAGCATTTCTGAAACGCTCGTCAAGAAAAAATGCTGCAAGCGTTCTTATATGAGGGGAGCGTTTTTGGCAGGAGGTTCTGTTAACAACCCCGAAACTTCCTCTTATCATTTAGAAATTTTTTCCCTCTATAAGGAACATAACGATTCCTTATGTGAGTTAATGAATACCTTCCACTTAAACAGTAAAACACTCGAAAGAAAAAAGGGCTTTATCACGTACTTGAAGGAAGCGGAAAAGATTGCTGATTTTCTCAGCAATGTTGGCGCGCATTCTGCTCTCCTCCGTTTTGAGGATGTAAGAATTGTCCGCGATATGAGAAATTCCGTGAACAGGCTTGTAAATTGTGAAACAGCCAATTTAAACAAAACAATCGGCGCAGCCATCAGGCAAGTGGAAAATATCAAATATATTGATGAAAGAATCGGCCTTGAGGCGCTTCCGGAAAAACTGAGTGAGATCGCAAGGCTGAGAGTCGAATACCAGGATGTTACTTTAAAAGAACTTGGGGAAATGGTATCAACAGGGACAATCAGCAAATCCGGAATCAACCATAGATTGCGCAAGCTGGACGGAATTGCCGAGCAGCTTCGTCTTGGACAGCCGGTGTCTTTTAAATAAATTGAAGTAGGGAGAGGGGATTAAGAGATGGTTGAAAAAAGTGTGGAAGTACAATTGAAAACTGGTCTGCAGGCACGTCCTGCAGCATTATTTGTACAGGAAGCAAACCGCTTTTCTGCGGATATCTTCCTTGAAAAAGACGGTAAAAAGGTCAATGCCAAAAGCATCATGGGATTAATGAGCCTTGCCATTGGGACTGGCACGACCATTACATTATTCGCTGATGGAGCAGATGAGGACGAGGCTCTTGAGGCATTGGCTGACTATGTGAAACAGGAAGGTGCTTAATCCTTCCGTTATCGGCAGGATTAGCATTCTCGACTGAATACCCTTTGATTTGGGTGATGATACATTTTGAACTGCACTCCATTGTTAGACATAACTAACGATTGGGGTGCAGTTTTTTTTGTTGAGAAATGGAGAATGGGACTGAGGCGGCATTTTTCTTACATTGATTTTTTAAAAATAATGTTTTCATTATTTAAAAAAATGACGGGCGGTGAAGTCTATTGAAATACACTGATCGTTCTTTAAGAATGATTGAATTTGCAGAAATGGAAGCTGAAAGGACAGCACAGATTGTGTATCCGGTTCATTTACTGCTGGGCATATTGCTCGATAGGACCGGGGCAGGTGCTGAGCTGCATAGGGAGTATCCAAGTCTTATAGGGATATTAAATGAGAGGATGAGGGAAATATACTCCGCTAAGGAAGAAAAAGGAGTTATTTATAAACCTTTTACCATACATATTTCTCAAACCACGAAAATGGTAATGGAGAACGCGAGGTATCAAATGAAACGTTTTAAACAATTGTATGTAAATGAAGGACATATAGTGGATGCAATCTTTAAAGTGAATGACTCTTTAACGAGTGCAATATTTGCTGGATTGGATGTTTCCCGTATTCTTGACATCCTGTCTCACCCAAGAGATATGATTGTTTTTTTAAAAGACTATTCTACTCCAACTATTCCAACAGGCGGGATAACTTTTAGAAAAGCAAAGCAAAGTGATGCTGCTGCTTTGAAAATTTTTGTAGGACGAGAATTTGGAAGTGGGTGGATAGAGTCAGTTTCAAACGGTTTTTCTCAAAAAGATATCCCTATCTATATTGCTTTAGAAGGGAAGGAGATTACAGGTTTTGCTTGTTTTGATGTAGTGGGAGGAAAAAGAGGCGTGTTTGGTCCAATGGGTACATCACTTGCATACAGGATACAGGGAATAGGATATACTCTGCTTCATTATTGTTTAAGTGAGATGAAGGAGATAGGCTATGAATATGCTGTTATTGGAGAAGCCGGTCCCCTTGAGTTTTATGAAAAAACTTGCAGTGCTGTTGTTATCCCTAGAAATAGTTTCTCATACCGATCGCACCTATGACGCGGTTGGAAAATAAACAGGTGTGAGCAATTTCCTATCAAATAAAATGTAAATGTGGGAATGGGTATCTAAAGAAATGAATGAACAAAAATTCACAGTTTGCTCAACATTTCACAATATCCAATGAGAAAGACTTGGTATAATTAACTTGTGATATCACAAACATCGCTTTCCATCTAATCGCAGTTATTACGCTAACTAAAGGAGAGATTACTCATGAAAGCAGTAGTAGTTAACCCAAACAGCAAAGCAAATATCGACATAATTGAAAAGGAAATTCGGCCATTAAAGGCTGGCGAGGCCCTAGTAGATATTGAATATTGTGGAGTTTGCCATACGGATCTACACGTAGCTGCTGGTGATTTCGGCAATGTTGAGGGACGTGTCCTCGGTCATGAAGGGATCGGCATTGTTTCTAAAGTGGCGGATGACGTGACTAGTTTAAAGATTGGCGATCGAGTGAGTGTGGCCTGGATGTTCGAAGCTTGCGGCAGATGCGAGTATTGCACAACAGGCAGAGAAACTTTTTGCCGTAATGTAAAAAATGCCGGCTATAGCGTGGACGGCGGCATGGCTGAACAATGTATCGTAACAGCTGATTTTGCAGTGAAGGTTCCCGAAGGACTACATCCCGCACAAGCGAGCAGCATCACATGTGCTGGAGTGACAACTTATAAAGCGATTAAAGTAGCTGATATTAAGCCTGGCCAATGGATTGTCATCTATGGCTGCGGAGGGCTGGGCAATCTCGCTATCCAATATGCCAAACATGTGTTTAATGCGAAAGTAATAGCTGTGGACATTAACAATGACAAATTAGCACTTGCTAAAGAAATTGGCGCAGATATCACAATTAATCCTGTGACAGAAGGCGATGCGGATAAAATCATTCAAGAACAAATCGGCGGTGCCTATTCCGCAGTAGTGACAGCTGTGTCCAAAGCAGCCTTTAACTCTGCTGTTAATGCCGTACGTGCTTGCGGAAAAGTGATTGCAGTAGGCCTTCCATCAGAAACAATGGATTTAAATATCCCGCGTCTCGTTCTCGATGGCATTGAAGTTGTCGGATCTTTAGTTGGTACTCGCAAAGATTTAGAAGAAGCTTTCCAATTCGGGGCAGAAGGCAAGGTTGTGCCAGTGGTTCAAACACGCTGCCTGCATGAAGTTGCAGAGGTCTTCGAAGAAATGAAACAAGGGAGTATTCAAGGCCGGATGGTCATCGACTTTAAATCAAATCATTGTGGATAAAATGTAAATAGATGAATAAAGGCAGAGCCCCAGGCTTTATACTTTCGGCTCTGCTTTTTTTGCAGCATGATTTTAATAGGCATTTTTAAACAATGATGGTAATAGTTTATTATGGCTGTTTTCGTAAAAATTTGTTGTTTTTGGACAAAGGAATATTATGGGTTGTAATAGAATTGATTAGTAAGTAATCCTAATTACAGAGTTGGAGTGATTAAATGGCATATGTTTATACTTTATTCGTTATTTCTGTAATAGGTTTTGTTTGTTATCGGATGATTAAGAAGAAATCAACGCCTTCGAATAGATACACACCTTATGATGACATCACAATGGGAATAAAAAGAGACGGTTTACAACAAGACAATCCAGTACAGGATACCAAGCATCACATTCAATATGAAGAGAAATCAAATAACCACAAGACCGTCTAAAGCGGTCTTGTCGTTATGCACTTTTCAACATATCAACCGTAGTGCTATTCGATTTTTGACACGCCGAAATAAGCATTTGCTCCACTTGTTTTTCAAAGGATAAATGCTTGTCCAATTCCAACCATCTGAACCAATAAAGATAGTTATCGAGGTATTTAGTTGCAACACCTTGAAACCGTTCCATCCAAGTCTTCAATCTGCTATGAAAATTGTTCACGTTCTGAATGTGGAAAATCCCTTTTTTCACCCGTTGTTTCTTGCGTTCATTGACTGTTTCGTGTTGTAATCCTTTGATTTTTGCGAACTTCTTGTAATTAGTCGCAGTATCGGTGCAGAGCAAAGAAGATGGGTGAATATACTTCCCAATCGCAGCGTCTATCTCTTCTGCTTTTACACGACCCGTTCCAGCCTTTAGAGCAATGATATTGTGATTACGGTCTTGTGCTACCACAACCGCAATTTTAAGGTCCGAAATACTTCTTTTTTCATCTTTCGTAGCACGTTTTTTAGCTTTTCGATGGGTTACTTCTCTTCCTTTCATTAACTCACGGAAGAATGTCTCATCACTTTCTACTATACCTTGAAGTTGTGCAAAATCGCAGTTGAGATGTGTATCTTTAAACGTTTAGCGATTTTTGGCAAGGTATATCCCTCAACCATCATCTCCATATACTTGACCCATTTCTCAGGATAACGAGAGCCTGAAAATGGCGTGTTTGTCATATCATTAAACGTTTTGTTGCAATCCTTACACAGATAGCGTTGGCGAGTCTTGTACTTACCATTTCGCTTAACAGACGTGCTCCCACAATGAACACAAGCCATACCACTACTAAAACGAGTTTCACGGATTTGTTTCAGTAGTTTTGTAACCTTGTCAGGTTCATCTGGAAATAAGTCTCTTTTTAGAGCATTAAACAGTTCTAACTGCTCTTCTGTTGTAAGTTCATTTGCATTTTCATACACATCCAACCACATACCGAACGCCTCTTTGAAACGCGATTATATCAAGCCTTTAACAGTTTGGTCAAGAAAGCAACAATTTATGCGAAAACAGCCTTTATTATTAAGCGGCTTTCCCATTGAGAAGGCTTGCCCACCACTAAAGGGAAAATAAACGGAGACATTCCGGTTATTTGCTATTTGCAGCTTATTTTGGGAGAAATAAGGGTAGGATTTCCGGTTATCTCAAAATAATGCCCCTTTTTAAGCGTTTTTAAGGTGATAGACGGAATAACTCCGCCTATTAAGGGCATTTTGGCCGCTATTTTCAACATAAGCGGAAATCCTCCGCTTATTGGTCAGTCCTGGCTGCTCAAACGGACTGATTATAATGCTATCTGTTGTTTAACCGGAAATCTTCCATCTATTTGTCAGCCCCTGCTGCAACCAACCAAATTCTCCTTTATGCTATCTGCAGTTTAACGTGGAATCCCCCAGTTATTTTTAAAATCTCTTTCCCTATCAAAAGAAATCTCCCGTCTACCCAATAAGCAGGTTGTCCCCCTGACTTAATCCCACCCGACAAGAGCATCCAAACCGCAAACATGTATGAGAGTATCCCTGTAACCGCCAAAAAAAGGCGGCCGGACAAATGTCTGGGCCGCCTTTTCCTATTGTGTTTATGATTCGTTGTTGTTGTCCAAGATGTTGCGCGTAAGAACTTTGTCGATCATTCCGTACTCAAGCGCTCGATCAGCAGTCATAAAGTTGTCGCGTTCTGTGTCGCGCTCAATGACTTCAAGCGGCTGGCCAGTACGTTCTGACAAGATTTTGTTGAGTTTTTCGCGAAGGAAAAGAATGCGTTTTGCAGCAATTTCAATTTCTGTCGCCTGTCCTTGTGCTCCTCCAAGCGGCTGATGAATCATCACTTCGCTGTTAGGAAGGGCATATCTTTTGCCTTTGGTACCTGCAGCAAGAAGGAAAGCACCCATAGATGCTGCCATACCGATACAGATGGTTGAGACTTGGGGCTTGATGAACTGCATTGTATCATAGATTGCCATGCCGGCCGTGATGGAACCTCCAGGGCTGTTTATGTAGATGGAGATGTCCTTTTCCGGATCTTCCGCTTCAAGAAATAGAAGCTGAGATACGATGGAATTAGCAACGTTATCGTCAATTCCGCTGCCAAGCATGATGACTCGGTCCTTCAGCAGGCGTGAGTAAATATCGTAAGCACGCTCGCCGCGGTTTGTTTGTTCAATTACAGTAGGAATTAAATTCATGTGTAATCCTCCTTAGCAGCTGGCAGCCCGGTTTCTTGTGCAAACCGGGTTAGCTGAAATATAAAGCTTTATGTACTGTTAATGATACATACAAGGTCAATTAAGGTCAAACAAAAAACTCAGATAAAGCCCTGAATTTTATCGACAGTGTTTGCCGACAGTTTTTTCTTCTGAAACCTCTATACATGATATCCGTTCCCGTGGAAAAATAAACCTTTCTTCACGCAAAAAAGCTCCCTCAATACCAGGAAGCTTTGACTTTCAATATGAATATGTAGATGTTATAGCGCGCTCGAAGGGATTCGAACCCCCGACTGACGTGGTACCGGAAACCACCGCTCTATCCACTGAGCTACGAGCGCATTTTTTAAAGTCAGTAAGAATATTATATATGATTTATGTAATCATATCAACCTTTATAAACATATCCTTTCTGTTTCTGACTATAATTGAAAGAAAGACCAGTGAGCGCAGGGCCGCACTGGATACTCTTCTTAAAGTGTTTTCTTTATTTCATTATATGCTTCATCAAGATTTTGAATTCTTTTCAGCACAACAGAGTTTTTGGTGAGCTGATCTTGGACCAGTGTGCTGACGACAGATCGGTAGTAGCTGTTCATTGCATCTATTTTGCCGGATCGTCCTTCATTCATTGAAATATGTTCTTTCAAATTTTGCTTAAAGTATGGCAGGGAAAATAATTCGCTCATTGAAAACGCTCCTTCCAGATTTGTATCATTACAAGCCGCCGTTGATTGTTGTAAAATGTTCATGTAGGGGGAAATAGACATGAAGATGAATGTTGGTTTGTTTCAAGAACAGTCTCTTAAACTGAATATGACTCAGGAGTTAAAGCAGGCGATTACTCTGCTTCAATATTCCGCTGCTGACCTCTCAGCCTATTTGCAGGAAATAACCCTTGAAAATCCCCTCATTGAATTAAGATACAAAAATAGTTCCAACGTATTGTACCATACATCTCCACGCAATAAGAATGCAAATCATGCTTTTGAAGATGAGATTGACAGGCTTTCTGCCCGGTCGGGTACACTGAGGGACCATCTTCGCGAGCAGCTGGTTGGATATAAGCTGACGAAAAAGGAAGCAAAAGGAATCGCCATTCTTTTGGAGTGCGTGGACCGTAATGGCTATCTGCTTGATTCCGTTGCTGATATTGCTGAAAGTGCGGGGTTGGAAGAGGATATGCTGCAGAAGTGCTTACCCATTATTCAATCACTGGAGCCTGCCGGCATTGGCGCGAGAAATTTGCAGGAATGCATTCTCCTTCAGCTCAGGCGGCTGTCTCCCAGAAATGAACCTGCAGAAAGAGTGATCTCGGACTACTTTACACTCTTTGCAGAAAAGTCATGGAAGCAGCTTTCCTTAAAAACAGGACTCTCATTACAGGAAATACAGCTTATACAAGATGATATTAAAGCATTAAAACCACGACCGGGGCTTGCGGTCGGATATTCCAGCCCCGCCTATGTGATCCCTGACCTGGTGATTTCCCTGATTGACGGGGAACCCGCCATCAGCTATCAGGACGGATTGTATCCGGAGGTTGTTCTTAACAAGAGGTATGTTCCTTTAGGCCAGGCTCCCGATGAGCACGTACGGGCATATATCGGCGGAAAGCTGCAGCACTTTAAGTGGATTTCAAAATCGCTGCAGCAGAGAAAGGAAACGATGCTGAAAGTGATGCGGGAAATTGCAGTGATACAAAGAGAATACTTATGCGGCACTTCCGCTCTTTTGAAACCGCTGACAATGAGGGAGATAGCAGACAGGCTGTCCGTTCATGAATCTACTATCAGCCGGACTGTGAAGGATAAATATATTCAAACACCTCACGGAATGTATGAAATGAAATTCTTTTTTTCAAATAAGCTGCAGCAGGGGAGCGATGAAATTGTTGCTTCTTCAGCGGTAAAAACCCTAATGACAAAGCTGATAAATTCTGAGGATGAAAAAAAGCCTTTTTCCGATCAGGCAATCGCGAACGCTTTGAAAGTTGACTGCCATATTGAAATTTCAAGAAGAACCGTGGCAAAATACAGAGAGCAGCTGAAAATTCCTGCTTCTTCAGCAAGAAAAAGATATTGAAAGAAGATGGTGCTATATGCTTTCTTTAACCGTATATTCACGCGCGCAATGCCCGCTTTGCGACAAAGCGATACTTGAGCTCAACGCTCTTCAGGAAGAGCTTCCATTTCACTATCACACTGTTGATATTTATGGAGATGATGCTCTTCTGGAACAATACCAGCTGATGATTCCTGTGGTTGTTCATGGAGAAGATATCCTTCAATACGGCCTCATTAGAAAAGAACATATAAGAAAGCGTTTACTTGAAAAAATGGGCGACTAATAGGTTGAATAAGCTTACAACCCCTGTTAAAATGAAAGTTGTAACAGGGGTGATTTTTTTTCACCATGGCGGGACATAATATGTCGCAGCGGGACAATAAAAGTCCATCTCATGAGTGAAGGGGAACTGTAGCAATGAGAAATATGATTGATGTTCAAAAGAAATTATTGCCCGATCTTCTGCAAGTGATGCAAAAACGCTATCAGATACTCAGATACATACGATTAATGGAGCCCATTGGACGGAGAAGCCTGTCATTAAGCCTTGGGATCAGCGAACGCATCCTCAGAAGCGAAGTCCTATTTCTGAAAGAACAGAATTTAATCGACATCGGCAGCAGCGGCATGACCCTGACAGACGAGGGCGGCAGCCTGCTGAAAGACCTTGAGGAAATGATGAAGGATGTTTTAGGTTTAACCCTTTTGGAAAATACATTAAAGGATAGATTAAATCTGAAGCAGGTAATAATTGTTTCTGGAGACAGTGATCAATCCCCCTGGGTAAAGCAAGAGCTGGGCAGAGCCTGTGTATCATGTATAAAAGAACGGCTGACGGGGAATAATATCGTCGCAGTTACCGGAGGCACTACTCTTGCAGCCGTAGCAGACATGATGACCCCTGACAGCAGAAACCGCGAAATCCTTTTCGTGCCGGCCCGTGGAGGGCTTGGAGAAAACGTTCAGAACCAGGCTAACACCATATGTGCGAAAATGGCTGAAAAAGCCATGGTGAATTACCGCCTTCTTCACGTTCCGGACCAGCTGAGCAAGGATGCGTATACTTCTATTATTGAGGAACCTTCCATCAAAGAGCTGCTGAGGACAATTAAATCCTCCAGTATGGTCGTTCACGGGATAGGAGATGCTATAACAATGGCGGAACGCAGGAACACTCCCAAAGAAGACGTGGTGAAAATAGAAGGGGCGGAAGCAGTTGCAGAAGCCTTTGGCTACTATTTTAACCAGTCCGGGAAAGTGGTTCACAAAGTACATACGGTGGGCGTACAGCTTGAGGATCTTGCTGATATTCCGCATGTGATTTCTGTCGCCGGCGGAGCATCAAAAGCAAAGGCGATCAAGGCTTACCTGAAACAAACGCTGGATTCTGTCCTGATTACAGATGAAGGTGCGGCAAAAGAGTTACTTAGGGAGTAATTTCTCTCCCTGAATATAAAATTTTTTCACCTATTAAAGGAGGAAACAACAATGGCAGTAAAATTAGGTATTAATGGATTTGGCCGTATTGGACGTAATGTTTTCCGTGCAGCACTTAACAATCCTAACGTAGAGGTAGTAGCAGTAAACGATTTAACAGATGCAAATATGCTTGCTCATCTTTTGAAATATGATACTGTTCACGGCAGCTTGGATGCTGAAGTTTCTGTAGAAGGAAACAACCTTGTAGTAGACGGCAAAGAGATCAAAGTTCTTGCTGAGCGCGATCCTGCTCAACTTGGTTGGGGAAATCTTGGAGTTGAAATCGTAGTTGAATCTACAGGCCGCTTCACGAAGCGTTCTGACGCTGCAAAACATCTTGAAGCTGGTGCGAAGAAAGTTATCATTTCTGCTCCTGCATCTGATGAAGATATCACAATCGTAATGGGTGTTAACCATGACAAATACGATGCTGGAAGCCATGACGTTATCTCTAACGCATCTTGCACTACTAACTGTCTTGCACCATTTGCAAAAGTATTGAACGACAAGTTTGGCATCAAACGCGGTATGATGACAACAGTTCACTCTTACACAAATGATCAGCAAATCCTTGACCTTCCGCACAAAGACTACCGTCGTGCGCGTGCTGCTGCAGAAAACATCATTCCTACAACAACTGGTGCAGCTAAAGCAGTTTCTCTAGTTCTTCCGGAATTGAAAGGCAAGCTGAACGGCGGAGCAATGCGTGTTCCAACTCCTAACGTTTCTCTTGTTGACCTTGTTGCTGAGCTTAATCAGGATGTAACTGCTGAAGAAGTAAACGCAGCTCTTAGAGAAGCAGCTGAAGGCGATCTTAAAGGAATTCTATACTACAGCGAAGAGCCATTGGTTTCTTCTGACTATAATGGAAGCCCTGCTTCTTCGACTGTTGATGCTCTTTCAACAATGGTTATGGAAGGCAGCATGGTTAAAGTTATTTCCTGGTATGACAACGAGAGCGGCTATTCTCACCGTGTCGTTGACCTTGCAGATTACATCGGTTCTCAAGGCCTTTAATTCAATCTGCCTGATATTCAGGTATCGTTTGGATTCAGAGAGGTAAAAGGCTATAATGGAAGCGTAACTGGGGGAAGGGATCCATTTCCCTTCCCTTTTATATTTTTACAGAAACTTGTTGAAGGAAAAACGAGAGAGGTTAACTAATAGTATAAAAGCTAGCAGTTAACCTGCTTTCATGTTTTGAGAAAAAGGAGGATTCCTGAAGATGGACAAAAAGTCAGTAAGAGACATCGATGTCAAAGGGAAAACAGTATTCTGCCGCGTGGATTTTAACGTACCTATGAGTGAAGGAAACGTATCAGATGACACCCGTATTCGTGCAGCACTGCCTACAATTCAGTATCTAACAGAGCAAGGCGCAAAAGTTTTGCTTGCAAGCCACCTTGGACGTCCAAAAGGGCAAGTCGATGAGGAGCTTCGATTGAATGCTGTAGCTGAGCGACTTCAAGAACTTCTTGGGAAAAATGTAGTAAAAACAGATGAAGCATACGGGGACACAGTAAAAGCTGAGATTAGCAAGCTTTCAGAAGGCGATGTTCTTCTCCTTGAAAATGTCCGCTTCTATCCTGGTGAAGAAAAAAATGATCCAGAACTTGCTAAAGCTTTTGCAGAACTTGCTGATGTGTATGTGAATGATGCTTTCGGAGCAGCACACCGTGCACATGCATCTACTGCAGGTATTGCAGAACATCTTCCAGCAGTAGCAGGATTTTTGATGGAAAAAGAGCTTGAAGTGTTAGGGAAGGCCCTTTCCGATCCGGAGCGCCCGTTCACAGCCATTATTGGCGGAGCAAAGGTAAAGGACAAGATTGGCGTTATTCAGCACCTTCTTGACAGAGTTGATAACTTAATTATTGGCGGAGGCCTTGCTTACACGTTTATCAAAGCCCAAGGGCATGGTGTCGGCAAATCTCTTTTGGAAGAAGATAAAGTAGATTTGGCAAAATCCTTCATGGAACAGGCGAAAGAAAAAGGCGTTAATTTCTATATGCCTGTAGATGTAGTCGTAGCTGATGACTTCTCAAATGATGCAAATACACAGGTTGTCTCTTTTGACAGCATTCCCGACGAGTGGGAAGGCCTGGATGCAGGACCGAAATCCCGTGAAATTTATGCGGATGTTATTAAAAAATCCAAGCTTGTAATCTGGAACGGACCTATGGGTGTTTTCGAACTGGATGCATTTGCAAATGGAACAAAGGCTGTAGCGGAAGCATTGGCTGAAGCAGAAGATACATATACAGTCATCGGCGGCGGAGACTCTGCAGCAGCAGCTGAGAAATTTAAGCTTGCAGAAAAAATGGATCACATCTCTACAGGCGGCGGAGCTTCTCTGGAGTTCATGGAAGGTAAAGAACTTCCTGGCGTCACAGCTTTAAACGATAAATAGAAATCTTTAAAAGCGGAAGTTGACCGCTTTGAAAGGAAGGTATATCGATGAGAAAGCCTATTATTGCAGGCAACTGGAAAATGAACAAAACACTTTCAGAAGCTAAAAGCTTTGCAGAGGAAGTAAAGAACCTGGTTCCTTCTTCTGACAAAGTAGAATCAGTGGTTTGTGCTCCTGCTTTGTTCCTGGAGCGTCTCGTGGAAACTGCGGACAGCACTCAGTTAAAGATTGGCGCACAAAATATGCATTTTGAAGAAAATGGGGCATTCACTGGTGAAATCAGCCCTGTTGCTTTAAAGGATCTTGGAGTAAGCTATGTCATTCTCGGCCATTCCGAGCGCCGGGAATTGTTTGCTGAAACAGACGAAACAGTAAACAAGAAAACGGCAGCTGCTTTCAAGCACGGCCTTACACCAATTGTCTGCTGCGGCGAGACATTGGAAGAGCGTGAAGCCGGTAAAACGAATGACCTCGTTGCTGATCAGGTGAAAAAAGCACTGGAGGGTCTTACTGAAGATCAGGTGAAGCAGGTTGTTATTGCTTATGAGCCAATTTGGGCCATCGGTACCGGCAAATCATCATCTGCAGAAGATGCGAATGATACTTGCTCTCATATCCGCAAAGTACTGGCAGAAACCTTCAGCCAGGAGACAGCTGATGCAGTCCGCATTCAATACGGCGGCAGCGTGAAGCCTGCTAATATTAAAGAATATATGTCCCAAAGCGACATTGACGGTGCTCTTGTGGGCGGTGCAAGCCTGGAGGCTCAATCGTTCCTGCAGCTTTTGGAGGCAGGACAGAATGAGTAACAAACCTGTAGCACTGATTATTCTTGACGGCTTTGCAATGCGGGATGAAATCCGCGGCAATGCTGTTGCGCAAGCAAACAAGCCTAACTTTGACCGTTTCTGGAACAAGTACCCTCATGCAACATTAAATGCAGCAGGAGAAGCAGTGGGACTTCCGGAAGGACAAATGGGCAACTCTGAGGTTGGTCATTTAAATATTGGTGCCGGCCGTATTGTATACCAAAGCTTAACAAGAGTGAATGTAGCAATCCGCGAAGGCGAGTTTGCGAAAAATGAGACTTTCCTGGGTGCGATTGAGCATGCCAAAAAGAATGGAACAGCGCTGCATTTGTTCGGCCTGCTGTCTGACGGCGGCGTTCACAGCCATATTGAACATCTGTATGCACTTCTTCACCTGGCTGCAAGCGAGGGACTGAAGAAGGTGTATATCCACGGTTTCCTGGATGGCCGCGATGTGGGGCCGAAGACTGCTCAGATGTACATTGACGCTCTGAACAAGGAAATGGCAGAACGCGGTGTTGGCGAAATTGCCACCCTGTCAGGACGCTACTATTCCATGGACCGCGATAAGCGCTGGGATCGTGTTGAAAAAGCATACAAAGCATTGGTGTACGGCGAAGGTCCTACTTACTCATCTGCTGATGAATTGATTGAGGATTCCTACCGGAACGGAATCTTTGACGAGTTCGTGCTTCCCTCTGTGATTACACGTGAGGACGGCCAGCCGGTGGCAAAAATTAATGATAATGATGCGGTGATTTTTTATAATTTCCGCCCTGACCGTGCCATTCAGATTTCCAATACGTTTACAAACGAAGATTTCCGTTCATTTGACCGTGGACCTAATCATCCAAAAGATCTTCATTTTGTCTGCTTTACACACTTCAGTGAAACAGTGAAGGGGTATGTGGCATTTAAGGCGACAAATTTGGATAATACGCTTGGCGAGGTACTTGCACAAAATAATCTCAAGCAGCTTCGCATTGCTGAAACCGAGAAATATCCTCATGTCACGTTCTTCATGAGCGGAGGACGTGAAGAAAAGTTTCCTGGTGAAGAGCGGATATTGATAGATTCTCCAAAAGTTCCAACCTATGATCTTCAGCCTGAAATGAGTGTGTACGAAGTAACGGACGCGTTGCTTGGTGAAATAGAAGCTGAAAATCATGATGTAATTATTTTGAACTATGCAAATCCGGATATGGTCGGCCATTCAGGTATGCTGGAGCCGACGATTCAGGCGGTAGAAGCAGTGGATGACTGCCTTGGAAAATTGATTGATGCCATAACTGCAAAGGGTGGTTATGCGATTATCACTGCAGACCACGGAAATGCTGACCAGACAGTAACAGAAGAGGGAACTCCTCACACTGCGCATACAACGAACCCGGTACCGGTTATTGTAACGAAAGAGGGAGTAACACTTCGAAAAGATGGTATTCTAGGAGATCTTGCTCCAACAGTTTTAGATTTGCTTGGGTTGGAGAAGCCTAAAGAAATGACAGGAACAACATTATTTACTAAATAACTCTTAAAGGAGAGAAAAATATGCCATACATTATTGATGTTTATGCACGCGAAGTACTTGATTCCCGCGGGAATCCAACGATTGAAGTAGAGGTTTTCACTGAGACTGGAGCTTTTGGCCGTGCAATCGTGCCAAGCGGAGCTTCTACTGGAGAGCATGAAGCAGTTGAACTTCGTGACGGGGAAAAAGACCGTTACCTTGGAAAAGGTGTTCTAAAAGCTGTTGAAAACGTAAATGAAGTAATCGCTCCTGAACTAATCGGCATGGACGTTACTGATCAGGCTGGAATCGACCGTCTTATGATCGATCTTGACGGTACAGAAAACAAAGGCAAATTGGGCGCAAATGCAATCCTTGGCGTATCAATGGCAGCAGCTCATGCGGCAGCTGATTATGTAGGCCTTCCATTGTACCGCTACCTTGGCGGATTCAATGCGAAGCAATTGCCGACTCCAATGATGAACATCATCAATGGCGGTTCTCACGCTGATAACAACGTTGACTTCCAGGAGTTCATGATTCTTCCTGTTGGCGCTCCAACGTTTAAAGAAGCAATCCGCATGGGTGCAGAAGTATTCCATGCCCTGAAATCTGTTCTTAAAGGCAAAGGCCTTAACACAGCTGTTGGAGACGAAGGCGGCTTTGCTCCAGACCTTGGTTCTAACCGTGAAGCTCTGGAAGTGATTATCGAAGCAATCCGCAATGCCGGCTATGAGCCAGGTAAAGATATTCTTCTTGGAATGGACGTTGCTTCTTCCGAATTCTTCAACAAAGAATCAGGCAAGTATGACTTGACTGGCGAAGGACGCACAGGACTAAGCTCTGCTGAAATGGTAGACTTCTACGAAGAGCTTGTAAACGAATTCCCAATCATTTCTATTGAAGACGGTTTGGATGAAAACGACTGGGAAGGCCACAAGCTTCTAACTGACCGTATCGGCAGCAGAGTACAGCTTGTTGGTGATGACTTGTTCGTAACAAACACGAAAAAGCTTGCTGAAGGTATTGAAAAAGGAATCGCAAACTCAATTCTTATCAAAGTAAACCAAATTGGTACTTTGACTGAAACGTTCGAAGCAATCGAAATGGCGAAGCGTGCAGGCTACACTGCAGTTGTATCCCACCGTTCAGGTGAAACAGAAGATGCTACAATTGCTGACATCGCTGTTGCAACAAACGCCGGCCAAATCAAAACAGGTTCTTTGAGCCGTACAGACCGTATTGCTAAATACAACCAGCTTCTTCGCATCGAAGACGAGCTTGGCGCATTGGCAGTATATGATGGCCTGAAGTCTCTATACAACTTGAAAAAGTAAGCTGGCTCTTCAGCCGGGGAATAGATCCCCCGGCTGTTTTTAAATTCTGCACTATAGATTCATGAGACAATTCTGTTTACGTTTACTAGTTTTCTTTTGCCGCAGTTGATGACAATTGTCTATTTATGTGATAAATTAAAAATAATGCTATTCGTATTCAGGAGGTGTCACAATGCATACTGCTCTTATAACTTTGCTTCTTATCACATGTATTGCTCTTATTGTCGTTGTCTTATTGCAATCGGGAAAAAGTGCCGGTTTGTCCGGAGCGATTTCCGGAGGTGCCGAGCAGCTTTTCGGAAAACAAAAGGCGCGCGGAATGGACTTGGTCCTTCACCGGATTACGATTGTTCTTTCCGTGATTTTCTTTGTGTTGACGATCGCTGTTTCCTACTTTGCTTTATAAAATAAATGTGTAAAAAGGTCTGATTTCATCAGGCCTTTTTTGTTCGGAAAAAATGCCTTCCTGCATGTGCAAGTGTTTTCTTCTCAGCACTTTAAAAGCGGAGAAATCCTGTGCCTGCTTGGTTAGGTTTTGTTGATTAAACGTTTGTTTACAACCGTTTTTGCTTTGCAGGAGCATGCATCAGAGCAGCTTTCTGCTCCAGGATACAAAGCGGGGGAGAGTGGAAAACAGTCGCTGTTAAACAGGATTTTTGAAAATTCAGCTTCACTTTGCTTAAATAGATTTAACACTGTTGACAGAAACTAATTTACAAAGATAAAAAGGAGTTTTTCAATATGAAGAAAGTACTGCCAAAACCATTTACTTTTAAAGGAGGGGAGAAAGCAGTTCTGCTGCTTCACGGATTTACGGGTAACACTGCCGATGTCAGGATGCTTGCACGCTACTTAAATGAAAGAGGCTATACATGTCATGCCCCTCAGTACAAAGGCCATGGCGTGCCGCCGGAAGAACTGGTGCACACAGGCCCGGAAGACTGGTGGAGCGATGTGATGGAGGGCTACAATACGCTCAAGGAGATGGGTTACTCCGATATAGCGGTGGGCGGATTATCTCTTGGAGGGGTTTTTTCCTTGAAATTAGGTTACACTGTCCCTGTAAAGGGTATTGTGCCAATGTGCGCTCCAATGTACATAAAAAGCGAGGAAGTCATGTATAAGGGTGTTCTTGACTATGCCCGCAATTATAAAAAGTTTGAAGGCAAATCACCAGAAGAAATTGAAGAAGAAATGAAGGAATTCGAAAAAACACCGATGAATACGCTGAGAGCTCTTCAAGGGCTGATATCAGACGTGCGCAGCAATGTAGATATGATTTATTCTCCAACTTTTGTGGTTCAGGCACGTCATGACCACATGATTAATACAGATAGTGCAAATATTATTTATAACGAAGTAGAAACTGAGCAAAAGAAGATCAAATGGTTCGAGGAATCCGGGCATGTCATCACGCTTGATAAAGAGCGTGAACAGCTTCACGAGGATGTTTATGAATTTCTGGAAAGCCTTGATTGGTAATTTGCTGAAGGAGAGTGTTTATGGATAACGAAAAAGCAATACAGGATCACATTTCCAAGCTGCTTGCATTTATGGAAGAGGAAGCTTATAAGCCTCTGACAGTTCAGGAACTTGAACAGGCATTTGGAATAGAGGATTCTGCAGAGTTCAAAGAATTTGTTAAAGCGCTTGTTGTGATGGAAGAAAAGGGACTGATTGTCCGGACGAGAAGCAACCGTTATGGACTGCCTCATAAAATGAACCTTGTCCGCGGTAAAGTGTCTGGGCATGCAAAAGGATTTGCATTTGTAGATCCGGGCCAGCCCGACATGAAGGACATCTTTATTCCGCCGAATGAGCTGAATAATGCCATGCATGGTGATACTGTCCTTGTCAGGCTGAGCACTGAAACCTCCGGCACCCGCCAGGAAGGCACCGTTATCCGCATTTTGGAGCGGGGTGTGGAACAAATTGTCGGGACATATACGGAAAGTAAGCACTTTGGTTTTGTCATAGCTGATGACAAGAAGATAGCCAATGATATTTTCATTCCGAAAAACGGCTCTAATGGGGCAGTGGAAGGCCATAAAGTAATCGTGAAGCTTACAACGTATCCTGAAGGAAAAAAGAGCGCTGAAGGTGAAGTTGTCCAGATTCTTGGCCATAAAAATGATCCTGGTGTGGATATTCTGTCGATCATCCATAACCATGGTCTGCCTCAGGCTTTCCCGGAGGAAGCACTTCAGCAGGCGCAAGATGTAAATGATGTGATAGAAGAGTCTGATATCGGAAGTGACAGGCGGGATTTGAGAGATCAGGTTATCGTTACAATTGACGGTGAGGACGCGAAGGACCTTGATGATGCTGTAACGGTCACAAGGCTTGAAAACGGCAATTACAAACTGGGCGTGCATATTGCTGATGTCACCCATTATGTTACTGAAGGGTCGCCTATAGATATGGAAGCGCGGGAAAGAGGGACAAGTGTCTACCTGGTGGACAGGGTAATCCCAATGATTCCGCATCGTTTGTCAAATGGGATCTGCTCTCTTAATCCAAAGGTAAACCGCTTTACACTTTCCTGTGAAATGGAAATTGATGAAAAAGGCGAAGTGGTCAAGCATGAAATTTTCCAAAGTGTGATTAAGACAACGGAAAGAATGACCTATTCTGCTGTGAATAAAATTCTTGCTGATAAAGATGAAGAAACGAGAAAGAAATACAAAGAATTGGTTCCAATGTTTGAACAGATGGGAGAGCTTGCCCAAATTCTGCGGAGCAAGCGGATGACCAGGGGAGCCATCGATTTTGATTTTAAAGAGGCAAAGGTTCTGGTCAATGAAGAAGGCGCGCCGTACGAAGTGGTTCTGCGCGAACGGTCCGTGGCAGAGAGGCTGATTGAGGAATTTATGCTTCTCGCCAATGAAACAGTTGCGGAGCATTTTCACTGGATGAATGTGCCGTTTATTTACCGCATCCATGAAGATCCGAATGAAGAGAAGCTGCAGAGATTTCTGGACTTTATCACAAACTTCGGATACGTTGTCAGGGGAACTGCAAACGCCATTCATCCCCGCGCTCTGCAAAGCATTATAGAAGAAGTTTCAGGAAAACCGGAAGAGATCATCGTTTCAACGGTTATGCTCCGGTCCATGAAGCAGGCGAAGTATTTTGAAGAAAGCCTCGGCCACTTTGGGCTTGCAACAGAATACTATACTCACTTTACATCGCCTATCCGCCGCTACCCTGATTTAATTGTGCATAGATTAATTCGAACGTACCTGATTGAAGGCCAGGCGGCAAATGAAAAAACTAAGGCAAAATGGGCAGACAAGCTTCCTGGTATCGCTGAGCATTCCTCCAATATGGAGAGACGTGCGGTTGAGGCTGAGCGTGATACTGATGAGCTTAAAAAGGCAGAATACATGCTGGACAAAGTCGGCGAGGAATATGACGGAATTATCAGCTCTGTAACAAACTTCGGAATGTTTGTGGAGCTGCCAAATACCATCGAGGGGCTTGTCCATGTAAGCTACATGACGGATGACTATTACCGCTATGACGAGCGCAGCTATGCCATGATCGGCGAGCGGACCAGCAACGTGTACAGAATTGGTGATGAAATTACGGTCAGAGTTGTAAAAGTAGACAAGGATGAAAGAGCTGTTGACTTTGAAATTGTTGGGATGAAGGGCACGCGGAGAAGGCCTGAAAAGGACCGTCCGACCATCATTAAAACAAGGAGCAGCGAAGGCAGCAAAGGCCGTAACGGAGGACAAAGAGGCGGCAAAAACGATTCTGATAAAGGCGAATGGTCCAATAAACCGCCAAGAAAGAAAAAGAAGAAAAAATCGTTTGAGAATGCACCTAAAGCAAAACGTAAAAAGAAAAGGTAAACTGAAGGAAGCCGGCTTCTGGCTTCCTTTCTTTTCTTTAGCGTAAAAATTTGATAAAATTGTAACTATCGCTAAACCGAACGTTTCAAGGAGAGGATGCAAGATGCCAAAAGGGACAGGAAAAGTGGTGGCGCAAAATAAGAAAGCCAACCACGACTATTTTATAGAAGAAACATATGAGACTGGAGTTGTGCTGCAAGGGACGGAAATTAAGTCCATCCGTGCCGGCCGTATTAACCTGAAGGACTCCTACGCAAGGGTTGAAAAGGGAGAGGTTTTTCTTCACAATGCCCACATCAGTCCTTATGAACAAGGGAACAGGCATAATCATGAACCCTTGCGAACAAGAAAGCTGCTGATGCACCGCAGGGAAATTAATAAATTGATTGGCTTTACAAAGGAAGAAGGCTATTCCCTTGTGCCCTTAAAGGTCTATCTAAAGAATGGCTTTGCCAAGGTTTTGCTCGGGCTTGGCAAGGGTAAAAAGAAATACGACAAAAGGGAAGATCTCAAAAAGAAAGAAGCAAGCAGAGATATTGAACGTGCATTCCGCGATCGCCAAAAGGATTACTGATTCCCGGGGAGGATTGGTACCGCATGGTATTTCTATATTTTGGACTGGCTTCCATATTTCTGGCTGCCGCATGCAAGGTATATGAAGTGGACAAATCTTGAATATATGCTATAATAGGATATGTGATTGATACGGATCACAGCACTTAGCTCACTATTCTCCGTACCCTTTATATCATGGGGACGTTACGGATTCGACAGGGGTAGTTCGAGCTTGAGTTGCGAGCCGAGGGGATCGGCCTCGACAAAACGTCAAAGCCAATAATAACTGGCAAATCTAACAACAACTTCGCTTTAGCTGCTTAATAACAGTCTATAGCGGTTCCTCCCTCCATCGCCCATGTGGTAGGGTAAGGGACTCACTTTAAGTGGGCTACGCCTGATTTCGCCGTCTGAGGATGAAGGAAGAGACTAATCAGACTAGCTGCCTGGACGCCTGTCGGGAGGCATAAAGTGCAGCGAACTGGGAATATTCCGACTACGCTCGTAGACGCTTAAGTCACGATATTTCTGGACGTGGGTTCGACTCCCACCGTCTCCACCAATACATACTTGGTGGTTTTCTATTGTAATCTAACTTAAAGCCTAAGCTGCCAACCTGGCGTGTTAATGCTTTAATAATATTTCTTAATGAAGAATTCCTAGGGAATTCTTTTTTTTATAGTAAAAATTACCAAAATTTGTGATACTATTTTATTAAGAGAAGTCAGGAGGGGTACTATGCGCAGCGAGGAAATTTCAATTGCTTTGCAGGAAAATCCCAACTATATCCCAGCAGTTTTGGCTTAAACAAAAATAAAGAACCGCAGGAATCTACGGGGATAGCTTGGTCCTAAAGAGAAACCTCTGTTGGCAAAGAAAAAGGCTGACAAGTTCGCTCTGTCAACTAAAGGGTGTGAAGAGACGGGTAGTTCAATTGGGGGTAAGTCAAATGAAACGTCTGCTAATTATAATACCTATATGCTTCTTATTATGTATAAGTTTTTCACCTTTTACTGCCAGTGCTGAGGAGGTAGATCAAATAAAGAATTTAATTTCAAAAGAAGTGCAAAAAGGAAAAATTCCAGGAGTATCAGTTGTAGTAATTAAAAATGGAAAAGTACTTCTCATGGATAGCTATAACAATCCCTCCTACAAAAGTAGTATTAATAGAAAAACGAAGTTTGAAATAGCATCTAATTCTAAAGCCTTCACAGGATTAGGAATGATGAAGCTGGTAGAACAAGGTGAAATAGACTTGGATGATAATGTAAAACAGTATATTCCCTGGTTGCAGTTTGTATATAAGGACAAACCAGTAGATATCTTGGTTAAAGATTTTCTATATCATACAAGTGGTATTCCAGCAAATTCTGTAGCCAACATCCCAATAACTAACAAAAAGAATGGTCTTGAGCAAACGATAAGAAAGTTAAACGGTATGAATTTAAACAGTTTACCCGGAGTGCAGTTTGAATATGCTACCTTTAATTATGATGTTTTGGGGTTGATTATTGAGCGTGTAAGTGGAGAAGCTTATGCTGATTACATGAAAGAAGAGATTTTTAAACCTCTGGATTTGAATCATACCTCAATCAATATTTTAACTCCTGAAGAAAACACACAAGGTTATAAACGAGGTTTTTTTACAAGTATCAAATATAATGCTCCAACCTATTCTGGAAATATTCCTGCAGGATATATTTCTTCAAACATAATAGATATGTCTAAATGGCTTCAGATTCAATTACATCATACTAAATCGGATATGAGTAATATAATAAATGGAGCTAATGATAAAAGCAGCTTTATAGATGGAACACTTAACTATTCCAGCGGGTGGATGATTCATAAAAAAAATAATGATTTCTTTCACGAAGGAAACAACCCGAATTATTCATCTTTCATACTTTTTAATAAAGAGAAGAACTTTGGGGTAGCGGTTCTTGCTAACAGTAATTCTGTGTATACCAGCAGGATTGCTTATCGTATTCAAAATTTATTATATTCTACCAAAACGGAGTTGCCTTCTTATGATTACAATACAGCTATAGATACGTTTTCAACTATAACAATGATCATTTCATTGGCTTTTAGTCTTTTTTTAGTATTTAAATTACAAATGTTATATAAAAATGGCTATAAAATAAAGGACCGAAAATTAAAATATTCTCTACTGATTCTTTGTATACTCTTCCTTTCTATAGAAATCAGTTTAATTATTTTAGCTCCAAAGCTATTGATGGGGTACAATTGGAAGTTCCTTGTTGTGTGGATGCCATTCAGCTTTTTACCAGCTGTAATTTGTTCTGGAATATTGATCCTTATGCTTAATTTGTTTGGGTTTTTCTTTCTATTTTTCAAAAAAGGTGATATCAATGGGAGTAACAATATTCTACAATAATGCATAGAGAGGCTTCGCTTATTATTATTTGTAATTTACAAATAAAATACTTGCATGATGCAAATACTTACTCTATTCTTGAAGAGACAATAGATGAAGGAAAAGGGAAGTGAGTATGTTGGAAAACAACCGGGAGTTATTTCAAGTAATGGTAAGGAGACTGGGACTACTGAATAAAAACTGCTGTACAGTCGGAGCTGTCAATCTTTCGCTTGTACAGAGCCACATTCTTTATGAAGCGGGCAGAAGAGAATCTTCTTCCATTCAGGACATTGCGGATGCATTGGGAACAGATATTACAACATTCAGCCGCCAAGTTCAAGGACTGGTGAAACTGGGGCTTCTGGAAAAGCAACAATCAGAGAAGGATAAGCGGGTTTATCATCTTAGCTTAACTCCGGAAGGAAAGGACATATCAGCTTCTGTAGATGAACAAATGAACGGTTATCTGGAAGAGGTTTTCTCTTATATGAATACAAGCGAAAGGGAACAGGTGGTGGATTCGATCAAGCTGCTGAATACAGCAATGTCTAAAAGTGCAATGTGCTGCCGGCCTGTGCAGTAAAGGCTGCTATGCAGCGAAGTAATACTTGCGAAATGCAAATATTGGAGTTGGTAATAGTGTGGGAAGAAGTGATTTATAAATTTTTAGGAATAGCATTGGAGCTGGCATTGCTGTTTATGGTCATCTCGTTTTTTATCCATCTTCTCCAAATGTTACTGCCATATGAGAGGATTCAGGCTTTATTAAAGGAGAGCAGCCTGGTCAAAAGCGGGTGTTTGGCATTCATTTTCGCTTTCGTCACGCCCTTTTGCTCCTGTTCGACAATTCCTATTATCGTAAACCTGCTGAATAATCGTGTGCGTTTCGGCATTGTCATGGTGTTTTTATTCTCCTCTCCAATTCTGAATCCAGTCATACTAACGTTGATGACAGCATTATTGGGTTGGAAGGTCGCTTTGTTTTACACAGTTATTACTTCTTTATTGTCACTTTTGATTGGTTTTACTCTGGAAGCTCTAGGGTTTGAGAGAGAGGTGAAAAAGGTGCTCATCAATCATGACAATGAAAAAACAAAGGGAGTAAATGTAAAAGGAGCTTTTTTAGAAACCATTAAGATGATGAAACATGTATTTCCATTTATTCTGATTGGCGCTGCCATTGGGGGAATTCTGCATGGTGCCGTTCCGACAGATTTCATTACGCAGCATTTCGGAGGAGAGAGATGGTGGCTTGTGCCGATTGCAGCAGTTGCCGGCATTCCTCTGTACATCCGGTTGTCCTCCATGATACCGATTACGCATGTGATGGTTGCAAAGGGGATGGTGCTTGGTCCTGTGATGGCTTTGATGATTAGTTCTGCGGGTGCCAGCCTGCCGGAATTGGCATTGTTAAGCAGCATCTTTAAAGTAAAGCTTATGATGGTATTTGTTATCTCTGTTATTTCCATGGCAACAATTTCAGGGTTTTTATTTTACATTATATAGGAGGTGAAAAGGATGGTATCCTTTTGGAAAATGCTGTTTTCAAAAGAAGGGAAGGAATGCTGTAAAGTGGTTATTGAGGAAATAAAGACGGCATCTGTCAAAACAGAGTCATCAAGGGAGGGGGAGAAAAGGTGAATTGATTTATAAAGAGTTCACATTTTAGCACTGGAACAAGTAAAAGAGATTTTTAACAAAATCTGCAACCTTAAAAAAAAGAGCCCGGAATGGTAGGAATGGAAGTCAGGGCATAATTCATCGGCCTTATGAAGGACATTTCTGATGCTTTTTCACTGAGTTTAGTCCTTCATCCAATGGACAACCTGAACTTGGAAAGTGCTTGCTCTGACTCTAAAAAGAGTTGGAGTTAAAGTACTAAGAACATAACTGCTGATTGAAGCGGAGGGAGGGTGCTTGACTCCTGGAGGCTCACCGCCCGCCCCCCGGAAAGCAAGCACCCGTAGCGGAAATCAGCCTTTTTCCCAACATTCCTGAACAAAAAAGGCAGCGAGAAGGGCTCCTCACTACCAATTGTCGACAAACTAAAAGACCCACAGCAGTTGAGCTTTTCTTTATTTTGCAGCACCCTCTTCTCTCCAGAATTGAAGAGTGTCATACAGGGAGATTAAATGAAAATGTGGGTTTTCATCCTAAGCTCTTGAGCTTTTTAGATATATTGACAGCCGGCTTTCCTATTTAATCTGAATTTTCGGACCCCTGGTTAGCTACGGTTTCTTTCCTCGTTAAACCCAAAAAAGGATGTGCAGTAGTCATTGCTTTCTGCACATCCTATTTCTGCTATTCTGTTTCATTCACCAGCCGGATCCGGCTGTTGAAAATTTGGTTTCTGTTTCGAAAAACAAAGTGGTTATTTGAAAAGTCGATAAGGAGTTCTCCGTCAAATCTGTCCTCAAAGTTCTTTTCAACAATAAATGTGCGGCCGCCTGCCGTTATTTTCTCTTCAAGGCTGCTGTCAGCATCTCTATTCGGTATTGCTTTCATTTCATATACATTGTTGACGATATCGCAGCTGCCTTTATCAAATGGAATGTGAATGACTGAATGTCCGGGCAGTTTCTCAAATTGATTCTTTGCACTTTCGGTGATTTCAATCATGCTGAATGCCTCCTTATTGTAACCCTTTATAATAGTAAATTCCCATTCACAACAAATTTCACACCTTTGCAGGCTGATAGTAAGCCTGTTTTTTTCTTTTGATTTTGCATTTAGCAGGAGCATTTTTTTGCTGCCCACACCTCAACGGTTAATGGATTACTCTTCTTACAAGATAAGATCTCATTGCTTCTAGTTATTAGTATATGCTCCGCTATCAGGCCATTGAATTTTATGTATATCTCCTGGCTTGGGTGAATTGCCGTTGCTTATCCATTCCCACCGAATACCATACTAAAGGGCTTGCTGAAGACTGCTGCTAATGTTTTCTACAACCATTGCTAATCAGGCTGTTATGTAAAGTTAGTAGAGCTGCCTATAGCAAGACAGCGGGATAAGCATATTGTAACAGCAGAGGAAGAAGGGGACTGGTTGTAGAGAGAGGAGTGGGAACTTGAAGATCATGACCATTTTGGGCACCAGACCTGAAATTATCCGTTTAAGTCTTATTGTGAAAAAGCTCGATATGTTTGCAGAGAAGCATGTGCTGGTTCATACAGGTCAGAACTTTACTAAGTCGCTGAGCAAAGTCTTTTTTGAACAGCTGCAGCTGAGAGATCCGGATTACATGCTGTCTGAAAAGCAGCAGACCTTCGGAGAGCAGCTGTCGCGAATGTATAAGGAACTAGAACCGATTCTGCTCAATGAGAAGCCTGATAAAGTGCTGGTACTCGGTGATACAAACAGCGGTCTCAGTGCAATTTTGGCTGAGCGGATGGGAATTCCCGTCTTTCACATGGAGGCAGGAAACAGATGCTTTGATCTGGAGGTACCAGAGGAGAAAAACAGGCGGGTAATTGATGCCATTTCGACGATTAACCTTCCGTATACTCCCCAAAGCAGAGAAAATCTCCTTCGAGAAGGAATTCCCGCTGACCGTATCGTTGTTTCAGGAAATCCAATCTGGGAGGTCTTGACGCATTATCAGGATCAAATTTCACAAAGTGCAATACTCAAAGACCTTAAACTAAAAAAACAAAATTATCTCCTGGTGACGATTCATCGAGCGGAGAATGTGGACCATGAAAGCCGGTTAACTGAAATACTCAACGGTTTAAATCTCACAGCAAAAAAATATAAGAAACGGATCATCTGCAGCCTGCATCCCAGGACAGAGTCGAAGCTGAAGCACCATGCTGCAGACATCCATCCTCTTGTAGAGTTTCACGCTCCTTTTGGATTTTTTGATTTTGTAAAGCTTGAACAAAATGCTTTTTGTGTGCTGACTGACAGCGGGACGGTTCAGGAAGAGTGCTGCCTGTTTCATGTACCGACTGTTACTGTCAGAAAAACCACGGAAAGGCCTGAGACACTGGAATGCGGAAGCAATGTGCTGTCAGGAATAGATGCGGAACAGATCGTCCGTTGTGTAGAGGTAATGGAAACTCAGCAAAAAAACTGGAGTATACCAGCCGGTTATAACTGTCTGGATGTATCAGATAAAGTATTGAAAATCATTATGGGAGGCATGAATGGTGTTAAAAAATAAAACCATTTTGGTAACAGGCGGAACAGGCTCTTGGGGATATGAACTAGTAAGGCAGCTGATAGGATACAGCCCGAAGGAAATACGTATTTTCTCAAGAAATGAATCCAGCCAGTTTACGATGAAACAGGAGTTTGACAACAATCCGCTGTTAAACTTCATTATTGGAGATATTAAAGATCTTGATGCTTTAATGGAGGCCACCCAGGGCGTCGATTATATTTTCCATCTTGCGGCCTTGAAGCATGTGCCGGTTTGCGAAGCTCAGCCAATGGAAGCTTTAAAGACAAATGTAAATGGAACAAAGAATATCATTGATTCAGCGATCGCAAACAAAGTGGATACAGTTGTGAATGTTTCAACAGACAAAGCTTCAGATCCTTCCAATTTTTACGGCTTTTCAAAGGCAATGGCTGAAAGATTGATTATTCATGCAAACACGCTGAATACAGATACTCGATTTGTCTGTATTAGAGGCGGGAATGTGCTGGGAACAAACGGCAGCGTAATTCATGTTTTCCGTAAGTCAATTCAGGAAAAGGGCAGAATCGGCATTACAGACTTGGAAATGACAAGGTTTTTCCTTACTTTAGAAGATGCGATTAAACTTGTGTTTAAGGCAACGTTTGAAAGCATCGGCGGAGAAACATTTGTCATGAAAATGCCAACTTGTAAGATTCTCGATCTGGCACAAGTGCTGATTGAAGAATCGGGAGTAGAAAAAGTAGAAATAGATGTAACAGGCAAAAGGCAGGGAGAAAAAATTCATGAACTGCTAATCTCAAAATTTGAAAGTGAAACATCAATCGAATTTGACGAGGAGTATTTCATCATCCTTCCTTCTTTGCATATACCTGGATTGAATGAGTTTTATAGTAAATACGATAAAGTCCAGCTGACAAACTATGATTCCAGTACCGGTTTAATGACCAAAGACGAAATCCGTGAAATGCTGAAGAAAGGCGGATTTATTAAATGAAACTCTTGATCCTTGGTGGTAAAGGAATGGCGGGGCATATCGCTGCGGCATATTTCGGAAAACTCTCCGAATACCAGGTCTTTTATACATCAAGGGACCCCCAGGATCAAAATGGAATTTTCCTTGAGGTAACAGATGTAAACAGCCTTGAAAAAATCATCGACATTATTAAGCCGCACATCATTATTAACTGTATTGGAATTCTCAACGACCATGCAGCAAAAGATCCCATGCTTGCTCTGCAAGTTAACAGCCTCCTGCCGCACCAGCTTGTAAAGCTTGCTGACAGGCAGGGAGCCAGGGTTGTGCATATCAGCACGGATTGTGTTTTTCTGGGAACAAAGGGGAGCTATACTGAGAATGATCTTCCTGATGGCATTTCAGAATATGCAAGATCTAAAAGATGGGGAGAATTTATCAGTGATAAGCACCTGACCGTGAGAACTTCCATTATCGGTCCTGAGCTGAAAACGAACGGAATCGGATTATTTCAATGGTTTATGAAGCAGTCAGGTGAAATCAAGGGTTTTAAGAGAGCACTTTGGAATGGCGTCACTACTTTAGAGCTTGCAAAAGCCATTCATTACTTTATTGAAAATAATGTGACGGGTCTTTATCATCTTGGAATGGAAGATAAAATTTCCAAATATGATCTATTACATTTGATTGGGCAAGTGTTTGGAAAAGGTGATGTGCAAATTGAGCCGGACGAGGATTTTGTGCTGGACCGGACGATTAAAAATACCAGAACAGACTTTGTGTACCGCCTGCCGAGCTATCAAGTCATGCTGGAAGAATTGAGAGATTGGATGAAACAGCAATGACAAGAATGATGATAACCGGAGCATCCGGATTTACCGGCCTTCATGCATGCCGGCATTTTTCAGAAAAGGGCTATCTGGTTTCTGCTGTCTGCAGAAAGCGCAATCCAGCCCTATCATTCTCAGGTACTTCTTCTGAGATAGCCGACTTAACAAATCAACAAGAAGTGGAAGCTCTTATCAGCAGAGTGCAGCCGGACTATCTCCTGCATCTTGCTGGCCAGAACCATGTAGGCATATCGTGGGAGGATCCAGTTGGAGCCTTGGAAGCAAATCTTATGTCCACAGTGTACCTCCTGGAAGCTCTCAGAAAAAAACAGCAGCATTGTAAAGTAATCATAGCAGGTTCAGCTCTTCAATACGATCCCGCAAATCTTTCTTCACTCTCCCATCCTTACAGTTTTAGCAAGACCCTTCAGTCAATTGCTGCACAGTCTTGGCACAAGCTTTATCATCTGCCGGTTATCATTGCAAAACCTTCGAATTTGATAGGTCCTGGCAAATCCAGCGGTGTCTGCGCTGTTTTTTCCAGGTATATTGCAGAGATGGAATGCGGAGGCAGAGACAAACAGCTGGAGCTTTCAAGCAGGTCGGTTTACAGGGACTTTGTAGATGTGAGAGATGCTGTTCATGCCTATGAGATTCTCCTTACTAGCGGAACCTCGGGGGAAACCTATGATATTGCCAGCGGAATCATGAGGTCTCTTGGAGAGGCGGCAGATGCATTAAGGAAACATAGCAAGGCAGACTTTCATGTTCTTGAAAAAAACTCAAATTATGTAGAGAAACCTGAGGCGATTACTTCCGAAAGGCTGAGGGACTTAGGCTGGGAACCCACATACTCTTTTGAAACCTCTTTATATGACACCCTTCAATTCTGGAGGGAAGAGGGTTGTGCACAATGAGAAAGAAAGCTCCACTGCTGTGGAGCTCAGGCTGTCGAGAAACTCTCGACAGTCTTTTATTTTTTTTCTTTTACTTTCCCAATTCACCGCGTTAATTTGGTATAATATAGGTAATAACTCTAGGATGGTGAATGGGATGTTTAAACCAAAAAGAGAATCACAAAATGAAGCGGAATTTGTTTTTATTGAAGACTT
>NZ_WKKI01000013.1 GCF_009674805.1 Metabacillus lacus | reverse complement strand
TTCTGTTTTGTCCAGCTCCGGCAGCTAGGCTCTCGAGGTCATAAGCTGTCTTGGCCATAAGGGCAAAGAGCGCCCTTACGTCCAAGCCATCTTATGCTTGTCGAAGGCCGACAGGAAGTCGGACAGTCATGCGTTGCCACAGGACGTGGCGCATTTAGCATGACTTCCTTTACTAATGTTCCGCTTTTCTAAATTGTCCAGCTCCAGGCGCCAGCCCTTCGAAGTCATAAGCCATCTTGATCAAGAGGTCAAAGAGCGACCTCATGCTCAAGCTGTCTTATGCTTGTCAGAGCCCGACACGACGTCGGACAGTCATGCGTTGCCACAGGACGTGGCGCACTTAGCATGACTTCCTCTTTATGGCGCCTTCCGCTTTTCGATTTGTCCAGCTCCGGCAGCTAGGCTCTCGAGGTCATAAGCTGTCTTGGCCATAAGGGCAAAGAGCGCCCTTACGTCCAAGCCATCTTATGCTTGTCGAGCCTGAGCAAGCTGCCTCCGCTTTTCGATTTGTCCAGCTCCAGGCGCCAGCCCTTCGAGGTCATAAGCCAATCATCTTAAAAAGGCAAAGAGCGCCTTTTGAAGCTGCTCGTATTATGCTTGTCAGGGCTGAGCGGCGCCTTCCGCTTTTCGATTTGTCCAGCTCCGGCAGCTAGGCTCTCGAGGTCATAAGCTGTCTTGGCCATAAGGGCAAAGAGCGCCCTTCCGTCCAAGCCATCTTATGCTTGTCGAGCCTGAGCAAGCTGCCTCCGCTTTTCGATACTAATAAGGAGTGTTTAAGAATTGAAAATATTATGGGATTTTGATGGTACGCTTTTTGACACATATCCGGCTTTTACGGAAGCTATGTATGAGCTGCTGGATGGAAAAGCCGCTAAGAAAGACATTTTAACGAAGCTGAAGGTATCATTTTCTCATGCAGCAGAATATTTTGAGCTGACTGATGAGCAAGTCATGGAATATAAGCGAAATCAGGCAGCCATGAAAGCTTCTGAAAAGCCCCCTTTCCAAGGAGTGAAGGAAGTCCTGGATTTTGCAGAACTCAATGTCATTATGACACATAAACCCAGGGCTGAAGTAGATGACATTCTGCAGCACTACGGAATGAGACATTATTTCAAAGAAATAGTTGCAGGGGATGATGGTTATAAAAGAAAACCTGATACCGCTGCGTATAAGTATCTTCATAATCTTTATGGCATTGATCTTGTTATTGGAGACAGACTTCTTGATATTCTGCCTGCAAAACAGCTGGGAATAACCACTTGCTTGTTTCAGAATTCAGAAGTAGGTGCAGATTTTTATTTAGAGAATTATAAAGACTTTTTCCAAAAATCCTTAGTGTGCGTCAATAGTTCTATTCAATGATGTATGATATAGGGGATATATACATATTTTACCATTCACGTCAGGAGGCATTTAGACGAGAGTAGAACAAAGAATTGCAGGATTTGTATTAATCGCAGCCGGAATCATATTTAGTTTCACTTCATTAGGTTATGGGCGAGATTTTTGGGCTTATTCTTGGCCTTAAATCCTCATCCTATTAGGAACAGCCTGTCAAATCAGTTTTTTTACTGGCGGACGAAAACAAAGCGGCCTGCTCGTTCCAGGCGGGCTTCTTACTGTACTTGGTCTGCTTTTTGGATTTGAAACTGCAACCCACTGGAATTATTCAGGATATACATGGCCCCTATATTTGGTTGCAGCGGCAATTGGTCTTTTTCAATATTACTGGTTTGGAAGTCGGGAAAAAGTACTTCTCATCCCGATTACTGTTCTAAGCGCTGTTGCCCTCTTTTTCTTTTTGGATGGACTTCTTCCTTTACAGCTGGCCAGCTTTTGGCCGCTTGTTCTCCTTGCTGCAGGATTTATCCTTTTATATTTCAGCAGAAGAAAAGAGCATGCCGGCAAGAAAACATTGTAAACCTGGCAAATGTCAGGTTTTTTTGTGTTTTTTAAAATGTAATTAAATAAATTTAAATTCTGAGAATGCTGAACGTAAAGGATTCTTTATTCAATTAGGATGCAGCTTTCTATGTATAAAGTAAAGATATATGCACAAAATAACTCTCGACTACAGTGAAACAGAGGCAGATGGATGAATAAATCACCGAGAAGATATGCTGCAAGCATGAATACTGTTTCAACTAACCTGTTTCATTTTAGAAATCCCTGGGTCATTGCCTGGTGGTCAGCAGCATTTCCTGGATTTGGTCACTATTTGCTGGGGAAATTGTTTACCGGTTTTCTGCTGATGGTGTGGGAAGTAATCATTAATAATCTTGCTCACCTGAATGAAGCCATTGTGTACAGCATGACTGGCAGGTTTCATAGAGCTGCAGAGGTTCTGGACATGCAGTGGCTTCTGCTATACATAGCACTTTATATATTCACAATTTGGGACAGCTTCAGAAGAACAACGGAGTATAACAAATATTATATCCTTGCATACAGGGAAGGCTACAATATTTCATCACATTGCCTCTCACCTTATGAGATCAATATATTGGTTAAAAGAAAGCCGTTATATGCACTCTTCTGGTCTCTATTGGCACCGGGGCTGGGGTATTTTTATCTCAATCGACTGCCATCTATCATTTTTAACCTGCTTCTTTGGATTGTCGTTGCTTATTACTCACATATTTATGAGCTCCTCTTTTTATCCCTCACAGGGCAGTTCCTTTCTGTCCATGAAATAGTAGAATATCAGTGGCTGTTGTATGTGCCATCTTTATACTGTTTTATCGCATACGACTCTTATATCAGCTGCATTGAATATAACAAGCTGTTTGACAAGGAGCAGGCCAGATATTTAAAGAGTCACTATCAGCATCTGAATTTTAAAATGCCTCAATAAAGGTGGTCAGCATGTATATCATTGCGACTTTTCCCTATGGTACATCCTTGGAGCTGGCTCTTTCAGAGCTTCATACAAAAGGTGTCAGCAAAAATGAGATCATGGTCATACCTCTTGATAAGAAAAATTCCGATGTTCCGTTATTTGACACTATTCACCACACTGACGGAAGAAGCTTTGTAGATCTGGCAGGTGTTTTCGGTGTTATCTTTATGCTGCTCGGAGTTATATATGGGACTGTTCTCTATCTGGGACCAATTCTTTGGGGATTATTCGGATTGATTTTTGGCTTGCTCTTAGGTTATATGCTCGATGTTTTTTCAACGAAGCAGAAAAACAAACGCAAAAAATTAAGAGATGCGGGAGATGCAGTTGTTCTCATTATATCTAAGAATGTTTCTTATGAAAGTATAGAGCATATTTGCTGGACACATTCTGCTCTCGGAGTAGGAAGATTGTCAACAGAGGAAAATGCAAATAATACTTGGCAGTAAAAAAGGTTCATGTTATATTAATAAAGTTACAATTGGATAATAATCCGCATGAAAGCTTTGCGGGAGAGGTTCTAGCACAACCCTCTATAAAAAACTAAGGAAACTATATCCTTTGATATAGTATTTTTTTTGTTTTTTATATGATGATGGGCACCTCTGACAGCAGGGGGCCCTTTTTTCATGTTAATAGCTTTCACTCTGATCCAGCTTTAAGGAATTTCAATATATTTGATCTCTATACTGTTAAGAACAAGCTGTAAACAGGAGTATTCCTGTGCCTGATAAGGAGGAATAAGGATGAAAAAAGAAAAAGCACTTGTGGTCTTCAGCGGGGGCCAGGACAGCACAACCTGCCTGTTCTGGGCTCAGCAGCAATTTGGAGAAGTCGCAGCTGTTACCTTTAATTATAATCAGCGTCATAAACTTGAATTGGAGGTTGCAGAGAATATTGCCAGGAACCTTGGAATAGAACATCATCAGCTGGATATGTCCCTGCTGCATCAGCTTGCTCCAACTGCTTTGACGCGAAGTGATATCCAGATAGAAGAAAGGGAGGGTGAGCTGCCATCCACTTTTGTTCCTGGTAGAAATCTGCTTTTTTTAAGCTTTGCAGCAATTCTGGCTAAACAGATTGGGGCAAAACATATCATCACAGGAGTATGTGAAACAGACTTTAGCGGTTATCCGGACTGCAGGGATATTTTTATAAAGTCCTGCAATGTCACGATTAACTTGGCGCTGGATGATCAGCTTGTTCTTCATACACCGCTCATGTGGCTGAATAAAGCACAAACCTGGAAGCTTGCAGATGATCTTGGAAGGTTGAATTATGTCAGAGAACAAACGTTAACCTGCTATAACGGAATTGCGGCAGACGGCTGCGGTGAATGTCCTGCTTGCAAGCTGCGCATAAACGGTCTGCATGAGTATCTAAAAGAGAAGGAGGGGGCTGCATTATGATACAGCAAATGTATCCGCAGGTTTTTCATCCTTATTGCTACGAACTGAACAAAGATATGCATATTGCGGCTGCTCATTTTGTGCCGCATCCGTCAGCAGGCAACTGTCGAAATCTTCATGGCCACACATACTTCGTGAATGTGACGATTGCTGGAGACAAGCTGAATGAATCAGGTTTTTTAGTAGATTTTAAAAGGCTGAAGGATCTCATACATGGCAGATTTGATCACCGCATCTTAAACGATGACAAGGAACTTTTCAACAGCGATTCTTCTGACGATTTTCCGACGACAGAAGCAGTGGCGAGAAAGATATGGGAAATTATTCAGAAAGACCTTGACGGGCTTTCTCATTCACCGCAATGTGTTCAGGTTTTTGTAAGGGAAACACCGACAAGCTATGTTGTCTATCGGCCGAAGAAGGTGCAGGAAAATGAATAAAAGTATTCCTGTCCTCGAGATATTTGGTCCTACTATTCAGGGAGAAGGCATGGTCATTGGGCAAAAAACCATGTTCGTCAGAACTGCAGGATGCGACTATTCTTGTTCCTGGTGTGATTCTGCGTTCACTTGGGATGGTTCTGCAAAGGACGATATCGTCCAAATGACAGCAGAAGAAATTTTGGAAAAGCTAAACCTCCTTGGAGGAGATATGTTCTCACATGTCACAATTTCCGGAGGTAATCCTGCATTGCTGAAAAATCTGGGATATTTAACAGAACTATTAAAAAGTAACGGTATGAAAATAGCAGTCGAAACGCAAGGCAGCCGCTATCAGTCATGGCTGGCAGATGTTGACGACCTGACGATTTCTCCCAAGCCGCCAAGTTCCGGTATGACCACTGATTTTGAAAAGCTTGATGATATATTTCTCCAGCTGCAGGAGAAAGGCTCGCTGGCTTCAGCCAGTTTAAAAGTGGTTATTTTTAACGAAGAAGACTTAGAGTTTGCGAAAAAAGTGCATAGAAGATATCAAAACATCCCTTTTTACCTTCAAACAGGCAATGAAGATGTGCATGAAATCAATGACGACACACTGATATCTAAACTGCTAAGACGCTATGAATGGCTGATAGATCAGGTTACGGCAGATAAAGACTTAAATGCAGCCAGAGTACTTCCGCAGCTTCATACGCTGATATGGGGTAATAAACGCGGAGTGTAAAATTGAAAGGAGAACAACACATGAGCGGTAGAAAAGATGAAGAATTAACAGGAGTAACATTACTCGGAAATCAGGGTACTAATTATTTATTTCAATATTCTCCGGAAGTATTGGAGTCTTTTGAAAACAAGCACAGCAACAGAGATTACTTTGTGAAATTCAACTGCCCTGAATTCACAAGCCTTTGTCCTAAAACAAATCAGCCGGATTTTGCAACAATTTATATAAGTTATATACCAGACGTATTAATGGTAGAGAGTAAATCACTTAAGTTATATTTGTTCAGCTTCAGAAATCATGGTGACTTTCATGAAGATTGCATGAATATTATCATGAATGACCTGATTGAATTGATGAATCCCCGCTATATTGAAGTGTGGGGCAAATTTACGCCGCGCGGAGGCATCTCTATTGATCCTTACACAAATTACGGCCGCCCTGGTACAAAGTATGAAAAAATGGCGGATTACCGAATGATGAATCATGATTTGTATCCAGAAACAGTGGATAACCGTTAATTCATCTTTTTTCATACTGAAAAAGCAGTCCGCTTCACTAAGAAGCAGGACTGCTTTTTTAAGTTTTACTAGAGGCTGTTCTAGTCTCTTACATTATTGTTTGTCGCTGTCTCTATTCCGCTGACTTTTCCTGTCTTTCGCAGAATCATGCTTTTTGCCGGAATGATCCTTTGACGATTGACGGTCCCGTTTCTTATCTGAATCCTTTTTGCTCCCGCTGTGCTGCTTGGAACTATTTTTGTTTTTCGCCATCTATCCCTCTCCCTTCTTGATATAGTGTATTCAAAAGGTAACGTGCAGCTTGGACTTTTTGCTGCTGCCTTTTCTATTTTACGGAAGCTCCCCTATGGCAGGGGATAAGGGAGAGGGGGTGATTGGAGAGGGCAGATCTGCTCCTCTCATGTATAATTCTTTCTCTTTATCCATATCCTAGCACTATTCTGTTAGAGGAGTGTGGGGCATGGAAGAGAACCGCGTAAAGCAAATTTTGTCATCTTCGGCTGACATAGAAGTTACATATCAAGGTGTATCTGTATGGATAGACAGTCTTCATGATGATGGGAAATTTGCAACTGTTCATTTAAGAGGACCTCTTGAAGAAAGATCTGTTGTTGAAATACAAGATTTACTTGAAGAAGGACGATAGTAGTTTAGGTCTTAAGAGGGTGAGAGCGGGGAGACAGCGAATCTAAAAGAGCTGTGACGGCAGGACCGTGTGATATGTCGTAATCCCGCTTTTCAGCTCCTTATTACCATTCAAAAGCAATGTTATTTCAAAAAAAGACACAAAGGAAAAAATTCCTCTGTGCCAGTTTTATCTCTCTGTTACAATACGATAGTTTTTATGATTCACGACTGTTCTGGCATCCAATTCTAAGTCGCTGAAATCATCCATTATCGTTAAATCCACAATAACTGAATTTTCGTTTACCTTTTCAACAATCCCCTTCAGCCCGTCTTTAAATTCAATGACGTTGCCCACCTTGGCTATTTTCATAGTTTCTCTCTCCTTTAACTTCTTCTAGAAAAACCCATTGAAAACATTTTGCACTATTTTATCTGTTAAGTAAAGGCTTTCTGAAAAATCTGTGCATTTAGTATGAACAGCTTTCTTATTTTTGGTATATTAAGATAATCATGAAAAAAAGGAGCATAAGCAATGGAAAAAACAGGACTTGTTCTTGAGGGCGGAGGAATGAGAGGCATATATACTGCCGGTGTTCTTGAGTTTCTTATGGAGAAGAATTTATATTTTCCATACGTGATTGGGGTGTCAGCGGGTGCCTGCCATGCTGCCTCCTATTTATCGAGGCAAAGAGGAAGAAACAAAAAAGTCATCATTGATTATATTAAACATCCGAGGTACCTATCTCTGCAAAATTTTTTAAAACAACGTGAGCTTTTTGGTATGGATTTTATTTTTGATGACATACCCAACATACATGTGCCTTTTGATTTTCAAGCTTACAGGAATGGAACAGAGGAATTTGTGATAGGTACAACCGACTGTGAAACAGGCAAGCCTGTTTACTTTTCCCGTGAAGAAACAGGAGAGGATCTGCTGACTTATATCAGGGCATCCAGCTCTCTTCCCTTTTTCTCCCCGGTCGTCAGCTTCAAGGGGAAAAAACTGCTTGATGGCGGTATTTCCGATTCGGTTCCAATCTTAAAATCTGAAAAAGATGGCAATAAAAAGAATGTTGTCATTCTGACCCGAAATAAAGGATATAAAAAGTCACGAACTAAGATGGAGTGGCTGTTGAGAAGAAGTTACAAAGAGTATCCAAAGCTGATGGAAACAATGCTCAGCCGCTATCAACTTTACAACGACACAACAGCCTATATTGAAGATGAAGAAAGGAAGGGAAATGTTTTTGTGATTCGTCCCCTGTCTCCTATGCAGGTGGGAAGAGTGGAGCGAAATCCAGTAAAGCTGGAGAAATTATATGAGCAAGGATATCATGATGCAGCATCCCGTTACACCTCTCTTCAGAATTGGATGGAGTAACCTGCTGGGCATGATGCAGCAGATTAGTTTTATCTCTCCTCTCTTCGGGAAAACAGTAAGAACTAAGAAAGGGGAGATTATGATGAAAAAAGTATTAGTTGTTGGAGCTAACGGAACTACTGGAAGGTTATTGACTGAACAGCTCAGCAAAATGGAAGGCTTTGAACCATTAAGTATGATCCGAAAAGAGGAACAGGCGGAAGATCTTAAAAGACTTGGCGGAGAACCTGTCCTTGCTGATTTGGAAGAAGACGTAACAAATGCAGTAAAAGGGGCAGATGCTGTTATTTTTGCTGCGGGATCCGGATCGAGCACCGGACCTGAAAAAACGACTTCTGTTGATCAGGAAGGTGCGAAAAGAGTAGTGGATGCTGCTAAAGATGCAGGGGTAAAGCATTTTGTCATGCTGAGTTCCATGGGAGCTGATATTCCTGAAAACGGTCCGGACGAAATGCAGCATTACCTGAACGCCAAGTCCAACGCAGATGAACATCTTATCAGATCTGGTCTATCCTATACAATCGTGAGGCCGGGTGGTCTTACTGATGAAAAAGGGACAGGCAAAATCCAGGCAGCAGAAAGCATTGAAGATAAAAGCGGCTCCATTCCAAGAGAGGATGTAGCAGCTGCATTAATTGCATGTCTCTCTGTAGAAGAGGTTGACGGCAAAGTCGTTGAAATTCTCTCAGGACAAACACCTGTTGAAGATGCGTTAAAACATGCATTCAGCTGATTAGACAATTTCTTTCTGAGGCTGTACACTTATAGGAAAGTAAGCAGCTTTAGGGGGAACTCATAATATGGAAGATTCAGTGGTGCATCAAATATTAGCATCTCTTAAAAACGGGGAGATTTCTCACTATGAGGTGGAAAAGGAGCAATTTTTGTCCTTTCGAAAAGTATTGGTGAATTCCGAAGACTTTAAGCATTTTAGAGGAACAGCTCAGCATGGCGGAAGAGTTGTTTATGAATATACAGAAGAACCACGGAGTTAATAATATTTTCTCTCTTGAGAAATCAACAATTCAATAGCATGAAAAGACAAACCAATCAGAAAGAAATTGGTTTGTCTTTTTTTGGTGAAATTCTAAGATGACAGCTCCTTGGGCTGAAACTAACGAATGTCCAAATTACCCTTCATTTTCGCAAGCTTTTTAAGTGCATCTCTTCTCCATGCTTTCACAGCAGACTCTGCAACATTTTCTTGAACAGCAATTTCTTTAGGAGATTTTCCTTCCTTTACGTAAGCATTGAGCCACTTCATTTGTTTTTCTGTTAAGCTTTCATGTAAGTTGACAAGTACGCTTTCGACATACAGCTGTTCATCCTCTAAGGCGTTATTTTCTGTAACCTCAATGTTTTCCGTCGGCTCATACCGCTGTTGTAGTTTCTTGCTCTTCTTAAGTTCTGATAGTAAGTGGCCTCTAATGACTGCGTATGCATATGTGGAAAAACTGCTGCCTTTGTCCGGATTGTAGGAGTTTGCTGCTTTCCAAAGTGCAATGCAGCCAATCTGATAGTATTCATCATGATTTTCGTAAAGATGAAGCTTCCTGATATGATGAAGAATGATAAAGCGATTTTCTTCAAAAAGTTGGGTGAAATACGTTTCCTCAATCAAGCGATTATTCCTTCGTAAAGCGCGCTTTCCTTTTATTCCGCGGTAAGTTTATCTTAAATTGAAAAAATCACCTTGAAAAAACCGGATTTCTACCATACATTAGTGATTTTTAGAGCCATAACGCTCTTTTTCATAGCTAATATCGTTATTATTACTTCTTAAAGAAATCAATCATGAAGGTTATATAAAAAATACATTTGGCAAACCTGCCATATTTTGAGTAATGAAAGTATCCTATAAACCTGTTAGCCTAGTAAACGAGATAAAAATGAGTTCAAATGATACCGAATGAACAAAAAACAGGAGGTTTATAGATCATGATGAGGTACATTTTAAGAGTTGCAATTGCAGGAATGCTAGTAATCTCAATTGCTCCATTAGATAATTCTACAGTTGAAGCTTCAGCTGTTCATAGAGTTCAGGCAGGAGATACACTTTGGCTGATTGGAAAAAAATATGGTGTTTCCATTAAAGATATTCAATATAAAAACCATAAAAGCGGCCACCTTTTATATGTTGGGGAAAGATTAACAATTCCCACCTCTGTAACTAATTCAGAAAAAGAACTGATGGCCCGCCTTGTTCACGCTGAAGCAAAAGGGGAACCTTACGCAGGAAAGGTTGCAGTAGCGACAGTAGTTTTGAACAGAGTGAAAAGCGATGAATTTCCTGATACTATTTCAGATGTTATTCATCAAAAGGTGAAACACAGCTATGCTTTTGAACCTGTCCAAAATGGAAGTATTCATCAGCATGCAAATCAGGAAGCAGCTGAAGCAGTTGACGAAGCAATTGCTTACGATGGCATGGGAAATGATTCTTTATATTTTTATAATCCTGAAACAGCTACAAGCAAATGGATTTTTTCTACAGAAGAAACGCTTACGATAGGCAAGCATCGTTTTGCGAAATAATTCGTTTGCAGGTGTCCGGATTTTCGGACGCCTTTTTTTATTGAATAAAATAACTATGTTGAAATTTATAGAAAGTGTGTTGGACTCTTTGTCATTCGCTCTTCCCGTACCCATGAATTAGAGGCTGACTAGCCACTATACATATTTAAACGGAGGAATTCCGCCTATTCAAAAAAAACAACGAAAATAGACTGAAACAAACGGAGGAATTCCGTCTATGTACCTAAAAAACCTCAAAATGGAGTATTTTCGGTAGCTTAAGCGGAATTCATTCCCTTATTTTCTCTAAAAAACGACTTATTCTCCATTTAACCGGAATTTCTGCGCTAATTACTCTATGTGAGGACGGGATGGCACCTTGTGAGTTTAAAATTCATTTCGTACAGTGTTGCCAAGAGTGAATATAATGACTCTTTCTTACCACACAGTTTTACGGTCTCCTTATAAAATCTACGCATATTCTGCCGTTCGTTACTTCTTCATTCTAAGATTAGTCAAAACATTCACGCTGACTGTATGATCTATGTAAAAAATCTGCATGCATAATTTTGGACAGGGCAGGAAAAATAAACCCTAGAATCCAGGATTTGTGGTGATGTCTGATTGAATGAGAGAAAAAACTATGATGGCTCGCGGCAGCAGACAATTGTTGAGCTGCTTTCCGTTTTAAGAACCTCTTCAGATTTTATGCAATACAGCAATACAGCGAAAGAAACACGCTATTGGATGTTTTATTTCCGCCCGCTTGTGGATACACAGATTCTGCATCAAAGCATACTTACAGAATTAACTTCTCAGAGCTGGAGTTCTCTTGAGCAGTTAAAAGAATTGATTCCAGTTGAAGATATGATTATTACAAATGATACAGGCGTTATAAAGGAAAAGCTTTTTGAAGGCTATGTGCTGATTTCACTCAGCGAGTACGGTGAGCCGGTGATCCTGATTAGAAGCTCATTGGAACAAACTAGGACAGTCACTCAGCCTGAAGTTGAATTCAGCGTTATTGGACCAAAGGAAGCCTTTGTTGAGTCATTGGATACCAATATTAACTTAATTAGAAAAAGGCTTCCTATAGAAGAGCTGAGAGTGCGTGAATTAACGATTGGAGATCTTTCAAAAACTCAGGTAGCGGTTTTATACATTGACGGCCTTGCTGATAAAGAGAATTTTCATACAGTTTGGCAAAGACTGAGTGATCTGGAGTTTGACCAGGTGAGCGACAGCTCGTTAATCACACAAATGATATCTGATAATTATAGGTCGCCTTTTCCGCAATTGCTGGATACAGAACGGCCTGACAGGGTAGTATCGATTTTATCTGAAGGGAAAATTGCGATAGTTGTAAATGGGTCGCCTCATGTTCTGATAGGGCCGACCACACTTGTTGAGTTTTTCTCAGCTTTTGAAGATTATTTTTTGAATTGGATACTTGCCTCATTCTTCCGTCTTGTCAGATTGTTTGCAGTTGCATTCTCGATTTTAATCACACCCATATATGTAGCGACTTTGAATTATCATTATGAGCTAATACCAAGGGATCTGCTGAATACACTTGTTACTTCCAGAAGAGAAATTCCGCTTCCGCCTATTTTGGAAGCTCTTTTCCTGGAGCTGACGATTGAGCTGCTGAGAGAAGCAGGAGCCAGGCTGCCGACAAAAGTCGGTCAGACAATCGGCATCGTAGGAGGAATTGTTATTGGAACAGCTTCAGTTGAAGCTGGGCTGACCAGCAACATTCTGCTTATCATTGTTGCTCTTGCGGCGCTTGGCTCCTTTACCACACCTGTTTATAACATGGGCAACACAATCAGGTTGCTTCGGTTTCCGTTTCTCGCGTTTGCGGAATTTCTCGGACTGCTTGGAATTGTCCTGTGTTTTTGCTTTCTTGCAACACACTTGCTCCGGCTGACTTCACTTGGAAGGCCGTTTTTGGAGCCTCTGTATCCTCCCAGACTCAGGGATATGAAAGATTCACTCATCCGTTTTCCATATGCCAGCTTAAATAAGCGACCAATCTTTGCACGGACGAAGCAGCCTGTGCGATTTGACGAAAGCAAAGCAAAACAAAAGAAAGACATAGACGAGTAGCATAAGAGAGGTGCTAAAATGCCTGCAGCAAAAATTCCTGAAAAGTTTCAGGTTTCCGGATTTTTAGTCTTTTTCCTATTGCACTCCATACAATTCGGTGTTGGCGTGCTGGGGTTTCAGCGGATTATCGCGATAGAGGCGGGTCATGAGGCATGGATGTCAGTCTTATTATCTGGCGTTGTAGTAAACATTAACATTTGGATGATGTATTATGTGTTAAAAAGAGTAAAGGGCGGCATGGCAGAAATTCATGTCTCCCTTTTGGGAAAATGGATTGGCAACAGTCTCAATCTGTTTTTTGTTCTGTATTTTTCAGCCTTGGCGGTTAATGTGCTGAGAACTTATATGGAAATTGTCCAGGTTTGGATGTTTCCTGAAATAAACAACTGGATTTATACGGCGCTTTTTTTGCTTTTAGTCTGGTATACAATCACTGGGGGTTTCAGGGTAGTGACAGGCATCAGCTTTTTTGGCGTGCTGTTGCCAAGCTATTTGCTGATTACATATTTGTTTCCGCTGAGGTACTCTGAATTAAATAATCTTCTTCCTATATTTGATCATAGTGTTATGGAAATATTAAAAGGAACGCAGCAAATGTCACTAACTGTGTTAGGAATTGAAACGCTGCTCGTATTTTTCCCATTTCTTAAAAACCCGGATAAATCGCAAAAGTGGGCTCATATTTCAGTTTCATATACAACACTCCTTTACCTGTTTATCATGATTATTTCAACAGTGTATTTCAGTCAAGAGCAGCTGCAAAAAAATATCTGGGCTACCTTAACAATATGGAAAATCGTTGAGATACCCTTTGTGGAACGATTTGAATATATCGGAATTGCAAATTGGAATTTGGTTATTCTACCCAACATCTGCCTGGCACTCTGGTGTGCAAGCAGACTGTTCAAAAGTGTAACCAAAATACCTCAAAGCAAATCTCTGTTAGGAATTATTCTGATTGTTTATGTCAGCATGAATTTTATTGAAACAAGACTGCACATAAATATGATGAACGATCTGATGAACAAAATAGGCAGTGTAATTCTCTACCTATATATTCCATTTTTGTTTACACTCTCCATAGTGATTCCGAAAATAAAGGAGAAATTGCTGTGAAAAAGCTTTTAGCTGGCTTGTGTATGCTGATGCTGCTGACTGGCTGCCTTGAAAAAGAAATCCTTGATGATGTAAATATGATCCTGGCTTCTGGTTTTGATATAGATGAGGAAAATAAAGAGCTGTTTGTGGGAACAGCTTACATTCCTGTCTACCTGAAGGATCAGCCTGTTGAACCTGAGTATATTACAAGCTCTTCCAAAATCAGCAGAGAGGTTCTCTCCAACATGCAAAGAAAATCTTCAAACCCTCTTGTTTTTGGAAAGCTGCAGGTGACCCTGTTTGGGAAAGAGCTTGCTGAGAAAGGCCTTTTAGACTTTGTAGATGCTCTCCAAAGAGATGCGAGCATCGGTTCACGCGTGTATCTCGGCGTAGTGCGGGGCACAGCGGGCAAGGTGCTTGAGGGAACGTATGGAACATTGGGTACAGCTGCTTATCTTTCAGACACGATTAAGCACAATATTGAACGGAGAGATCTGCCTGATACCAATCTCCAATTGTTTTTATATAATTTTTACTCAGAAGGTTCCGATCCTTATCTTCCTCTTTTGAAAAAGACAGAGGGAAAAGTTGAGGTAGACGGAATTGCGCTGTTTCACGGCGATGAAATGGTGGATGAAATTTCTCCTGATGAGCAGATGTTTTTTAAGCTCATGGCAGATAATTACTCAGAGGGTACCTACTCTACAGAGCTGCCTGACAGTAATAATATGATGACAGTACAGTCGATTACATCAAGAAGAAAGCTGCATGTTGAAAGCGAAGAAAAAATCAAAATAGATATACGTGTGGAAGGACACATAAGGGAGTATACAGGAATTATCCTTAATCCAGGAGAAATTAAAAAAATTGAAAAAGAATTTGAAAGAGCCATACGTGAAGAAGGTCAAAAGATCATTGAAAAATTTAAGGAAAACAATATAGATCCATTAGGTTTTAATGATGAAATCGGCCACCGCTTCCGTAATCATGATAAAAAGAAATGGAAAAGTGATGGGGGCCTTGAAAAGCTGGAAGTGGAAATACATGCAGATGTACTGATAACTGAAACAGGAGTTATTGAATAACAGGGAAAAAGCCATTCAAACAAAATTGAATTGTTGAATGGCTTTTTTATATTTCGCTTCTTTCAAGTTTTGCTTTATCAGTGCAAAATTCCCGTATCAGTAATGGTGATATTGACCTGTGGTGTAATTGATATAGAAGGATATACATCACGCCATTTCATACTTTTCCATACTTCAGGATGTAAAGAAATCAGCTGCCTCCCAATTGCCAAGGCATCTGAATTGGCTTCTTGCAATTTACTGATAACCTCTTCGGCATTTTTTGTGAATTCCTTAGAAAGTTTGTCATTCAGATCTTCAATTTTTTCCTTGGTATTGAGTACATTATGGGGATATTCCACAACTTCAGCTGAGATGTTCAGCTTGATATTCACCTTAATGTCGTCTTTATTGTGTGCGTCTACTGTCAGTTTTCTTTTCAGTTTCTTAACATCTATAGTAATAAAATTTTCAAAAGAAGCACCCTTGTAATGATGAACTTTTTTAGTAAACCTGGCTGTTCTGCCCAGATGATTATCAAGTAATTGGTACAGTATCGCTTCCTGCCCTTCTAAATAACCTGCCAGCGAGGTTTCACTGAAGAGTGCCACACCTTTCACTCCAGCTATTCTGCCATCGTCAGGAGAAACGTAGGGAAGGGAAAAGTCTTGTCCCGGATCTAAAAGTTCTGCACATACTGATTGAATATTTTCATCCTCCACAAAGCTTGCGTAGCTTGCACTTTCTATAAGATCTTTTAAATAGTCACTGATTCTTATGTTTTCACTTTCAGCAACCTCTATTAACTTAGAGGCTTTTCCTTCAGTAACAACAATATTTGAACCCAGAGAAGATTTTGGATCTCTGTAGAAAACATCCAGCAGCTGAAAAACATTTGTTTTTGCAAGCTCCTCGCCAAGTATAATAATCTCAAGCTTAGCAGGTTCAAAACGCTTATCCAGCCGCAAGTTTAATTTATCTCTAGTATGACGCGGCGTATAGCCCACAACAGTCTCTGTGCCAATTTCATCTCCACTTTCTTCTTCAGTTTTCGGGCCCTTCGTTCTTCTTACCTCTACAGAGGTGATTAAGTTACCTTCATTATCCAAATCATATCCAGCTGCAAGAATTAACCGAACATCCTTCAACAAATTTTGATCCCAGCATCCAGTTAAAACGAATAAATTAAAAATGATGCACCACTTAAAAAGTTGTAGAAGTCTCATTCGCTGCCCTCCTTTTCTTTATAAAAAATGAAATGATTAATATCAGCGAAGGAAATAGGAAAATGAACCCGAAACTCAACTGGGAAACGAATTCTGAAAAAGCTAAAATTGTATCCTTCGACCTTCCAGGATAAAGGGAAAAGAGAAAAATGCAGCTTGCGTATAAGTACCCATATTTTCGGTGATATGTTTGATTGGTCAACGTAGCCAGCCCAACCAGAGAAACATAGGCATAAGCAGCGATAGAAGTGAAAACTGAGACAATCCAGAGAGACAGGAATAACAAATCAGTCCGTTCTATTACTTGAAAGGGGATTGCTTTTAAAAGATAGAGGACAGGTTCTGGAATGAGCTCTATTTCATTTGGGCTGAAGTATATATAACTCATGATAGTCAGGTAAACATAGAATAATACAGTAAATAACCCTGATAGAAATGCAGCTTTACGTACAGCTCTTGCTGCTCCATTAACCATGGGATACAAAATAAGAATTACTTCAAAGCCAAGCATGGCAGTAACAGCCTCTCTGCTTCCCAAGAGTATCTTTTTCCAATCAGTATGAGCCACAGGAAGTAAAAAGAGCGGATTGGCATCTTCTAATGTAAATAAAGGAAGAACGATGAGAATTAACAGAAGAGGCGTGACGAGAATGACAAAATTTGCGATCGTCACGATAGGCTCTCTTGCAAGATACACAGCAATAAACAGCAGCATAAAGCCAATCAGCCAGCTTGGTGTTTCTGGAAGCACCCAGCTACCTACAATTTCTTCAAACCTTGTTAAAATGACGACAGCAACAGCACTAAAATACAAGAGGTACAAACATATAAGTATTTTTCCGATCAAATTTCCAAACAAGCAGATTAAGATTCCATAAAAATTTCTGCCGGGAAAACGTTTCAGCAATATATAATAAATTGCTAAAAAGAACTGAACAATAACTCCTGCCAGGAGTAAGGATATCCAGCCGTCGTGTTTTGCTTCCTGACTTAAATCAAAGGGCAGCGATAAAACACCAATTCCAATTTGCGTTTGAATGACTAGAAAAAACAGCTTGGCCGGGGTAAGAGGCTTTTTAGTCACTATGTTCCCACCCCCGTGATTTTTTCAGCTGCCGGCTTTGTTTGGCACGTGCATCCAAAGGTCTTTTTTTCAGCATCCAAATGGGCAACCGGATAAAAGTATCCTTCCAATCCTTTATTCTTAACGGTGCAAAGGGTGAGAAGTATGGCGTTCCAAAAGAGGATAGCTTTGTTAACCCAATCAGGATAAAAATGAAACCAAACATAATCCCGATAAATCCAAAGGTTGCAGCCAGTGCCATGAGGGGAAATCTTAGAATTCTTACTGTTGTGCTCATTTCAACAGAAGGCACGACGAAAGACGCAATGGCAGTAGTTGCTACAACAACAATCATCAGATCCGAAATTAATCCAGCCTGAACTACGGCATCTCCAATCACTAAACCGCCTACAATTCCAATTGTCTGACTGATAGGATTTGGGAGCCGTATACCTGCCTCTCTAATTAATTCCAATGTCAGTTCCATAATTAAAGCCTCCAAAAGGGGAGGATAGGGAATTCCTTCAACCGAGTTTTTCATTGGAAGAAGAAGCTCATGGGGAATGACTTCAAGGTGAAAAGCAACAACACCAATATAAATAGCAGGAAGAGAGATGGCAATGATAAAACTTGTTAACCTGAGAAGCCTGATAAAAGTAGCAGGGACCCACCGGGAATTATAATCGTCAGGAGACTGATAAAATGAAAAAAAAGTTGTCGGAACAATCAATGCTGTCGGACTTCCTTCTGACAGTAAAGCAATCCTGCCTTCCATTAAATTTCCCATCACTCTGTCGGGTCTTTCCGTGTTTAACATTTGAGGAAACAGTGACCATGGATTGTCTTCTATAAACTCTTCTATGAATCCGGGACTTATGAGAAAGTCGGAATCAATATAGGAAAGCCTTCTCTGAAGTTCATGAACCACCTCGTCATCTGCAAGGTTCTTCATGAAAATAATGGCAGTTTTTGTGTGAGATTGTTTTCCTAGCTGAAGAATTTTCACACTAAGATCAGGGCTCTCTATCCGCTGGCGGATTAACAGCAAGTTGCTTTGTAAATCTTCTATAAATCCGTAATGTGAGCCTCTGACTATTAGTTCATTGTTAGGCTCTTCAGGGTTTCTTTTAAAAATAGATACTAACGGCAGAGTGTAGAGTTTTTCCTCTGAATCAATGATCACAGTAACTTTTCCATCTATGAGAGAGGAGGTGATTTCTTCTTCCAAATCTGTTTCATCCGTATGTAACGACTGAAAAAACTGAACGGGATCTCCTTGGAAATTCACCAATGCCGGAATAATATAATAGAAAAGTTTATCTGCTGCTGAAAGAGATTTAAAATAGGCAAAAGCAAGGGGAACGTCTCCAACTGTTATTTCATGAACTATGAAGTCATCACTGCTGTCATAAGCTTCCTTTAAGAACATAATTCTATTTTTATATCCCGATGGAATTGTGCGATTTTTCTTTTCCATATACTCGTCCTCTTTCCACTTATTCACCTGCCTGTTATTTTGAGGAAAAGGTGAAATTTTTATACATCGTTTAAAACAAAGGACAAGATTCACAAAAACTCACATACCATAAAGAACAGAGAAGCAATTATGGGGGATACGCATGAGAAATCATTTTCTAAAAGGAATATTGCTTTTGGGCGCAGCTGCTTTTCTCGGGGAATGTGTAGAATTTTTTATCAATATGATTCTGGCAAAAGAGCTGGGTGAACAGGGAATGGGCATGTATATGACGATTCTGCCCCTGATTATGCTGGTGGTTGTCATTGCGAACCTGGAGCTCCCTGTGTCTATTTCAAAGTTTGTAGCAGAGAAAAACTCCAGCTACCACTACAGCATGCTGAAGGCAGCCATGAAGTTCTCATTTTTATTTACCTGCATATTTTTAACAGTGGTGTTTGCTGCACTTCCTTTTTTATCTGTTTTTGAAGGCTATCATCCGGCTGTAAAATGGCTATGTGCTGCTGTTGTACCAATTGTTGCCGCTTCTTCCATTGCTCGGGGCTATTTTATGGGCGTACAGGAAATGGGCAAGATTGCGGTGTCCGGTTTTCTCAGGAAAGCTTTTCAGCTGCTGTTTCTTTTTCTGATTTTCAAAGGAATGACATTTGATCTAAATACTTCTCTGCTGGTTGCGCTGTGCGCGATGATCGGCAGTGAATTGCTAGTCTGCTTCTATCTGATCTTTCATTATCTGCTGCAATACCGCCAATTGAGAGAAGGCGACAAAGTGTTCCTAAGCGGAAAAGAGGTAAGGAAAAATTTGTTGTCCGTGTCGCTGCCAACAACAGGCCTCCGTATTTTCCACAGCATCACCAATGCAATAGAACCCTTTTTAGTGAAAAGCGCGCTGATTGCTTCGGGTATGACAGGCATACTTGCAACGGAGCAATTTGGCATGATGGCAGGAGTAGCCATGACAATTGGCTTTTTTCCCGCTTTTATCGCACATTCTCTTATGGTAGCACTTATCCCGAATGTTTCTGAAGCATACTCCAAAAGGAATTTTGCAACTCTTCAAAAGCTTCTTCAGCAGGCAATGTGGATCACATTTCTTTATGGTGTCCCGTCCGTATTTATGATGTATCAGCTGGCAGAGCCGCTGACTAGCCTGTTTTTCCACTCTTCAGAGGCTGCTTGGTATTTAAAGCTGCTTTGGCCGTATTTTCTCTTTCACTTTTTTGTCATTCCGATGCAGGCTTATCTCATCGGTCTCGGATTAGTGAAGGATGCTTTCATTCATACAGTCTGGTCCCATACCATTTCTTTCAGTATGATGTTCTGGCTCGGATCTCTCAGTACACTGCAAATGGAGGGAATCATACTCGGAATGAATATGGGGGCTGTTCTGTTAACATTGCTTCATTATGCAGCAATATGCAAAAAAATTGGGTTTACGATGTTTCTCGGTAGAAATCAATCTCCTGCACAACTAAGGCCTTGAGAAAAAAGAGGACATTCTTCCTGCTCCATGACAGGAAGAACAACGCTGTGAGAAGGGGAGAAAAGAGAGTAACTTGGTTTTTCCTGTACCTTTGCAGTTTCTGCAAATCACCATAATTGCCACAAGCATCAGCCTTCTTTCCATTATTTTTGCAGGCATCATAGGGATACTACTGCTTCTGCTCCATGTCTGCCATTTTTCACAACCAGCAGAAAATCGTATTTTTCCATACTCATTTTAACCCTGTCATGTATGTGTTAAACTCATTGCGAAAAGGAAGGTAAAGGAAAATATCCCTTCCTTTTTTTGAATTTACAGATTATAATAATTATAAATAAACATTTATTATAAATAGATGTGCTTCTCTGTACTATTCCTGGTTACACGAAGAGGAGCTAATAGTCATTCTCACGGAGGGGTATTGATGAGTGAAAGAGCAGGCTTGCAGGTAGAAAGTGTCATTGGAAATGCAGCAAATCTATCCTGGATACAAAGAGTGAAAGAACACGGGGAGCTTATAGCTGCTGCAGCAGCAGGAATATTAATTGCTGCAGGGTGGATAGTTGGAGCACAGAGCATGCATGAAGCATCCACTTCTTTATTCATTGCAGCTTTTCTAATAGGTGGTTTTGCCAAAGCCAGGGAAGGCATTCTGGAATCCATCCGTGAAAAAACATTAAATGTAGAGCTGCTGATGATATTTGCTGCAATAGGCTCAGGGTTAATTGGCTACTGGACAGAAGGAGCTATACTCATTTTTATATTTGCTGTAAGCGGAGCTCTGGAAACTTACACGATCAATAAAAGCGAACGTGAACTGTCCTCTTTAATCACGCTTCAGCCTCAAACTGCTTTGCTGATCAATGAAAGTGGACAGCGGGAAATCGTTTCAGCTGAGAGTCTCGAGAAGGGCGACTATATAGAAATTAAAGCAGGAGAGAGAATTCCTGCGGACGGGCTTGTGTACAGCGGAAATGCTCTTATTGATCAATCAGCGATAACGGGAGAATCCATGCCTGTCGAGAAAAAAACAAAGGAAGAAGTATTTGCCGGAACAGTGAATATAAATAGCTCGATCATCGTAATTGTTACAAAAGCCAGCAATGAAACACTTTTTTCCAAAATGATAAATCTGGTTCAGTCAGCTAAGGATGAAAAGTCACCTTCTCAGCAGTTTATAGAAAGATTTGAAGGAGCATATGTAAAAGGTGTTCTTGCAGCTGTAAGCCTTATGATGATTCTTCCTCATTTTCTGCTTGGGTGGACCTGGACTGAGACTTTTTACAGAGCAATGGTTCTTATGGTTGTAGCATCTCCTTGCGCACTGGTAGCCTCTGTTATGCCTGCCACTCTTGCAGCCATTTCAAATGGAGCAAGAAACGGGCTGCTATTCAAGGGGGGCATACATCTGGAAAGGCTGAGCAGGACAGGGGCGGTCGCTTTTGACAAGACTGGTACCTTAACAAAAGGACGTCCGGCTGTGACAGATGTAATTCTCAGACATGGTGTCAATGAAGCTGAATTCCTGCGTACTGCAGCAGCAATTGAAAGCCAGTCCAACCATCCTTTGGCAAAAGCCATTGTTCAGTATGCACTAGATAAAGGCGTGGAGAAGAAGTTCCGGTGGCTGTCCGTACAAGAACAGTCCGGCAAAGGGGTGAAGGCCGAGTGGCAGAGAGAAAGCTGGAGGATCGGGAGCAGCGGATATATTGGCAGTAAAGCTTGTTCAGCATTTCAGCAGTCTGTGGCAGAAGAATTGGGCAGAGAAGGAAAAACACTTGTGTTCGCAGAAGATTCAAAAGGCATAGCAGGCTTGTTTGCCTTTAAAGACACAGTGAGGGAGGATACCGCTGATACTATAGAAACTTTGAAGAAGATTGGTGTATATACGGTTATGCTTACTGGGGATAATCAGCAAACCGCAGAAGCAGTGGCGTCAGAGGCCCGCATGGACGAAGTGATAGCGAATTGTCTTCCGGAGGATAAAGTAGAAGCGGTAAAAAAACTAAGGAAAAAGCATGGATATGTTGCAATGATTGGAGACGGAATCAATGATGCTCCGGCCCTTGCAGCAGCAGATATTGGCGTGGCAATGGGAGAAGGAACGGACGTAGCTCTTGAAACTGCAGATGTAGTGTTGATGAAAAATGAGCTTGCTAACATTTCAAGAGCAATTGAGCTATCGAGAAAAATGACGAGGATTATCAAGCAGAATATTATTTTTTCACTGAGTGTCATTGGTCTGTTGATCTCATCTAATTTTCTGCAAATTCTAGATCTTCCTCTTGGTGTAATAGGGCATGAAGGAAGCACGATTCTTGTGATATTAAATGGATTAAGACTGTTAAAAGGATAAATGAAAAAAGTGCACAACGCTTTGTCAGGAATGATGACAGAATGCTTTGTGCACTTTTAATAGGGACGCAGAGGCGATTTTTTTACTCAGGAGAAGATTCGTGAGGGGAATCCGGTCTTCTAAGCACAATAATATATGCGGAAATAAAACAAATAAATCCCAGAATCCATCCAAACAATGAGCTGAAATAAAAAAGGTCAATCAATTTCGTACTGACAAATGGAGCGGCAAGTCCCAGCAAACATAGCAGCTGGACAATATGCCTTTTTATAAAATCTATCATATAGAGCAGTCCTCTCCCTGCAAAGCTGACAATTTTAACGTTAAGAAGCAATAGTGCTGATGTTCACTTATCTTACTTATCTATGTATTCATATAGGAATGACTCTCCATTTCTGTAGAACCTTGGATCATATATTCCAAGCCGATTTCCATTCTCCACAACAACGACAAATGGGCTCCATGTATTCAAAGCAGCCGCTCTTGGGTTTTGGGCATATAAAGGAGACAAGTCAGCATCCTCATTAGATTCAAGAACGGTGTGGATGCTGTATTCCTTCCAAACTGCTGCTGATCCAATTGAAATATCTTTTCCGCTCTTAGCGACTATGGTGTAATGCCAAGGCAGGAATTCAGCAGATAGAGCTGCCTGCTCATAGCGTTCCCCTATAGTATTCAGTAAATAGGCACCCTGCAGAGTTTGCAATGATACATGAAGCAGAATGACTGCCCATGCTATCCGGAACACCAAATGCTGAGCTGTTCTTCCCATTCTCCAGCAAAGGAAAGCAGCAAGGAAGACGGCCCAAATAACAAAATCTACAATAGGAACGGTTCCAAGGCTGAGCCGAATCTGTGAAAAAGGCTCTAAATATCCGGTTCCCCAGGCATTTAATACATCAGATGTAATATGTATAAAAACGGAGAGCATGCCAATCCACAATAGTTTTTTCATCTGATGCCGAAATATCATTTTTGAAACCCAGTAGAGCAGTGCACCCCATAAGGGAACCAAGAATACTGAGTGGGTTAAGCCCCTATGCCACATTTGATATTGCCCGTTATAATCCCATAGTCGTGAAATCACATCAATGTCGGGTATTTGGCTTCCTGCGACAACAGTCAGAAGGAGCGCTCTTTTTTCATGTTTCTTCATATCCCTTTTATCAACTGCCGCATAAATACCTAACCCAAACAGAGTATGAGTAATAGTATCCAAAACACTTTCCACCTTTGTAAGAGTTTTATAAAAGCATACTAAATGCAAGGAAGAATGTGCAATATAAACTTTCTAGTACTCTTGCCGTATGGCAATGTTTATGAATAAGTCCTCCCTTTCCAGCTGTATTTTTGTTTTTTCAATGAAGTGAACATGGATCTAAACATAATAAAAATCATGGCAGCAGCGGAGAAGGGCATCCAAAGGGAAACTTGAAGATCTTGATTTGTACACCAGTCTATAAACAGCTTTTGTAAAACTATAATCAATAATGGAAGTAACCACAGAAACTGAAACTGCAGGGTAAGAAGCAGTTTTAGAATACCCGCAGCAAATAGAAACAACGGAAAAATATAAAAGGCAGCATAAAAGAAAGCTGTAAAAGAAACCAAAGTGACAGAACGGCCCATTCCAGGGAAAATATTTTTCGTAAAACCATCGATCACTTCTCTGTTGCTTTCATACATATAGCACCTGACATATTTCGTTATATTTACTAAAATTGCCTTCTTTCCTGACCTCTTCATGTTCCTGGCTAAATCTATATCATCCACAAGCGAATTCCGAATGCTGCGGTGTCCTCCTGAACTTTCATAAGCATCCCTTCGAAAAAGCATAAATGCCCCGTGTGCCGCAGAGGCAGCGGGAAATGTAGTAAAATTCGCCAGAAAAAGAGGCAAATGGAAAAGAGTTAGAAAGTGCTGCATGGGAACGATAAGCTTCTCCAGAAACAATGTCACGGGAAACTGGGGAAAGCCTGACAGAAGATCTGCATTTTTTCTTTGTATTAATTCAATCCCTCTTTGAACAGTGTGGGCATGAAGACGCACGTCTGCATCGAGAAACAAATAGTAATCTCCAGTAGCATGCCCGCTCAGCTGATGACACGCAAACACCTTTCCGGACCAGCCCTCTGGAAGGGAGGCGCCTTTTAAAATTTTGAAACGCTGATCGTTGTCCGTATATTGAAACAAAAGTTCTGCAGTGGAATCGGTTGATCCGTCATCTAAAAGGATAAATTGGAGCTGGGGGTATGTCAGTTCCTTTAAGGTATAAATTAATTCCTTAATATTTCTTTCTTCATTTCTCAGAGGGATAAGAATTGAAACAGGGGGATAATGCTTCAACGGCCTCGGTGAAAGTGACGGCATAAAGAAAGCATTTATGACAGTCCACAGGAGAAAAATCAATAAAATCATTATGTATAGCAGCATTGCTTCACCTCCAAAAAGAAAGTCAAAGCCGGCAGATAAACTCCGGCTTTGAACAGTAATCGTCATCTAGAATGATCATAGGATTACATTCTGTATAAAAAGATACTCAGCCAATATTTTTTTCTTTCTGCGGTATCTGTGTTTCTGCAATTAAATCTGCCGTCAGCTGGCCGGAGAGGGTAACCATGGGAACGCCGCCCCCTGGGTGTGTAGAGCCCCCTACAAAGTACAGGTTTTCATAGTGTGCACTTTTACTAGGGATTTTAAAGCCGCCGTTTTTCTTTCGATCTGTTACAACACCGTAAATTGACCCGCCGTTTGCACCATATAGCTCCTTTAAATCATCAGGGGTAAACTGATACTCAAATTCAATATGTTCACGAAGGTTTTCAACGCCCATTCTTTCCAGTTTATCAATCACCAGTTCACGGTACCTGTCCCGGTTCGCCTCCCATGTTTCTCCCTCTTTTAGAGGAGGGACATGCGTGAGTACAAAAAAGTTTTCTTTCCCTTGAGGTGCCTGGGATGGATCGGATTTAGAAGAGATGCCTATGTATACTGTTGGGTCATCCGCCAAAACACCCTCCTGGAAGATTTGCTGAAATTCTTTTTTAGGATCTTCAGAGAAGAAGAAATTATGGTGAGACAAATTGTTGTATTTTTTATCAACGCCCAGCAGCAATACATGTCCGGAAACTGTCGGAGGAAATTTTTCCATCCCTTTTTGGTCCTGTCCGCTGTGGATGCCATCTTTAAGAAGGGTTTTATAGGCAGGGATCGCTTCCAGGTTAGAAACAACCAGATCAGTAGAAATGACTGTGTCATCCTCAAGCTGTATGCCTGCTGCAGCAGATCCTTCAGTTACAATTCTCTTAACTTTAGTATTTAGTAGTACTTTTACATTTTGTTCTTCCAAAAGTTTCGCCATCGCTTCACCGATTTTGCTCATTCCGCCTTTTACATAATAAATACCCAGTCCAAGCTGAACGTGAGTGAGCTGTGAAAGTACGGCGGGTGCATTGTATGGTGAAGATCCTACATACATAATCAGGAAGTTAAATAACTGCTGAAGGTGAGGGTCTTTAAAATGTTTTTTGCTGATGGCATCAAGTGACTTCATAGGGTCCATGGATAGCAGTTCTTTCACAGTATTTAAAGATCTCATATCCCCAACAGTTGAAACAGATTTTTTATAAATGCTCTTCATGCTGTATTCATACATTTTGCTGCAATGCTGAAGATATTGCAAAAAATTTGATGCATCTTCAGGAGAAAGTTCGTTTATCTGCTGAAGCATCGCTGGCAGATCACTTGTTAAATCAATTGTGGTGCCATCTTCAAAAAATGTTCTCCATTGCGGTTCTACCCTGACAATGTCAATATAATCGTGGATGTTTCTGCCTGCACTTTCAAACAGCTGTTCAAGCACCCACGGCATGGTCAAAATGGAAGGTCCGGTGTCAAAGGAGTAACCTTTTCCGTTCCGCACATTCAGCTTGCCTCCAAGACGCTCTCCCTGTTCAACAATTGTAACATCATAACCGTCTGCTGCCAGCCTGATGCCTGCAGACATTCCGCCAAGGCCGCCGCCAATTACCGCAACTTTCTTTTTCATACATGTTCCCTCCAGTAAGTAAAAGTTTAAAAAAGACCAATACCTCAACAATTCCCCTTATAATAAAAAAATAAACAGGTTTTTATTCTCAAATATGCTGTTGGGGAGGATAGGGAATGACGTTTTCCATAAATAGATGTATGATGTAAGATAACGGGTTAGCAGTTTTCGTGTGCAGTATACATATCATGCTGAGTGCATAAGCAAAGGAGGCTTGCTGTTGGGGATTATTGCTGCGGCCATTACAATAGGTATATTTATTTTCTGGTCCATACCTGTCTTGTCTGCAAGGCCAAAGGCAGAGAGCAGGGAGCTTTTTTCAAAAGTGACCATTATCATTCCTGCAAGAGATGAGGAAAAAAACATAGCTGTCCTGCTGGACTCACTAAATAAACAAACAGAAGAAAATCTTGAAATCATTGTAGCAAATGATCAGTCTGCTGATTCAACTGCTGAGATTGCAAAAGCGAAAGGTGCAGCAGTGCTGGATGTTCCGGATTTGCCGCAAGGCTGGCTCGGAAAGTCTTGGGCATGCTGGCAAGGAGCTAGACAGTCTTCAAAAGAATGGCTTTTGTTTATAGATGCTGATACATATTTTGAAAAAAACGGTTTATTGAGAATCCTAGAAGCATTTCAAGATCAAAAAGAAGGAAGCGTTCTATCCATTCACCCCTTTCATGCGGTTAAAAAGGGCTATGAATCTCTGTCAATGCTGTTTCATATCGTCATCTACGGGTCTATGGGGGCCTTTCATCCTTTACAAAGGAAACTCTCCTCTAATGGTGCGTTCGGTCAATGCATGATTATCCGAAAAAGAGATTATGGAAAATTTGGAGGTCATGAAGCAATTAAGGGACGTATTGTAGAAAATATGGCGTTTGCAAGGCATGTGAAAAAGCAGGGAGGAAAAGTCAGGTGCATCAGCGGCAGGCACGCCATTTCAATGCGAATGTATCCAAATGGCTGGAGCGAGCTGATTAAAGGCTGGTCAAAAAGCTTTGCTTCCGGAGCAGGGACTACAAGTAAAGTTTCGCTCGTTCTCGTATTCATATGGCTTACGGGGATGTTTACTTTTATACCTGCTGCACTTTCAAGTACAGTAAGCTATCATTGGGTGCCGATTTTGATTTTATACGCTGCTGCTGTTCTTCAGATTTACACAATAGCAGTAAGAATCGGAACGTTTTCTTTCTGGCATGCCCTATTTTTTCCGGTTCACCTCCTCTTTTTTGCAGGCGTATTTTTATTTTCTTTTTTACAAACATATTTGACAAGAAACGCTAAATGGAAGGGTAGAAGTATCGCAGAAAAGGAGCAGGCATAGCATGTCGCTTCTCCTGATTAATATCATAGCGTGGATAATCATCCAAACGGGGATATCTGTTCTTGCAGGAAAACGGACCCTTGATTTTATGAGAAACTTCCAATGGATATATAAAGAGAGGAAATGGGAAAAGGAAGGCCGGCTTTATGAGCGCCTGCTGATTAAAAAGTGGAAGGACAAAGTGCCGGAAGCGGCAAGACTGCTGAACATAAAAAACAGCAGAGCAGGTGGTAGAAAAGAAAAGCTGAATCTGTACATAGACAGGACGAAAAGAAGCGAATACGCACACTGGCTTCAAATTCCTCCTGCCCTCCTTTTCTTCCTTTGGAATGATGCAGTCATTGCCGTCTATATGATTCTATATGCGTTGATATTTAATCTGCCGTTCATCATGATTCAAAGGTACAACAGAATCAGGTTCTCGCGAGCAGTAAAAAAACTTAACAATAGAGAGGGAGGCTGTTAGATTTGGCAAAGCGGTTGAAAGCAGTTCAGAAATGGCTTCAGCAGAAAGATATTCCATGTGCGTTTATTAGTTCAACAGAAAATGTCTTTTACTTGACTCAGTTTTACACAAACCCTCATGAGCGGATAATGGGAGTTTTTGTGTTTCAGGAAGAAGAGCCTTTTTTTATTCTGCCTAAAATGGAGCAGACTCAGGCGAAGGAGGCCGGATGGCCATATGAGATTATCGGCTATGAAGATCATGAGGATGCATGGGAGCTTGCAGGCAGCTTTCTGAAAAAGCGCTCACTAAAAATAGATTGCGTTGCGGTGGAAAAAGATCATTTATCCTTCAGCAGAGCAGAACGCTTGAAGGAAATCAGCGGAGCAGGCGATTTTGCAAATGTAGATAGTCTACTAAATGAGCTTCGTATGATAAAAGAAGAACAGGAAATTGAAATACTTAGACAGGCAGCAAAACTTGCTGATGCAGGAGTTGAAATTGGTGTCAGTTACTTAAGGGAAGGCGTCACCGAAATGGAAGTTGTCGCTGCTATTGAGTATGAACTAAAGAGAAAAGGCATTCGTTCCATGTCCTTTTCTACGATGGTTCTGTTTGGAAAAAAATCCGGCCAGCCTCATGGAAATCCTGGTTTGGAAGTTCTCGCCAAAGGAGATTTGGTCCTTTTTGATCTAGGTGTAGTGCTTGATGGTTATTGTTCTGACATTACTAGAACATTTGCTTTTGGATCAGTCAGCGAAGAGCAAAAAGAAATATATGATACTGTTTTGAAAGCGCAGAAAGCCGCATTGAAAGCAAGTAAACCTGGAACAGTATTGGGAGATTTAGATGCAACAGCAAGGAAAGTAATTGATGACGCTGGGTATGGGGAGTATTTTCCGCATAGACTGGGACACGGGCTGGGAATAAATGTCCACGAATATCCATCTCTGGCACAAAATAATAAACTTATGCTGAAAGAGGGTATGGTGTACACAATTGAACCAGGGATATACATTCCTTCCATCGGAGGGGTCAGAATAGAAGATGATGTTCTTATTACAAAGAACGCTCATGAAACGTTGACCGGTTATCCAAAGGAACTGCAAATCATCAAATAATATCCCAAGAAGTATTATCAGCTCATTTCTACTAAGGCCCGCCATGTGGCGGGTTTTCTTTGTAAAATAAGAAAGTATCATGTGACCAAGCCTCAAAGTTAATAATCGGTGCACAGGAGGCGGACTAGCTTCTTAAGTGTTAGTAACGGAAAGGATTTTATTTATGTGGAAAAAACTTTTAGCGGTGCTGTTAAGCACCCTGCTACTATCAGCCTGTTCAATCAACCTTGCAGAAGAATTAAGGCAGACGTCAGCAGATAAGCAAGGAACCCAAAAACATATTCCTGCAGAAGTTGTAAGGGTAGTGGATGGAGACACTGTGCAAGTTTCCATAAACGGCAGAAAAGAAACCGTTCGCTTGCTGCTGATTGATACACCGGAAACTGTCCATCCCTCAAAGCCTGTTGAACCTTTTGGACCGGAAGCAAGCAGCTTTGCAAAAAAACACTTGGAAGGAAAAAGTATCGGCCTTGAGCTGGATGCAAGTGAACGGGATAAGTATGGAAGGCTTCTTGCATATGTTCATGTCGAAGGCAAAATGTTTAATGAAATGATTCTGGAAGAAGGTCTGGCCAGAGTGGCATATGTATTTGCACCAAATACAAGGCATGTTGATAGATTTTATGAAATACAAAAAGCAGCGCAGAAAAGAGAAGCGGGACTGTGGAGTATAGAAAATTACGCAGCTGCTGATGAAAAATATAGTACTGACAGCGAAACGACGGCATGCAGAATAAAAGGAAATGTATCTTCATCAGGTGAAAAAATTTATCACCTGCCAGGAGGGCAATTCTATCAAGTGACAAAAGAAGAAGAGTTATTTTGTTCCGAAGAGGAAGCAGTAAAAGCGGGATATCGAAAGTCCAAACGGTAAAAAAATGAGTTTTCTCCTAGAGTTTTAAAGTGATAGGAAAATAGAAGGTTGTTATATTACGGATTTGTGTCAAAAAAGTGGTAATAAAGTCGATTGTTGTTACAAAATTGTAATACATGGTAAATAAACTGTAACTTCAAAACTATGGTTTTTCTGGTATTCTTTATATACACCAAAGAAAAACGGAGGTTTACCATGAAAAAGATAGGGGTATTGTTAACGTTTATTGTGTTTCTCTTCTCAAACAGTCTTGTGATAAATTCAGCTGAAGCTTCTTCCGGTGCAAAAGTGGACAAGTTTGTAACAGAAAGCAAAAAGCACGTGAAAACACCTTATAAATATGGCGGTACAACTCCTAAAGGCTTTGACTGTTCCGGCTTTGTCGGCTATTCTTATAAAAAATCTGTTGGTTCAGCACTTCCAAGAACTGCTTCTGATATGTATAAAAAGGGTAAGACAGTGTCAAAAAGCCAGCTTAAAAAAGGTGATCTAGTTTTCTTCTCCACTAATAGAAAAGGTGTATCCCACGTAGGAATATATGTAGGAAATAATCAGTTCATCCATGCATCCAGCTCAAAGGGTGTTACAGTGGATAAAATGTCAAACAGCTACTGGAAGACTAAATACGTTGGTGCGAAACGCACTATTTAATAGAATGAAACAAAAAAAGCGTGGGCAGCTGCCTGCGCTTTTTTTCTTTGCGGAATAAGACAACTTATCTGATGAGTATTCATTGCATGTTCTGTCAGGCTTTTCAGTAGAATAACCGGAAAAGCTTCCCCGTTTTCTCTATCGTTGGTACCTCAATCTATTTTTACTTGAAGAGTACACTGATTTAGCTCCTCCTTCTCACGATTGAAGAGGGAGTCTTCGGTCGAAAATTGATAGAGTTAACCTGTTTTCAGATCAATTAGCTTGCTCCTATGGAAAACTTCAATATTGATAGAAGAATTTTTGCCAGCTGTTGCAGTTAATAAAAAATACGCTCAAAATATTAATTTTTGAGCGTTAGGTCCTGCCTCCTATTCAAAGTCAGGAGGTTACTTGAAGTTTCATATTAATTTGCTTCAGAAGAAGGGGAGATAAGCTTGGCTTTTCAATATAATATCCCTGTCCATATTGTATTCCGAGATCTCGGCTGAATTCCAATTCTTCTTTTCTTTCAATACCTTCTGCCAGGATGCTTATTCCGTATTCGTTTCCAATTGCAACAATCTCTTTTAAAAAGTTTTCTTTTTCTTTGCTTTGATCACAGTAGCTAATATAAGCTCTGTCAATTTTAGCATAGTCTGGCTGCAAGAGTTTCAGTGTTTCTAACGTTGCAAAGCCAGAACCAACATCATCGAGAGCAACTTTCATCCCATTTTTTCGGTACACTTGAAAAATATTGAGCAAATGATCAATATCTTCAATTTTTTCAGATTCCACAACTTCAAATACTAAATCATCTGGTGATACTTTGTGTTTTTCAACCAATTTAAATGTGTGTTCAAGGCAGTGTTCAGGGCTGTAAATAGTGGAAGGCAGAAAGTTAATAAAACTTTTTATTCCTTTAGGAACTAGACTTCCACGGCTTTTGATTGCAACTTCTCGTGCCCGCTTGTCCAGAAAGGAATGCAGATTTGTTTTTTGAGCAGTATCAAACAGCTGATATGGTGAATATTGTCCGCTCATATCTCTCAGTAAAGATTCGAAGCCATAAAGCTCGGAGGATTGCAGGTGAACGATGGGTTGAAGATGGCTTTCCAGATCTCCTGAAGTGATGATATGGAGAATTCCTTCATGAAATGTGTGGTTATAAATTGTATAAAGCGTTTGATCTTTATAAAAAACAGGTGTATTCTGCCTGCTGATTGAGGCTGGATATGTATGCAGTGAAATTCCTTCTGAATGAAGAAAAGAAAGGATTTCTTTCAATTCATTTTTTGATGTATATTCTCTTTTGTAAACACTTGAAGAACTCTCAGTAAATTGCAGGCTGTTCAAGATGTGAATCAATTTTAATGAAAAAGTTTCTGATTGAATAAAAAGGTAAGCAGAATTTAGTATTTTTAATGGCTGAAAGCACATATGGCAAGTTTGCATGGTATATCTCCTCTTCTAACAGGTCATTTGATCTAATCATAACAGACTTGTATAACTTTTGTACAACATTAGTCGAAAATTATTTTGTTCACTAATCCATATTCTTTTTTTATAGTAAAATCTCTAAGTACTTACAAATGACAATAAGGAAGCTTTACCTGTTTTGTGTTTGTACTAAAAGATTAGGGGAATGATACCTAGAGCATTTCAAATTCTTAAGTGAGGTGAAAAAATGAAAAAAATAGGAGTTTTGACAAGCGGAGGAGACTCTCCAGGAATGAATGCAGCAGTGAGGGCTGTTGTGAGAAAAGGTATTTTTCACAATCTTGAAGTATTTGGTGTGTATCAGGGTTACGCAGGGTTAATGGAAGGAAACATCAAGAAGCTTGAGCTTGGATCTGTGGGTGATATTATCCACCGGGGAGGAACCATTTTATATACAGCCCGTTCTGAAGAATTCAAAACAGAAGAAGGACAGCAGAAAGCAATTGATCAGCTTAATAAATTTGGTATTGAGGGTCTGGTTGTGATTGGCGGGGATGGTTCTTACCGCGGAGCTGAAAAACTTACCCAAAAGGGATTTCCTTGTATCGGCCTGCCAGGAACAATTGACAATGATATAGCCGGAACAGATTATACGATAGGATTTGATACAGCTTTAAACACAGTAGTTGAAGCAATCGATAAAATCAGAGATACAGCTACCTCCCATGAAAGAACATTTATTATTGAAGTAATGGGAAGGCATGCCGGCGATATCGCGCTGCTGTCAGGCTTGGCAGGAGGTGCTGAAACCATTTTAATTCCGGAATTAGAGCATGATCTCAGCGATGTGATGGATAAGTTAAAAAGTGGAATAAAGAGGGGTAAAAAGCATTCAATAATTGTCCTGGCAGAAGGAGTCGGTAAAGCGGATGACCTGGCACAGCGTTTGAAAACTCAGTATGACCTTGAAACACGAATTACCGTGCTAGGACATATTCAACGGGGCGGAACGCCAAGCTGCTTTGACCGTGTATTGGCTTCAAGGCTTGGTGCACATGCAGTTCAGCTTTTGATGGATGGTGATGCAGGAAAAGCTGTCGGGCTTGTAAAGCAGGAAGTTGTCGCAAGAGACTTTCATGATGTTTTACAACATAGTAACACGGTCGATAACACACTTTACACATTATCACAGGAGCTCTCGATATAAAGTAAGTGAGCTGCTTTAAGACTGTGTAATTGTATTCATTATTTCGCAAAAAAGCAGCCCCTGTAGGGAGCTGCTTTTTAACATATGTTGAAAACATTATATACGTTTTCCCGCTTTCCTTTTTCGCAGCAAGATGAAAATTATAATAAAAATCAAGCCGGCAAGCAATGTTGCAATAGTACCGTATTCACTAATTAAGGTCGTCGCATTTTCACCAAGCAGCATAATCAGCAATGCAACTGTGAAAAAGCGCAAGCCTCTCCCAATGAAAGAGCCGACCACAAAGAGGGCAAGATTCATTGAAACTGCACCGCTTAAGACTGTGAACACTTTATAAGGAATGGGTGTAAAGCCTGCAATAATAATAGCACCTATACCATATTTTTCATAAAGCTGTTCAGCACGTAGAATCAGCTTTTCAGAGGCAAATTTATTAAGCAGGGGCCGCCCGATTCCTTTTCCTAAATAGTACCCGAAAATTCCCCCGAGAACAGAAAATAGAGTGGCATATCCAGCAAAAAGCAATGCACTCTGGGGTTGTAAAAGACTCATAGGAATTAACAGGGCATCCGGCGGTATGACAAAGAATGAGGATTCTGTAAAGGCAACCACAATCAGTCCCCATACACCCCATTCCTGGAAAAATTCAATCATGTGTTGAATACTTTGGTGAATCATATACAGCCTCCGGTAATATGTACTTTTACTTAAAGAATTTTAACAACACTTACTTCTCACGTCAATGACAACCCTGTGAAAAGCTAAAATAAAGAGACAGTGCACATGAAAAGTGCGCTGTCTCTTCAAATAATATCATGAAACTGATACTGCCATTTCTTGAGCATAGCTCCAAGGCATGACTGCTTGTTTCATAGAATCATTCCCTTTTCTCTGACTAACTACTCCGGCTGCTGCCACAGGTACTTCATTATGTAACAGCCTGAGCAAAACTATGCTGTTTCTTAAGTAAGTATTTCCTGTCTGCCATCTAAGGATTCAAATACCACATTTGTAGGTAAGTGTTTTGAAAGAAAGAGGGAATGAGCATTGCTGCCTGTATAAGACAGTCGCTCTTGACACTTAGACGATGTAAGCCCTGCCTCTCTTACATCCTTGCGGTTCCTGGACCGCGCCAGCTGAATAAGTGCCTTCAACATGAACAAGGACTGGGCCTTGATGATTGTTATAATTGATGACACTGGTTAAATTCCCGCAAGCCTGCTTTCCCAAACCTGTGGAAGAGCATTGGCTGATTTTTTTATGCTGCTTCCCTGCCAGATGAAAACCTTAAAATCAGATATCGTATCAAAAAGCCTGTAAATAAGCCAGGAATTAAAAAGAGCATTGGAAGAAAAACCGGTCCAGGATATATTCCAAAGAGCTTAAGCTTTGGAGAATACATAAGTCCCACAGTGACAAAGTAAGCACAAAAAACAAAAGGCAGGAATGAATATGGAGGGACTTTTCCTTCTGCGTGTTTGTATGCATCATAAGCTGCAAAGGTGTAGACACAAGGATAAAACATAAGCCATTGAAAGTTCAGTACTGCATAAGCTTCATTTAATTCACCTAAAAAGCTATGCATAATGGCAAGGTTAAATCGGCTGAATACATTTATCAGAAATTCAAGAGCGATAAAAAGAAACCCTTTTACAAGATGACCATTAAGAATTTGGGCAAAGCCGGGCAGGGCTATACTCCACATAACAGCTTCCAGCTTACTAGTCTTCACTGCAATACCTCTTTCAGGACGTATAGTCGAACAATGAATCATTGTGTTTCTTCTAATAAATGTGCAGAATCCTCGGTACTAAACAACACTTTCCATTGTTGGCGGCTTCTCCAGCCAGCCATATTTGACTGTAATATCCGCTCCCTCTTTGGCGAACATCCCTATTTCTGCAGCAAGTCTAGAATAATTAGCTGCCACGTCGATTCTTTGACTTGCTGATCCAGCAGCAGAATAGTTTCCAATTCCTGCAGCACTTGAAAAAGCCATTAAAAACATCATGAGCTTCTCTGAAAAAGGTACCCCTTCTCCATTAATCACACTAATTTCGCCGGACATCGGTGCGGCAATGTCACTATTTAAAAGTGTTTCCTGGAAAACCTGCACATGCTTTTTGCTGATTGCTTTCCCTTTGTGCATATATTTTTTTACTTCCTCTGTTTTTGCAGTTTCAGCGAAAACCCTGCTTAGCAGTAATCCAAGATGGTTGTTTTCAATGTTAAAAGACAAGTGTGCTATTTCAATCGCATTCAGCGGCCTGACTTTTTTGAGTGGGTTCAAGCCGGAAAAATAATCTTCTGATGATATCATCTCTGCTGTTGAGGGATAGGGAATAAAGGGTTTTTTCATATAAATGCCTTTTTGGACTGCCAATTTTAATGCATTACTGTTGAAAGTAATCATTTCTGTAAGGAAGTGCTGCATTGAATCATGAACATCTTCCCGTGAAACAAGGGTCATTCCTGCAGAGTAATTTAATAGTCCCATTCTGCTGATATTTAAAAGGAAAGTCAGCATATAGGCGTCGGTAAAATGTTTTCCCGCTGAAGTATCTACATCATCCTCTTGGAAACCAATAGGAAGGGGGAAATCTTCTTTTTTTAGTAATTCTTCCAGCCGCTGAATAATGTTTCGTGTAAGGGTCGAAGCGTGCTGAAAAAGCTGCTTAACATCCTCATCATCTGTCGTTTTTAAAAAGTATGCGAGTACTTTATCTGCCATACTGTTTTGAAGATATGTTGTCCAGATAGCGGCAATTTCAGAAGATGAGAGTGGTGAGTGTTGAGTAGGCATGCTTTCGGTATCCCTCCTGTTTAACCATTTCACTTATTATGCAGCGGGATTGGAAAATTTATGTGGAAAAGAAATTCTAATATGTAATGGAAAAAAATATGAAATCCACGCTACTCAACAGAATCCCTCTTTCTATAATAAAGTTGAAAAGGGGGTGAGAAAATGGCAGAAACATTTATTCAAGGTTCAGTGCTCCGCATAGCTTTTGAAAATGGTCTTGATGAAAACGGCAAGCAAAAGCTGACAATCAAAAACTACAGCAACGTGAAAACAACGGCAACGGCAAGCCAGCTTTTATCAGCAGCAGAAGCGGTCATCAGCCTTCAATCCAAGGCACCGATGTACGTAGGAAGAGTCGACACAAATCATGTAAGGCCGTAATTCAAAAGGAATATATATGGTAAGGAGGTGAACAACGATGGCAAGAGTTTTAGAATTGCTTTTTTTAAACACTGAAGGAAAAACAGTCAAGGTAAACGTCGATGAGCCGAAGCAAGATATCACAGAGGCTGACATCAATGCAGCGATGGACCAGCTTTTGGCTGCTTCTGTATTTACTTCTAATGGAGGAGAATACATTTCAAAAAAAGGTGCCCGTATCATCGAGCGAAATGTAAATGAGTTGTCGCTTTAAAATGAAAGCCAGCGCAAGCTGGCTTTTAGCTTAATGTCATAAAAGCAGAAAGAAGGTGAGGGATTTGGAGGAATGGATCAAGGTGATCAGTGATACAGGTTTTCCTGTAGTCGTAACTTTATTTTTACTTCACAGAGTAGAAAACAAGCTTGATGCTTTGAATGTTTCAATTCAAAATATCCCTGTTTTCTTAGCTAGAGAAATGAAATAAAGAATAGAAAAGCTCCTAAGAAAATCTCCCTACTTTTCTTAGGAGTTTTCTATTAAATAAATCAAATATAATAAAAAAGTCTAATGATCCTAAACAGGCTTCTTTCTCATTTTTGTTATTTTCTGAAAAAATGGTATATTTCTATGTTATAAATGTACTTGTACATACGATTAAGGGAGAGTGATTTGGTTGAAAAGGACATTATTCAAAAGTATTGCAGCAGCAACTATTACAATTGGAAGTTTTGCAGCAGTTCCCCTGCCTTCTGCGGATGCAGTTGGTAGTGGTCCTAATCCGGGAAATGGGCAGGTACAACTAAACCGTTTTACAACAAACCAGGAACTTTCTTCGTTTCTGCAATCGATTACGAAGAAATCTGATGCATTATCTTTGGAGGTCATTGGCCAATCCGTAAAGGGTAGAGAATTATATCTTGTAAAAGCAGGAAATAATCCTAATAATCCAACTGTACTGTTTCTTACTCAGCAGCACGGGAATGAAGGGCTGATAACAGAAGGTGCACTTAATTTTATAAAAAAACTAGGTACAAACTCTAAAGAGGTGAGGGATTGGCTTGATCATGTTAACGTCCTTATTCTCCCAAGATTAAATCCTGACGGTGCAGAAGGTGATGTGAATTTTGATATATCACACTACGTTGGTGGAGGGCAAGCAACCAGATTTAATGCAAACGGAGTAGATTTGAACCGTGACCACACAGTCCGTAAAGAACCTGAAACAAAGGCATTTCACGAAAATGTTCTTAAAAAATATAAAATCGACTATATGATAGATTTTCATCACCAGGGAACTCAAAGTGCGATCAATAATAAATATGTTTCTGGATCCATTCTTTACCCGACAAGTCCGAATGTAGCTCCAGAAGTAAGGCAAATGTCGCAGCAGCTTGGTTCAGTCGTCTATCATGCCATTGAAAAAAGAGGATTTGGCCACATTGGCAAGTATGTCGGCGGAACAGAGAATACCATTGCAAGAAACGGAATAGCTGCTGAATATGGAATTGCAACGCTCCTTTTTGAAATGAGGGGCATGATGGATCATGAAAGAGAAGATTATGTGCTTGGTCAAAAAAGCAATGGCTACCTTATTAAGCAGGCTGAAATTGCCATGCAGGAAAGTGTCGCCAGCATCGCTGACGCTACTATTAAAACAGCTGACACATCATTTTGGGAGAACCTTCCTGAACAAAGAAATAAAGAAGCTGAATAACCATTATCCCCTGCGCTCAAAAATGAGCGCTTTTTCTATGAATAAAATAATACTTGTTAAGAAACATTCCGGCCTGTTTGTGCAGCCGAAAGAACTCGGTCCAGGGAGAATGTCCTTAAAGCGCCTCTTTTATAACAATAGGCTGATATATGAGAAGCTGTCAGTCCAAGAACAAGTATGCTTCGCTGCGTTATTTCTCCAGATTTAGAAAGGTAAAAGATTGTGACAGGTGTTTGCATATTAAGGCTTTGTTTCAGTAAATAGTTCATTCTCCCCGCCCTCCTTATAAACTATTATATACGAACGTACATTCTATATTCCACTATTAAGATTATAATAATCTAATGAAGTGGTGTAAACAATTTGATGTATAGATATACAGGAGGGTTATTTAATGAAGGACATTTCTGATGCAGTTTCAGCTGGATTTGTCCTTCATTGCCCTTATGAAGGACATTTCTGCAGCTATTCGGGCTGTAAATGTCCTTCATCGCCGTTATGAAGGACATTTCTGAAGCTATTCCAGTCGTATATGTCCTTCATCGCCGTTATGAAGGACATTTCTGCAGCTATTCCAGCCATAAATGTCCTTCATCGCCTTTATGAGGGACATTTCTGCAACTATTCCAGCCGTAAATGTCCTTCATCGCCGTTATGAAGGACATTTCTGCAACCATTCCACCCTTAAATGTCCTTCATCGCCCATATGAAGGACATTTCTGCAGCTATTCCAGCCGTAAATGTCCTTCATCGCCGTTATGAAGGACATTTCTGCAGCTATTCCAGCCGTAAATGTCCTTCATCGCGTTATGAAGTACATTTCTGCAACTCTATTCCAGCCGTAAATGTCCTTCATCGCCGTTATGAAGGACATTTCTGCAGCTATTCCAGCCGTAAATGTCCTTCATCGCGTTATGAAGTACATTTCTGCAACTCTATTCCAGCCGTAAATGTCCTTCATCGCCGTTATGAAGGACATTTCTGCAGCTATTCCAGCCGTAAATGTCCTTCATCGCCGTTATGAAGGACATTTCTGCAGCTATTCCAGCCATAAATGTCCTTCAGCGCCTTTATGAGGGACATTTCTGCAACTATTCGGGCTCTAAATGTCCTTCATCGCCGTTATGAAGGACATTTCTGCAGCTATTCGGGCTCTAAATGTCCTTCATTGCCCTTATGAAGGACATTTCTGCAGCTATTCCAGCCGTAAATGTCCTTCATCGCCGTTATGAAGGACATTTCTGCAGCATCCAGTCGTAAATGTCCTTCATCGCCGTTATGAAGGACATTTCTGCAGCTATTCCAGCCGTAAATGTCCTTCATCGCCGTTATGAAAGACATTTCTGCAGCTATTCGGGCAGTAAATGTCCTTCATTGCCGTTATGAAGGACATTTCTGAAGCTATTCCAGCCGTAAATGTCCTTCATCGCCGTTATGAAGGACATTTCTGAAGCTATTCCAGCCGTAAATGTCCTTCATCGCCGTTATGAAGGACATTTCTGAAGCTATTCCAGCCGTAAATGTCCTTCATCGCCGTTATGAAGGACATTTCTGAAGCTATTCCACCCGTAAATGTCCTTCATCGCCCTTATAAAGGACATTTCTGCAGCTATTCCACCCATTAATGTCCTTCATCGCCCTTCAATTTTGGTAGGGATATTTTAAAAAAACAGAAAGTTACTCAGAAATTTTTCATTTAAGAGGACCTTTAAAGAAAGGAGATATAGTAGTGTTTATCGAAGGTATTTAATAGGAAAAATAATAAAGAAGTGCTCTCCTGCATATCATGAGGAAAAAGGAGTGAGTGTATTGGAGCAAAAAGACAAAGTCGACAAGATTAAACATACCGCAGAAGAAATAGTCAGGACGCTGTTGAAGGACAATTACCAGCCGAGTGATGGAGAATTGGTAAGAGCAGTAGAACTTCTATCAAGATCCGTTTGCGATTTGTCAGATGTCTATTTGGATGATTCTGTGAACCATGAAGAAACATTAAAGGCTGCACTTGCAAAGGTGAAAATAACTTACAATGCAGTTTCAAAAAATAATACCCGGAACACTTCAAACGCAGTTTAATCATAAGCTGCGTTTTTTTAGTTGTTACACATGCTGGTTTTCACCATTCTAAAATAAATCTCTATCCTCATTTATAACAAGGTGATTTGGTATGAAAGGACTAAAAAACAAACGTATGTTCTTATTTATGTAGAAATATGATATAATGTACTTGCAGTGTTACAGCCCCTGTAGAAAGGGGGTGTTGCCATGTCGGTGTACGAAAGCCTGATTATTATGTTTACGTTCGCTTCTTTAATTATTGCGATTTTGACATTTACGGCAAAAAAATAAGCCGCCTTCAATAATGAAGAGGACTTAGTTTATAAAAGTTCATATATTTAGTAACACTGCAGTTGACTGTAGATGCTGCAACATCTGCAGTCTTCAAACTAGATTATATCATACGGCTAATAGAACTTCATTCTAAATCTGACCATTTCTTAAAACATTTCACACTTCTGCTCTCTTTGAAAAAACGCGGGATATCTTATGTCTGAATATTATCCCATTTAACATATTTATTTCATATAATTTTTCTTTAATCAAGGGTGATATTTTAGAACACTGCCTTAATTTCTTGCACATCATTCAGGTTTGATATATTTTATTTTATAGAAACACACAACGAAAGGAGCTTCTCTTGAAAACATCCGCAAGTGATTTAGTTTTACATCCTGTCAGAATTAAAGTACTTCAAGTACTCGCGCTCGGAAAGCCGTTGACTGTTCAGCAAATTAACCAGCAGCTCCCGCAGATAGCTCAGGCAACCCTGTACCGGCATCTAAATAAATTGGTCAAAGGCGGCATGATTCAGGCAGTCGAAGAGAAGCAGGTAAGGGGGACCGTTGAAAAAACATATGCCCTTTCCTCTGGCAGCATGCTGCCAGAGCAGCAAGATATCATGAGTGCTTCACCGGAGGAGCACCTGAACATGTTTTTAAAGTTTATTGGAATATTGATATCCGATTTTGAAGAATATATTCATCAGCCGGATTTTCATCCATCCAAAGATCTGGGAGGGTACAGCCAGGCTATACTGCATATGAGCGATGAAGAATTTATGGACTTTAATAGGGAACTACAAAGAGTTTTCTTAAAAGCAGCCAAAAACGAGCCATCACCATTACGTCAAGCCAGAAATATTACCTTCATCACTACCTCGAAGAGAAATATTGATCCTTAAATATATTGATACAGTAGTGCCAGCAATCGGTATTATGTAAAAGGAGCATACAATATTAGCGCTTCTAATATCTATGCTCCTTTTCATAGAGTGTCCAACTTACCTTAAGTGCTATAGAGGTGTTAGCCCTGAAGCTCGCTGCTGTTCATTTCAAGAACCTTCTCTATAGCGTGGCTTACTGATTCAACAGTATAGACAGCCTGCTCTTTAACACCTGGCAGGGCTTCTTTCATTGCGAAGCTGTGTGGAGTGAGCGCGAACATAGGCAAATCATTAAAAGAATCACCTATGCAGGCAACCTCATGAGGCTGAATGCCCAGATGGTCAAGAAGAAGCTCCAGTGCTGCACCCTTGCTGATATTTTTAGGCATAATATCAAGACATTGTTTATCGGAAATGTACAGCTCAATGTCTCTGCCGTATTTTTGCTGAAGCTCCAGCTGAAACTCTGTCAGCTGCTCATACTCCCCCAAAACACTCATTTTTGAAATATGCAGGTTATCGCCTATGTCATTTTCCAGCGTGCTTACAACTTCTACAGGTGCAAACAATCTTTCTTCAATTTTTGTGATGATTTCAGTTCTTTTTTCCACATAGTTTTTGCTGTAGTCTGCAATTAACGTGACGCAGTCCAACGCTTTTATTTCCTGAAAGATTGATTTGGCAAGATCTTTTTCAAATGTAATTTCATGAAGCATTTTTCCGCTTCCTGTTTGGACAAACGCACCATTTTGGCTGACCCTGTGGTACGTTTCACCAATCACTTTTAATATTTCGGCAATTTCAATATCCATCCGGCCAGTAGCCAGGCAGATGTCTACACCGCTTGCTTTCAGGGCAGTTAGTGCTTCAATGTCCTCTTTTTTTATTTCTTTTTTAATATCAATTAACGTTCCGTCAAGATCACTTACGAAAAGCTTTATCATCATATTCCCTCCGAATTCTTTTTCCTTTGCTACTATACCATTTTCAAAACAGCAGAGTAAGCAGGATGCCTGAAAGTACCAGATTAATGTAGGCAGCTAACATCCAGACTAACTGTAAGGTAATCATGAGGAGTTGACTCTAAATATGAGAAAAATCACAGCATTGATTCTTATATTGTTTCTAGCAGGGTGTGTTCAGGATGATCAGACTGAAGAGAGATCATTTCTGATACCTGCCGGATATGTAGGCTGGGTAACTGTAGAATACAGCCAGCAAGGAACACAGGTTCAACAGGGTAGAAACAATACCTATGAAGTCAGTAACAAGGGATTAGTGCGGACGAGCCAATCGCAAATACATGAAGGCTGGGCCACCAACCATTTTTATTACGTTGATGATACTGGTAAAAAAACACGGCTTCAGCAGGGGAAAATGATTCATGGGCCATCGAGCGGCCAGGAAAGCAATCATGAATCTGTGGAATACTTTTTCGTTGGAACAGAGGAACAATACAGCAAAATTGAATATGTGCCAAAATAATACGAAAGCATCCCTATCATGAACCAGGGATGTTTTTAGAGCCGTTTCCTGGGCACATTAACCATAATCTCATGTGTTTGTTGATAATTTTTGTTAGTGAATGCCAATTCTTCTGCAATAAAAGTGCCAGTATACCCTGTTTAACTTTAGCTGATCTGTAAGTAGTTCATAACCTGACATTCCTCATAGACAAAATCCGTTGCACTTTTTCATTTTCTTATGTACCATATTGAGGATTGAAACTAAAAGGAGCTGAGGATCTAATGGGATCCTTCATTATAGAGAAGGTACTGAACAACAATGTGCTGATTGCTGCCCATTCCCAATATGAAGAAGTCGTACTGATTGGAAGGGGTATCGGGTTTGGGCGAATTAAAGGGGAAGAAATAGTAGAGAATATTGCTGAAAAAATGTTTATCCTAAAAAATGAGCGTGAGCAGGAACAATTCAAATTGCTGCTTTCACATATAGATGAGGAAACAGTGGAGATTGTTTATGATGTTATTCGATTTATTTCTGACAGACTAAACGTTCACTTAAATGAACATATTCATGTAGCATTGACGGATCATATTTCGTTTGCAATCAAGCGACTTCAACAGGGACTGGATATTAAAAATCCGTTTCTCCTTGAAACAAAGTCTCTATATCCCGAAGAATACAGGATAGCAGGCGAAGCCGTTACCATGATAAATGAAAAGCTGCAAATACATCTTCCGGAAGGAGAGATTGGCTTTATTGCCCTGCATATTCATAGTGGGATTTCAAATAAGCCAATTTCTGAAGTGAATCAGCATTCTCAGTTAATATCACGTCTCATCCAGGTAGTTGAAGATTGTTTAAAAATAACTGTGGACCGTGACAGCATGAACTATCTCAGGCTGATTCGCCATCTCCGCTTTGCGATTGAACGTGTGAAAGCGGATGAAAAAGTAGAAGAGCCGGAAAAATTATCATTGCTATTGAAAAATGAGTATCCTCTATGCTACAATACTGCTTGGAAAATGATTAAAGTCATGCAGCAAGCTTTAAACAAGCCGGTATATGAGGCAGAAACGGTATATTTAACTATGCACCTATACAGGCTGGCCAATAAAGTTTCATAATAGAGTGCAATTTGTTACGTGTAACTGATTCGATCAGGCATGAGAAAACAAGAGCGTTTGAAAGCATCATTCTGGGGAAAGATAACCCTAGAAGCTTTCAGCTTGTTTACTCATGCTTTTTTGTGTTTTTCATTATTTTATGAAAACGCTTGAACTTCATTGATCTTTCATTGCTTCTAAGGTGCTGCATGAGATACATATTCTAAGGAGGTTATTTTCACATGTTTAAAAACATCTTTGGTGTGCTTCAAAAAATTGGGCGCGCCCTGATGCTTCCTGTTGCGATCCTTCCGGCAGCAGGTATTCTTCTGGCGTTTGGTAATGCAATGCAGAATCCACAGCTGACAAACAGATTTGGCTGGCTAACCAATGAGTATGTTGAGCTGATTGCAAGAGTAATGGAACAGTCAGGGGATATAGTCTTCGCCAACCTCCCGCTGCTTTTTGCGGTTGGTGTAGCAATAGGGCTCGCTAATGGTGATGGAGTGGCGGGTATAGCTGCAATTATTGGCTATCTTGTTATGAATGCCACCATGAGTGCAGTGCTTCTGCAAACAGGGCAGCTGCCTGCTGATGCAGTTGAGCTGGCACAATTCTTCCAGGAAATTAACCCTGCATTTGCAAGGGTGCTGGGAATGCCTACGCTGCAGACGGGGGTATTCGGGGGAATTATAGTGGGTGTGCTTGCCGCCTACATGTTTAACAGATTTTATAAAATTGAGCTTCCTCAATATCTTGGCTTTTTTGCAGGAAAGCGATTTGTGCCGATTGTCACTGCTGTTTCAGCACTGATTCTTGGTTTAATCATGCTGGTTGTGTGGCCGCCGGTACAGCATGCGCTAAATTCATTTTCAACAGGGCTGCTTGCAGCTAACAGTACATTAGCGGCATTCATCTTTGGTGTCATTGAAAGGTCACTTATTCCTTTCGGATTGCATCATATCTTCTATTCTCCGTTTTGGTTTGAGTTTGGTAACTATACGACAGCCGCGGGAGAAGTTGTTCGCGGAGATCAGCGAATCTTCATGGCGCAAATTCGTGACGGAGCAGAGCTGACAGCAGGTACATTTATGACAGGTAAGTTTCCGTTCATGATGTTTGGACTTCCTGCAGCTGCACTTGCTATCTATCATGAAGCAAAGCCGGAAAACAAAAAGCTTGTCGCAGGGATCATGGGATCAGCAGCGTTGACAGCTTTTCTTACAGGTATTACAGAGCCGATTGAGTTCAGCTTCTTATTTGTTGCACCTGTTCTTTTTGCCATTCATGCCGTTTTTGCAGGCTTATCATTTATGATCATGGATCTTTTGAATGTTAAGATTGGGATGACCTTCTCCGGAGGGGTAATTGATTATTTCTTGTTCGGAATCCTGCCTAACAGAACTGACTGGTGGCTCGTTATACCAGTTGGATTAGTGCTTGCTGTTATATACTATTTTGGATTCAGATTTGCAATCCGTAAGTTTAACTTAGGAACTCCCGGACGAGAAGCTGCTGAGGTTGATACATCTGACGATGGCAAACCACAGAGTGCCGGAGATCTTCCTTATAACATCCTGCAGTCTCTTGGCGGTCAGGAAAACATTAAACACCTTGATGCCTGTATCACAAGGCTGCGCGTCACAGTAAATGACCAAAAATCTGTAGATAAAAACAGGCTGAAAAAGCTGGGAGCAGCAGGTGTACTTGAAGTAGGGAATAATATTCAAGCTATTTTCGGACCAAAATCGGATAATTTGAAAACGCAGATTCAGGATATAATATCAGGAAGAACACCACGTCCTACTCAAACTCATTCTCAAGAGGAAGAGGTTGAGCAGCAAATTGAAGAAGTAGTTCCTGAACCGCTTCGAAATGAAGCTGGTGAAGATGCGTTTGTGTCTCCGCTAACAGGTGCCATTTCTCCGATTTCAGAAGTGCCGGATCAAGTTTTCTCTGGAAAAATGATGGGCGACGGCTTCGCAATCATGCCTTCAGACGGCACAGTCGTATCACCGGTAAACGGTAAAGTTCTAAATGTTTTCCCTACGAAACATGCCCTTGGCATTGAGTCTGAGTCAGGTAGAGAAATCCTAATACACTTCGGTATCGATACAGTCAACCTTAAAGGAGAAGGATTCACCTCTTTTGTTTCTGAGGGAGACAGAGTTGAAGTGGGTCAAAAGCTGTTAGAGGTTGATATTGAGTCTATTAAAGACAAGGTTCCTTCATTGATGACTCCGATTGTTTTTACAAACCTTAAAGAAACTGAAAGTGTAAAAATCAATCACGGCGGAAATGTGAAGGCTGGACAAGATTCAGTCATAAAAATTGAGGAATCGTAAGGGTTCTTGCTTGTCAGATGGGACTATAGACTGTTAAGATAACTAATTGTGAACAACTAAATTTAAAATAATACTTTCTTAAAAGGAGATTGAAAATTATGGCAGAAAAAACATTTAAAGTAACAGCAGAATCAGGTATCCATGCTCGTCCGGCTACAGTTTTAGTACAAACAGCAAGCCGTTTTGATGCGGATGTTAACCTTGAACATAACGGCAAAACAGTAAACCTTAAATCCATTATGGGTGTAATGTCTCTAGGTATCAGCCAGGGAGCAGAAATCAAAATTTCAGCAAACGGTTCTGATGAAAACGAAGCTATTGCTGCAATTGAAGAAACGATGAAGAACGAAGGATTAGGCGAATAATGCAGCACTTAAAAGGAATCGGGGCTTCTGCAGGTATTGCTATTGCAAAAGCTTACCGCCTTGAAGAACCTGATTTGACAGTCCAGAAAAAACAATCAACGACCCGGCAGCTGAAACAAGCAGATTTGAATCAGCAATCCACACGTCAAAGGAAGAGCTTGAACAAATTCGCCAGTATGCTCTTAAGGAGCTTGGTGAAGATAAGGCGGAGATTTTTTCTGCACACCTGCTTGTCCTTAGTGATCCCGAATTGCTTAACCCTGTGAAAGACAAGGTTCAAAATGAGGGAGTCAATGCTGAATTTGCTTTAAAAGAAACGGCAGATATGTTTGTTTCCATGTTTGAGAGCATGGACAATGAGTATATGAAGGAAAGAGCTGCTGACATCCGCGACGTCACAAAAAGAGTGATTTCTCACCTTCTTGGTGTGGAAATACCAAATCCGAGCATGATTTCTGAAGAAGTTGTCATTATTGCCGAAGATTTAACTCCATCAGATACTGCTCAGTTAAACCGCCAGTTTGTAAAAGGCTTTACAACTGATATTGGAGGACGAACTTCACATTCTGCGATTATGGCTCGTTCAATGGAAATTCCGGCTGTTGTTGGGACTAAGGAAGCACGGAGCAGAATTTCCAACGGCACAATGGTAATTGTAGATGGATTGGATGGGGAAGTCATCATCGATCCTTCAGAGGAGACAATTGCGGAGTATCGTTCCAAGCAGGAACAGTATGCACAGCAGAAAATAGAGTGGGCCAAGCTCGTTAATGAGTCAACTGTAACCAAAGATGGCGTACATGTGGAGCTCGCTGCTAACATCGGTACACCTGAAGATGTAAAAGGCGTTCTTGAAAACGGCGGTGAAGGAGTAGGTCTTTACCGTACTGAATTCCTTTACATGGGCCGTGACCAGCTTCCTACTGAAGAAGAGCAATTCACTGCTTATAAAACAGTGCTTCAAAAAATGGAAGGAAAACCGGTTGTAGTCCGTACCTTGGATATTGGTGGAGACAAAGAGCTGCCTTACCTTCACCTTCCTAAGGAAATGAATCCGTTCCTCGGCTTCCGTGCAATCCGCCTTTGCCTTGAAGAACAGGATATATTCCGTACACAGCTGCGTGCTCTTCTAAGAGCAAGCACATTCGGCAACTTGAAAATCATGTTCCCGATGATTGCAACTCTTCAGGAGTTCAGAAGCGCAAAATCCATTCTTCTTGAAGAAAAAGAAAAGCTTGTTTCTGAAGGAACAGAAGTGGCAGGGGACATTGAAATTGGAATTATGGTAGAAATCCCTTCAACTGCAGTGCTTGCTGACGTATTTGCGAAAGAAGTTGATTTCTTCAGTATAGGAACGAATGATCTGATTCAATATACAATGGCTGCAGACCGTATGAATGAGCGGGTTTCTTATCTGTATCAGCCTTACAATCCGGCTATTCTGCGCCTTGTTTCCAATGTTATTGATGCAGCACATAAAGAAGGCAAATGGGCTGGCATGTGCGGTGAAATGGCCGGAGATCCAATTGCCATTCCAATCCTTCTTGGTCTTGGACTGGATGAGTTCTCAATGAGCGCAACGTCTATTCTTCCTGCAAGATCTCAGATAAAAGAATTATCCAAAGAAGACATTCAACGTTTTAAAGAGGAGATTCTTTCAATGGGCACGACAGAAGAAGTTGTTGAGCTTGTAAAAGAAAAATTTAATGTGTAACAGGCTCAGCCTGATAAAATCCGCCGGATCAGCCGGCGGATTTTTTTATGCTTGATATGTTATATTCCAAATTAATATGAAGCTCTAATATTTACCACACAAAAACTTGGCTTAGATGCTTCAGTACATACCGCTGTCGTAGACACCGCGTCTTTATTGAATAGAATTCCTGCTTCATCAACATACTAACCTTATTCAGAAATGAAAGGGTGTATTTTGATTGGAGAAAAAGGACCTGAAGGCTGGGGATAAAATCTTTGTGATTTATCGCAACCCCCATGCAGCAAATGTTGCGCACATCAAAGAGGCTGAAGTTGTTCAGCACCCAAGTGATGAAGATGATCTTGCCATGTTTCTCTATGACTCTTACCACCTTCTAACAGAGGATGATGCAATTTTCGGTTCTTATGAAGAAGCTGAAGTGTTGTACAATGAGTTATTTGACATCGAACAATATCAATAATGGGAATATCTGAAGAGCATATGTGAGCCGGACAATGCAGAAACAATGAATGCAAGCTGGAAAGGATGTGACAATAATGAAACCTTTTATGCCCCAACTCGTTTATATAGAACCCAGAGCGCTGGAATATCCGCTTGGAGTTGAGTTGAAGAAAAAGTTTGAAGATCTTGGAGTAGAAATCAGAGAAACCACATCGCATAATCAGGTTAGAAATATTCCGGGGGAAAACCATCTTCAAAAATACAGGATTTCCAAATCGACGCTGGTTATTGGTGTTAGAAAAACGCTTGATTTTGATACTTCCAAACCCTCTGCTGAATACGCCATTCCTTTTGCGACGGGCTGTATGGGCCATTGCCATTACTGCTATCTGCAGACAACGATGGGGAGTAAGCCATATATCCGTACATATGTGAATGTAGAGGAAATTCTTGATCGTGCACAGCAGTATATGGAAGAAAGAGCACCGCAGATTACGAGGTTTGAGGCCTCCTGTACTTCTGATATTGTCGGAGTTGACCATCTAACACACTCGTTAAAGAGAGCGATTGAGTATTTTGGAGAAACTGACCTTGGCAGACTGCGCTTTGTTACGAAATTTCACCATGTGGATCATCTGCTTGATGCGAAACATAATGGCAGAACCAGGTTTCGATTTAGTATTAATGCCGATTATGTGATTAAAAACTTTGAACCTGGCACATCACCTCTGGATAAAAGAATAGAGGCTGCAGTAAAGGTTGCCAAAGCTGGCTATCCACTGGGCTTTATCGTTGCTCCTATTTATATTCATGAGGGCTGGGAAGAAGGCTATAAAACTTTATTTGAAAAGCTGGATTCTGCTCTCCCAAGTGAAGCTCGAAAGGATATTACGTTTGAGATGATTCAGCACAGGTTTACAAAACCTGCTAAAAGAGTCATTGAGAAAAACTATCCAAAAACTAAACTTGCAATGAATGAAGAAGAACGCCGTTATAAGTGGGGAAGATATGGAATCGGAAAGTATATTTATCAGAAGGATGAGGAAAAAGATTTAAGGGAAACACTTGAGAGTTATGTTGATACTTACTTTCCTAATGCTAAAATAGAATACTTTACATGAGAATACCCGGGTTTCATGCCCGGGTATTTTATTAACCTTTAGCAGCTTACTGCCTGGAAAAGCAGTTAAACCAGCTTGTTTCCAGAGCGGATTTTAAATGAGAGGATTTTTCCATTCCATCAGCAGTCCATAATTGCACGACTCTTCGTCATCAAGATAGTTTTCAACAAGTGACACAGGCGTTCTGCCGCAAGAAAGAAGAAAACTGATAACAGGATCTCTAAGTGTGCCATTCACTACCTGGTGAACATATTCTTCAGGTGATAGCTCGTTTTTATAAGTGTGGTAGCCTGGCATTCTGCCGCCTCCAAGCAGCCTGTCCAACCTAAGGTGCACAACTGTTTCGTATAGTGATTGAAGCAGCCATTTTCCTACCTTGAGCTTACGGTAAGCAGGAGACACACAGATGTCTACCACATACAGTGTATTTCCATTGTGCTTGTGCGTTGAGATATAGCCGTTGTCCGTTATGAAATCCCATGTATGATGCTTGTCTGACTCAGTATAATCAATTCTCAGGCTTGTTATTGAGCCTATAATCCTTCCGTCTGCCTCTGCGCAAAGAGAACCTTCGGGAAAGAGCTGAATATGATTTGTAAGCTGATTCTCATTCCATAAAAGCTCCTCTGGAAATGGAGGAGGAAAGCTTTCCCTCTGAATCTTAATTAACCCTTGAAAGTCTTTCTCCTGATAATTACGTATGATGATCTTCCGCTGCTTTTGTCCGTCATACACATATAGCTCTTTTCGAAACATACTTGTCTCCTTTCATTAAAATCATTTTTTTACCCCCTTTAAAAACTTCTTAAACTTTGCTAGTTTTTGCCGATATAAGCTGTGACAGAGTTTCTCATTCTTAATACCCGCTGATGGACGGGAATTATCATAAAGCTGGTGAATGATACAATGATCCAAATACCTTTCTTTTACATAAGCATAATCGTGTTTCATGCAGGATTATCTATATTTGCCTGTTATCAATTTATGAAATTTTTTGAAAGAACAGGAGCACCATCTTCTAAAGTGAGAAAGCTTGTTCATTTGCTGATTCTTGCGGTTCCATTAAGTTTTGGACACTTATTTATTTTTCTTATGGTAGAACAGCCTTTTACAGGTATGCAGCTTGCAGTCTGTATTGGCATTTATTTTACTATAAAACTGCTGACGGCCTATTGCTGCCTCATTGCAGCAGACAGAGAATATATTCCTTTCGGCACTTACCTGGTAATGGGAATCTCAATAGCCGGACTGGTGCTTCTAGCTGACTATGCCAGCAGCCTGGTGCTTTTCAGAGACTTTCTATCTTTAAAAGCAGATTTGCTTACTCTTTCCATCATTATAACTTTAGGAGTTGCGTTTGCAAGCATTCGCATTGTTAGTATGCTCTCGCAGACCTGCAGCAGTTTTTGGCTTAAGCTATCCGCATCTGCAATCGGCCTTTCATTAAGCGGGATTCCGATTATGGTAATGTATTCTTTAGTAGAGACAAGCGCTTTGCTGCCAAGCCGGTATATAAGCATGCCGATTTTGGCACCCTTTCTGACAGAGGCATTTTTTCTTCTCATTTTGTGGCTCATTCCTGATTATTTGCTTTCTAAAACAAACAGAGAACAAAAAGCAGAGCTCCTTGAACAGCAGCATCACTATAAATCGCTGTTTGAGCATAATCTCTCAGCAGTGTTCACTTGTGATGTGAACGGGGTTGTTGTAAATTCCAATCAAAAAGCTTCAGAATTTCTTGGGTACCATGCAAAAGAGCTGCTGGGAAAACATATTCTTACAGCGGTACATACAGCAGATAAAGGGGAAGTAAAGGCTTTGCTTCAGAATGCTTTGGATGGAGAAGCATCAAATATGGAAACGAGAGTTATTCGCAGGGACGGTACCTCTACATCTCTGAGACTGAAAATGGTTCCCATCAAAACGGGAGAGATTGTTAAGGGAATATTTGCCATAACTGAGGACTTATCAGAAATCAAACAAAAGGATGAAAAAATCTCTTTTATAGCTTTTCATGATGAATTGACAGGCTTGAAAAACAGAAGTTTTCTGATTCATGAGATTGAAAAGCTAAGGATGGCTGGTGATGATCAGTTTTCAGTATTTTATCTTGACATTAACGGATTCAAAAAGTGGAATGATCTTTATACTCAATCTTTTGGTGATAAACTTTTATACGAGGTTGCGGAGAGATTTCAGCGAAAGGTGTCAACAAATGGATCTTTATTTGTAAGGTTTAATGGTGACGATTTTGGCCTGCTGCTTAGAAGTAAGCAAAAACACCGCCAGGAAGAAGTGCTTTTGCAGCTGAGAGAAGCACTGCACCACCCAATTATTGTTCAAAACCAAGAATGCTATGTTTCAGCTTCCTATGGAATTGCAGCTCCAGACTCGGTGGGGTTTATCACAAATGAATTACTGAAAAATGCAGAAACAGCCATGAGATATGCAAAACAAAGCTATGATGATCATGCGTATTATGGAGATGAAATACAGGAAGAAAGAATACAGGAACTTTTTCTGGAAAAAGAGCTTCGAATAGCGATTGAACGCAAAGACCTGCATGTCCATTATCAGCCAAAAATCAACAGCAGGTACAACTCTCTCGCGGGACTAGAAGCTTTAGTCAGATGGAGGCATGCTGAAAAGGGAATGGTCCCTCCAGGTGTGTTTATACCGATTGCAGAAAGAAACGGATTGATTGTACCTCTGGAGCGGATTGTGTTTGAAGAAGTATGTCAGGATATAGCCTCCCTTCTCAACAAGGGCCAGCTCATTAAAAGGGTATCGGTCAATATTTCACAGATTCACTTATATCAGGAAGATTTTTCTCAATTCATTATTTCCTGCTTGAAAAAGTACAATATCCATCCCACTGCTATAGAACTTGAGATTACAGAATCTGTGATTATGATGGATGACTTGAATGTGATCCAAAGGCTTGAGCACCTGAAAGAAATGGGTGTGGAAATCAGTATGGATGACTTTGGAACAGGATACAGCTCTCTAAGCTATATTAACAAGCTTCCTATCGACAGAATTAAGATCGATAAAAGCTTTATTGACCAGATTGAGATAGACGAACAGTATCAAACCATTATTAAAACCATTGTTTCGATGGCGAGACATCTCCGTCTGGAAGTAATTGCAGAAGGCGTAGAAACAGAAAAACAGATGTTATTTCTTAAAAGCGTAAATTGCTTTCATATTCAAGGCTATTTTTATTATGCGCCTATGACGTTTGAAAAAGTCCGAGAGCTGCTTTATAGTGAAGAGCTGCTAAAGGAACCAGCAGTAAACTAAGCTTGATCAGCAGGCAGAGTGACTAGGGAAGAACTGAACTGCAGTGATTCTCTATAGTTCGGTGCCGAGGGTAACCAGGATGGCTATGCAGCTTGTAGAAGGAAAGCCTGTTGGCTGGTGTGAAGACGGTATAAACTTTACCGTATTCATGCCAGCTGTTTTTTTATGCTAAAAAATAACCCTAACAAGTTCTGATCTAGCTGGCTGACTGTACAATGCAGGAAATGGAGGCAGGGAGCCGTCTTCTGTTACAATATAGATACATTGAAATAGGGGAGGGGAATGGGAAATATGGATTTACGTTACAAGGGAAAAACAGCTTTGATTGCTGCCTCCAGCCAGGGTCTTGGAAAGGCAGTTGCAAAAAAATTGCTGGAAGAAGGTGCTTCTGTCATGATTTCCGGGAGATCTGCGGAAAAGCTGGAATCTGTTATGGAGGAATTTTCAGCATATAAGGATAATCTTTCATACAGCGTATGCGACATTACGATAAAAGAAAATATTGAAGCAATCGTAAAAAAAACGGCTGAAACATTCGGTGGCATTGACATTCTTGTGAACAATGCTGGCGGTCCTCCTGCAGGCACATTTGAGCACTTATCCGATGAAGATTGGCAGCGAGCGTTTGAATTGAATTTACTCAGCTACATACGTTTCATTAGAGAAGTGCTTCCACATATGAGAGGCAGGGGAGGCAGAATCCTCAATATCGCCTCATCTTCCATAAAAGAGCCCATCCCTGGATTGCTTTTATCTAATACATTCAGATTGGGAATTGCCGGAATGACAAAAACCCTGGCCGGAGAACTGGCTCCATACGGCATCTTAATCAATACTGCCGCACCCGGCAGAATTGCAACAGACCGGGTTGCTGTACTTGATACACTCAATGCAGAAAAGGCAGGTATTTCAAAAGAGGAAATGGAGGAAAGTGTGAAGGGTGCTATTGCCCTCAAGAGGTATGGCCAGCCTGAAGAATTTGCTGTTTATGCTGCCTTTCTTCTCTCAGAGGTAAATAGTTACATGACTGGACAAGTATTTCTTGTAGATGGCGGGATGGTAAAGTCAGTATAAAAATTCCACCAAATGTCTGACTTGCTGAAAAAAGTGTTAACAATCACGATAAGGAGCGGGAATGAATGAAAACAATCGGTTTTATTGGAATAGGTGTAATGGGGGAAAGCATGGCGGACAATCTTATGCAAGCCGGCTTTCAAGTGCAAGTATACACCAGAACAAAGAGCAAGGCGGAAACTATCATAGGAAAAGGAGCCGTATGGAAGGAATCTGTTAAAGAAGTAACTGAAGGTGCTGATGCAGTGATCACCATAATTGGCTATCCAAAGGATGTGGAGGAAGTCTATTTAGGTGAAGATGGAATTCTTGCTTATGCAAAAGAGGGTACATATGTAATTGACATGACAACTTCTAAGCCTTCACTGGCTAAAGAAATTTATCAGGCTGCAAAAAATAAAGGTATCTTTGCTCTTGATGCTCCTGTATCAGGTGGAGATATCGGAGCAAAAAATGGAACTCTTGCTATTATGGCTGGCGGTGAGGAAAAGGATTTTCTGGCCTGTAGGAGTATTTTCGAGGCTATGGGAGAAAATATCGTCTACCAGGGAGGTCCTGGATCTGGTCAGCATACAAAAATGTGCAATCAAATTGCAATAGCTTCAGGAATGATCGGGGTCTGTGAATCCCTCGTATATGCAAAGAGAGCCGGGCTGGATCCTGAAAATGTGCTTAAAAGTATTTCTACCGGCGCTGCCGGAAGCTGGTCATTAAGCAATCTGGGGCCCCGCATGCTGAAGGAAGACTTTGAACCCGGTTTTTACGTAAAACATTTCGTAAAAGATATGGATATTGCACTTTCTGAAATTCAGCATATGGATGTCGAGATGCCAGGACTTCAGCTTGTCAGATCTCTATATGGTGAACTGCTGGACCGCAATGAGGATAACAGCGGAACTCAGGCATTGTATAAGCTTTGGAATTATTAAAGTTAAAATAAAAATCGCCGGCAGGGAGCCGGCGATTTTTCAATGAATCTATTATTTTCCGATAAACATTTGAGTCCAGTAGTTACCATCCGCTACATGTCCTACACCAATATGTGTATATTGGCCGTTCATGATATTTTTGCGGTGTCCTTCACTGTTCATCCACGCTTTTACAACTTCTTCAGGAGAGCGCTGACCCATAGCGATATTCTCACCGGCAGTTTTGTATGAAATGCCGAATTGCTTCATCATATCAAATGGTGATCCGTAAGTAGGGCTTGTATGAGAAAAATAGTTTTTGTTTTTCATATCTTGAGATTTTACTCTTGCCACTTTGCTTAAAGCTTCATCAAGCTGCAACGGTTTAAGACCTTGCTTCTGGCGCTCAACGTTTGTTAATTCAACCACTTTCTTTTCAAACGCACTCACGCTGGATTGTGTTTGCTCAGCAGGCTTTGGAGCCGGAGCTGGAGCAGGTTTAGTTTGCTCAGCAGGCTTTGGAGCCGGAGCTGGAGCAGGTTTAGCTTGCTCAGCAGGCTTTGGAGCCGGAGCTGGAGCAGGTTTAGCTTGCTCAGCAGGCTTTGGAGCTGGAGCTGGAGCAGGTTTAGCTTGCTCAGCAGGCTTTGGAGCTGAAGCTGGAGCAGGTTTAGCTTGCTCAACAGGCTTTGGAGCTGGAGCTTGCTGGAAATTAAATTTTAGGTTAGGAAAATGCTGTTTTAGCAAATTCTCAATTGAAGATTGATCTAATTGTTTTACCTCTATTTTAAAAGATTGTACTTCCTGTGCATTAGCTTGTCCTGAATTGAAAGTAAAAATAGTTGCTGCAGCTGCTAATGAAAGAACTGTCGCTTTTTTAAACATAATGATTATGCCTCCCGTTTTTTTCTTATTTGTAGTTGTCTCGATGACAAACTCATCATAACACGCTTTTTTTGTAACAAAGTGCCCAAGACTTTCCATTTACAATGTTTAAGATATTGTACTTTGTATAAATCCTTATGATTAAAGGGTTTACGAAAGAAATCCTTCCTACAGTTCTTTTAAGATATCACCCATAAATCTCCTAGTAATCTAATTTTTTCATAAAAATTGAGGTTGACATAGTTTTTTAGGTACAAAGATATATGACAAGTTTTACATAAATGTTACAATATATATAGTTTTGTGAAGAGGAAATACCGAAGGGAGAACCGAAAAAATTGACTGAGCAAAAGGGAAATCAGCCTGAACAGCGCAAGGTAAAGAAATTGAGGCAGTTTCGCATCAATATCTTTTTCTTTTTTATATTTCTGCTCTTTGTCGCATTGATTGTTAAATTAGGAGTTGTCCAGATTGTCCAGGGTGAGGAGTATTCAAAAGAAGTTTCAAAAACTGATGCTGATATAGCAAAATTTCCTGCTCCTCGAGGTAAAATGATTGATAAATATCGAAGGGTGCTGGTTGATAATACAGCCGTTCCTTCCATTACCTATACAGTAGACAGAAAAACAAAAGCAAAAGAAAAGCTTCAGATCGCAGAGAAGCTTGCTCAATATATTGAAGTTCCTACTGATGAATATCAGGAGGACAAGAAAGTGACAGACTTGAAGTATTACTGGCTTGCGGCCAACCCGGAGAAAGCGAAAAAGCTTTTAAAGGACAGTGAGCTGTCGCTGGAACCGAAAGAGACAAATAAGCTGCAGCTGGAAAGGGTGCCTTCTGAAGAAATAGAAAAGCTGAGAAAGGATCCGGAAGAACTGGAAGTGGCCGTCATTTATACAAGGTTTTCCTCTGGTTATGCCTATCAGCCGCAAGTGGTAAAGTCAGATGATTTAACTGAAGCTGAATTATCAATTGTTGCTGAAAGGCTGGAAGAGCTTCCTGGAGTTGATGTCATTACAGATTGGGCAAGAAAGTATCCTTATGACCGTACACTTAGAACAATTTTCGGCGGGCTGACAAAGCCCGAAGAAGGAATTCTGGAGGACCGCAAATCTCACTATCTGGCAAGAGGTTATGCGCGAAATGAGCGGGTAGGAAAAAGCTTTCTTGAATTGCAGTATGAAGACTATCTGAATCCCCGTAAATCCAAGGTCCTGTTTACTTCTGACCGTAATGGAAACATTGTATCAGAAGAAGTGATTGATGAAGGCAGAAGGGGTTACGATCTTCAGCTTACTTTTGATATCGAGCTGCAAAAAGAGGTGGACAGAATTATCGAGGAAGAAGTTCGGGAGGCACGATCAATAAACCGTAATGTAGACCGTGCTTTTGTTGTCGTCATGGATCCTTATAAAGGGGATGTTCTCTCTTTAGGCGGCAAGGTGATCAATGAAAATGGCGAAACAGAAGATTTTGCTTTCGGGACGTTTACCCAGCAGTTTGAGATGGGGTCAACAGTTAAGGGAGCCACAGTTCTGGCAGGTTATCAGAATGGCATATCACATGGTGCGTCCTTCTATGACAGACCGATAAAGTTTGCCGGCACGAGAGAGAAAAAGTCTTGGAGAGCCGGAGGTTTTGGCTGGCTTAATGATGAACATGCACTTGAGGTCAGTTCGAATGTGTACATGTTTTATATTGCGATGGACATTGCAGGAGTAAAATATGTCCCCAATGGACCTTTTCGGGCAAAAATGGATGCTTTTGTAAAAATGAGAAATTACTTTTCCCAATTTGGGCTTGGAGTTCCTACGGGAATCGATATGCCTTACGAATCAGTCGGGCAAAAAGCTGATCCGGATCAAATGGGTAAGCTTCTTGATTTAGCAATCGGACAGTTTGACACTTACACGCCGCTGCAAATGGCCCAGTATGTGTCTACTATCGCAAATGGAGGCTACAGGGTCGCACCGCGATTGCTGAAATCTGTCCATACACCAGGCAATGAAAACGAGCTGGGCGCAATTGTAGCTGAAAACGAAGGGAAAATCCTTAATCGCATCAACAATACCCCTGAAGATCTGAAGCGTGTACAAGAAGGCTTCAGGCTTGTTACCCAGGGATCTCAAGGAACAGCAGCCGGCAAATTCGGAAAGTACGATGTGAGCGGCAAAACAGGGACGGCTGAAACCTACTTGAATGGAAGATTGACAACAAATCTTACATTCGTAGGCTACTATCCTTCAAAGCAGCCGGAAATTGCGTTTAGTGTAGTGGTTCCTTATGGAGGTAAATCGACAATAAATAAGAATATTGCCAAACGGGTAGTGGAGGCTTATGCCACATTGCAGGAAAAATATCAGTCTGGAGACACTGAAGCACTAACTGACGAAGAAAAAACACAGCAGGTTATCGATACTGATACGAATGTAGAAGTTGTAAACTAAGAGGGAATCAATTGATTTCCTCTTTTTTTTTGCTCGTTTGCATAGCTTAGTTGAAATATGAAGTAATTGGTTACCCTCCCGATTCCGCTTAAGCGGTTCAAATCATCCATTTTAGTCCTTTTCACTAAATAGCGAAGTTCCTCCGTTACTATATGTATAGTGTCTAAGGTCCTTCATGAGGGCGATGAAGGACAAAATTGACTGGAACAGCATGGGAAAGGTCCTCCAACGGGGCGATGAAGGACAAAATTGACTGGAACAGCAAGAGAAATGTCCTTCATCGGGGTGATGAAGGACAAAACTGAATGGAATAGCAAGGGAAATGTCCTTCTTGAGGGGCGATGAAGGGCAATTTGGCAGGAACAGCATGCACAAGGCGCTTCCCCATCCCGACTAAGGAGAAATAAGGGTAGGAATTCCGGTTACATTCAAAATTAGCCGTTTTTAGGAGAAAATAAGGGAACGAATTCCGCTTAAGCTGCTAAAAATCCTCCTTTTTAAGGTTTTTTGAGTGCTTAGACGAAAATCCTCCGTTTAATTCAGTCCATTTTCATCGTTTGTTTAAAATAGGCGGAGTTCCTCCGTTTATCTATGTATGATGGTTTCCCCAAGGCACCTCACCACTTTTTCTTAAATAAAAACCCATTACCCTATTCAGTAGAATACTTGTATTTTCACAATCTAATAAATTTGCCTCCGTTCAGCAAAATATTAAGGTATTCAAACTCTGGGCTACCATCAGCTCCTTATTACAGAATTTTTAGAAAAATTGTTGAAATGTCGAAGTCTCTTATTATATGATTATAGAAGAAAGTACATACCAACCGGTCAGTATAGAAAGGAGGCAGAAAAATATTGTATTTTCAGTACAGTTCAAAAGTAGAAGAATTGCAGAAAGAACTTACTGCTTTTATGGAAGAGTATATTTATCCAAATGAAAAGGTATATGAAAAACAATTAAATGCAGAAGCTTCGCGATGGGAAACTGTGCCGCATGTCATGGAAGAACTGAAAAAGAAAGCGCGGGAAAAGGGGCTTTGGAATTTATTTTTGCCAGACAGTGAATTGGGAGCAGGTCTGACGAATACCGAGTATGCACCTCTCTGCGAGATTATGGGTAGATCTTTGCTTGCGCCTGAAGTGTTTAATTGCGGAGCTCCGGATACTGGAAACATGGAAGTTCTCGTCAGATATGGAACGCAGCAGCAGAAACAGAAATGGCTTCAGCCGCTGCTCAATGGAGACATTCGTTCTTGTTTTTCAATGACAGAGCCTGATACCGCTTCTTCAGATGCTACCAATATCGCAACAAGCATTGAAAAAGATGGGGCTGACTATGTCATTAACGGACGAAAATGGTGGTCGTCCGGAGCAGGAGATCCCAGATGCAGGATTTCAATCGTTATGGGACGCTCAAATCCCCATGCTCCCAAGTATGAACAGCAGTCTATGATACTCGTTCCTCTTGATACACCAGGTGTGATTATTGAGCGCACCCTTCCAGTTTTCGGCTATGATCACGCACCTCATGGACACGCTGAAATTTCTTTTACAAACGTAAGGGTCCCGGAAGAAAATATGATCTGGGGGGAAGGAAAAGGCTTTGCTATTGCTCAGGGCAGGCTGGGTCCCGGCAGAATTCATCATTGTATGAGACTGATTGGTGCAGCAGAACGTGCACTTGAGGAATTATGTAAGCGTGTTCAATACAGGGAAGCATTTGGAAAAAGTCTTTCACAGCAAGGGGTTATTGGCGAATGGATAGCAGACTCCAGGATAGAAATTGAGCAGGCAAGACTGTTAACCTTAAAAGCAGCTTATATGATGGATACTGCAGGAAATAAGGCCGCGAAAGCAGAGATTGCGATGATCAAGGTAGTTGCTCCATCTATGGCCCTGAAAGTAATTGATAGGGCAATACAGGCTTTTGGTGCAGCAGGTGTTAGTGAAGATCTCCCTTTAGCGGCTTTATGGGCGAATGCCAGAACGCTGAGAATAGCAGACGGTCCTGATGAAGTTCACAGGGCTCAAGTTGCAAAGCTTGAATTGAAAAAACATCAGATAAATGTTTGAAGAAATAAGGAGGGATATCTTGAACGCTCTAGAACTATTTCATCTTAACGGTAAAACAGCCATTGTCACCGGAGGAGGGCGGGGGCTTGGAGAGCAGCTTGCAGAAGCGTTGGCAGAGGCGGGTGCAAATATTGTCCTTTGTTCAAGAAAGGTGGAAGCATGTCAGGAAGTTGCAGATAGGCTTCAAAAGCAAACAGGAAATAAAACTCTTGCATTGTCATGTGATGTAACAAAGCAGGATGAGGTAAAGGCGGTGGTAGCTGCAGCGGTCGAAACTTTTGGGTCTGTTGATATTCTTGTCAACAACAGCGGGGCAACCTGGGGAGCACCTGCAGAAGACATGCCTCTTGAAGCATGGCAAAAAGTAATTGATGTAAATACAACCGGAACGTTTTTGATGAGTCAGGAAGCAGGAAAGGTGATGATTCAGCAGAATAAGGGCAAAATTATCAATATTTCTTCTGTTGCTGGACTGGGAGGGGTGGATCCCCGTTTCATGGATACTATTGCTTATAACACAAGTAAAGGAGCTGTTATTACCTTTACAAAGGATTTAGCTGTTAAATGGGGGCAGTATGGGATCAATGTCAATGCGATTGCACCTGGCTTTTTTCCAACAAAAATGTCCAAAGTCATCATAGAGCATGGGAAAAATTATATTCTTGAAAAAACACCGTTACAGCGTCTTGGTTCTAATGAGGATTTAAAGGGAGCCGTTGTGTATCTGGCTTCAAGAGCATCTGATTATGTAACAGGCGATGTGCTGATAGTTGATGGCGGTACGCATGCTATGTAGCCTTTGAACGTGCAGTTTTCAAAGGGAAAACTGCAACTATTATTTTAACTGGGGGGAGTTTAAAATGGCTTTAAATAAATCTGAATGGTTTGCCAGCTACCCAGAACACATTCATCATGACGTTGAAATACCTGACATTTCTTTGCCGCAGATGCTGCAGCGTACAACGGAAACCTATGGAGATCGTGAAGCTGTATCATTTTTCGGAAGAAAGATGTCCTATAAAGAGTTACTGGGACTTGTACAGGGCTTTGCTTCCGCTTTACAAAGTGATGGGTTCCAAAAAGGAGACCGTGTGGCTATCATGCTTCCCAATTGCCCTCAATACGTCATCAGTTATTACGGAACTTTAACAGCAGGAGGCATCGTTACCCAGGTAAACCCTATGCTTGTTGAAAGAGAATTAGAATATATTCTGAATGACTCAGGAGCAGAAACGATTGTTGTCTATGATGCATTATACCCGAGAGTAAAAGCAATCAAGGAAAATACAGGATTAAAAACAATTATTGCTGTAAGCTTGAAACCGGGAATAGATACAGAAGGGGCAATGCCATTTGATGCTTTCCTGTCCACTCAGACGGGACAGATCAGGCCGGCAGAAATTGTTCCTGAGCATGATGTGGCCGTTCTTCAATATACTGGAGGCACAACAGGGCGTTCAAAGGGGGCAATGCTGACTCATAGAAACCTCGTTGCCAATGTCGTTCAGTCTCTGGAATTTTTTAAGAACGATGTCAGGCTCGGGCAGGAAAGATGTTTAACGGTCATTCCTCTCTTCCATGTATTCGGCATGACTTCCTGTATGAATTTAACAATTCTTGGCGGCAACTCAATGATTCTCCTCCCCAGATTTGAAATCGAAGAAGTACTGAATGTCATAAAGCAAGAATCGCCGACAATCTTTCCCGGTGTTCCGACTATGTATGTGGCCATTACAAACCATCCAGGAGCAGAAGCCTACGGAATTGACAGTATCCGAATTTGCAATAGTGGAAGCGCACCGATGCCTGTTGAGCTGCTGAGGGAATTTGAACGAAAAACAGGAGCTAAGATCCTGGAAGGTTACGGACTCTCTGAAGCTGCACCTACTACTCACTGCAACCCTTCGTTTGCCGATCGAAAGCCGGGTACAGTAGGTCTCGGGTTTCCTGCAACCGCTTACAAAATTGTTGATGTAGGAACGGGAGAAAATGAACTGCCGCCCGGTCAGCTTGGGGAAGTAATTGTTGCGGGGCCGCAGATCATGAAAGGATATTGGAATATGCCGGAGGAAACTGCTGCAGCTGTGCGGGAAGGATGGCTGTATACCGGAGACATTGGAAGCATGGATGAAGAAGGCTATTTATCTATCGTTGACAGAAAGAAAGATATGATTATAGCAGGCGGATATAATATTTATCCGCGGGATATTGAAGAAGTTCTGTATGAACACCCTGCGGTTCAAGAGGCTGTTGTGGTGGGCGTACCTGATGCTTACAGAGGAGAGACTGTAAAAGCATTCATTGTGTTAAAAGACGGAGCTGCAGCATCTGAGGATGACATTACAGCTTTTTGCAGAAAACAAATGTCAGCATATAAGGTGCCGTCATATATTGAATTTCGCCAAGAACTTCCAAAAACCAGTGTTGGCAAGATTTTGAGAAGAGCACTTCGCGAGGAAGGATCGGGTAATCCTGCCTCTTAGTACTGCTGTAACTCGCTGTGTTATAATTCTTCTCAAGACAACTAGATTGAGAGGAATACAGGGATGAAAGACAGAATCATAGAAAACAGTATACGTATGTTTGGTGAAAAAGGATTTAACGAAACCTCCATTCAGGATGTTGTGGATGTTCTTGGAGTAACGAAAGGAACTTTTTATTATTATTTCACCAGCAAAGAACAGCTGCTGATGGATATTCATTTGCAATATATTGACAACCTTCTCAGCCATCAGGAAAAGATCATGGAAAATCAAGAGAAAGATTCAAAATCAAAGCTTTATGAAATCATTTTCAAACTAATTAGTGACATAGAAAAACAAGGCCTGAGTGCCAAGGTGTTTTTTAGAGAGATGAGAAATCTTAGTGAGGATCATTTAGAACTGATCGTTCCTAAAAGAGAGCAATTCAGAAAAAACATTCAACAGGTGCTGGAAGATGGCATTGTAAAGAAAGAATTTCGGAGCGATCTGCCTGCAGAAATCGTCTCACTAGGCATTTTAGGAATGGCAAACTGGAGTTATTTTTGGTTCAATCCCAGTGGTAAAAGAACAGACAGCGAGGTATCCGGCATTTTCTTAAAAATGCTGCTGGAAGGTATACAAAGAGACTAGGGTCATTGGTGCTGCTCAGCTCTGCTTCGAAGGAAGAGGAATTTTTGGGGGAGGCTGGGCGTGTATTTTTGCTAGGTATTCCTTTATGAGAAATAGCTGAACTCTCCTTTGAGAGTTTTCTTTTCAACAAAACATACCAACCGGTCAGTAGGGGAGGAAAGATAAATGGAAATTGGGGATGTAAAAAAAATCTGTGTTGCCGGTGGAGGCCAGATGGGCCATCAAATTGCCATGCTATGTGCTCTCGGAGGCTTTCAAACGGTATTATACGATTTAGATGAGGAAGTGCTCACTAAAGCAAGCAGCAGGCTTGAGGCTATCATGGAAAAATGGGTATTCAAGAATAAAATCACGTCTGAAGAGAAAGAGGCTGCTTTTAATCACTTGTCTATGACAACGAATTTACAGCTGGCTGCAGGGGATGCTGATTTTGTTATAGAAGCAATTGTTGAAAAGCTTGAAGCAAAGAGGCAGCTGTTTCAACAGCTGGACCGCATTACACCTCAGCACACCATTCTTGCAACAAACAGCTCGACCATTGTCAACTCCCTCATTGCTGAGAGTACAAATTCACCAGAAAAAGTCATTAACATGCATTTCTTCTTCCCTCCGCTTGTTATGGACTGTGTTGAGGTTGTGGTCAGCAAAGATACCTCTGAGGAGACGGCGAACATCACCATGCAGGTGTGCGAAAGAGTGAACCGTACTGCGGTATTGCTGAAAAAAGAAATATCAGGCTTTGTGGCTAACAGAATTTTGGGAGCGCTTCAAAAGGAAGCAGTGTTTCTATATGAAAATGGTTATGCAGATTACAAGGACATTGATGTCATATGCAGAAAAGCGCTCAATCATCCAATCGGGCCTTTTGAACTGATGGATCTTTCAGGGATCGACGTTGGATATTATGTGATGCAGCAAAGATATCAGGAAACCGGTAATCCTGATGATAAGCCTTTTTCGTGTATAGAGGAAAAAGTAAAGCAAGGACAGCTTGGCAGGAAAACGGGTCAGGGCTGGTATACATACAGCAGTAAAGGAGGAAGAAATGTATGAGTTCATATGTGCAGGTTACAAAGGAAGAGGGAGCAGCTCTTGTTACTATTGATCATCCTCCGCTGAATGTGATGAGCGCGGAGGTTGTTGAAGAACTGCTGGCAGCATTCCAAGAGTTGGAAAGGGATAAGAACATTGTGGCAGTAGTGTTAACCGGTGCGGGAAGTACTGCTTTTATGGCTGGAGCTGATATAAAAGAGTTTCCCAGCTGGATGGGCAAAAAGGGAATCAAAGAGGATTTTATGAAAAATCATGAATTCTTGTACAAGCTGGATGTTTTTCCTAAACCCACTATCGCAGTGTTAAACGGGCTTACTTATGGAGGAGGATGTGAACTGGCACTGGCTTTTGATATGATCATTGCCGAACAGCATGCAAGTATTGCCCTGCCTGAAATCAAGCTGGGCCTGTTTCCGGGGGGCGGAGGCACACAGCGTCTGCCGAGAGCAATAGGTTCAGCACTTGCTAAAGAAATGATGTATACCGGTGATGCCATTAGTGCGGAGCGCGCTGAGAGAATTGGACTTGTAAATGCTGTTGTTCCTAGGGGAGAAGGCATAGCTAAAGGGATGGAGCTTGCAAAAAGAATCAGCCGCCATTCTCTCCCGGCGTTATCAAAAATAAAAAAAGCGGTTGATGCCGGATTGCAGACAACACTTCAGAAAGGACTGGAGTATGAAGCGGAACTATTTGAAGAAGTTTTTCAGACGGAGGATGTCAGGGAAGGAGTAACTGCTTTTTTTGAAAAGAGAAAACCGGTGTTTGTCCATAAATAAAGGGCACTTTCATTTTCAAGAATTTGGAAAATAGCTGAAGACTAGTAAAAGGAGGTTGGCATCCATGTCGGCGACAATCCCGGTCAGAAAAGGAGAAGAATTAAGGAAAGAAAAGCTTTTTCAGTATTTAAGCGAACAGATAAGGGATTTTCCCCAGGAACCACTGGAAATTACTCAATTTGGAACAGGCGCTTCTAATTTAACATATGCGTTAAAAGCGGGAAATTGGGAAGCGGTGCTCAGGCGTCCTCCTTTGGGACCTCTAGCACCAAAAGCTCATGATATGAAACGGGAATACGAAGTTTTGAATGCCTTGCACCCCCTGTTTCCACTTGCTCCGAAACCCTTAACATACTGTGGTGATAAAACTGTCCTGGGAAGCTCGTTTTTTCTAATGGAACGGAAAGAAGGAATTCTGGTAGATACCGAGCTTCCGGAGTGGACTGAGAATAAAGAGGAAGCTGGAAAGAGAATTTCTGCATTGATGGCGGATACTCTTGCAGAACTGCATAAAGTTCCATATGAACAAACCGGTCTGACTGAAATCAGCAAACCGAACGGATTTATGGAAAGACAGGTCACGGGATGGATCGAGAGATATCAGCGGGCCAAGACAGATGATATTGCAGAAGCGGATATACTAATGAAATGGCTGGCTGAACGTATTCCGGATACACAATATATTTCTGTCATTCATTATGATTTCAAGCTGAACAATGCACTTTTTTCAAGGGATCTATATGAGCTTTCCGGTTTGTTCGACTGGGAAATGGCTACTGTAGGAGATTCTCTTGCAGATCTCGGTGCAGCAATGAGCTACTGGATGGAACCTGATGATCCGTTACCTTTGAAGCTTGGTTTAGGAAAACCGTCCGTGACTGCATCTGGAATGTTTTACAGCAGGAAAGAGTTTATGGAAAGATATGCACTCAAAAGCGGGAAAGATCTCACCCACATTCATTATTATCTGACATTTGCTTATTTCAAATTATCTGTCATTTGTCAGCAGATTTATTACAGGTATAAAAAGGGTCAAACAGCGGATCAGCGATTTGCTGATTTTGGAAAATATACTGAAATTCTCATACAGCATGCACTTGCGCAAACCGGGAAATGAGATTTCTATGAATAAAATTCATGTTCTTTATAAGAAGGAAGAGATAAAAGAGTTACAAATGAAAGGGAAAGCTGCAGTAGTACTGGATATCCTTCTCGCCACCTCAACGATTGTGACAGCTCTGGCACATGGCGCGAAGGAAATCATTCCAGTGAAAAACAGCGAAGAAGCTGAGAAATGTGCTGCAGCACTAGAACCTGGCAGTTATTTGCTTGCAGGAGAATACGAAGGGAAAACCATTCAAGGCTTTCTGGATCCGAACCCGGCCTCTCTTCTCCATGTGACGGAGGGAAAGAGCCTTGTTCTTTCTACAACCAATGGGACTGTAGCTGTGGCTGGCTCTTTTGCGGCTGAAAAAGTGTACATCGCCTCACTTTTGAATCTTTCAGCTGTTGCAGCACAGTTGGAAGCAGAAGCTGGAGGCAGGACCATTGTTATAATTTGTTCGGGATCTTCGGGAAGATTCTGCATGGAAGATTTTTATGGAGCTGGAGCACTTATCGCAAAGCTGCTGATAGCCGGAGAAAGAGACCTCACAGATGCAGCCCGTGCAGCCCTGCTGTTTTACAATGCCTATGCTGGAAAAGCAGAAGAGATTTTGCTTCAGTCAAGTACTGGGAAAATGCTGGAACAGTATGGGTTGAATGCAATTATTTCGTTCATCAGCCGAGAGGACGTTTATACCGCAGTACCTGTATTAAAGGGAAGTAAACTGTTAGGAAGGGGAGATGAGGAATGGAAAAAACGCACAGCTTGGGATTAAGCTTCTTATTGGGGAGGACTTTAGAGCAGGCTGTTTTCACTCCGGAAGATATGACAGATGAACATCGCATGATTGCCTCTTCTGCAAAGCAATTTTTAGAAAAAGAAGTTGATCCTTGTTCACAGGAATTGGAGGAAGGAAATTTTGCCAAAGTTGCAGAGCTGATGAAAAAAGCAGGTTCTTTAGGGCTGCTTGCCCATTCAGTTCCTGAAAAGTATGGCGGTCTTGGATTAGATAAAATCAGCAAAGGAATCGTCGGTGAAGTAATTGGAAGAAGCAGCGGATATGGAGTAGCTCATTCCAATCATACCTGTATTGCAACCTTGCCGATTACGTATTTTGGCTCAGCCTGGCAGAAAGAATATTATCTCCCGAAGCTGGCAAGCGGGGAATTTCTTGGCGCTTATTGTTTAACAGAACCAGGAGCAGGATCTGACGCGCTGGCTTCAAGCACATCTGCTTTGCTAAATAGTGAAGGCACACATTATGTTCTTAACGGTACCAAGATTTATATTACGAATGCTGTGTTTGCTGATACATTTATTGTTTACGCAAAGGTTGACGGTATAAAATTCAGCGCATTTATTGTTGAAAAGAGCTTTCCCGGCCTTTCTCTTGGACCAGAAGAAAATAAGATGGGCATCAAAGGCTCATCTACCAGGTCTGTCATATTGGAAGATTGCCTTGTTCCTATAGAAAATCTGCTTGGGGAAGAAGGAAAGGGACACATCATTGCATTCAATGTTCTAAATTTAGGGCGTTACAACTTAGGATCTGCCTGCATGGGTGCGTCAAAACATGCCCTGCAAATGGCAATTGCTTTTATTCAGGAACGTAAGCAGTTTGGAAGACCACTTGCGAACTTTCCTTCCGTAAAAGAAAAAGTGGCTAAAATGGCGGCTGATATCTATGCGGCAGAGTCCCTGCAATACCGGACGGCAGGACTCCTTGAAGAAGCTCTGGGTAGTCTAACTGATACGGAGGATCACAAATTGATTGGGCTAAGGTTAATGGAATTTGCGGGAGAATGTTCAGTCTGCAAGGTGTTTGGATCAGAGACGCTGGATGATGCTGCAGATGAAGTGCTTCAGTTATATGGAGGGGCGGGGTATATAAAAGAATACGGTGTGGAAAAGCTTTATAGAGATTCGCGAATAAACCGCATCTTTGAAGGAACAAACGAGATTAACAGACTGCTGATGCCTGGACTTCTCTTCAAAAAGGCTGCAAAAGGAGAGCTGAATCTTCAGACATATATTAAAGAGGCAACTGAAAAGCTTCGTGCCGGAGGACTGGAAGGGATAGATTTTCTGCGCCAGCTGTTTCTCTCTTTAGCAGGCCAGGTATATCTGGAATACGGAGAACAAGTGTTGGAGGAACAGGAAAGCATTATGAAACTCTCAGACTTGGCGATTACTCTTTATGCAGCAGAATCTGCCGTGCTCAGAACGAGAAAAGCCAAAGCAAAGAATGGAAGCGAGGGGGAACAGCTGAAAGAGATGCTTACAAAAGCTTTTTTGGAACGTGCAATTTTAAAAAGCGAGCTGATTGCAAAAGCACTATTGAACAGCCTGCCTCAAAATAGTGAAAGAAAAGAACTGATGATCTGCATAAATGAAAATTTTCTGCAGCATTACATGAAAGAAAATGTAGCAGTCATGCGGGAGATTGCTGACACACTTTATCAAAAAGGTTCTTACGTCTGCTAACAAGAGAAAGCAGCGTCGTTCACCGGCCTCATGATTATACTTAGCATCAACCGGCCCGCTGTCCGGTTTTTTTTTATACAGTTCTCTTAGGGGTGAAAGGTCTAACCAAAAGTATTAAGGAATCCCTTCATCTTCACCTGCAGGTCAACTGGTGTCTTCCTGAGAAAAGCAACTGTCTTTAAGGAGATGAAAATGGAAAACTGACAATTTATATGATAGGAAAATCAGCAAAATATTCAAATATCTGCCTTTTTATCTGTCAAAAATTTAAATTTAGAAGGATTTAATCAAAAGTGGGCGAAATGTAAATGAGATTGCATTTCGTTTAAAATAGTTCATATCCCGGAATAGAAAAAAGAGTAACATAAGGGGGGAATAAAAGTGAACTTTACAATTAAAGGGGCGTCAGCTGCTGAAAAAGAGGTAGATATGTATGCGGTTGTTACTTCTAATGGTAAATTTTTATACATTTCTGCAACCGTTTTTTCTCTCCTTGGCTTTAACCAGGAAGAGTTAATAGGGAAGTATTTGAAGGAGATCGTTCATAAAGAAGATGTTTTTTTAATTGAAAGCTACTTTCTTAACGAACATCATATGCACCCGGTCACGTTCCGATTTCAAAGAAAAGATGGAGAGTATACATGGGTTGAAACAACTGTAGACTTTGTGGAAAACAAGCTTGCCAACAGTGAAAAAGAAATCATTCTCAAAGCGGTATCTATAGAATGTGATGCAGAGCCGGTGGAGGTCGCTATACCGGAATTACAGGCATTCTTGAAACCGGAAGAAGTCAAGAAAGAACTTCAGACTGAAAATGTAGTGATTTTTAATAATATTCCATTTCCTTTGTTAATAGCCGTAAAAGGCAGAATACAATATGTTAATTCAGCCCTCGTGAAGCTCTTTGGAGCCCCCGCATCTCAGCATATGCTCGGACTTACGGTATATGATTTGATAGATAACGAATTTCATGGGATTGTGAACAGCAGAATTCAGCGGACCCAGGCAGGGCAGGCCGTAGGATTAATTGAAGAAAGATGGAGAAGGCTGAACGGCATCCCTCTTGATGTAGAGGTGAAGGCTGCACCTGTTACGTTTAACGGAAAACCGGCTGAAATTGTTTTGCTCAATGATATTTCCTCCAGAAAAAAATTCCAAAAAATCCTTCAAGAAAGCCGAGAACGCTATCAGCTCCTCATACAAAATTCTATTGATACAATTGGGGTTATCCACAAAGGGAAATGGGTGTTCATCAATGAATCAGGTGTTTCCCTTTTTGAAGCTCGTGATTACCCGGACATGCTTGGAAAAGATGTGTATGATTTTCTGGATCAAGAAGACCAGTCCATGACATCAGACACTCTTTATAAGATTACCTCTGGAAAATCTAAAGTAGAATTGCTGAAGCAATCATGGCGCTCCTATAAAAATAACCGCATCTACACAGAAACAGTCTGCATTCCCACCTCCTACTTTGGTGAACCTGCAGTACAGGTGATTTTAAGAGATCTTTCAGATAGGAGAAGGGCAGAGGAATTACTCCTGCAGTCTGAAAAGCTCTCTGTTGCAGGCCAGCTTGCTGCGGGGATTGCCCATGAAATTAGAAACCCGCTCACTGCCATTAAGGGTTTTATGCAGTTGATGCAGTCAGGGCACGACGAGAGAAAACAATTCTATGATATTGTTTTTTCTGAATTGAATCGAATTGAACTGATATTAAGCGAGCTTCTTATGCTTGCAAAGCCGCAGGAAAACGTTTATAAGCAAGTGGATATCAAAAATTTGCTTCATGATGTATCAGCTTTGCTGGAAACTCAGGCTAATTTGAATAATATCTGGATCAGGCAGGAATATGAAGACTGTAAACTACTACTTCAATGTGATCAAAATCAAATCAAGCAAGTATTTATAAATCTCTTGAAAAACGCAATTGATGCTATGCCCGCTGGTGGAAATGTTTATCTTTCCTGCAAAAAGGCAGACGGAAAAATTCTGGTGGAGGTAAAGGATGAAGGAGAGGGCATTCCTGAAGAGCTGTTAATCAAAATCAGTGAGCCTTTTTTTACTACAAAAGAAAAGGGAACTGGTCTTGGTTTGATGATTACGTATAAAATTATAGAAAATCACAGCGGCAGCGTTAGCGTTCAAAGCAAAGTAAATGAGGGAACCATTTTTACAGTTTCTTTTCCGGCAGCTGACGGGCCCTGACTGCAGCATAAAAGAGCGAAGAATTTTCCTGTAGGCCAGAGTATGGTTCTTCGCTGTTATTTTTGCTGAAAAAGGCAATGTTATCTAATTTGTGTTAAAAATCTTTCCATCCGGTCCATACCTTCCTGAAGCTCTTCCATCGAGTAGGCAAAGGACAGCCTGATATGGCCCTCTCCGCTGGCTGAAAAGGCACTGCCGGGAACTGCAGCCACTCCGCCGTCACTTACCATGGAAATGGAAAAATCAAATGAAGATAAGCCATATTTTTCTACTGAAGGAAATACGTAAAACGCACCAGAGGGCTTTACAACTTCTAACCCCATTTTAACGAGCCTTCCATATATATAATCAGCGCGTTTTTTGTACTGTTCTCTCATTATGATGGCATCATCAACTCCGCCGGTCAATGCCTCAAGTGCGGCCCGCTGGGAAATGGAAGAAGCACAGGAAACATTATATTGATGTACTTTAAGCATATGCTTTGTGATTTCTTCTCTGGCAAACAAAAGGCCTATTCTCCATCCTGTCATACTGTGGGATTTTGATAACCCGTTAATTACGATTGTCTGGCTGGGCAGGAGATTGGCAATTGAGTGATGTTTTCCTTCAAAAACCAGTTCGCTGTAAATCTCGTCAGATAATACAAAAATGTCTCTTCCTTGAAGCACTTCAGCAATTTCTTTCAGTTCTTCTTCAGATAAAACAGCACCAGTCGGGTTGGAAGGGTAGGGGAGAACAACACATCGGGTTTTTTCTGTTAAATGTGCTTTAATAATATTGGCTGTTAGTTTGAAGTTGGTATATCTTGTATCAGCTATAACAGGCTTAGCTCCGCACATCCTGATACAAGGTTCATATCCCGGATAAACTGGCCCGGGCAGAATCACTTCAGATCCTTCCTCCAAAATCGTCCTGAAAGCAATATCTATCCCCTGACTCGCTCCAACTGTTACAATCACTTCGCTCTCCGGTTTATAATGCTGACCATATTTGTTTAAAACAAACTCACTTGCTGCCTTTCTCAGTTCTATTAAGCCTGCATTATGCGTATAGCTGGTAAAATTTTGATCAATTGCCGTTTTTCCCGCCGTTTTAACATGATGCGGTGTAAAAAAATCAGGCTGGCCGATCGTAAGTGAAATAACATCTTCATAGTCAGCAACCAGATTAAAAAATTTACGTATTCCGGAAAGCTCAAGATTTTTCACCTTTTGGTTAAGCAAATGTTCCATATTATCACCTTTTCTGCTGCATTTATATAGAAATCATTTTATCATAAAAGTATGGAAAGTTTTATCCTGGAAAAATAATTTTCGATTGTTTAAAAGTAAGAAATAAGGGGTATTGGAACATATCAAAATTCTGTTAATTTGTCATATGTGTTGGGAAGCGAATTGAAAAATCCCTTTCATTATTTGACATTTTATGAGGAGTTTGGAAGGGTAACGGACAAAAAATTCTGTGCCGAAACGAATGTTATTACTATACAAGATGTAATAGCTGATAAACGAGGTGAGTGACTTGGATTTTGATGAAGAAATCTTAACCAAAGAAGAAGCCATTATTGCTCAAAAGTTGAAACAGGAAATGTTCTTCGCCCTGACTCTGGACTCTATCCATTTTTATAAAAATGAACTTCAACTGCTTTTTCAACAAGCAAGCAGAAGAAATAAGTTTATAGAAAGTCATACAGAAACTGAAAAAGCCGTTTAGCGTTCTCTAAGAGATAAGCTAAATGGCTTTTTTTTTTACCTATGCCATGAATTTTACTGCCCCGCTTCACTGCTGCCCTATTGATTACGCGGTCTTGTCTTTTCTGCTCGTTTATCAGAAGGAGATGAGTCGTGTTTTATATCCAAATCTGTAACTGATTTTGCAGTTTGAAGTCCCGATTTTGTTTTAACATTTCGCTTTGTCATGTGATCACCTCAGTTCTTTTCCGGCCTCCTTATAGGATGTCTTAATTTAATTTCTTATATGATTTTTTAAAAAACTGTAAATGTCATGAAGTTGAAAAGTGATCCTGTATAATGGTACATAACAAGCTGCGTTATGAAGTGTTAGCTCAGATGTGGCTGTATTTTTGGATAGAAAAAAGATTGTTTGCAACCATTAAACAAAATACCGATACAAAAGGGGAGGGGACTGTTTTGAAAAGAATTGCTGTCATCGGGCAGTCGGGAGAAATTTCGGAAAATACGAAGATACTTGCAGAAGAAGCGGGAGCGGAAGTTGCAAAAAGAGGTGCTGTGCTTTTGACAGGCGGAGGGAGCGGTGTAATGGAGGGAGCTTCCAAAGGTGCCAAAGAAGCTGGCGGTCTTGTTATCGGAATACTGGCCGGGGATAATACGGACGTAGCCAATGAGTATTTGGATGTTCCCATTACAACCGGACTGCCGTTTGATTATCGAAGTCTGATTCTCGTTCATTCCGCAGATGCTATTATTATGATTTGTGGAGGCAATGGTACCCTTGGAGAACTGTCAGCTGCCTATATGAATAGGAAGCCTGTAGTAGTATTAGAATCCTCTGGAGGCTGGTCAACGAGGTTAAAGGAAAGTGCATTTGAAGGCTGCTATCTGGACGAAAGAAGAACGGTCGAAATTCAATATGCAGACTCTGCAGCTGCTGCGGTCGAGCGGGCTTTTGAAAAGCTGGAAGAAGAAATGGTCATTATGAGAAACACGGGGACAAGGGGACAGGCACCATGTCCCGGCCTGCCGGGACAAAGTGCCTGTCCCTCTGTCCCACTAGCAGCTGAAGGATCTGATTCTTTCTAAATCTATTCCGAAATAAAACCAGCGGAATTGAAGCGGGTTCCAGCGGAATCCTGCGATAGATGTTCTGCCTACGAAAGTTGGATAGTACCAGAAAGATTGCCCGCTGTTGAGTCTGACAAATGTAAATCGGTATAAACATCGCCGAATTCCCCCAGGATCTACAGCGAATGCTGAAACTCCCTGCGGCTCAGGAGGAATTGTACTGGGAGGAGGGCCGGTTGGAGCGCCAACTTGACTAGGGCTTCCCCCTGATCCTCCTGGTAGTCCCTGCCCTCCACCCGGGAAAATGCCGGGTTGGCTTACGCCTGGAGGAAATCCGAATGGATTGAACGGAAAGGTTCCCTGTCCTCCAAATGGTGTTCCGCCCAAGCCAGGCTGAATCTGCTGGCGTAATTCATAATATGGCGGAGTTGCGTATAAACCCCCGTGTAAAAAAGAATGATGATTATACATTTTGGTCACTCCCTTCATAGATCTGTTTATAGACTATGCTCAGAGAGCTTATTGGGTGAAATGCCTGATTAATATTGGCTGGTATTTCTACAAATTGTTCGAACCAGAAAGTTCACTTCTTTAGGGGCGGGAGCTATCAGAGAGAAAAATGCTTCAATATGTTTTCAAACTGCGGTCTATCCTTGTATGTATATTTCTCTATTTAGGGGCATGCTTTGCCGGAGCTGCTGACCTTGGCTTGTTATGGTCAATTGGAGATGTTTTAAAATGCACTGATAATGCTTCCGGATTTGCCGGCTTTTCTCCTGCTGAGGGGTGAAGTTGTGAATGGCAACAAACGTATATTTTTCTGCACTGAAGCGGACAAATGACTCCGTATAAACAAGCAAGTTTAACAAAGAAGGCCTGCTGGAAATTTTTCAGCAGGCCTTCTTTGTTATATTAATAACCAAACTCCCAGGAAACATCACTTTGCCAGGCAATAGACTCTAACTGTGAAAAATTTAACTTATTTGATGATCCACTCTGATGATTCAGCTCTTTCTCTAATTCAACAAACACTTTTTTTTCCACATTTTCTAAAACAGTCATACTATGATCTTTGTAAAATAACAGAATGTTGCCCACTATATTCTTACACCTTCTTCTTCATCTTTTGCATGGAGTATTGTATCATGATTTTTGCCATTGCAAAGTGAGCCAGGAAAGTATTCATCATATGGACATATTCAAAGCGGTTTCATATAAAGTAGTCCTGTTACATACTGCGATTTTTTTAACATAGAACTAACATAATTACTTTAAATAAAAGTGAAAAGCTACTCACTAATACAGCATTATATTAGTTGGAAAACAACTATGAAGCTGAATAATATGTTGAAAAAGGGATGAATACTATGGTTTAATCTTCATGATACTCACCAATTTTTTTAAGATTTCCAAGCTTCGCATCTTTTATCAAATTCTTCAGCCAGGATGTTTCTGTTTCGGAATGAAGAATGGCACCTTTCATAAGATGAAGCACTGCACATGGAACCTGAGTATGATATAAATGAAAAATCTCCTTCAGTTCCTTGCATCGCTGCAGCTCTTTTTGATACCGTATTTCAAGCATCTCAGCAACCTGTTTTTGATCGCCGTGGAGAGCAAACGCAAGACCAGTGGAAAGAGGGTGAAAAAAGTTGGTTTTGGTAGAAAGCTGATCAATCAGCAATTTATGGAAGTGTTTTTCTCCTGAGTCTGTTATTCTATATATAGTTTTATCAGGCCGGTTAGAGTCTTTTACTATATCGGCAACTACAATGTAATTCTCTTTAAGCAGCTGTTCGACTGCGTAATACAGGGATCCTTTTTGCAGCTTAATATAATGGTCCATATGACGAAACTTCATTGTTTGCTTCATATCATATGGATGTGCTTCCCGCTCCATTAGCAGCCCAAGAATCGTCAGCTTCATTGACATCTCAGTCACTCCATCGTTAGGACATACTTATTTTGCACTCTATTATATAGTTCAGTTTTACTAATTTTCAACTAAAATACACTTTTCTGTTTATTTTATTGTGATAAAGAGACAAGCTTGGTATTCTTTAAATACAGTATTCAGCATTTTTATTTCAAAGCAGTCCGGAGGATATCCATCAATTGATAGCATTTATCAAACCGCTCATAGTGAATATCACTATTCTTTTTTCACTTACATTTAATGCAAATTTATTTTTCCCTTTTAATCCAAACTTTCATATGCGGATAAAGCAAAAGTTTATATACGGTGTTATTGGAGCTCTAGCCGGTATACTTTGCATGTTTTATCCTATCGAAACTCTTAAAGATACCAATTTCGATCTCCGGATGGTGGCTGTTTTTGTTGTCACCCTTTATGCAGGCTGGCTTCCAGGGGCAGTCAGTTTGCTCATTATTTCAGCTGTGAGGTTTGCAATCGGCGGGGAATTTTATACTATAGGTATTATTGTTACTTGTATTTCTTTTTTGATTGCACTGCTGTTTCGCAGATTCTTTTTAAAATCAAAAATGAAATTGATGTTTGGAACCTCAATTATAGCAATTTATTTTATTATTTACATTGTAATCCTTTATACGAATCTTGATTTTCTGGCATTAGATTTTTACATTGTGTATTTCCTTGCTTTTTATATCACTTATCTTTCAAGCATATTAATTATTGAAAATTTGAAGAAAAATAATCAGCAGTTTGCAGAAATGGTGTATGTGGATAAGCTCTCAACCATTGGACAGATGGCAGCATCGTTTGCACATGAAATACGAAACCCAATCACAACAGTAAGGGGGTTTATACAATTTCTTGGCAAAGATACCAAGGATGAAAAATTCAAGGAATTTACTCCCTTAATTTTAGAAGAACTCGATCGGACCAACAAGATTATTACCAGCTATCTGACACTATCAAAGCCTAATGAACAGCAGCTGAGCAAAATCAGTATAGACAAAACGCTGATGGATTCAATTGAGCTGATGAAACCCCTTGGTCTGTATTCAAGAGTTGAATTGCAATATGAAGGCATTGACAAAAACGATGTGTATGGAGATGAGCAGCACCTGAAACAGGCACTGATGAACGTGATTAAGAATGCGATTGAATCTATTGAATACGAAGGGAATGTTGTCATTACCAAAAAACCTGACTATTTCAATGAGGTTGTTGTTCTTACAATTGAGGATAATGGCAAAGGAATGACAAATGAACAACTAAAAAACGTAGGCCTTCCTTTTTATACAACTAAAACAAAGGGAACCGGTCTGGGAAGCATGATTACCAACCGGCTCATCCGGGAAATGCAGGGAACAATTCAGTATGACAGCAAGGAAAATAGAGGGACCGTTGTTACAATTACTCTAAAGCTGTATGACAAGAATGAGAAAAAGAATCACCTTAAAAAAGGATGATGTTAATAACTGGGAAGTGGTGTGGCTTGTCAGAGCCCGACACGACGTCGGACAGTCATGCGTTGCCACAGGACGTGGCGCACTTAGCATGACTTCCTCTTTATGGCGCCTACCGCTTTTCTAATTGTCCAGCTCCGGCAGCTAGGCTCTCGAGGTCATAAGCTGTCTTGGCCATAAGGGCAAAGAGCGCCCTTCCGTCCAAGCCATCTTATGCTTGTCGAGCCTGAGCAAGCTGCCTCCGCTTTTCTAATTGTCCAGCTCCAGGCGCCAGCCCTTCGAGGTCATAAGCCAATCATCTCCAAAAGGCAAAGAGCGCCTTTTAGAGATGCTCGTCTTATGCTTGTCAGAGCCCGACACGACGTCGGACAGTCATGCGTTGCCACAGGACGTGGCGCACTTAGCATGACTTCCTCTTTATGGCGCCTACCGCTTTTCTATTTGT